>JBBKXN010000032.1:0-4715 GCA_037969475.1 Pyrinomonadaceae bacterium | reverse complement strand
TCTTCCATATCGCGATCTGCAACGGCGCCGGTCAACTGCAAAATCCGATCGGCGAGAGTAGATTTACCGTGATCAATGTGGGCAATTATTGAAAAATTTCTAATAAATTCACGCTTCATAAATATTAATAAATGCAATCTCCACCTTACGGGGATGGCGATACTAAGTAGATAGCATTTTAAGAACTTACAGCAAAATTCGCGATAAATCACGCCACGGATACTAATAACAAACACGATTTCATCTGAAACAAAACGATATCAAACCGAAATCACCTCGCGCTCCTAACTTCTAGTAAACACCTTACGAAATTTTTTTGAATCCAAAACTAAAGGATGAACGAAACCCCTCCTATACAGGAAAATTAACGTCGAGCTTTACCGGAAGTTAATGTCAGAAAAGTTTCTACCTGACGCCCATCCAATCTTTAAGGCGATGATGGACAAGCGTTCCTTTTGCCTTATTTTTGTTGAGGAGAACCGATGAATAATCTGAATGGGTCCATTAAACCATTGCGTAGCTTAGTTAGTGCAGCTCTTTTTTGTGCTGCAATTTTGGTTTTCGGAACGGCTAGCGCCTTTGCTAACCACCCGGTTTTAGTTGAAGGAAATTGCAACGTTCCACCGGCGGGAACAAATTCCGTTATAGTACCCGGCACTTGCGGTGATTACGACGGTGACGGGCGAATAGGAACCGCTGAGGATATGGACGGAGATAGAGTTTTTGGAACGATTAATGGCGCAAACAGCGCCGCAGGCATCAACAACAACGGAACGATAACCATCGTAACATCCGGCACATTCCCGGAAACAGTTGTAATTACAGGAAATGTAACTCTTCAGGCGGCACCGGGTGTTTCTGCCAACTTGGACGCGGTACTACAAGGCGATCCCGGAAGCGGCGCACGTCAGGGTCAACCCGGAATAGTTGTCAATTCACCTGCAAATCGATTTGTTGTGATTCGCAATATCCTAAGTAAAAATTGGACTAGCGGAATTCAGATAAACGGATCGTCGAGGGTTGCGATTGAAAATTCCAGTTTCGAAAACAACGTTAATTACGGAATCGAGGTAAAGGGCAATTCGAAAGTAAGTATCTCAAACAGCGATGTCCATGCAACCGGTTTCAGATTAAACCCTGGAACAGGAGACTTCCCGACCAACGTGACCCCAAACCCAGGAAAAGGAATCGAATTTAGCGATGGTTCGTCGGGTTCGATTTTCTTTACGACGGTTACCGGCAGTTTTGGAGCGGGAATCTCCAATACTAGCAGTTCACGACGCAACGGTGTTTGCGTAAGCATGGTTAATGTTTTCGACAACGGTTTGGACTTCGAAAATATAAGCCCATCGGGTCAGGGTTGCGTCAATAGCAATCGGTAAGAACCTGAGCAAGGGTGAGTTTAACCGATCCACGAATCGGCCGATGGGAAGATTCGTGGGTCGACCATTAGATTATTAATAAGTTTGTACGCTAATCGGGAAATATTTTGACGGTGTTCAAGATTAAGCGGCTACCCCCCTTTCAAAAACTGTCAAGGAGATCATCATGTCAAGAAAAGAAATGACTTTCGCAATCGCGCAGTCGCACAATCTTTCGCATCCAGCTGCTTTTCGCGGCGGAAAACGAAAATTTTTCGCACTACAAATGGGCATCGTGTTCTCCGTTTTATTGCTGATAGCCGCATCGGGTTCTGCATTTGCTCAAACAATAAATTATAACAATCCTTATCAGACATCGCAGGCAAGCGCATTTCGGCAAGAAATTGCTCGAATGGTCGTAACCGTCGAACGCACGGGCGAGAGACCGCTTCCAATATCAATGGTTCCAAGGGTCCAAACCGGCGATTTGATCCGCGTCAGGATGCTTGACGAAGCGATCAATGGCGTCAGTCCGGACGAAAGTAATTGGGACTGGACACTATTGGTGGCTTTTGTAAATCCTTCGCGGAATGAGGCCGAGCAGGAATCCGTTTCCAGAGAAATTCAATTCCGAAGAGATGGATGGTATCGGGAGCATATGTTTAAGGTTCCTTACGATAGTCAACCCGTTTTCTTTCTCTACCCGAAACCGAAATATAGGAAAAAGATCAAAAAGCTCTTAAGCAAGAATTTCTCCGAAATACAGAAGATCGGCGAGAAAACTCTTGAAATTGCCGATGCATATGGTCAAATTGGCCTATTTCTCAATGAATTACAGGGCATTATCAACCAAAACCCATACGGCTACGGTTCATATTCGGGCTACAATTCACCGTACGGTTCGAGCATCAACGGAAATCGCGGGCGCTTTGGTGAAAACTTTACGCAGAATCAGGTAGTCGAAAGGCTTGCTCAAAGTTTTAATATTGCGCTTCCGAATTGCTGGACCGGAAACAACAACGCATATGGTCAATACAATTCTAATAACACAATCAACTCAAATGATTTTATCGCCCGGGCTCAGTGTGTTGCAAAAAATGTAAGCTTAGAGGATTTCGATCTGAGTGTGAGCCGTGTTTTGCGTCAGGGTGGCTTATTTGCCGCGGCAAAACTCGTGGAGAAGTATCCGCAGCTCGAATACTGGATAAATATCGCGGCGGCGGCCGCAGATATCATCTTAAAAATACTCCAAAAAACGCCAATGAAGGTTGTTCCGACCATGGCCCAAACGGGAAATAATAATCAGTATGGGTATAACTCGTTCAATACAAACTCCCTTTACAATTCCGGCAATTCATATTCTTCTTCGGGGCAAAATGTTCAGGGACTTCCACCTGTAGAAAAAATAAGTTTATACGCGGAGACACCTCCGACAAACGGCGAGTTTGTAACGGCATTTCCAATCGTTTTACACAAATGGCAGCCGGAAGCCGACCCCGAGGTTATTTCGCTACCCGTTCCGACACTTTTTGAACCGTGTCTGCACATCGGTGCAAACATTCTTAAGAATACCGATCTTTCATATGATTGGCTGAGAGATGCGTTTGCGAGAGATTTCCGATTGATCATGAGCTCAAAAAATGGCTTTTCCAAAGAATTTAAATTGGAAAAGAATTTAGGGATGTCCGGTTGGGTACTGAATCTTACGCCGCAAGATATGCAGGCATTTCCAAAAGTGAAAATGCTGGTCGAATCAAAGGTCGTCGCAACTAGAGGATTCAGCGAAATCGAAAGTCCGAAATTTACCATACCTTTATCAGGCGGCGGCGATTGGGGAGTGCTTCCTGCATCGGCAAAAGATTTCTCGGTCGGTGGAAAACGGCAGGTCGTCGTCAAAAACACTCAGGGAAGCTGCCGTTGTCTGCAGTCAGTAGTTTACAAACCGGCGACGGGGGGTGAATTTGTTTTCGCTGCAAATTCAAGCACAAATCCGCTCAGCTTTAGCGAAAATGGTGTCGAAGCCTGGTTTGAGATCGACACAACCTACTTCCAACCAGGGCAAGGAAAATTGGAATTGCGAGCGTATGGTAACGAACTACAACCCGACACGATCGATCTGAATTTGTATCCTGTTGCTCCGAAGATAACAAATATCGCAGTACATAAAGGCGACAATAAAGTCACAATTGAAGGTGAAAGGTTGGAGCAGGTTGAGATGTTAGAAGTAAACGGCAGAATTGCGAAGTTGGTAGGTGCTCCCTCAATGATTCAGTCTGAGAAAACAACTCAGGTGAGAACGTTTGCGCTTGCTAACCCAAAAGATTTAATTCTAACCAAAGAAGTTTCGTTGCAAATGCACCTAAATGGAGATCGTATCTACGTTTACCCGGAAAGGTTTCCGGTCTTGCTTTCACGACCGACAATTGCCGCCAATCCGAATAACGAAATTTTTGGCACAGTTGGAAATCCGGGTAAAACCTTTATTTCCGGATTTGATCTGGCGAGATACCCGGTCGTTCCAATCGACACGCAGCAAATGTCTGTCACAGTGAAATCAACTCTGACCGATTATTTGTTTCGAGCGGAAAACATAACTATTGAAACGAAAATAGAAAACGGTCAGGTTCAAGAATCGTTGCTGCCGACTGCAATGTTCGAAGTTCTCGATCCTTTTAACCTGAAAATTGGTTTTACGTTTGATCCTTCAAATCAGCAATATCTGGCGGGCAGAAGACTCCAGTTTCGTATCAAAGATCGAACCAGAGGAAATTCGGATTGGTACACGCTTCAGCAAACCTTTGTGAGGACTCCGGATATCGATTCAGTCAGCTGTCAGGGATATAGTTGTAAAATCGTCGGGAAAGGACTTGAATACATTGGTCAGATCTCGACAGACGGTGGTAACACGTGGCGTCCTGCCCTTCCGGTGGAGCCCGCGGCAAACGGCAGGTCTTTTATGCCGATACCCTCTCTCAACAATCGGACACTCTTGAAGATAAAGCTGAGAGATTTTCCGGATATGAGCGGCGTAAGGATCAATTAGAGAGTAAGTGTCGTAGTAAGATTGGTTGAGAACTTATTGGTTGCGGAAAATAGACTCGTACTTTTGTGCGGGTCTATTTTTTGGCGTCGGGAGTAAGACCGGCGTTGTTCTACGATCAAAGTAAGCAAAATCTATTTTCTAAAACTCGATCATCCGAAGAATCGTTGATTTTTCTCAAAATCTTACCCTATCTTTGAATCCAAAAGCATTCCAAATGCGAAAGCTTGTATATAGAAGATAATCCATACGGAGTTGGAAAACTAATTGATCCAACAAGAATTTGACCTCCGCGATTTCTCGTCCGGAAATTC
>JBBKXN010000031.1:0-3664 GCA_037969475.1 Pyrinomonadaceae bacterium | reverse complement strand
ACACCAATTTCGGCGGTAGCGCCGTTTTCCATTATGTAAAGCAGGGAAACGATCGCGGTTGTCGGAAAATAAGCGAAATCCATTTTTTCGCCTGACTCATAAAGGACTTGGCCAAGGTCGGAAGTTATAAACTCTAATTGGGGAGTAATCCGCACAAAATCGTCTTCGGGTAACGCAGAAAGCAGGTAATTGCTCAAAGCATCATTTTGACCCGCGGGAATTGGGATATTTACTTCTTGCATCGGAGTTACAAAAATTCTTAATTGTTACCTCGTATGATAACAAAAATCGATCCTTTGTATGTGCGATAGCGATCGCATCTATTTGCAGCATTTTGTCTTGATAAAATATGCGGGAAAAAGTTTATCGCGCAATCTGCTCGGAGTCAACAACCATGATATAGGTTTTGGTGAAGGTATTCTAACTTTGCAGGAACAACCGAAGATAAGTTAATTTACTGCCAGATACTTGGGTGCTGTACCGCACAGACGGCACACAACTATTTTTGTATTATCATTTTGCGGTTTGGCGGCATCACTTCGTTAGCTGAAGTTTGAAGGATTTGTCCCGCCAAGGTTCAACGGCTCGTTTACCTCAGTTTCCAAAGAGGACAATTTTCGTTTGCCCGGTAAAGCTAAATCGCAGCAAAAGGTTTAAGGAGAACTAATGGAATTGAACAATAAGTTACGGGTACTTTATGCTGAGCAAGACGAATACGCTTTTTCCGTAATAAGCAGTTTGCTGGAATTTTCCCGTATCGAGGTTATTTCCGCGACAACTCTTTCTCAAGCATTTCAGATGACCCAATCTGAAGACTTCGACATGTTTTTGCTTGATGTTTATTTTCATGACGGTGACAGTTTGGAACTGTGCACCCGGCTTCGCAGATATTACCCGAAATTGCCGATCTTATACTATTCGGGCAGCCCTTTTGAAGAAGATAAGCAGAGCGCGCTGGATGCCGGCGCGAACGCATATGTCAAAAAGCCATTTTTTAATCAACTTTTCGATTCGATAGTTACAATCTTGAGTTACTCGAAAAAGGCTTATGTCCAAGCTACAAATGAATATTCAGAATACTTACCCCTCGAGAATCGGTTTGGCGCTTGATCTACGCCAGACCGATCTTTTGTGAAAGTTTGATGACTAGTTTATAAGGCGCAGAGAATTTGGATTTCTTTGCGGCTTTTTTTGTTGGTTCAGAAAATTAACAAACGTCACCTGATCAAATGCTTCAAGGGCGATGCGGCCGCCTCCTCCTAGTTGTTTTTAATGAGGCGTGGTAATAAACGATCAAACCAATTATGGCAGATCTTGAAATTAACATCTAAGATTGCTCAGCCCATTCATTTGTCCTAGATTTTTAACAAGGAGAACTTAGATGAGAATTCATTTTGCGCTTTTAGCGGCGCTGATATTGATCGTTTTGTGCGGAGTTTCAATTTCCGCCCAATCAAGGAACCGGGCATGCCCGACTCCCATCACCAGTGCTGTTAATGATTACGATGGCGGCATAGGTTCTGACGAAAATCCGAAAAATGATGGTTGCAATCGGGAAAATGATACCGTCAATCTTCCACATAAAACCAGATGAAGCCGAAAAAAAAGAACGTTTGCGAAATTTCACAAACGTTCTTTTGATCAGGTCATTTTACTTCGCTAGATCGAAGCAGCTATCGCTTCGTCGAATATTTCGAGAGCGACTTCTACATTCTCTCTGCTCAGTATCAGCGGCGGTGACCAGCGGATCACGGATGTTCCGCAACCTAAAATGATCAAACCTCGATTAAAGCAAGCCATTTCGATCCTGTCCCGCAGTTCAGAATCCGGTTCACCGGTTTCCTTGACGAATTCGACGCCGAGCATCATACCTAAACCGCGAACATCGCCGATCTGTTTATATTTTCCTTGCAGGCCGCGCAGCCCGTCTTCGAGATATTTCCCAACCGTTGCCGCATTTTCAACCAAACCGTTTTGCAAAAGCTCGATCGTTTTTAGCGATGACGCGATACACACAGGATTTCCGCCAAATGTTGAAGCATGCGCGCCTTTGTGCCAGTCCATAACGTCCGCCCGCGCAACACATGCTCCGATCGGCAATCCCGAACCGATGCCCTTGGCAAGACACATGATATCCGCGGTTACGCCTTCATGGTGATCAAGAGCGAACATCTTTCCGGTCCGTCCCATTCCGCTTTGTACTTCATCGACGATCAGCATAATGCCGTGTTCATCACAGATTCTCCGAAGTTCTTTGACAAATGCAGTGGGCGCAGGAATATAGCCGCCTTCACCTTGAACGACTTCAAGGACGATCCCGGCGACCTCTTCGGGCGGAGTCGTTGTTTTGAAAAGACGATTTTCGATCCAGTTAATCACATCCCGGGTGATCGTTTCTTCATCGGTCGGTCTTTCGTTTGCAAAATGCCGGAATTTATTTGGATATGGAACATGAACGACGTCTAAGGCTTGCCGCCCAAAACCCAAACGCTGTGCGCGTTTTGAAGAAGTCAGCGAAAGCACGCCGAGCGTTCTGCCGTGAAAAGAACCGAAAAACGAAATAAATTTCTGGCGCTTGGTGTGATACATCGCCAACTTCAAAGCCGTTTCCACAGCTTCAGCGCCGGAATTCGCAAAATGCGTTTTCGTGTCGCCTTTTATCGGGCATATTTCATTCAGCTTTCTGCCAAGATCCGGCATTTGGCGGTAATAAAAATCCGTGCCGCACATATGCATCAGAGTTTTTGTTTGTTCGGTAACCGCTTCGACGATCTCCGGATGGCAATGCCCGGTCGAACAAACGGCGACGCCCGCATTGCAGTCAAGAAAGACGTTTCCGTCGGCATCTTCGATCCATACGCCGAAACCTCTTTCTGCGACAAGTTTATAATCCGGCCGCGGATAGCTCGGCGTTACATACTTCGCGTCTTCGGCGATAATTTCTCTTCCTTTTGGTCCCGGAAGTTCTGTTTTGATGATCGGTCTTTGTAAATCTGTAGTCGGTGTCATAGTTTTCTCTCCGTCAATAATACTGGTTATAACCGGATGTACCGGTTGAATAAATGCCCGGCCGCAATCATGCCGCGCTGTAAATAATTGCGATCAGAGAGATAATTAGTCGCCGCCGTAAAGTTCGGGGCGCAAGGTAGATGGTTTAAGATTCGAAATACTGCGCTGCGTCATTTGAATGTGCCATAAATATATCAGATAAAAATTGGCTAGCCAAATCAGTCAGGAGTCGGAAAATGGTCGCACCGCGCATCGGAGCCGGAAAATTCGCGCACAATTGCCGCACGTGCAAACTGGTCGTCAAAACGCCTTTCGAAAGGAAAAAACATATGCTTTTCGCGAAACTTTTCGGTTTGCTTCATGATGTTAAATCCGCATCCCGAAAATATCCTTTCGGCATAAGGGAAAAGCTCATATACAGGGTAGAGATCGTAAGAATTTTCAAATCCAAACTCATTCGGCGAGACTAAGACGATCTCGACATTTACTTTTTCAATCTCGCGAATCTCTTTTGCATATTCGATCAGTTCAAAGGTTTCCGAAACGCTGCCGGCGTGAACGATCAGCCAAAACGGTGAGCGATTTCGGATAATTTCATTCGCGAAGTTTTGATCGCTAATTTCAGGCGATTCATAATTCAGATCAATATTTTCGG
>JBBKXN010000030.1:0-19817 GCA_037969475.1 Pyrinomonadaceae bacterium | reverse complement strand
TTCCGCGGGCAATTTTTCTTATTCCTGCCCCGTACGCGCCTGAAAGATGAATATATCATTTTCTTCGCGTTCATAAGTTAAACCGAGATGATCGGCAAGCCAATCGAAAGTTTCCGTTGAATAAAAACAAATATGCGTACTGTCATTTTTATAATGCCAGCCGCGAAAATCTATCGAGCTTTCAAACGGAAGCGTCATTAGAGCGAGAATGCCGCCGGGCTTAATGATCGAAAGAAGCCTTCTAATTTCCATCAAAGGATCGCTCAGGTGTTCAAGCACTTCTGTCGAAACTACAAAATCATACCCACCGCGCAATGCATCTTTATCCGTTTCGTAGAATGAATCATAGACTTCCATCTCAAATCCAATTTCCGTAAGGATCTTGGCAAGTAAGGGCGTTGGACCACAGCCAAAATCGAGTCCGCTTGCCCCATTTGGAAAATGCTTCCTTATCGGCGGAACGATCCTCTTAAGAAAATCGCGATAACCTTTATCGTCAGGATCATTATTGTGTTCCTCGTATCGGGCTTTTTCTTTCGGGCGTGAAGGATGGAATTGGTTTGGGACAAAAATTAGTGAGCAGCCAGAGCACTTGAGGTATTCGCGGAATTTATCGCGGAAAAAGAAGTGATTCGTTTCAGATGAACAAAGCAGGCATTGGGTTGTTTCTACCATTCATTTTTTCGGGTGTTGCAAACTCGTTGCCAAAGCTCATCGCTCATTGCGTTTTGCCAAACACCGCCCAACAAAAAGTTGAACTTACTATCAGCCTTCGCTAAAGCCTCGATCTCGTCAACATACTTTTCGCCCGCTTAAGCGAGAAGATCTTCCAATGGCCCTGCAGCTAAATTACTCGTGACCTTCAAAGAAATTTGTTCTTGGTAGGCACACTTGACGAATTCCCAGAGATCATCAAACCTGTTTTCCAATCTCCAATCAAGAACTTCGTCAATTGCCCAATGATTGAACTCACCATTACGCTTGTCGTTTTCGGTGGCGTCAATCCATTCTCTAACTAGTTTTTCATTCTTCATTACAAAATATCGCAAATTGATTATAAATTCATTTATGATCAATTTGCATTTATAACGCTTTCGACCGTTTCCTTCTACAAGCCGATACCATTTTTCTTATTGTAGTCAGAAGGTGATATCTGCTGATCCCGCCAGGAATCAAGATGCCCGACCTGTTGGACACATTGGATTTTACACTTTGGGGCGCCCCATATCTTGATGGGCGCAATCGAGGAGCGTTGTGCCTATTGTGCCACGCTGTTGGGATCAGCAATGCCCTAATAAACCTTCTTCACAGATGCACAAATATCTTGCGCCTGCGCGGCAACGCCTTCTCCCTTTAGGTCGCCCAGTCCTGAGCGCGAGCCCCAAAGTTGACCTTGAATCGTTCGTTGCCCACCTGTACCGTTCTGACCTTATTCAACTCCAGACCTGTCCTTCCTGCATGCTAACGATTGAGTTGACGCGGGAGCAAAACACGCAACATTTCTAAGAAATTACGAAAGGCGCCTCGCGTCCAATGATTTTTTCGATGTGGCATTACCTTGATATGTTTTTCTGAAATAAGCTATTTCTGTGATCTTACTTCCAGTTTTCTGACCGAAATACTTCGCGCCCTTCAAGAACACTCCATAAAACTCGCGTGCGGTGAATACTCTCATGGTCAATCTCAAACAAGTTGCGGTCAAGCAGAATGAAGTCGGCTGATTTTCCCACCTCTAATGACCCGCTTTCATTATCAAGAAAGTTTGCATAAGCGCTGCCAATGGTATAAGCCGCGAGCACTTCCGGAAGCGTCAGTCTTTGTTCTGGAAAAAAGGCGGGCGCGGTTGAGCCGGCTTCTTTTCTGGTAAGTGCTGATTGGATTGAAACGAAGGGATTAAGCGGCGAGGCAACAGGTCCGTCAGTACCAACTGCCACAACAGCGCCACTTTGCAGTAAATCGCGAAACCTAAACATTAAGCGGTGCCGTTCCGGTCCTAAAAGCTGTAATGCGCGTACTGTATTGTACTCGACGTTTTCAGCAAAGTAGGGTTGTACGTTAGCTATTACTCCCAACTTCCGAAATCTGGGTAAGTCCGCAGACGCTATCAGGTGCAGGTGAGTGATTTGATGTCTTGAATCTCTTCGACCATTGACTTGTTGTGCGTATTCAATAGCGTTTAGCGCCATGTGTACTGCCCGGTCGCCCATAGCATGAAAATGAAGCTGGAAACCTGCTGCGTCTAATTGAGCCGACCATGCGTTTAACTCGTCCTGGGTCCAGTTTGGCTCGCCGCGATTGCCATTTGAATTTTCGCCGAGATACGGCTCAAACAATGCGGCGGTTTTATCTCCAAGATCACCGTCAACAAAAATCTTCACGGTTCCTGCGTTAAGCCAAAGCCCCTTATAACGACGAGCGTTTACAACGAACTGCTCTTTTCCGCTCACGATCGACG
Source organism: Pyrinomonadaceae bacterium (assembly GCA_037969475.1). Classification (GTDB taxonomy): domain Bacteria; phylum Acidobacteriota; class Blastocatellia; order Pyrinomonadales; family Pyrinomonadaceae; genus Aridibacter. The sequence continues at coordinate 17,362 of JBBKXN010000030.1, read as the reverse complement.
GTGCTTCCGCACCACTAAGCAGCATTTGCCCGTGTCGAACTCGAACTTTTAACCAACCTTTTGCAAGAGCATCACCATAGAAATCAGCGCGATTTCGTCCGCTTAATTCCTGCACCGAAACAATCCCGTAGCTCGGCAGCTCATTCATGATTTCCCGAAAGTTTTTAGCAAGTTCTTCCTTCGTCAGTGACGGCACATGTTTATAAAGTAAATCCTGTGCGGTTCCGCGCAGAGTTCCTGTCGGGTGTCCCTCAGCGTCGCGAATGATAATGCCGTTCGAAGGATTTGCAGTTGTGTTCGTAATTCCGGCGATTTTTAAGGCAGGTGAATTGGCAAAGGATGAGTGCAAAGCATTTATCACTAAAGGTCGATCCGACACAATGTTTTCCAAAAACTTAAGCTCTGGACCATCCGCGGGAAAAACAGCCGTATTCGGATTTGTTAAAAGAATCCACGATTTTCCCGCTGCTTTTTTTACACAGTTGCTGATTGCTTCCTGAGTGGCTGTGAGTGTCTTCGGATAGCCTAAATCGCACCAATGCTGGCGGCTAGCCGCCAAAGCAAGATGAACATGGGTATCATGAAAACCGGGAAGAATTAGCTTACCATCGGCATCTACAATTTTAGTCTTCTGACCGATCCATGTTTTGATATTCGTATTTTTGCCAATGAACACCAGACGCCCATCTTTAACGGCTAATGCCTGCTTCCAAGATCGTACTGCATCCATCGTATAGACGGTTGCATTTTTCACAACCAGGTCGGCTTTGCTTTGTGTCTGTGAAAGAGTTGGTTTCACCGAGATGATTGATAAAATGACAGTAATAGCTATTAGGTGTTGGATATTCATTTTAGATTACCTACATTTTTGAACTGGAAAAAGACATCGAACGATTGAGATGAAGTGGCGCGAAACCGCCGCCGCGCAACGTCAGGGAAACGGACAAGCTAACAAACGAAGTATCTGTTTCGCCCTCACGTCCATTGAATTGTTCGGCGCACTACTTGAGCCTCCTTTTCCTTAACCACGCTTCTTGTTTTCTTCTCATCACATCCTCATGCCTCGATGACGCTTTGTCCAGCGCAACATCCGGTAAGCTCTTCTTCATTTCATCGCCAAATCGAAGTATCTGTCGTTCGTCAAAGCCCTCGAGAATTTTTAGTGCGATACTGATTGCCTCATTCAAGGCTATCTGCCATCCATTCGCATATTGTTCAGGTCTGGCTAATTGGGGTGAACCGAAGTAACCGAGCCAATCCTTACCTCGTGCTATACGAATCAAATCTTCCATCTTTTCGCCGGAGAAAGATTGTGCAGTTTCGTAAGCCGGATTCACAAGGTCGGAACGTAGCGCAAGCACCATGCTCGTTTCATCCATCCCTGCGTGAATCGGTAACCCATCTTCTTTACGTTCGTTCTCCGTTTTCTTCCCGTCCCAAGCGGCAACGACCGGCATTAACCCCGTTAAGTTGACCATATGACCGCCATACACTTCGCGGAAGTAATCGCCTGCTTGATCTAACGCCCGATTATGATTTGGCGCCCCGTGACCATGAATGATAAAGACCCATTTGAACTTCTGCTCGCCTAATTCAGTGGCCAAATCCATAAAGATTGACCGCAATGTTGAGAACCTGACAGCGTATGTGCCGGGAAACGAATACTTGCCGCCAATGTCGTTAGCACCACTATTACCTAGCGGAATCGTCGGGAAAATGACCACAGACCAGCCCGGCTTCGCGGAAACAGATTTAGCAAGTTCCTGAGTCACCTGTTCGTTCCAATACCCGTCAGTGAAGGACGGGAGATACAATCCATGTTCTTCGAGGATACCGCCGGGAAGTATGACGACGGTTTTCTGTTTGTCTAGAGCGCGTATCTGTTCGGTGTTCATCTCCGCCACGCGATAGATTTGGGCCCTCACTGCGCCGCACGACAGCGCGGCGATTATAGCAATCATCAATATTCGTTTCATATCTTGTTCCTAATCCCGTTGCGAACAAAGCCGCCGAACTACTTATTAAAACCGGTCACCGTGATAATATGGCAACTTCTGCGTATTATCGCGATTTTTGTTGCGAAACCAACAGCACGCGGTATCAAGGTAAAAAGACCGTTAAAACAAAGTCGGTGTTTCGCGCTCACGTCCATTGACTTGTTAGCCTGCGGTTTTAATCTGAATCTATATCGCACAGAGACTTTAAAATTCATCATTCGATTTCAGGATTTCGCAATGGCTGAATTTGTTCGAGCGGCTCGGTTTCGACACACTCAATTTGGCGTGCGAACAATTCACTAATATCGTCAGATGTCGCAGCATTTTCTTTGCCGTGAATGGTGATCATTCGGCGATTTGTTTGCTGTCAATCACGTAAATAGCTGCAGCTTTCCACTCGCCGTCCTCTTTTACCCACGTATCAGCCCACGTATAAAGCCACGTCGTCGGAACGCCTTTTTCGTCTTTTTCCTTGACGATATTTCGGTATGTCAAAAGCGCGGTTTCGCCGAAAAACTGTAAGACTAGATTTTCATATTGGACATCTGAAATCATCCACGTCGCTTTGACCCTATCCTGTATATATTCTTCTCTTTGCAGAAACTCATGCTCGCCGCGGGAAACAAAATTTCGCGCGAGAAAGCTGTCGAATAAAGCGGCGTCATGTTTCTGCATCGCCAGCGGCATATCCTTTTTACGCAGCATAATGGCTTCAGCGTCTTTGCGATGCGACTCAAGATCATCAGTGATTAGCGTATAATTGCTGATGCCAACGGTGGGAATAACGTAATCAACCTTGAGCGGTACTTGCGAAAACTTTTTGCTAGTTTTGTTTTGTCCGGGAGAAGCTGATTGCTGATTAGCGGATTTTTCGCTCGTCTGACAACCAATTAAAAGAGCTATCAAAAGTAATAGAAATACGAAATACTTCATTATGTGTCTCCTTATGTTCAAATTGTTGAAATTTGCCGTTATTTATTCGGAATGCGAATAAATCCAAATATCCGCGATTTTTTCCTGCGCTATTAAGTAATTTGCTAAAAGAAACTTTATGGCTATTTCAGCTTTCATTTGCATAAGCAGGCTAAAGATTGAGTTGACGTGGGGCGAAACCAGTAACACGCAACTCATAGTTTAAGGGACAACGTGAAAAGAAAGCAGCTGATTCGCCCTCACGTCCAAACGACTTGTTGGGTGCTTGTTAGTTCTTCAAAAACCTTCTGACAATCAGAAAAGCCGGATAAATTAAAAGCAAGATCCAAATTGAGTAAAGACTATTTACCGTATTGCTGACAAGGTACCCAATTAAAATAATCCACGCTCCAATTACTGCAACGGCAGGCAATACGGGATAACCAAAAGCGCGAAACGGGCGCGGCAAATCCGGTTCTTTACGGCGCAAGATGAAAAGCGCGAGATAAACAACGCTGTCACCCACCAAACCATTCCGGGTGTGCGAAGAATTCCGACTCCAATCGTCGCCCCAATGACAATCGCCAGCCCAAAACCGATGCCAAGAATTCTCAGCAGTTTTTTTTTCTGCTCAGTCGGCAATTCATCTTTTAATGGAAGAGATTCCATACGATACTCACAAGCAACTACCGCAAACTATCACGAAGCACCCAACGCCGGACTTCAGCCGCCCAACTCCAAAAGCGATAACGCTCAACTTCACCATTCAAGATTGATGAGAGGCAAGCGGCGCGGGGTCGGCTGGAAGGACTTGTTAGATGGCGGCGTTTGATAAACACAGTTTCCTAAAATCATGCTCTCCCGCCTTCAATCACACTGTACGGCGACTTTGTGGGAATAATTCTTGTCAATCTGAAGCCGGATGCCTCCAATAGCTTTCGGTATTCATCTTTAGTGCGCTCTTTTCCACCCTCCATCACGAGCATCAGGATGTCAAGAGCTTTAGACGGGCTTGGCTCGTTGCCTTCGGGGACGACCATTTCGATGATTAAAACTTTGCCATTATCATTCATCGCTGAGCGAATGTTTTGCAGGATTTTAATACTGTTCTCGTCATCCCAGTCGTGAATAATGTGCTTCATCATATAGGCATCCGCGTCCTTCGGAACCGACTCGAAAAAGTCACCCGACGCAAGTTCAACGCGGTCGCTAACATCTTCTTTTTGAAGCAGTTCTCCCGCGCCTTCAATAACAAAAGGCAAATCAAACAAAACTCCTTGCAAGTGGGGATTCGCCTTTAATATTCCGGCGAGCAGTAGCCCGTGACCGCCCGCTATATCAACCAGCCGATTCACGCCAGAGAAATCGTAAACTTCTATAACCGCTGGAATGATTGCGCGCGTGAAGTTCGTCATCGCCGCGTTAAAGACTTTCCCGGCTTCCTCGTTCTTCTGGAAGAACTCAAACGAACCCATCCCCTGAACCTTTTCGTGTGCTACTCCGCCGGTTTCGACGCTATAGGGCAATTCGCCCCAAGCCTGCCAAATCCAGTCTTCGCCCATCATCACGGCGAAGTCACGCACCGAGTTGGACACATCACTGCGCAGCAACGAGGAAATAGGAGTTAATTCAAACTTTCGGTCAGCAGTCTCGGAGAAAACGCCAATGCTTGCCAATGTGCGAAGTAAGCGGTACAAAGACGGCGCGTTCATACCGGTTTTGTCTGCAAGTTCTTCAACTGTCTGCGACTGGGTTGCGAGCAGGTCGGGAATACCAAGCCTTGAGGCGAGGCAGACGCTTCGTTGCATCTGCGCCCCGAACAGCATCTGCATCAAAATTACATCGGGCGGCGGAACGTCAGTTTGATTTTGCTGAATCATTTTGCAACTCCTGCTTAGTTTCTAAATAAGTCCGAATTTATAACATCTTTTTTACTAGCGAGCCCTCTAACGACCGAGGTAACCGGGTTGGCGGACCAACACGAAAGACCTCGACAAACCGAAAAACCTAAACGAAGAAAAGACATTGGAACGGAAAGGCGAGCCAACTCCGGTTCACCGATTGGTTAGGAGCTGCGGGTTCTCCCAGTTACTTCTTCGCATTCCTTGGGTCGTCGGTGGGATTGACGTAGTTGATGATCCACGGCCCCATGCCGTGAAACTGCACAATGGTCTCGCCCTCGGTCCAAACGGCGTGAACCATACCGGGCGGCCAAACGCCATAAGTGCCGGCAGGTAGAGTCCGGGCGTCGGCGAGTTTGGGGTTGTCGCCCATCGCGAGCTTGAAGATGCCCTGAATGACTGTGACCCGTTCGGGCTTGGGGTGGGTGTGCGCCGGGATGTGGAAGCCGTCCGGTACGCGCACGCGCATGACAAACATTCCCTCCTTCGTCGGGTCGCCTTCGAGGACGGCGAGCTTCGCGCCCGGCGGAAGCGAACGGGGGCCGTCCTTCCATTGGATGTCCGCAGGCGGGTATAGATTCGCGTGAGGGTTCTTGTTATCGTGGACGGACTGCTGCTGCGCGAACAGCCAAGCGGAAGGCAGCGCAACGGCGATGAATGCGGCGATGATGTGGTTTCGTTTCATGGTTCTGGACTGTTGTTGGACAGTGAGACGCAAGCAACGCCTAACTTTGATTTAGCTGAACTACAGCCTCCTTAGATAAAATTTTTATATTCTTTTTTTGCTGAAACGTCAACAAAAATCCGCGCAACTTTTGCAGGACGGTTACGACATACGGACAATTCAGGAACTTCTCGGACACAAGGAATTAGCAACAACGAGGATTTACACTCGCGTTTTGCATCAGCATCGACTCGGCGTGAAGCGTCCGGTTGACGGCTAAAAATTATTTTGCGCTCAAAATTTGTGAAACGGTTTCTTTTTTCAACCCTTTTTTGCCATTACGTTTGTCGTAATCGGAAGGTGAGATTTGTTTATCACGCCAGGCATCCAAATGACCGACTTGATGGACGCATTGGATGGTGCAGGTTGGGGCGCACCATTTTTCTGTGATGTATTCGCGTTCCATATCGTGATGGGTGTATTCGAGGAGCGGTGTTCCCGGTGTGCCGCGCTGTTGTGAACACCAATGTACTAAACCTTCTTCGCAGATATACAAATATCTCGCGCCTGCGCGGCAGCGCCATTTGTACTCATTTCCTTCTACGAGCTCATCCTGAAACCAATTCCAGCGGGCATAGCTACTCGCGCCTTTTGATTTTATCTCTTTATAAACTTCTTTTTCGCGTTCGGTTAAGCCTTTATTCAAACCCATTTCATCGTGGATGACGCCGACCGTTGAGGAAAAGCCAAGCTCGATCGCGCGGTTTGCGATAACGAGCGCCTCATCGGGGTTTGCGACTCCGCCGCCGACCACGGAGTTTATGTTTACCTTAAACTTTGCGTGCTCACTAAGGTTTACGAGCTTGGAGTCCAAAACCTTCAGGCTCTTTTTGGAAACATCGTCGGGCGTTACGTTATCGATGGAGATCTGAAGGTAATCAAGACCGGCTTTATTTAACTTCTTTACCTTTTCCGGTTGAAAGTAATAGCCGTTTGAGATCAAACCGGCGATCATTCTGTGGTGACGGATGCGAGCGATTATCTCGTAGATCTCCGGATGCATCATCGGTTCGCCGCCGGAAATTGTTATGACGGAAGAACCAAATTCGGCCAGCTTATCGATCCGCCCGAGCATTGTGTTGATCGGCACCGGATCGCTCGTTTTATCGTATTCGTTGCAATATGTGCAGGCGAGATTACAGCGCCGCATTGGAACAATGTGCACCAATACAGGGTGTTTTGTCGAAGCAAACGCACGAACCGTGTGTCTGACACCTCTTGTAAACCTGCTAAAACTACTTGCTTCCGGCATAAATCTGAATCCTTGCTCGCAAACCTTAAAGTATAGAGACTAAATCTGCGTATTTCAACCGAAAAGAAAGGGCTTTGACCTTAAAGCCAAAGCCCCTGCGGTAATATTTATTGACTTCTAGCTATCGATAACTTTTGTACCCGATGGTAATTTCAATCTAAAGAGATTTCCATCGATCGTCACATTCTTTTGAATGTTTTCAAGCATTACCGTTGTTGAATCACCATTCTTCTCATAAATCTTTGATTGAATCGGCATTCCGTTTCCATCCACCCAAAGCTCGGCATATTTGTAGCTGGTTTGCTTTTTTGGATTCATCTTTAGCCGCCACATGTCTTTTCCGCCAACCTTTTCGATGCCGAGATATTCCGTGGCATAATTCGCATTCAACTGCGATTTAGACATACTTAGAAATTCAAAACCGCTGCTGCTGCGTTTCCCTTTATTTGCGTCCGAGGTTTTTCCCTTTATTGCCTGCTTAATTCCGGGTGTATATAAAACGTACTCGCCGTTTCCGACTACTAAGGTTTCACTTGCCGGGCGAATCCAATCGATTCGCATAAACACATCTTTTCCCTTCCCGGGCAGATAGCTGACGATGCCTTTTTTTACGTCGTAATCATCAAGCGTTGAATCGTGCTGTGACATCGTGATTTCTGATCTCAGTGATGACAATGCTTTCGCATGTGCCTCCATTCTCTTGAAAATCTCGTTTTTTGGACCCTGGGCGTATGTTTCGCCGGTTCCCGAAACTCCAAAAAACATCGCCAATGCGAAGGTCATTAAAACGAATTTAGAAAAATTTCTCATATAAATAGCTCCGAAAAATAAACTTATTAAATTTATGTAATTATCTTGACCGTGGGGAAATACGCCGTTTGGCACTTTCGGTGATTTCAGTTTGATTGATATTGAATCGATTCTTCACAAATGCGTTATCAAATGAAAAATACTTGACTTTGACGACCGCAATGCGCTTTGGGGTTGCTATTTTTTCGCCGTTATCAAACCATGTTTTCGGCGTCAGAAAAATAAATGCAATTATGAGCAAACAAAAAAGATCGTATTGCCATGTGCCGCGTTCATAGTTCCACAAGATAATTTCTTTCATTATTCGTCTACTATTAATCCATCACGCATCTGTATGATTCGTCCGCAATGCTCGGCCGCCTCGGGATTGTGGGTGATCATTATTATCGTCTGCGAAAAACGCTCGTTAAGCTCGCGAAACATTTCTAAAACAATTTCGGAATTCTCGGTATCAAGATTTCCGGTTGGCTCATCTGCAAGAATAATCGCGGGACTATTGATGACGGCGCGCGCCAGCGCAACTCTTTGCTGCTCACCACCCGACAGCTCGAGCGGCTTATTGTTCATCTTATTTTCAAGCTTTAACAGACTTAAGATCTCGCGCCTCTTTTCGGCGTTCCCATTTCCGTTTCCAAGATGAATTCTTTCCGCGAGTCGAAGATTTCCATCTGCGGTAAGTGTCGGAAAAAGATTAAATCTTTGAAAAACAAAACCGATCTTCCGGCGGCGTATATCGGTGCGCTTTGCATCCGAAACCTTTGAAACATCTTCGCCATCAATGATGATCTTCCCGGTCGAAGGAGACAATAATCCTCCGAGCAAATGGAGCAGCGTTGATTTCCCGCAACCCGATTGCCCCATTATCGCTACAAATTCACCTTTATCGACGGACAGCGAAATACCGCGCAGCGCATGCGTTTCAACCTTTCCGATCTTATAGGTCTTCGTCAGATCTTCAGTTTGCAGGATTGGCGTCATCAAAAAGTTTTAAAAATTACTGGTTATCGTTTTTAAGCGAAGTTTGCAAATCACTTCCGTTTTTCATCTCAAGCAGCTTTATGTCCAAATCGATTTCTTTTAGGTTTCGCGTATTCTCCAAAAGAAACGCGCTGTCATTATATATTTTGCCTATCTTTACCGCATCGGGTGCTTTATAGATCAATCGAATCTTATATTTTTCTTTCGGGCGTGTGAGTTCGACCTCAAGCGGCATTTTATATTGCCCTGTTTCGGTTACGCTGCCTATTTTTCCGTAAACAATATCAGATTCTATTTCCCCATTTTTATCAAATACTTGCTGTCTGGAAAGATTAATTCCTCCGACACGGTCAAACCAAAATCTACGTGCGATGATAAATTTCCCTTCATCCGTTTTTTGTAGCTCGTCCAATAGATAGAAGCCGCGAAGCACCCATTTAAGTGGAGATTTTTTCTTTGCATTTACGTCAAATTCTTCCTGAAGAATCGCACTTTGAGTGTAAACGTATTTTGATTCATCTACGGGGCGTATCAACATTGCGTCTGTGAAATGCTGCGGTCTCAGATTCTTAAAGGCACTCGCACTTTTTGTAACTTCAGTCTGGTCGCCATTTTCAAGATCCACAACCTTGTCGGACAATAACGAATAATCAACGTCGTTTTTACCGCGAAGGAAGCTCAGGTATTTATCACTTCCACCCAGATAAAGCACGGCAACCCGAAATTCGTCACCGTTTGAGGTCATTTGCACGATGTCTGTCCCGACTATCGGAACCTCAACCTTGAGATTGATCTTACCCGGTCGCTGAACCACAATCGTGCTGTCGGCGGTTTTGTATTTTTCCGCTATTCCCTGGTTCGCGTAAGAATTATCTTCAAATTTGAGATACATCTTCGCATTGATCGATTCGACGTTAGTCAATTCATTTACTTTCTTAATCAGCTCATCCTGCGATGCATTTGTCGTTTCGAGAAGCTTGGCTTTCTGCACTTTGTCTTTAGGAGTAATACAGCCGCTGAAAAGAAAGGCCAGCAATATGAGTGAGAATACCGAAAATTTTGAACGGGGGTGGCGTGTATGCATCAGATGCGTTTGATGTCTTAACGATACCCCTTGTTGTCTTGAAAATACTTTCACAAAATTCCTAAGCTATTACCAATCGGACCTCGGTCAAAGCGAAGATAATAGCACGAAAAACATTAAAACCTAATACACGAGGACGCGGTACGACCGGGCATTTGCCTTTTCGTACCGCGTAATTCAAAAAGTTGCGTTTGATTTATCTACCTACGATCGAACGCGTAACATAATCCTGCATCGTAAACGCAAACATTATCGCGAGCCAAAAGAATCCCGCGACCGCCGATAACCAAATGAGTTTCGAGCTCCAGCGAACGTGCATAAAAAACAACACAACAAAGCTCATTTTCGTAAACGCAATTAAAAGCGCAACGAGTGTGTTTGCACCCGGAAATAGACCCTCAAGGTCTTGCAGTGCAACAACATAAGTCAGAATTGTACCTACTACGAGTATCAGGAAAACGCCAATATAACCGGGTATTCCAATGTGCTCTTCTCCGTGTTCAGACATTTAGCCGTGTCCACCTCCTGCCAAAAAGTGCCTTCCAAGCAAATAAAGTAAAGGGAATAAGAAAATCCAAACGATATCGACAAAGTGCCAGTAAAGACCCGCGATCTCGACCGGTGAAAAGTAGTCGGCCGAAAATGTGCTCTTCCAGGCTTTATACAAAAGCCATGCCATGATTCCCAAGCCGATGATCATATGCAGCGCATGAAGCCCTGTCATAATGAAATAGATCCAAAAAAATATTTGCACGCGGCCTGAGAATTTTATCGGGCTAAATTCGCCGTTTGAAAAATACCCGTTCTTTTCACTATCAGTCAGAAAACCGCCATTCGGTTTTTTGGCTTCGTCGTTAACAATCTTGATGATCGGCTCAACAACCGCATCATCGACGTGAAAATCACCGCGCGGATTCGCATGGACCGCTTCGCCTTCGCTCGCCGCTTCAGCGGTAACCTCAAAAGGAAGTCGTAACGAAGCCGCTTCTTTGTGTTCACCTTCCCTGATCACCTTGTTCCAACCATCGACCGGGACTTGACCGTGGGTCCATTTGCCGGAATACTCGATCGCTTTTACGCCAAGAAATACGGTGCCAAAGATCATTGTAAGAGCGATCAGCGATACCTGCATATTTCGGTTTCCTTTCTGTGCGAAATAAACCGTCAAAGCCATCGTCAAACTACTAACGATCAAAACAAGCGTATTCAATCCTCCCCAAAATGGATCGAGGTGATTACTTCCAGCGGCAAATGCCATCGGGTATTTTGAACGGAAAACCAAATATGCGGTAAAAAGACCGCCAAAGAAAAGAATTTCCTGAGCGAGAAATACCCACATCCCGATGGTTACGGAATCCATCTGCTGCTCCATATCTTCGAACTGATGTTGAAGACCCGGAGGATGATAATGATCGTCGTGATTATGTTCTGCCATATTAAAATTTCCGCTTTCGAATCTCAGTGCACAATCTTAGTCGAAAGTGCGGCGCGTCAGGTTAATATCCCGCTAACGAATAATTATGATGTAGGAGAAACCTCCTCTCTTCGTTTGGCTTCTTCCAAATCTAATCCGCTTTCCTCGCCAAATTCATATGCCTCCCATGTGACGATTGGCGTTTCCTCAAAATTGAAGGTTGGCGGAGGCGACGATGTGCGCCATTCGAGCCCCGGGTGCATATAAGGATTTGCCGGTGCTTTTTTACCCCAAATCAGCGAATGCACTAAATATACGACGGGCATTAACATCCCTACGCCGAGCACCGATGCACCAGCGGTCGAAAAAATATTCAATACTTGAAACTCTTCGGGATATGCGGCGTATCGTCGCGGCATTCCTTGATATCCCAAAATAAATTGCGGGAAAAACGTTAAGTTAAACCCAATAAACACAAGCATTGCCGAAATTCTACCCCAAAATTCCGAATACATTTTTCCGGTCATTTTCGACCACCAATAGTGGATTCCGCCTAAATATGCAATCACCTGTCCGCCGACCATTACATAGTGGAAATGTGCCACGATGAAATAAGTGTCGGTTAAATGGACGGTCAAACCAATTGCCCCCAAGAATAATCCGGTTAAGCCGCCGATCAGGAATAATCCCATGAATCCGAGCGCATAAAGCATCGGTGTATCGTAAGAAATCGAGCCCTTATAGAGCGTCGCTGTCCAGTTAAACATCTTGATCGCTGAAGGAACGGCGACTACCATCGTCAAAAATGAGAAAACCAAACCCGCGTATATCGATTGGCCGCTGACAAACATATGGTGTCCCCATACAAGGAAACCAAAAACCGCGATCGCAATCGAAGAAAACGCAATGAACTCATAACCGAAAATTTTCTTGCGGGAAAAATTGGAAATGAGTTCGGAAATTACACCCATCCCGGGGAGGATCATTATATAAACCGCCGGGTGCGAATAGAACCAGAACATATGCTGGAACAAGATCGGGTCCCCGCCTACGGCCGGGTCAAAAATCCCAACCTGTGTGAGACGTTCGATCGCGAGAAGCAATACAGTGATCGCAATAACCGGCGTTCCAAGCATCATCACGAGGCTCGTTGCATAATGCGCCCATACAAATAGAGGCAGCCGAAACCAAGTCATTCCCGGCGCGCGCATCGTATGAACCGTGACAATAAAATTCAAACCGGTAAGTATCGATGAAAATCCATTGATAAATATGCCCAAACCGACGGCCATTACGTAGGAATTCGAAAAGGTTGTCGAATAAGGGGTGTAAAAGGTCCAACCGGTATCGACTCCACCCTGCATCAAAGCGTAAAGGATGAATGCTCCTGCGATCCAGTAAATATATAGACTTAACAGATTTATCCGGGGAAAAGCGAGATCCTTTGCGCCGATCATGAGCGGTATCAGGAAGTTTCCTAAAATCGCAGGGATCGATGGGATCAAAAACAAAAAGATCATTATTATCCCGTGTTGTGTAAACACGCGATTGTATGTCCCCGATTCAAGAAGATCACTAGCCGGCGTCAATAGCTCAAGCCGAATGGTAGCCGCATAAATTCCACCGAGAAAGAAGAAGGCGGATACGCTTATAAGATACATAATCGCAATGCGTTTATGATCTTTCGTCAAGAGCCATGATTTTAAGCTGAATCCATTTGTCAAATAATTGACTTTCGGTTCTTCCGTTACGCCATCTAGATTCATTGCATCTACATTTTCCATAACTACTTACCTTCTTTGTCTCCCGCTTTTTTTTCCGTAGATTCTTTTTTCTCGGATTTAGGAGCACTACTGCCCGCCGGGGCAGTCATTCCACTTGTGTCTCCGGTAAGCGATTTGATATACGCGACAAGTGAGACGAGTTGTTCTTCAGTTACCTGTCCCTTAAACGTCGGCATTATAGGTTGAAAGCCTTCTACGACCTGACCGCCGGGATTCAGTATCGAATTCCGAATATATTCATCGTCTGCGACAACAGTGTTTCCGCCGACGAGTTTGACCTCGTGGTTGTATATTCCCTCAAGCTTCGCTCCGCGTTGATTATCTCCGCCGGCGTGACAGGATGCGCAGCCCAATTTATTCGTGAAAAGATCCTCGCCCATTTGAACAGGGGTTTGATCGGAAACGTTTCCGGCGAGCCAATTATCAAAATCCTTTTGCTCAAGTACGTAAACCCAACCGCCCATTCCGGAGTGGTTCAATCCGCAATATTCAGCACAAAATAGGCGATACTTTCCGGGTTTCGTCGGCTCAAACCACATTGTCGTATATCTTCCGGGAATGACATCGGCCTTCGCACGAAAAGCCGGAATAAAGAAATCGTGGAGTGTGTCCTCGGTAGTCATCGTCAGCTTAATTTTTCGTCCTACCGGTACATGGAGTTCGTTAATTTCCCTCTGTCCGGAGGGATGCTGAATTTTCCACATCCATTGTTTGCCGACAACGTATATTTCCATCGTGTCGGCAGGGATTTTATATTGATTGTAATAAACAACCGCTCCGCCAAGGAAAACAGTCATTGAGATCACGAATGGAACAAAGGACCAGAAGAGTTCGAGCGGTATCGAGCCATGTATTTGTTGAGGCGTGGAGAACTTCTCAGTTTCGCGGTATTTTATTGCGAAAATGAAGATAGCCGCGACGATACCGACCGTGAAAAACACGCTGATCGCGATCAAGTAAAAGTACAAATAGTCAACCTGCCAGGCGAAACTCGATGCCTGCTCGGGAAATAATGGTACCCACGTAGTGTCTTGCATAATTCTCTTCTAATAATCGAAAGCGAGTTTCTATCTCTTAAATCTGGCTTTCCGGCCGTAACTTCTTATTTCGGCGCCAAAATACGAAAAACATGGCTCCCATCCCCAGCAACGTTGCCACTGCCATAAGACGCATCACATTTAATATTGCAAAGCCATACTTTCCGGTTGCCGGGTCGTAATGATAGCAATACAAATAAAGCTGCTCAGCAGGATTACCGATTCGGTTTTTCGACGATTCCATAATGCTGAACTTTAGATCTTTTGGCGCATAATCGATTCCGTAATGGTATCTGGAAAGTTTACCTTCCGGCGTAACTACCATTATTCCACCTGCATGAGCAAACTGATTTGTTCGCTTGTCAAAGGTGTATTTAAAACCTACCGCCTTTGTTACCTTGTCAATTTCGCTCTGCGTTCCGGTCAAAAAATGCCAGCCGTCTTTTGATTCAGGGCGATTATAGCGCTCCAAATAGCTCTCTTTCTTGTTTTTCGCCAATTCCGGTTTTTCGTGTTCCCGGGCGTCAAAACTAATTGCGACAACATCGAATTCTTTTCCGGCGTCAAACGAAATTCCTTTTAACGACCCTGTAAGACCATTTAGCACTTCGTTGCAAAGCATCGGGCATTCGTAATAAACCAACGCCAGAATTACGGGCTTGTCCTTTCCAAAATAATCGCCGAGCCTGACTTCTTTTCCCGAGTCATCCGTAAATTTTGCGTCCAACGGCAACCGCGAATTCAACTTTTGATCGATCCCAACCTTTTTTAATGTGTCAGGAATCCCGTTACTGGTCGTTTGGCTTGGATCATAAGTTTTCGGCGAATAGAGCGGCGAATTATAATGCTCGGTCTTTTGAGCAACAATAGCGCCTGCAAACATCGCAAAAATGCACAAACTTACAAAAAGTTTCAGCGTGAAACTGCTTAAAACTGCCGAATCTCTTTTCATCGTTCCCACCTTATAAACTACCGGTGTTCTATCTCCTCGTTTCCGAGGCTAACCTTCCCGCGCTTGATCCGGAAATAAAAGTTTTTGCGTCCTGCAATGCTTTTTCCCCTTCCGCGCCGGTCTTAAATTTGATACTTCCGTCTTTTAGAAGCTTCTCTTCAGCTTCCTTCATCGGAAGTGCGATAACCGTATTCCCTTCTTTTTCACCATTTTCCCAAATATCTTTGTTTTGCTTCTGAATTTCGCGCCATTCGGCCTGCGGTTCCCGAAGTTCGAGATTGATCCTGCCGCTTTTCGTATCGAGGCCGAATCCCGGGGCTGACTGTAAACGTGGTTCGGGAGGCAGCTTCTCGTCTTCGTTCATCGCCATCGGGTGAAGAGCACTTTTATCGTTGGCTTCAGCCTGCGGAAGCAATACATGGTATTGGAGAATCCACATCAGAACGAAGGTAATCACGATTAAACCAAATAGACCCGCACCAAAATAAATGATGCCCTTAAAATTGATTACATCCGCTTCATAACCCTTTTCCAGATTAATTTCTTCTTTGTTATGTTTTGACATAATTTCTCGTCTTTTTCCCGGTAATACCTAATGTCCTTTACCGTGTTTAATAGCGTTGTGAAAAAACGGATCTTTGAAAGGAACAACCGGTCGCTGTTTATATTCACGTATGAACCACCAAAGCCAAATCCCGCCAATTGCTATCGGTCCTACAAAATCCCAGGGGGTGAGCCGGAAAACGACATCGAGCGCCCCTTGTTTTTCACCGATTCTGGCGCTTGGTCCGATTATGTAGAACATATCTACGATTCTCATGATCAGAATGAAAACCGCCAATGCTGCGATCCACTTTGCTTTGCGTTTGAAATCCTGCATCAGCAGTACTAAAAAAGGAAATGCGAAGTGGAAAACAATTAGGATCAATCCGATCGCTCCCCACATTCCTTTAGACCGGGCTACATAAAACGGAGTTTCCTCAGTAAGATTTCCCGACCAAATGATCAAATACTGTGAAAAATTGAAATATGCCCAAACCATTACAAACGCAAGCATCAATTTTCCGATATCGTGAAAATGCCTTTTCCCAAGCACGCGATCTAAAGGCGCCTTATCGTGCAGAAATGCAAGAACCGTGATCGAGAAACAAAAGCAGCTTAATGCCCAACCTGCCACAAACAGGAATCCCCACATCGTCGAAAACCAGTGCGGTTCAAGCGTCATCATCCAATCGACAGACGCGAATGTAACAAGCAATACATAAAAAATGATTGCCGGGCCGGAAAAAGCTGTTGCGCTTCCAAGATGTTTCGCCGATTCTTCATAATCTACAGATTTATCCTGTTTTGCCGACCAACCATTGAGCAGATAGCCCATTACACTAAATAATGCGAAATAGAGCACGGTGCGAACCAACCACCATTGGGGTTCCATATACCAACCGCGCCATAGCAGGAAATGATCACTTCCCGCTGCTTGCAGATGTGTCCAATCGTAAAGATAGAACATCCCGATTCCTACGGGAGCGAACAAAATAGCCAGCAAAGGGATCGTCCGCGTTGCTGCCTCAGAAACTCTTCTGATCACTACGCCCCAGGCTCCGCCAGTCAGATACTGCAAAAAAAGTATTCCCAAGCTGCCGATACCTATTCCTGCCCAAAAGATGAAACCTAAGAGCCAGCCGCGCAAAGCCGATTCGGTATCCATGTAGCAACCGGCAGCCCATATCAATAGACCGATCCCGCCGACGCCGAGTGACAAAGCTTGAACCCGATCGAGCGCTTCAGGAGCTTTAAAAGTGCTGTTAATTTTCACTCTTTACCTCCGTCTTTGCGTCTGGTGAAGCGCCATTCTTCTTATTATTCTCATCAATCGTTTTCGTTTCGGTAGCAGGTGTTTGAGGTGTTGTCGGAGTCGTTTTTCCGTCCGGATTTTGGCTCAATTGGAGCGCACGGATATGCGCAACGATAGCCCATCGATCCGCAGGCGGAACTAGCGCCGAATATCCGTTCATCTTACCCCAGCCATTTGTTATCACATCGAAAAAGTGTCCAACCGGCGCATTTCGAAGACGGTCATCGTGATACGTCGGCGGCTGAGAAAATCCACGCTTAACTACCATGCCGTCGCCTTTTCCAACCGGGCCGTGACAAACGATACAGAAAATTTTGTACCTTTCTTCACCCCGATCAAGCAATTCCTGCGTAACCGGAATTGGAAATTCTTCGATATCGTTAGGAAAACTCGAAACTAGTGTGTTACCTAAAGCATCCGTTGTTGTTTCGACCTGAATATTCGGATCGGCGTTTTCCTTTTTGCCCGTCCAGAAAGCCTTGTTTTCCCGCAATTGACCGCGGGCGACCGTGCCTTCGACAGGCTCTCTCATCGCTTTGCCGTCGCTGAAAAAATCGCTCTGTTTATAAGCCTTATAGCGCGGCTGATCCTGCATATCGTAACGGCAGGCTGTCGCAAAGGTAAAAGTAAAAAGTAAAAAGGCAAAAATTAAACTCTGCGTC
>JBBKXN010000029.1:0-20677 GCA_037969475.1 Pyrinomonadaceae bacterium | reverse complement strand
CCCACCCTCTCCGCCAGCTATTGAGAAACTTATACGGAAAGGTGCAGGAGTGGCTGAACTGGCAGCATTGGAAATGCTGTGAACCTCTAAAGGGTTCCGTGGGTTCGAATCCCACCCTTTCCGCCAGTTATTGATTCAATACTCGACATTTTAGATTCGAGATAATTAAATTTTGAATCTTGAAGTTTGAATCTACCTATGGCTTCAGGCTCCGCACAAGGTCTGTATTGTGAACCCCGCCAGACGAGGAATCGAGCAACGGTAGCAATTACAATCTGTGTTGCGGTTAAGTCTGAAGCCTCCATTTTGTCAAGCCTATGAAGCTAGCCAGATTTTCCATTTTTCTTACGGCAGCCGCTTACGGCGCAATCGGATTAATTTTTCTTGTCGATCCAGTCTATTGGGGTTCGACCGTTGACATCTCATTGCCAACACCAACAGCGATTATAGACCTCCGTGCAACATACGGCGGGTGTATGTTTGCCATCGCAATATTTTTCATTTATTCACTCAAGAATTCTTCTTTAATTCGTGCCGGGCTTATCTTTCAAGCGATTTCGCTTGGGGGTTTTGGTTTAGCACGGCTCGTAGGAATACTGATGACCCCTCCCTCGCGCGGAATCATGTATTATCTGTTGGCCGCAGAAGTTTTCGGCGCTTCATTAGCTGTTTATTGCTTGTCGCGTCTCGGCAAAACGGATAATATCTAGTATTAATTCAAATAATGTCTTATCAGGTTATTGCAAGAAAATGGCGTCCGCAAACTTTTGAAGACGTCATCGGTCAGGATGCGATTACGCAAACTTTGCGTAACGCAATAGAACACGACCGTTTACATCACGCATATCTTTTCTCCGGCGCACGAGGTGTCGGCAAAACAACGACTGCGCGTCTCCTTGCTAAAGCCTTAAATTGCCGTAAATCAGATGCGCCAAACGTCAGACCCTGCGACACAGGGCAGGATGATGCGTGTGTTTCCTGTAAAGAAATTGCGGAAAGCCGCTCGCTGGATGTGTTTGAATTCGATGCCGCTTCGCACACGAAGGTGGAGGAAATCCGGGATATTATCCTTGAAAGTATAAACGTGAATCCGGCGCGTGATCGTTTCAAGGTCTTTATCATAGATGAGGTTCACATGCTTTCAACCTCATCATTTAACGCGCTCTTGAAAACTCTTGAAGAACCGCCACCCAATGTAGTTTTTGTAATGGCGACGACCGAACTTCACAAAGTCCCGGATACTATTCTTTCCCGATGCCAACAGTTTGATTTTCGCACCATAGCACTTCAAAAGATCCTCGGACGGCTGAAAGAAATCGCAGATGCGGAAAAGATCAAAATCTCAGATGATGCGCTTCGTGAAATTGCGCGTTCGGGCGAAGGTTCGATGCGCGATGCACAGAGCAATTTTGATCAGGTAATAAGTTTTTCCGGCGAATCTATCAACACGGAAGACGTTATCGCCGCTCTCGGGATTGCCAGCGCGGAGAATTTGACAAAAACGATTGAAGCGATCGCAAACAAAGATTCCGCAAAAATATTGGACGTGGTAGAAGATCTCGTTGAACGAGGACAGGATCTCCGAAATTTCTCACGTGATCTTTTGACCTTCATTCGCGATCTTCTGATAGTGAAGATTGCTGGAGATTCGCCAGGGCTGCTCGAATCGGCAATTTTGAGACCCGAAGATTTGAAACAACATTCGGCACCGTTTTTGGAAACCGACCTTGTTCGATTTTTTAACTCCATTGCCGAAACAGAATCGAAAATGCGTGATGCGACGGAGCCTCGCTACTTACTCGAAATCGGCTTGATCAAGCTTCTGGAAATGCGGAATCTCACCCCAATAGAAGAGCTTCTTGAACGTCTTTCTAAACTGGAACTCGCACTTTCAGGGGATTATTCAGTTACGGAAGAAAGGGTTAAAGCAATTGCGGCCGCCCCGGAAAAAAAAACTTTAACTCCTGAAATCTGGCCGGAGAATGTTCCATTTCCCGTAAAAAACGACCCGAAACGCAAGGAAATATCAAACAAAAAAGAATCGATTCCCGACCCTGGAGTTTTTCAAGGGCGGGATCAAATCCCGAAAGCCCCTGCGAAGGCTCCTGAAGAAGCGCCTCTGAAAGAACTTGCGCCCGAAGTGAACCCAACGATAAGAAATTCCATAAAGAATCGGATCAAAATCGATGTTGACTCGATGCCGGTAAAGCTCGACCCGATTTCGGCCGAGGAGTTAGAACACATTGAAGATAAAAAGCTCGACAATGCATACGAAGAGCATCTGCGTCGTGAAGGAGACACCTTAAGGGTATTCCCTGATCCTGACGAGCTCGTTAGTATGTTACTCAAACGGGAAAGTGAGACCGTCGCGGCCACCTATTCATCGATAGGAAATAATTCAGTTACAGCAATCGGTGTTGCCCGGGCAACGGAGAACAAAGCGCTTGACATCGTTTCGGAGATGGCTGCCTATGAGGAGATCGACGAAACGCTTCCAGTTCTTCCGGAAAATCCAAACGCAGAGCAATTGCTGGAATACGCAGAAAACCATCCCGCGGTAAAAAAAGTAAAAAGAATTTTCCGAGGGACGATCGTAAATGTCAGCCGCGAAGACGGATAGAACTTTTTTTTCAGAATCTTACTTTTTTGTGGAACAGAAACCGATTCTTTTCGTAATATATAATTGGAGGTTAATTTAACGAAATGCGTGAACCATATATTGCAGGGCTTTTGAGTTTATTGATACCTGGAATCGGACAGATCTATAACGGAAGAATTTTTATAGGTATCATTTGGCTTTTCTTGACGGGAGTTTCATGGATTGGGTCAGCCGGATTATTCGGTTGGGTAGTTCATCTTTTCGCTGCCTGGTGTGCATATAGCTACGCCAAAGACAATCCCGTTAGAGGTTGATTTCTCCTCTTTCACATTCCTCCAATTATGCCCGATGAGCGAGTACATCGGGCTTTTTTCGTTTTTCAAATGAAAACATTTCGCGTAATATATCTGAAACTCAGAGGTTAGCGATTGGATTGTTAAATGCCATCCGATTTCTAACCTCTATCAACTTTTTATTATGGTAAAAGATGGCATCCCTTTTGTAATCATTCCGCTTTTAATTGCTGCGGTCCTTGCTTTTTTTGGCATCTGGATCATTTTCGGCCTTTTCATTCTGCTTGCGGCATTTATGGCGTTTTTCTTTCGAGATCCGCATCGGAATACGCCGACCGAACCAAACCTTGTAATTTCGGCGGCTGACGGGAAAGTAACGAGGGTTGAGGATCGTGAAGATGGAAAATTCGTCAGCGTGTTTTTATCGCCTCTTGATGTCCATATCAATCGATCGCCGATTGCGGGCAAGGTTTTGAATGTAAAACTTTTTGAAGGAAAAAAAGCTCCGGCAACCAGCAATGAAGCGAGTAAAACAAATGAGCGAAATGCTTTAACTATCGAGGGTGAGAAGATGACGGTAGTGTGCACCCAAATAGTTGGAATTCTCGCGCGCAGAATTGTGTGCTGGCGCAAAGCTGGTGACCAATTAGAACGAGGTGAGCGATTCGGTCTTATCAAGTTTGGCTCTCGTACCGATCTGCTTATGCCCGACAATGTCGAAATCAGAGTCAAAGTAGGTGATCGGGTGAAAGGCGGCGAGACGATCATTGCAAAAATGTTAGAATAATCCGGGGTTATGGAAGAGAGCGAAAACAACGCAAATCACAGAGGCATTAAAAAGGGTTTATACTTAATACCGACCGCATTTACTGCTGCAAACATTGCAATGGGATTCCTGGCAGTTATTGCCTCCCTGCGCGGATTTCAAGTCGTCACCATTGCTCCTGACCAAGCCGCGGTTTATTTCGATTACGCTGCAAAAGCTATAGGACTTGCGATACTATTCGATACCCTCGACGGGAGATTGGCGCGGATGACCAAGACCGCGACCGAACTTGGAGTCCAGCTCGATTCGCTCGCTGATGTTTTAACGTTTGGAATAGCTCCTGTCACCCTTGTGTATTGCTGGGGAATAGGTGCAACGTTTAGTGAAACCAGCTTTCTTCACAAAATTGGAATATTTGCGTCGTTTGTTTACCTGATGTGCGGCGTATTAAGGCTTGCTCGATTTAACCTCCAAGCAACGCGCCCAAGAGTTCTGAGGGAAGGCTCGCAGAAGATCGATAAGAAACAATTTATTGGCCTTCCGATTCCTGCTGCTGCGGGCTTAATTGCAGCGGTCGTCCACTTTGTCCCGGAGCCCCTAATTTATTTCGGTCATACTGCCGCAAAAGCATACGGAACGCTGGTCTTGATCATCCTCCCGATCCTCGGAGGACTGATGGTGAGCACGCTTCGTTATACCAGTTTCAAAAACGTCGGAGCGGGGCGGCAAAAGCTATATCTAATATTAATTCTCGGAACATTGGGCATGCTGATGTGGCTCTATTCTCAATATGCACTTTTAGGTATCAGCGTTGCTTACGTCTCACACGGGTTGGTGTGGTACCTAATGAGGGTTTTCCACCTGCGAAAGCGGGTTGATATTGAGGCAAAGGGCTAAGGGTTTCTAAAACTTAAAGGATATTACTTTCAAGGACCGCTTTTTGGTGGTCTTTTTTCATTTTATCGGCAAGATATTTGGCATGAGAAATATTCTTCCCTTTGTAACGATCGTACTGTTAATTTTTACATATTCATTCGCGACAATGGTCAATGCTCCGCGGCCTCCGTTGAAGTAATAAAACCGTTCGTGCGGGCAAGACGGATTAACGTTGCCAGGTGGACTAATTCTACTACGAAAGTCGCAGAAGCGACGAAAAGAGGATTTCTGTTGGCATTCTAGCCAATTAACGGGCATTAAAAACCCTGATGCCCCGAGGGGAAAAATGCAATAGCGGGGGCATCGTTCGCTTCCGCAACGAAAAACCCAAACAAAAAAAAGCAGAACGCAATGTCTTTGCGTTCTGCCTAATCCCGACAAAAATCAGGGATTCAGATTATTTCGGCTTGTTTGCCGTAAATGTAATCGGCTGAAGCCCCGGCCCACTAATGATTCCAGCCATCTTGTCGCTTTCGGGAATTCCTTCCATCTGCATCTCGAACATCTGACCGTGAATCTCTGACTTTAGCACTGACGAACTTGTTTCCGCTGACCGCGCCGTTTTCGACGGTTCCGCCGCCGAGATCCGACGTCGTAGTGCCTGAAAAAGACCCGGCCGCTTGTTTTATGTCGAGTTCGACCACAATAATCTGACCGCCGGCATTCGCCTCCATAATCAATTTTCCCGTCAATTCTACCTACGGAGCCTTTGTCATATCGGCCTTTGCTTAAAGCTTGACCGTCTTGATATCGACCGTCAATTCACCGAGCCGCTTGGCGACATTTTCCGGAACCGACGCCTGGTAACGCCCGCCGAGATATTCCGACAAAAACTTTTCGGCCTCGGCGACCATCGCTAGATTATTTATCGGGCGCGCGAAACCGTGTCCTTCATCGTCCGCCAGCAGATACTGAACCGGATAGTTGCGATCCCGAAGCGCTATAACGATCTGGTCGGCCTCCGTCTTCTTGACCCTCGGATCGTTCGCCCCTTGGACAATCATCAGAGGGGTCTTGATCTTATCGACGTGATTCAAAGGTGATTGGCGTTCAAGCTGAGCCTTGCCTTCAGGGGTCGAAGGATCGCCCATCCGCTTGTGGAAAAGCTGCCGGCCGGCTTCCCAGTAAGGCGGGATCGAATCGAGCAGCGTATTCAGGTTCGAGGGAGCGACAATCGCAACCGCCGCCGAATAAAGATCCGGCGTAAACGTAACACCCGCGAGCGTCGCGTAACCGCCATAACTGCCACCCATAATCCCGACGCGTTTCGGATCGACGGTGCCGTTTGCGACAAGGTATTTTACGCCCCACGTCAGGTCGTCCTGCATCAGGTCGCCCCACTGCCTGTTTCCGGCATCAAGAAACTTTTTGCCGTATCCGGTAGACGCGCGGAAATTTGGTTGAAGCACGGCATAACCGCGGTTCGCCAAAAACTGTGCAAATGTGTCGTAACCCCAAGAATCGCGTCCCCACGGACCACCGTGCGGAAAAATGACAAGCGGAAGATTCTTCGCTTCGACTCCCTTCGGCAAAGTCAAGTACCCTGGGATCTCCAATCCGTCCGAGGATTTGTAACGGATCGGCTTCATTTCAGCCAAATCTTTTCGCGGAAGCTTTTCGCGCACTTGGTAAAGCGCCGTTGTATTCTTTGATTTGCGGTCGAAAAGCCAGACGGTTCCCGGATCGACATCGCTGGACGATACGACGATCCATTTCTGTTCATCGAGAGTCGATGACTGGAAATTCAACTCCCTGTCGCCTAGCCGTTTTTTCAAAAGTTTGTAATCGGCTTCGAATTTCTTATCTTTCCAATAGACGCGGGTCTTGTCGTCTTCATAGGTCGTACCCGCAAGTTCCTTTGTTACTTCCGAGAAAACCGCGCCGCCAAAGTCGACCCGTTTCATCGGATCCTGCTCGACAAATTCTTCCTTCTGGGTTTCCGGATCAAACAAAACAAGCTGAATCAGGTCGCGGTCGCCTTCGTTCGTCACCATATAGACGCGCTTGTCGTCCTTGTTAAAACGGACAGGTGAGCACGATTCAAACACGTCGCATTCATAGACTTTCGTGAATTTATCGCCGTCAATTCTAAGGACCTCGGTATCGCCGTTCGCAGCCGAACGCGTCGCGAGCCGCAATTTGTCTTTATTGTCAAAATACCAGCCGGAAAAACGGTTGTCGTTTTTCCGAATCAACGTTTTCTCGCCTGTATTGATATCTACCTTATAAAGATCGTGCCAGGCGGGATCGCGATCGTTCAGCCCGATGTAAATATAGCCCGGTTCCGAGCGCGGAACCGCGTAGATAATCGTCCTGGCATTTTTTGCGCCGGTCAGGTTGGTCGAAGCGGGGACCTCGCTCCCGGCGGCGTTCTTCGCCGTCGGGTTGACCGAATAAACGTTGTAATTCTCATCGCCTTCATTGTCTTTTACAAAGAGAACCTGCTTGCTGTCCCAACTCCAAAAATAGCCTGCAACCGGCCGTGATTTCTCGTTGGTCAGCGGCCTTGCCATATCAAACGGCTCGTTAATGCCTTTGACCCAAACGTTGCGAACATCCGCCATAGGTTTAATAAACGAAATATATTCCCCGTCGGGCGAGATCTGCGATCCGGCGATCTCTGGATTGCCGAAGAAAAGTTCGCGATCGATAAGCTCAGGCGCTTGCGCCGAAACGACCGAAACGGTTGAGATAAATACCAGTGCTATTGCGAAAAAGATCGATAGTTTCTTAATCATTTATGCTCCTCTTAAATAATAGTTGTTGGTCAATGTTACTCTTACGGTTTTTTAAAGGAAAAGGTTCTGTGTTCAAGGAACATCTCGGCGAATTCAGTTGCTGTCTGCTTTAGCTGACAGAAAGCTCTGAAATGCCCTTTGGCTTTAGCCCAACTACAATGGAAATGGATTTCTCAATTGCTTTAGCTGAAGCATTTGGGATTTCAATTAACTCCCATGTTTGGGAAAAGCCCGCGCGCTTTTCAAATCGTGCCCGTTAGTTGCAGCTATTGGGTTCCGTTTGAATGTCAGAACCGCCGACGATTAGCAGGGGAGCGGCGACCGCGCGACCTGAAGACCGTCTCCGAGCTCAGTTTCTACCAAACGCGCCGCCTAAGAATTCCCCCGGTCCGTTGCTTTCAAACGACCAAATGTCGCCGCTATTTCTTGCTGCGATTGAAGCTACCGAAGAAGCAATTTACAATTCACTCTTTATGGCGACGACAGTAACGGGCAATGGGCACAGCGTCGAAGCTCTAACCATCGATAATACTGTAAAAATTCTTAAAAAATACCAGATTATTAAATAAAAACTGCTTGAAACAAAACTTCCTTTGTGGAATAATCGTGTAAAAAAATGACCAAAAAGACATATAGGTCATGATTCACTAACCTATGAGAGCAAGTGTACAAACAAAGGAAATACGAGAAGCGATCCTTGATGCGACCGATCGGCTACTGGGCCGTTACGGTTACGGAAAAATGACAATTGACGACCTCGCGAAAGAAGTAGGAATCGGGAAGGGCAGCATCTATTTACATTTTTCGAGCAAAGAAGAGATTGCGCTATCGCACATTGACCGAATCATCGAACGGCTCTGTGGAGAACTCAAAAAGATTTCGAGCGAGAATATCCCCAACGAACTCAAACTAAAGAAAATGCTGCTAATGCGGGTTTCGTTTCGTTTTGAAAGCGTACAACACTACACGCAGAGCATAAATGATCTCCTTTCTTCTTTACGTTCGAAACTGCTTGACCGGCGAAAGGGTTACCACGAAATCGAGGCTAAGATCTTTGGAAAGGTTGTCAGAGATGGACAGAAATCGGGGGACTTTCAAGCTGGAAACCCGATCGACATTGCGCGTTCCTTCTTATTGGCGACAAATTCTCTGCTGCCTTTTAATCTCACAACTCAGGAACTAGGAAAACAGGCGGATATCGAGACGAAAGCAAAGCAATTAGCGAAAATTCTTATACGAGGAATAAAAACATAATATGTTAGAGCGCAATAATTTCAGAGGCTTTCGATTGCGTTTAGCGGGGCTGATTATCGGAATCTTCTTTTTTGGAAATTTCAGCTTAGTTGCGCAGGAAACAAAAGATATTACCATCGATTCCGTAACACAAAAGCGGGTTGTTGAACAACTCGAAAAAGACTTGATGGATAATTATGTCTTTCCTGATCTCGCAAAGAAAATGAGCGCGGATAAAGTAAGCCGCATTAACCAAGGCGTTTACAAAGATTCGACAAGCGCATTCCGATAATCCTCGAAAAGCTCTCTTTGCGGCAATCGGATGTGGAGCGAATAGAGGCGTTGAAACGAATGATCGAGCGGACGAAAAAACGATTGGCTAATTTGAAAGCGGACTAATTTTTTAGGACTCCGATTAGCCTCGAAATAATTATTTGTTCCAATAATCTTTGATTTTCATGTCCAGCATCGGAAAGGCAACATATTCGACCTGCCGCTTTGCCTCACGAAGTTTCTCGACCATCTTCATCGAGGCATCGGCATTTCTTGTGTGAACGATAATCGTAGCCGCGGGCTGAATGTCTCGGTTTTCAGCTAGCCATTTTGCAACAGCATATCCGGTTCGGTCGAAATCGTCGTGAGAATTTGTCTCGTAGTGGTGCGGTAAAAGATCATGGTCAAGGAAAATCGCGTCATACGTTCCAATCGGAAGAAGGCGTTTTGCTTCTTCAACCGTTTCCGCAATTTCAAGATGATCTCCCTTGAATCTTTTTTTGAACCAACGGTGCCGTCTTGTATCATCGTCAAGTAAAAACACCGAAATCGGGCCGCGTTCTGCCGACAGATCAGCGATCCCGAGTTTGATCATAATTGTTCTAAAAACACTCATATAATTACATTAAGAACCGTGCAAACTCTTAACTATAACACAAGCACAGCCTTCAGAAAATCAGAGAAAATTAGTTTCTCGCAGATCACAATTTACCGAAATCCGAAAACAATTTGCTCACAAATCGATTCGAAATCTCATCCTTGAATTCATGAATTTGAATGCTATAATTTTGAATAACTTCTAGATAAGAACTCCAGAAATTTCGCGATTCGGCTCCATTCGAAATTCACGTTTAAAAAGGTATCGATTTCATAGATGTCCCAAAATAAACAAAAAAGTCCGCCATTATTTGTCGTCCCGGATATGGACGAAAAGGCTCAAACAAAAGACCTCTCGAAACCGTCCGATGAATTTGACGAAAAGGATATTTGCAGTCTTTGCTTTGGCTCGGGAATGGAATTCGTTGAAGGAAAGGGCGTAAGAAAATGCGCTTGCAAGAAAAAGGACGCTCATACAAAGCTTCTCATTACGGCGAAACTTCCAAAACGTTACGAAGCCTGCCATTTTCACAACTATAAACCTCGAAATAATTCACAAGAGGCGGCATTTCGCTACGCCTACAAACTCGCAAACGAATTCCCTGCTGTGGAGCGCGGTTTACTCTTATTGGGCGATGTCGGCGTCGGGAAAACTCACCTAGCGGTTTCAATGCTAAAAGGTTTAACAGAGCGCGGATTTGGTTGTTTATTCTACGAATTTGGAAGGCTTTTAAAGGAAATTCAGGATTCATATAATCCCGTTTCACAAACCTCAGAGCTCAAAGTCTTGTCTCCTGTTTTGGAAGCTGAAATCCTCGTTCTTGACGAGATAGGCACCTCAAAGCCGACAGATTGGGTTCGGGACACGATGGCTCATATAATCAACACACGTTACAACGACGAAAAACTCACAATTTTCACAACCAATTATTCTGATAATCCAAAATCTACCCGGGAAGAATCGTTAGAAGACCGAATCGGGGTCCGATTGCGTTCGAGACTCTTTGAGATGTGTAAAACCGTAAAGCTCACTGGTGAAGATTTCCGACAGACGTTTGACCGATCGCAATAAAATACATTAACTGCTAACCAAGGATGGACTTTTCGGTTTGTAGCGATTGTAAATCCGATAGCCAAGCAAAACGGCGAGAACAATTCCAAACAAAACTGGGTAAGTAATATCTGATTTTTGAATTAGGTAATAGTGGATCACACCCAAGATCGCGATAACATAGCTCAAACGGTGGAGTTTTTGCCAGCGTTTACCGCCCATGCGCTTGATCATCGCGTTTGTCGATGTGACAGCGAGCGGAATCATCAAAGCGAGCGCAGACATCCCGACTGCAATAAAAGGCCGGCTCCAAACGTCGTAGAAAATCACAACCCAATCAAAACCTTTGTCGAAAATGCTGTATGTGATCAAATGAACACAGCCGTAGAAAAAAGCATATAGCCCCAGCATTCGCCTTACTTTAATTAGCCAATTCCATCCAAAGAGTTTTCTTAGCGGCGTCACGGCAAGCGTGATCAACAAAAATGAAAGCGTCAATACTCCGGTGCTGCGCAGGAAAAATTCAACAGGATTCGCGCCAAGTTTTCCAAAATACGCATCCCAAAGCAGCATAGCCAATGGAATTAGGCTATTGATGAAAATCAGAATTTTATGGAATTTGGTTTCGCTCATAAAGAGCGGTAATGGATTAAAAATTTTCTCTCAAATCCATTCCCGAATAAAGTTTTGCAACCTGCTCGCTGTAGCCATTAAACTTCTGTGTTTTCCGCCGAATAAGCTCGCCAATTCTCAGTTCCGTGGCCTGAGACCAACGCGGATGATCGACCTCGGGATTTACGTTTGAATAAAAACCGTATTCATTCGGTGCCTGAATATTCCAGGTGGTTGGCGGCTCTTTGTCGGTGAGCGTGATCCTGACAATCGATTTGATGCTCTTAAATCCATATTTCCATGGAACCACAAGACGAATCGGTGCTCCGTTTTGATTGGGAAGCCGTTTTCCATAAATTCCGGTAGCGAGAATCGTCAAAGGATGCATTGCTTCGTCGATGCGAAGTGCTTCAACATAGGGAAGCGGAATTCCGGCAAAAAAAGTTGACTGCATCCCGCTCGGCTCCTTCGGGAATCTCACGTCTTTTCCTGTCGGGTTTTCGCCGTCGTAAAAGGTTTGAAAAGCAACATATCTAGCCTTGCTCTTTGGATCAACCTTTTCAATCAATTTGCTCAACGGGAAACCGACCCATGGGATCACCATCGACCAACCTTCCACGCAGCGGAAGCGATAAATTCTCTCTTCCTGTTCGATCTTGAAAAGATCTTCGACGTCAAAAACCGTCGGCTTTTCAACCAATCCATCGACCGAAACCGTCCAGGGCTTTGTCACAAAATTTTCAGCCTTCTCAGCAACCGCCGTTTTGCTCGTCGAAAATTCGTAATAGTTATTGTAGTTCGCAATGTCTGTGAGAGGTGTCAGGTCATCCGAAAGCTTTGATTGAGCTTCCCTAACGACCTTTGCGATCTCAGCCGTATCGACCTCGCTTGGCGGAGGAGGATTAAGAAAACGATATCCTAACCCCGTTACCGCCGCTGTTCCGGCGAGCAAACCAGCCCTTCGAATGAACGTTCTACGGTTTAGGTATGTCTCCTCATCCGTGATCTCGCTGCTTTTAATTTTCCCAGGATCGCTCATAACTTGATATTCTATGCGAAAACTCGCCATTCTGTAACCCACTTCATATATGCGGCTTTATTTCGAGGCCACGAGCGTTTTATCCGTGCTTGAATCGGCCTAAAATGTTCTTCGCACAAACCTACTCCTTAGTTTCAAAAACCTTCGTGATTTCTTCATACTTTTCGGTCAAATATATGGTTATAGCTTTTCTTTTTAGTTGAATTAATAAATAATAAATGTCGGTATGCTTGCGCCAAACGACATTCTTCGCGACCGATATCGGATCATTAGCCTCCTTGGCCAAGGAGGAATGGGGGCGGTCTATGAAGCGATGGACAGCGTGTTCGATACGACCATCGCGCTAAAAGAAATCGTCATCGATCTTTCTAATGTTAACAACACGAAGGCCGAGGAAATGGTTCACGCGGCGTTTGAGCGTGAAGCCAAACTTCTTGCAAAGATCAACCACGAGACCTTCCCGCACGTAAAGGATTACTTTTCTTTTGACAACAGACAGTTTCTGGTAATGGAACTCGTCGATGGAGATGATCTTTCGAATCTTTTGAAGGATCGAGGCGCGCCTTTTCCGGTTTCCGACGTGGTAAATTGGGCGGATCAGCTTCTCGACGGATTGGATTATCTTCACACACAAACGCCGCCGATCATTCATCGCGATCTTAAACCGCAAAATCTTAAATTAAATTCGCGCGGAAAGATCAAACTTCTGGATTTTGGTATCGCCAAAGGTACGGATTCGGCAAACCCAACGACAATAACGGATCAGACTTTCGTAGCCGCGACGCTCAATTATTCCCCGATCGAACAAATGATTCGGGTTATCGACCCGACATTTTTAGCAGTTATTACTCATAAATATGCCGAGCAAGTTGAGCCGTTGCTCGAACAAAATGCGGATACTCGAAGCGACATATATGCGCTGGGTGCTACTCTTTACAATTTACTAACGGCGGTTTCTCCGGTCGAAGCGGTAAAACGTGGAGTCGACGTTTGGGATGGAAAATTGGATCCGCTTCAGAATCCGAGCATCATCAATCCGACTATTCCCGAAGATCTGTCTGAATGGCTGTTGAAATCGATGCAGATTCGGCGGGAGCACCGTTTCTCTTCTGCCAGTGAAATGCGCGATGCTCTAAAACACATAAATTCGACTACGGTAAAACAATCGGCTCAAAAAACCGAAGTGATGAACTTCCCTATCCCATCGACGGTAGCAGATGTGGCGCGGCATACGGAAGCCGATGCAAATGATGTTAATAGTGTAAGAACGATTGCGGCACCAAAAGGAGTAATATCAACCGGAAGATCACAGCCAAATGTTGTAAATACCGGAGCGCCGGCCGTAAATACCGCCCAGCCGATTGTTGCGAATAATAGAAGCTTAAAGATACTTTGGCTTATTCCCGTTTTTGCGTTTCTATTTCTCGTAGTTGGAGTCGGAGGGCTAGGAGCCTGGTGGTTTTTGCGGGATCGCGGAACCGCTACTAACACCAATTCGAATGTGAACACCGATTCCCCGATCTTAGTAGATTCAAGTGATGTGAACACTGAACCGACACCTGAAGTTGAAGATACTCCGGGCATTTCTATTACTGATATTGGATCCGGGGATCCGACACCGGATCCTTCCGCGACGCCGAGACTGACACAGGACTCTTCAACTCCAAGGGCAACCCCAAACGTTAAAACATCGACTCCCCGTCCTGCTACTCCGCGTCCTGCAACACCAAGACCGACGGTTACCAGACCGACTCCGCGACCGACAGTACAGCAAAGCACTCCTCGTCCGACACCTCAGCCGACCAAAAAGAAGATCGATAAGTGTATCTTTACCGACGATTGTTAATTTATCGCACAAGTAGTATTGGCAATTTTTAGAGCTAGGCTCCGTCTTAATTAACGAGAAACCTTCTCGACAAAATAAAAACTTTTGGTGTAAAAAACATCGTATGTTAATATTTTGGGCAGATAATTTCAGTAGGAGAAAAAGGAGTGAACAATATCGTGGCCATTAGGAACATCGCATTAAAATCATTTTATAGTTCGGTTTTTGTTTTAATTTTGATTGCTTCGGCCGGTTTGCAGGAGGTTGCAGCTCAGAACGGTCCCTTAAGTCTCGCAGAAGTCCTGACCGGATTACAGTCTCAGAGCGGCGGTTTCTCGGTAAGCGAAAAGAATTCCTTCATTACGGATGAGATCAATAAACGGGGTGTAACTTTCCGTCTTTCCTCGGAAATCGAGAGCGAACTAAGAAGAGCCGGTGCGAGTACGGCGCTCGTAAGTGCGGTGAGGATAAAAACAACATCGGATACTCCTACGCGTGTTTTAAATCCCAACGCACCTCCAATCGTTGAATTTGATAAAGTTTGGGTCGATTACAATGTTACCGAAAAAAATCAGAAGGGGATGCGCGTTCACGCAAAGTTCACACTCAAAAACCTAAAAGATGAACCTCTTAAGCTTACTGTCAGAGTCCAGAAAGAAAGTGGGGATCCGCTCAAAACTTCAAACCAGGAATTTGCGAATAAGGGCGGGCAGCTTGCGGTTTTCAGCAGCCTTAAACCTGGTTACATTTCCGCAATTTTTCAGGACCAGAGCGTGTTTATTCCCTACAGCGAATTCAACATTACGCCCGGACAGCACGAATTAAAGCTTGATGCGGACATTATTTATCCGGATGGCGATCTGGTAAAACATTTGACGCTTTATCCATTTACCTTTACAAAACCTGGATCGACGCCGACCAGCACCGTAAACACGGCACCCGCCAGCGTAAAACTCGAAAAAATTTGGTTAACCTTTAATGAAAAACTAAATGGCGTTACGGGGATGATGGTCCATACAAAAACTACGGTTTTTAACTTAAAGGACAAGTCAATTCAGGTTGCAGTGGGTGTAGAAACCGAGAGCGGAACAAAGATCGAAGGCGTCAGTATGCGTTCATCTAGCGGGCAGCTAACGGGTTATTACAATATCGTACCAAAATTCGATTCGACGATACTCAACGACGCGCGGGTTTTTATTCCGTATTCAGAGATCAATGTACTCGGAGGAGTACATAATTTGAGAGTGCATGTGGATGTCATAGATCCGGCGACAAATTTAAACCTACACGTCGGCTATGAGAATTTTCGCTTTACGAAACCGAATCCGCGAGAGGTTTACTAAAATAACGTAAAACAGAAGTCGCCGGCCGGAAATCTATTTCCCGCCGGCGACTTTTTTATTCTTAACCTAATAACTCCCGCCAAAGATACTCGATTTCATTCCGCTTGCCTCTTGAGCGATTTTAACACCCACCGAAGCGCCAATCCGAGTCGCACCAGCTTCAAACATCGCGCGAGCATCGTCGATACCCTTGACCCCGCCGGAAGCTTTTACCCCTAACGCTTTTCCAACTGTCCGTCGCATCAAATTTACGTCATCAACCGTAGCACCGCCTTTTGCAAATCCCGTCGAAGTTTTTACAAAATCTGCGCCGGCATTTTTTGAAGCAATACAAGCACGGACCTTTTCGTCATCAGTTAAAAGTGCGGTTTCGATTATTACCTTACACAACACATCATTTTCGTGCGCGGCTTCTACTACGGCCTTGATGTCATCTTCGACAGCGCAATCATCGCCCGATTTTAGCGCGCCTACATTGATCACCATATCGACTTCTTTTGCGCCATTAAAAATAGCCCGGCGAGCTTCAAAAGCCTTTACATCCGGAAGCGTTGCACCAAGCGGAAACCCGATAACTGTGCAAACCGGCACGTTGCTGCCCTTTAGAAATTCCACGGCCTTTTTTACCCAAACAGGATTTACACAAACCGAAGCAAAACCGAATTGCGCCGCTTCTTCACAAAGCCTTCGGATATCATTTTCGGATGCTTCCGGTTTAAGAAGAGTGTGATCGATCAGCGAAGCCCAATCATGCGCCGTTGCTGTTTCGCCCAAAACGATACCGATGCGGGAAGCACCCGCATCAACTATTCTCTTTACGTCAGCACGGCAAAACGTCGGACAATAGTCATCGTCCATTCTAGCTAAAACCAGATCCGTGATCTGATCGATCAGCTTTTCGTAATTTTCTTTAGTTAAATCCGTCATTATTTCTTGTATTGTCGCTCGATCGCATCGATTTTCCCGACTCTTTTTTTGTGGCGCGCCTCGGTGATCTCCGCGGTCAGGAATGCGTGGACAATCTCTTTCGCTTCAGCCGGCGTATTCTGACCGCTGCCAAGAGTTAAGACATTTGCACCATTGTGCTCACGAGAATTTTTCGCAAGTGCAACATTATAACAAGCTGCTGGTCTGACACCGGGCACTTTCCCTGCCGCCATTGCCGAACCAATCCCGGCACCATCGATGACGATCCCAACATCAACTTTTCCGTTTGAAACCGCCTCCGCAACTGCGTGCGCAAAATCCGGATAATCAACCGCATCGCCCGAGTTTGTTCCAAAGTCTCTGACAAGGAGATCATAGGATCTTAGAAACGCCTTGAGGTTTTCTTTGAGTTCGAACCCGCCGTGGTCGCATCCGATTCCGACCGTTTTGACCTTTAACGAATCCGTGCGAGATCGCTTTTCAACCAGTTCAAGTTTATTGGCATCGACAAAGTCCTTTGCTGAAGGGGTCAGCTTCACATTCTCCGCTACGCGCACCTTTGCGCCAATTTCGAGACCGCGGAAATCGTCTTCCGTAAGCAATGGTTTCGCAGATTCATCGCGGTCAAATTCCTTTTCCGGTCTCCCATTAAACGCTTTCCCTATTTCACTCGCTGGGTTCGTCGATTCTCCGGACACGTTAGTCTCAACACCGTCCAAAACTTTCCGCACCATTTCGCGAACCTGCTGTCTTTTTTCCAGTTGTTCCGACATTTTTCAGCTAGGGAAACCCCGCTCTCGTACCTCGCCGCTTGTCTCTCGTTGTCTATTTGAATACTATTTTGAAATACAGTTGCAATCAAATAACGGAGACGTATTGTGGAATCTCAATCAGCGCAGGAAAAGGCAGAATTTTCAAACTCAAATCTCGAAACGATGTATTCGGCGGAAGAAATTTCGGAGCGTGTTAAACAACTCGGAAAAGAAATCACACGGGATTACAAGGATAAGGATTTGGTTCTCATCGGTGTGCTAAAAGGATCTTGTGTATTTATGGCAGATCTAATGCGCGAGATCGATCTGAACATTGAAATCGATTTTATGGCGGTGGCGAGCTATAAAGACGGCACGGTTTCGACCGGTGATGTTGAGATCATAAAAGACCTGATGAAGCCGATCCGCGAAAAAGACGTGATCATTGTCGAAGATATTATCGATACAGGATTGACTTTGACGAGGCTCGTCGAGCTTCTCGAAACGCGCGGTACAAATTCCATCAAGATCGCGACGCTCCTCGACAAACCCGAACCGCGGATCAATAAGGCATTAAAGGTGGATTATCGCGGTTTTACGATCCCAAATAAATTTGTAGTCGGATACGGCTTGGATGTCGCCGGAAGATTTCGAAATTTACCCTTTATCGCTGTCGTAAAGGATCCCGGCAAACTCTAGGCTCTACCTGCCCGACAAATAGATTTACCAACTTCGCAAAACTTCCAAGATCTTTCGCGAAACACCTATACCTTCTGGAAAATGCGCGGTAAAATCCTCTCGTAATCGTTCCGCGTCCGATTCAAAATAATTTTCCAAGGCTGTCCGATCTTTCGTCGAGTAACGTACCCTATATTTCCCTTTCGAGATTTTCGAAAGTTCGGCAGATTCAAAATATCCGGTCGCGATGAGATCGGGAATGTGGTTTTCCAGCATATAGCGTTCGTACTTTTTGATCAGCTCGTGCCGAACGCTTGTCGTAATTTCGTAAACCGTCATCGTCATATTAATCTAATAGAAAAAATAATTTCTTCATTCTGATGCATTTTTCCGAAATTTTCCGGAGAATCGAAGAATAACTCCCAAACACATTGTTATCAATAGCTTATGGACGTATATGTTACATGTATACAACTAGTCCGGGAATCCACGAATCAAAATTATATGCCAAACAGGAAAATCCTTCTATTTTGCTTGTCTTTGTCTTTGTTTGTCACGATGTCGGTTGGTGCCCAGACACAACAGATCGCCAGTGTCTTCCATGACGTTCATAAGATCAAATCGAAGTTTGTAAACGAAGAACGCACCTTTTGGGTACGCGTCCCATTGGATTATCGAGCCTCGACGGAGAAATATCCGGTGGTCTATATGCTTGACGGACACATTCCGCAGCCGTCGATGATGGCCGGCATTATTGAACAACAATCCTGGGGCGGACAAATTCCTGAAATGATTCTCGTCAGCATTCAAAACACAAATCGATCCCGAGATCTCACACCGACCGATGACGGCGGACGCGGCGAAGTCGGAGGCGGGGACAAATTTTTAGATTTTATCGAAAAAGAGGTGATGCCGATCGTCGAAAAACAATACCGCACCCACCCGTACCGGATCTTCGCCGGACATAGTCTCGGCGGTCTAACCGTAGTTCATACCCTGGCATCACGTCCTGAAATGTTCAATGCCTATATCGCAGCGAGTCCGGTACTTGAATACGACAAGGATTTTGTGATCAAGGAAATTGAAAAACTTTTCAGCCAAAAGAGTCAGCTCCGAAAAACTCTTTTTCTGGCAATCGGCGACGAACCGGAATACAAAGCGGGATGGGATAAATTTCAAAAGCTTGTAAAAAAAGAAAAGCCAAAAGATCTTGATTATGAAGCCAAAGAATTTCCCGCAGAAAATCACGCGTCGGTTGTCTTGCCTGCTTATTATTGGGGTCTACGAAAAGTTTACGAGGGATGGCTCCCCGGGAAGATCGACACGCTCAATGCATTGGACGATCATTACGAAAAGCTTTCCGAAAGATTTGGATATACCATCTATCCTCCTGAGACGATGCTCAATTCGATCGGATACCAGCTTCTCCAAAGCGGCAAAAAAGATGAGGCGATAGAAGTTTTTAGGAAAAATACGGAAAATTATCCAGATTCCTCAAATGTTTTCGACAGCCTGGCAGAAGCTTACGAAAAATTCGGTGATAAAAAACGGGCTAAAGAAAATTATCAAAAGGCTTACGACCTGGCCACGAAAAAAGGCGAAACCCGCCAAGCCGATATTTATATGAAGAACCTCGAACGCGTTTCGCAGAGATAACCCATTGTAATATCTGAGATTTCGTTTAATAATTGCGCATTATGAAACCGAATCTATCGCTATTTACAATCTTGATCTGCACACTTGCCATTTCGGCCCAATCATTTCCGAATAGTGGTGGACGGCATGAAAACACTGGCGCGAATACATCTTGTCAATCGGCAAACTTCCCCTCTCTGACATACAACGAGTCAAATATCTTTCCAAAAGATAGATCTCTTCGTCACCCGGAGGACGGGAAAGCGCTTAGCGATGGGCGCATCATCGTCGGCGATGAAGAAGACGGTTTGCGCGTAATCGAAAAGGACGGCACGTATCGCGGCTTTGGAAAGTTTAAAGAAGCGGGATGGGTTAATGATCCGCCAAATTCTACTGCAGGTCCAAACGGCATCTTTCTCGAATCCGACGGACGCCATTTACTGCTTGCCGAAGTTTATACGGGTAAGATCTACCGGATCGATACCAAAACCGAATCCGTAAAAATGATCTACGACCATCAATACGGAATAAACAGCGTTATCCGTGATAAGCGGGGGACGATTTGGTTTACGCAATCGGCAGA
Organism: Pyrinomonadaceae bacterium; assembly: GCA_037969475.1. Lineage (GTDB taxonomy): Bacteria > Acidobacteriota > Blastocatellia > Pyrinomonadales > Pyrinomonadaceae > Aridibacter. The sequence goes on along the minus strand of JBBKXN010000029.1, from coordinate 797 downwards.
AAATTCGGATGCGGCGCAAATGTGGACGACAATTAATAATCCGGTTGATTCGGGTGCAGTTTTTTATTTAAAAAGTTTGGGTGATAATGTCTCGGCTCCGGCGGTCAAAGCAGCAGGCGGGATATATTTTGCCAATGGAATCGCTCTCGACAAAGCTGAAAAATATCTATACGTCTCCGAAACAATGATGGATAGAGTGCTGCGTTTCGAAATGGATACTCAAAAGAATTCGCTTACGAAACGCGAAACTTACCAATACGTTTTGACCCCGGACAATTTGGCATTTGACGCGAAAGGTAATCTCTTCATCGCTTCACCGGCAACCAACAAAGTTTTCGCAGTTGACGCAAAATGCCGCAGCCTTCACACCGTATTTTCAGCCCCATCCGAAACAAACGCCAAGAATCAGGACGAATGGACAAAAAGAACCCATCTCGGCAAACCCGCCCTCGAGCTTATCTCTCCCGACCTATGGAATCCGCTCCCGGGCGCATTGACCGGGATGTTCTGGTCACAAGACCGTAAAACTTTTTATGTGACGGGTTTAGGCAACGCAATCTTAAAAATCACAATTGCTCCCTGATTATCACGGAAGCCCTCCGTAGAATTTCCAAATTGGCTTGTGCTCCTTGGTCATTTTCTGCTTTGTCAAAATCGCTCGCACCATCTCCACCGGGATCGGTCCTTCCCTTAGGATCGCATCGTGAAATTCTCTGTCAGTCATTTTCTTTGAATCGACTAGTTCGCGATGAAGGTTATAAAACTGCAGACCGCCGATCATATAAGCGATCTGATAA
>JBBKXN010000028.1:0-6080 GCA_037969475.1 Pyrinomonadaceae bacterium | reverse complement strand
ATCGGACGAATTTCCTTATCGACTACTTCATTTATTTTTTTTCCAAAAGAACGTTCTGGGAAAATAAAATTAAGTTTCATCTTATCCCATCTAATTTGTACTGGAAACAACCGATTAAGCCAAACTACTTGTTCTTCTAATGTTGAAGGAATAATCTGTTTTGGCGTTGGAGGGATTGTTTCTCCCTTTGCTTTTGCCTCTGAAATTAAACGACTTCGCCTCTCCCTTAATCCTTCAATAATTTTGTAGTAGCAAAGAAACTCATAATAATGGCTATTACTATTCATTGCCTCTTGATAAAGACTCGCATATTTCGAAAACTCTTCGGACAAATTATCAAAAGAGTTTTTTAATACGGGCATTTCTCTATGAGGCGTAGAAAAGTTAACTTTTCTATGATTTGTCCTCAGTTCAATCGTATCAATTTGATAAATATTTATTGGAACATCATGATAAGTTGAAATCCCGCTTAATATTCGCATCAAGGCTTCATAACCTTTTAATGTTGCTTCGTTAGAATTTTCCGCTTCAATTGACTCACAAACTAACTTGCTAAGAAATCCTTCCTTATTTGCGTATCCGATAAAATCTGCCTGATTTCCGTTTTCATCAAATACACTGAGACTTATTTCATCTCTTTCATTTTCCTGAATTATGTTTGGCGGATTTAACCGAAGATGTGAACTACCCGTAATGCTTTCCGCGGGCATAATATGGTTTTCTCCTTTGAGGTCAAATCCCGGGCGACTTAAAGTAAAAATGAGCTTATAATTTCCAAACATACCTCCCGGACCTCCTTCATTTCTTGGGTCATTTGGGTCGTTATTATGTAGTGTATAAACTATGTAAGATTCAAATCCGGGAAGTCCAATTCCGAGGACTTCTGGGATTTCTTCTTTTGGATCATTTTGAGAATTCAAAAATGATTTTGAGTCAAAAGGTGTGGTATAAAATTTCCCGTCGTGGCACTTCTTAGATTTTCTTCCGCTTCCGCAAGGGCAAAGTTCATTCTTTCTAATTTTCGTCATATTCGGACTTACCAATAGATTCTTTACCAGAATATAATCTTCAGGCATTTATGCCGCAATTTCCGACAAATTGAATTTTGCCATCAAGTCAGGAAAAACAACATAAACTTCTGATTTTTCAGGAAGTTTTACATTTATCTGAAGATTGATCTTTCCGTTCTCCACTGTTCCTTTATAAGTCGCAACACTCATTGTGATCCTTTTATCAAATCAATAACCATATTTTAACCTAAATTGGTCAAAATGAAGAAAACAAAAAAAGGCGGACGAATCCACCTTTTTAATCCAAAACCTAAAAGACGACTCATTTCGCAAACACAATTATCGCGTCGTCTTTACCGTCGCCGGTTACGTCTGCAAGAAATTGTTTGGATGAGCCGATTCCGTGTCCGTCGGTCCATTGACTAAACGAATTAAAGGAATTCGCCCGCGAAAGAGCCGAATACCATGAACCAAATTGGTCAAAGAAAACGACCGCATCAGCACGATAATCGCCGTTTACATCTCCGAGGAACTGGGAGTTTGAGCCAATTCCATGACCGTCGATCCATTGATCAAATCTTTGAAAACCGTTTCCTGACGAAGGCGAAACATACCAGCGGCCGAACTGTCCAAAATAGACGATCGAATCCGCTTTGCCGTCGCCGGTTACGTCTGCAAGCAGTTGGTTGCTGGAGCCGATACCATGTCCTTTGATCCAGAAATTTTGATAGCTAATGTTTCTTGTGCTAAATGCGTCCCCTTCTGAAATCGAGGCAAACCAAAGCCCTTCGCTTTCAAAAAATATGACGGCATCGGCACGCTTATCGCCGTCGACATCACCCAGAAATTGTTTCTGACTTCCGATGCCGTGCCCGGTCAGCCACAATTTATGTTTCTCAAATTTACCGCCGCCGCGCGCCAGCGCAACATACCATTCGCCTTTATCCGGATAAAATACTACCGCATCATCTTTGCCATCGCCGTTTACATCACCGAGAAACTGGGTTGTAGAATATACCGCGTAGTTTTCGATTCGCGTTTTACCTTTTTTGAACGACTTTCCGCTGGATTCCGCTACTTCCCAATCCCCTGTCCGGTTATTCATCGCGACCGCATCGGCACGTCCGTCGCCCGTCACATCGCCGACGAGCAGCATATCCGAACTGCTTCCAAAATTCTTTGTCCAGCGCTGAAATTTTCCGAATTCTTTGCCCTCCGAAACAGCGACGTACCATTCGCCCTGACCAAACACCGCTGCCGATAGGCATAATAAAATTGTAATACTCAAGATTAGATAAAAGCGCATTGATTTTCTCCTGTATGTAAAATGAAATGTAAAATCGTTACTTCCAATTTTACCGCGATAAGTTCCCGGCAAATTTAAAGTCTGCGGGAACAGTACCCTAAGATTCCTGTTCGGGGAATAATTATCAGAAGCAGCAGCGTGAAATGCGACAATAAAGATCAACAGGATTCCGACCGGGTAAGACTTCCGCTGGCGACCTTACGCGGTCCGCTTTCAACGGTGTCCTTGTGATTCATTTAGATTTCCATCCGTTGCTAAAATTCGCGGCGTGAGGTAACTACCAGAGCCGATGTGAAAGTATAATTGTAAATGCCACGACTAAAACTGCCGGAGCCAAATCGCGTTTTTTTCACCGGTCTTTTTTACAAACGCAACGTAAGTTTTTCCTCCCGAAAAAGCGGCTGCCGGGAGTTCGCCTTCAAATTTTTCCCCAATATTCAAATTCTGATCAACTTTAAATATTTCTCCCATGCCGTCGAAAAACGCGCCGAATTCATTATCGTTTTTCGGAAACACAGAAACGGTTCCCTTGACAGCTCCTTCATAAACAAGATCTCTGGGCAAAAACGTCTTTCCGCGGTCTTTTGAAACGGCGCTGTAAAGCCCCGGTTTTCCAGCTTCGCCGGCGGTATACCAAAAGATCTTCAAACTATTATTATTATCAATAAACATCGGGGCGCCGGAAACCGGACAGGCGCTGATCTCCCATTTATCGTCGCTGACAATTGCAAATTCAGAAAAACTCTTCCCGCCGTTTTCAGATGAAGCGACTGCAATATGGCGGAAACTTCCCGGCAAAACCTGCCTCCAACTCGCGTATATCGTACCTTTTTCGTCAATCGCCAAACTCGTTTTGCAGCATGGGCAAACCTCGCTCGAAACTTTTTGATTTTTCGAAAATGTCTTCCCGCCATCGTCAGAAACAGCGGCAAAGATTTCGCTGTTCGGTTCGTTCATTTCCTCTTGCGGTTCCGTTTTTTCAATCTTTGGCGTAGGTTTTTCTTTTGTATTGTGATTTTCACCGTCGTGAATTTTCTCAAATTCAAAACCGTTCGAGACGGTGGTTCTATTTGGATCGACAATGGTGTCGCCTCCAAAATTCGTTGCGTGGTTCATGGCTTTAATATTGCGCTCATCAAGCCAGGCGATAACCACGCGGTTGTTTTTGCCGATCGCCAGCGAATGCATACCCTTGGCGCTCGGCGCAGTGTCATCATTAACTTTCACTGGTGCGTCAAAAGATTTGCCCAAGTCCCGTGAAACCGAAAGATTGAGCGCTGTCGCGTTTGATTTCATAGAATTCGGATCTTTCGCCGTCCAACCAAGATAAATCACGTTGTCATGTCCGATCCGGATCGTGGGCGCGTCTCCAAACCAAGCTGATGCAGTTCCCTTTTCTGGATTTACCCGCACTTTTTCACCGGCTTGTTCTGCATCTTTATTGAGTTTTTGCAAATAGACATCAGCAGATTTTGCGTCGTGTTCGACATAAACAACATAAATATTGCCCTCCAAATCTGCTGCGATCGCAGGTTCGGCAGAATTTGTCTCTGATGCAGAAACACGAATAGCTTTTTGATCAGGTGCCGCGAGCCTCTGACCTGGAGGGTTTGTGTCGACAACGCCGGAAGAACATCCGGAAAAGATCAGAATCAAAAAGATCAAATATGTCGCAATTGCTTTATTCATAATTCTCCTGCTTTAGCGAAATCGGGTCAATATTCGTAACCTGTCGGATTTGCTTCGTGCCATTTCCAGGCGGTTTTAATTATTGACTCGATATCGGGGAACTTTGGATCCCACCCGAGAATTTCTCTCGCTTTAGCCGCGTCAGAGACGAGCCGCGACGGGTCACCCGCGCGGCGCGGACCCACGCGCGATTCAATTTTCCTGCCCGTTATTTTCCTGCCGGCATTGATAACTTCTTTTACTGAAAACCCGGTCCCGTTGCCGAGATTAATAAACTCAGATTCGCCTCCGTTGTTGAGATAATTCAGAGCAAGAATATGTGCGTCGCTCAAATCCGACACATGGATGTAATCGCGGATCGCCGTCCCGTCCGGTGTCGGATAATCATCGCCAAAAATTGAAATCGCTTCCGTCCGTCCCTGCGCAGCAAAAAGGACCAGCGGGATCAGATGCGTTTCCGGGTCATGATGCTCACCATGTTTTTCAGTCGCGCCGCATGCGTTAAAATATCGAAGCGCAACGAATTTCAATCCGTAGGCTTTGTCGTAACTTTGTAAAACACGCTCGACCATCAATTTTGACCAGCCATATGGATTTAGAGGGAACTGCGGATGCGCCTCATCGATCGGAATGTTTTGCGGTTCGCCGTATGTTGCGCAGGTTGACGAAAATATGATCTTCCCGACATTATTTGCGATCAAAACATCAAGCAAACGAAGCGTTTGGACAAAATTATTCTCAAAATAGATCTGAGGCTTCTCAACCGATTCGCCGACATACGCAAACGCCGAAAAATGCATACACGCCTCAATTTGGTGAGCTTTGATTATTTTCTGAACCAGCGGTTTATCCCCAATATTTCCTTCAAAGAACGGAATCGCGGGGTCAAGCGCTTTTTTATGACCATAAACCAGGTTGTCCAGCACTACGACTTTTTTGCCCTGTATTCGCAGATCTTCGACGACCACGCTTCCGATATAACCAGCACCGCCTGTTACGAGAATTGCCATAAGATAGATCTAAGTTTCCAGGGTAGATTGCTGGTTGCTAACCAAAACTTCAGCGCCGACCGCTCTTGCTGATCGACCGGAAGACGAGGATTTTTCTTCACCAATATTTGCTTCCGGGAGAAAATGATTTAGCAATCCGCGAATTTTTGCGATGTCGTTTTCGCCCAGAGCCAGACGGAAACTTTGTAAAATTTGAGACACATCATCCGTTGAATATGTCGCGATCTTCCCGATAAATATCTTGGGATGTTTGGTCTTTAACAAGTTTTCCCCAGTTATTTCAAGCTCTTCAAACAACTTTTCGCCTTTTCTAATTCCCGTAAAAATAATGTCGACGTCTTCGTAAGGCTGCAAACCCGAAAGCCGGATCATATCCTCGGCAAGTTCAAGAATCTTGATCGGCTCGCCCATATCGAGGATAAAAATCTCGTTGCCCATTCCAAGAGCGCCCGCTTGCAAAACAAGCTGCGACGCTTCGGGAATCGTCATAAAGTACCGGGTCATGTCCTTGTGAGTGACCGTAATTGGCTTATTCTGCTGAATCTGCTCACGGAAAATTGGAATCACAGAACCTGTCGAACCCAAAACGTTTCCGAAACGAACAGCCATGAAATTTGTTGAGTAAATTTGATTCAGGTCTTGCAATACGATTTCCGCAATTCGCTTTGAGGCGCCCATTACGGAAGTCGGGTTGACCGCCTTGTCCGTCGAGATCAGGACGAAATCCTTTGTTCCAAATTCGCCGGCAAGCTCGCCGATCAATTTTGTTGCAAAAACATTATTTTTTATCGCTTCCGTCGGATTTGATTCCATCAGCGGAACATGCTTGTGGGCAGCGGCGTGGAAGATCACTTCCGGCTTATATTTAGCAAACATTTCGCGCATACGCAATTCGTCTGCAATGTCCGCTAGAATCGGTACGTATTTCAGGTTTTCAAAATCTCTTGTGAGCTCGCGATCGATTTGGAAAAGCGGAAATTCCGTTCGTTCAACAAGCAGCAGTGTTTTTGTATTAAACTGAGCGATTTGGCGAACAAGTTCCGAACCGATCGAACCGCCTGCGCC
>JBBKXN010000027.1:0-7260 GCA_037969475.1 Pyrinomonadaceae bacterium | reverse complement strand
CTTTTTCAAGCTCTTTCAGTTCATCTGTTTTTGCGTTGAAATAGCGTTTTGTCCAACCTTCGACTTGTCTCTGCGCGTAGCCCGCGGGTTTTCCCAGATTTTCCAAACCGATTTTTTTGTAGTCGAGCGCGTGAAGATCAACGAGGTTTTCGATGAAAGATTCGCAGACTTGATTCCGTAAATCGGGCGAATTTTCCAAAGTGGTTCTAAGCGCCCTTACTGACGTGCGGGCTACTGCCTCGGTATTCGCAATCGCCGCAGCGGTTGGAGATTTGCCGCGAATTATCAAACCGTTGCGCCGTTCCATTAGATAAAATTCCGAACCAATGACAGATTCATCATCGCAATATAGAAAAGGCTTTGGCGCAGGTTTGTAAACTTTGCTCAGTTTTGAAAGTACATTAAATTCCCGCGACATATCGTGCGCCGTCTTTACTTGGCTGCCAAATGGCGGGCGGCGCAAGACATATTCATTTTCACCTGCAGTTACGCAATACGTTAAATTCGAAGCACCGGCAGGGAACTGGGAGATTGTGATCGCTTCACCACTGAAATCAATGTTTTCCCGCAGATATTCCACGAGGTTTTCTTCGTTTAACTCTTCGCCTTTGCGGATCGTATTAGTGTCTGACATAAAATAGCGTCTAAAAAATGAATTATGGTCGAATAATAGGGTAAATCTTGTTGAATATCTGCATGTTATTATTCAACCAATTCGATCTTAATCGTTCTATGTTCCAAGGTCATGCCGTTCTTATATTTTCAAATTTATGTTAGTCTCATTCAAAATTATGAATTTCAATTATTCAATCAAAACCATTGAACTGCAAACCAAATTGAAGGGGTTTATGGACAGATACATTTATCTGAACGAAACTGCTTATCACGAAGAAATTAGTAAGGACGATCGTTGGAAGCCGCTAAAGTTAATCGAAGATTTGAAACAGAGAGCAAAAGCTGAAGGATTGTGGAATTTGTTTTTGCCGGAAGATGCAGGATTAACGAATCTTGAATACGCTCCGCTTGCTGAAATTATGGGAAGGGTTTTTTGGTCGGCAGAGGTTTTTAATTGTTCTGCGCCAGATACGGGCAATATGGAGGTTTTGGAAAGATACGGCTCAGAGGAACAAAAGGAAACTTGGCTCAAACCGCTATTAAACGGCGAGATCCGTTCGTGTTTTTCGATGACCGAACCCGACGTTGCATCCAGCGATGCGACAAATATTTGCGCTTCAATTGTCCGCGATGGCGAAGAATATATTTTGAATGGACGAAAATGGTGGTCAACCGGCGCCGGAGATTCTCGGTGCAAACTTTCGATTTTTATGGGAAAAACCGATGAGAAAGCCCCAAAACATCTTCAGCAATCGATGATCCTGGTTCCGATGGATGCCGAAGGCGTCAAAGTTGAACGAAATTTGACGGTTTTTGGCTATGATGACGCGCCCAACGGACATTCGGAAATTTCATTTACAAACGTAAGAGTTCCGGCGACAAACATTTTGCTTGGTGAAGGCCGCGGGTTTGAAATAGCGCAAGGTCGGCTTGGTCCGGGGCGTGTTCATCATTGCATGCGTTTGATCGGAGTCGCCGAACGCGCGCTTGAAATGATGTGTGAACGCGCAAAATCGCGCGTCGCATTTGGCAAACCGATTGCCGAACAAGGCATTATCCGTCAATGGATCGCAGAAGCCCGGAACGATATTGAACAGGCTCGCCTACTTGTTCTGAAAACTGCGTGGATGATGGATGAGGTTGGAAATAAAGCAGCAAGACGGGAAATCGCTATGATCAAAGCGATTGTTCCCAAAATGACTTTGAAAATCGTTGATCGCGCAATTCAAATATTTGGCGGCGCTGGAGTTTGCGGGGATTTTCCGTTGGCGAACTTTTGGATCGTCGCACGTATGCTCCGGATCGCGGATGGCCCCGACGAGGTTCATCTGGAATCAATCGCGAAAATGGAGTTGAAGATTAACCGGAACTAAACAAGAAAAAACCGTCCGAATCAGAATTCGAACGGTTTTTTTGAAATCAGACGGGTCCTATCTATACAGGAACAGCAGCACCCGGATACGTCGCGCCGAGTTTTGCTTCTTCGCCTTCTGCCAGAGTATTAACAACCTCAAAGTGGAAATAGTCAAATCGCTCAACAACTGCCGGCTGAACCCGCTTGTCATACATCTCGCGAGACCGATCAAGCGCTTCACGAAGGCGGTCATATAGATCATTCGCCTCCCGGCCTTCTTTTACCTTTTGCTCGTTGTAAAGTTTGATTTCGGAAACAAGGAGCCGCGCAAAGCGTCGAGCGTCGTTGTGCAGACGTCGTTCATCTTCGCCAACTTCAATCGGCAAATCAAGATTTCGATCGCTAAAGCGGGTTTTGACAACCGGCGGTGCTGCTGGCGCTTCCGGTTGACTAACTTCCTCAACAAAACTCTCCACTGAAAATTCATTTGCTTCAACCGCTGCCGTCTCAGTAAATGAAACTTCTTCAATTTTGTCCGAGGCTTCAGTTTCTAACGCAGCCGGCGCAGAGATCGGCGTCTGCGCAGGTTCGAGCGTTTCGATATTTGATTCAAACTGAACTGGTGTTGAATCAAAATCCTCTTTGGGTTCGAGTTGCGGATCTTGAGCCGGAGCTGAAATGTCTTCAGCTACCTCGCTTGCTGCAACATCCTCAACGGTTGCTTGATACGCGCCAGAATCAGATTCGGCCACATAAGTTTCTGCAACGCTGCCAACTTCCTCAATTGTTTCGACCTCGATTTCATCTACGTCACGAACTTCACCAACATCCGATGCGTCTTCAACGGTTGCACGAGTTTGAACTTCTTCGATCAGATCGTCATCGTAAACCGCATAATCAGAATCATCGTCAACCTCCGCTGAGTCTTGATCCGAAAAGCTGTATGACTCGGCAGGTTGAATTTCCGCAACTTCGGCTTCATCTGGTTCGGCAGCTTCAATTTCAGCTTCGTCGGGCGATTCAAATTCTTCAGCAGTTTCGTAAACGACTGCGTCTTCAGAAGGTTCTGAAATTTGATAAGACTCTTCTTCATCCTCCGATTCATCAACGTCAACGCCCGTGTCTTCGACCTCAGATTCGGTTTCTCCTCCGGCAACGCCGCGCCCCGAAACATCAGAAGCATCCTCGGATTCGACTTCAGCTTCGGAGACAGCTACAACGGCAGCGCTTTCCGACCCGTCAGCGACTTCTGGTTCGCTAACATGCTCTTCAACTGTCGCCTCTGGCTCACTTTCCTCACTACTTTCAACCGTTTGAGGTGCGGCAACAAAGGAACTGGCTTTAGCCGGCTCACGCGAATAATTCGAACTTTGAGCCGCAGCCAGGAGTTCGACCGTCAAACCTGCCACGCTAACCAAAGTCTCCAACGCTTCAAGGTTTACCTTTTCGCTTCCATTACCATTGTCGGCATAAATTGCGGCAACTCCACGGCCGCGTGCGATCAACGGAATCGCAAAAATACTATCCGGTTTGGAAAATTTAAGCTGGTTGAGATATTCCGCATCGTCCGCATAAGTTCCAAAGACGCTTTCGATACCGCCCAAAGAACTGACTGATTGACCCAAAATGGTTGATGCCGAGACTGGAAAAACGATATCGGTGATTGGCTCGACCGACATGTTCTCTTCCTTTCCAAAAACCCGCCATCCGACAAAATGCTGGTTTTTGACGACAAAGAACGCGCCGCGCGGCGTATATCTAGCAGCATGCGTGATAAGCGATTTCAAAATCGAAGACTGCGAATTTTGACTGCTGATGTCATTAATAGCGTCCCTGATTTCGCTTAAGTCGAAAGAAGGTTCCGCGTCGGCAACGGCCTTTTGTTCGGATTTTGTAAGTTCTTCGGCTTCAGCGATCGCTGTTGCGGTAATCCTTGCGCCTTCATCACGGGCCAAACGTAAATGTTCAACGACCGACTCCTTGAAGCCTACGTCTAGTTCTCTTTGATTTTGAATTCGCGTCGAGAATTCCTGAAATACTTCGTCCAAATGGGACTTATGCTTCTCAAGCTCAGTATCAATTTTTTGTTGAAACTGGGAAACTTCCTGGGTCATGTCCGCAAGAATATTCTTGAGATAGCCTTCGAATTCAGTTCGCAAACTCTGTTCGAGTTCTTCACTATTCACTTTAACTTTCCTCCGTTTATTGGAAACACAGCACTCTTTAGGAATGGATTGGCTGGCGCCGTAATGAGTAGATTATTATCAATTTTATTAGAAAAGACGGCATTCAAGCAAAATGCCACATGAAAGATTATGACCAATTTATGCTTTTATTGTCAAGAATTAGTTTCAAAAGAAAAAAAGGACATGTGAGACTGTTAAACAAAGAGCTAAACAGCGACGACCTCGATCTCCGGATCAATCTCGTCCTGAATCATGTTTTCGATCGCCATGAGCGTTCCCGTCAATGAACTCGGACAGCTTCCGCACGCGCCCTGATATCTAATTTTCAAGGTTTTGTTTTCGAGTTCCAGTATTTCGAGCCACCCCCCGTCGCTGGCCAAATACGGACGAATTCTTTCATCGAGGAGTTCATTAATTTGTGAAATCACCGGATCGTCACTCAAAGCAGCAGCAATTGCTCCCCCCACTTCCGTTGCCGCTGAACCATTTCCGTTTCCTGTACCGTTTACAGATTCGGCCGCCCTGATAGGAACGGCTAAAATCGGCAAGATCTCGTCCCAATCGGCATCATCGGTCTTTTCGACAGTGATCATCTTGTCCATGTAAAAGACAGAAACAACGTCGCCAACATCAAAAATAGATCTGGCAAGATCGTTGTCGCCGGCCTTTTCCACGGAATCAAACGAGTGGGAGGTCCCGTAACTAACCGGTTCCTTAAGGATAAATTTGACGGCGTTTGGATTCGGTGTTTCTTGTATGTCTGCTATCTTCGGCATGATTCTCTAATTCCTCAAACAACCATTTTCTGTAATCATTACATTTTTGTCAAGATTCGAAAGCAGGTTGTCTGAGCTCTGAGAGAAAAGTCCTATTCAGAGGGGCCAAAGAAATGACGTTGTTCCGGGAGGAAATTCGATGCTCCCGTTCGGATGAGGATACAAAGCCGGACATGTCTGAAACTACTGATCTTCACCGTTAAAAGATCAAAACAGCACATTGTTCATTACAATTCTTGAAAGCGAAATCATACCGATATATTCGCCATTGTCTTCAACGGGTGCCATCCGCAAATCCGTTCGAATCAATAGTCTGGCAACATGCCTGACATCCATATCAGAAGGCACGGTAATGACCGGTTTTCTCATGATCTCGAATACATTAACTTCCTCAGAAGTTCTTTCCGGAATGATCACTCCACGAATCAGGTCATTTACTGCGACTATTCCATAGGAATCCTGGTCATTTCTTTTCAATACGATAAGTGATTCGACGTTTTCTTTTCGCATGATCTCCACAGCCTCTTTGGCGGTCGCTAAACCGTCAATGAAGACTATGTTTTCTTCCATCATTTCCTTGGCGCTTTGAAATTCTCTTTTTGAAATCATTTTCTTTATATAATTACTCTAATTAAAAATACTTATTACGAGCCTGGTCTATAAATACGCTCATTTGGCTTCCTAATCCGATAGCATGTTCGATGGGAATCGCAAACGCGATACCTGTTCCCGGTTCATCGAATTTGCACCGAGTCTCTATTGTCTCAAGCAGTTTCATCACCATGTGTTCTTCCACAAGAAACGTGACGATATCTGTTCGATCTTCGACGGTCAGCCCAAAAAACGTCTTTCCTTCATTTACGCCCGTCCCTCTCGATGGAGTGATTGTAGCTCCCGTAGCTCCTTCCTCTTTCATCGTTTCGATCAAATGATCGGTGACGTGCGGTTTAACAAATGCCATTATTAATTTAAATTTCATTGGTTCGTTTTTTTGAATATAGAATTTTCCACTCTATGAATTGAACATATGCCAATACTGAGATGATAGGAAATAAACTTGCAAATGCAATTAGTCCAAACCCATCTATCTCAGGACTCCTGCCGGGTACCGCACTTGAAAGCCCCAAACCGAGCGCAGCCACCAATGGTACCGTGACTGTCGAGGTTGTAACGCCACCTGAATCGTATGCCAATGCAATCAGTTTTTTAGGGGCGAAGATGGTCTGGATGATCACAATAATATATCCGACCAGTATATATAGATACAAAGGAGTGCCTGTAACAATTCGAAAGGTACCCAACGTTAATGCGAAAGCGACTCCTAACGCGACAGCTATTCTTAGTCCCCACTGGCTGATCGTTCCGGCAGAGACCTTATTTGCTTTCATCGCGACCGCGATAAGGGATGGCTCGGCAATCGTTGTAGAAAAACCGATCATCGCTGCAAAAATAAAAATCCAATAATAAGACCCCCAAAAGATTTCAGTGGCTCCATTATTACCCACAAATTTAGGATCTGATAACTGAGTAGCCATTATTTCACCGATTGGAAACAGGGCTTTCTCCAGTCCCAAAAGGAAAAATGTAAGTCCAAGAATAACGTAAACTCCCCCTAATATCATCTTCTTCAGTTGGGGGATTGGCTGCCTTAAAACCACCAATTGAAAAAACACAATAAGCGACAGGATAGGGAATACATCTTTGATCGTCTGCAAAAATATGTAAACGAAATCTTGTAGAAACAATAACATCGAGTTCTTTTAGCTAAACCAAAATAAACCGTATCCCATAACAAATATCATGGGTAGAAGAGAAGCAAACGCGATAAGGCCGAATCCATCAATCAAAGGATTCCTGCCTTTAATTGTATTGGAAAGCCCAACTCCCAAAGCTGTAACTAACGGAACTGTAATCGTGGAGGTTGTAACACCGCCTGCATCATAAGCCAACCCTATAATTTCGGGCGGAGCTACTATCGTCATCAACATCACAACGACATATCCTCCGATAATCAGGTAATAAAGCGGCCAGCCCTTAAGTATCCGAACAACGCCAATAACAATAGCCAATCCAACGGAGACAGCGACCGAGAGCCTCAAACCCAACGCGTAACTCTTTATAGTAGAAGGACTTTTATCAATCAATCCCGCCTGGGCAGATATTTCAGACGCTTCTTTTGCTATTGCGATCAAGGCAGGTTCGGCAATCGTTGTAGAAAAACCAAGGGCAAACGAGAATAGCATCAGCCAAAACAGGCTTCCCTTTTTTGCAAGAGCATAGGCCAGAGTTTCTCCAATCGGAAATAATCCGATTTCTAAACCTTCTATAA
>JBBKXN010000026.1:0-5501 GCA_037969475.1 Pyrinomonadaceae bacterium | reverse complement strand
GATTACGACACTCCGTTCCGGGGTCGTTACTCCGCTTCTGCGTTTACGAATAACCGTTGGAAAGCCAGTGGCGATTTCATCTTCAGCGGGGAGGCGGTTCAGATCGGTTCGCATAAAGTGAATGAGGTCGGATTTGAACATAATTTGGTCCGCTGGTCAGACACGGGCGGAGAAGGGAATAACGGCGAAATCCATTTCTCGATTGACCCGATTACACATTTGCCGACTTTCGTGGGCTATATCTGGAACATGAACGAAAAGCCGGAGCACCCGAACCTGCAGGGCATTTTTACTGACGATTTGAATTCCTCTTCAGATTCGGAGAATTTGCCGGCCGGAACCTTTATCACGAGTATCCAATTGTCCGATGGTACTTTTGGTCCTGACGGTCCCGTTGTCGAAATCAAGAAAACGGACACAGAAGACTACGCCGTTAATATCTTGAACGGCGCGACGACCCTGAAAGTGGTTAAACCAAAATTCGATGCCGGGCAGGGCAGACTTTCGTGGGAGAATCAAATCAGTCTGGGCGATTTGGGTGCTTTCGAGAATGCCGACTTACGGTTCGACACTCATCAGTTGACTGGAGCAGTAGTTTTTCAGGGCAGGTATTGGCGCGGCGACGTAATCCCGCCGGAGGAAACTGACAACTGGCACGGTCATGCTTTAGGGTTCAGACCGTCTGCCGGTCACGACGACGGTTTGTTGCCGCCCAGAGTCGGCGAAGTATTGCGGTCTATGATTCTGGAAGGAAACAATCCGCTGAGTTTGTTTCTTTGGTCACGCTGGCAGCAGACGCGTTTTGCCTCCCGGCTGGCAAACAGCCTTGCACCGAAAATCTTTCAACTTATTGGCGAGGATGAATCTTAAATGCAACGTATTTTCTGATGGTGTCGCGCCGGCTATTCGGTATCATTACTCTTAAAGGAGGAAAGTAAAACCATGGATAATGGCATGCAGCAGTTTTGGTATGAAGTTCAATATGATGGAAATTCAGAGGACGGAAATTCGATAAAGTTTGGATACCTTACACAACAGGGAAAAACTATCGCATCTATATGGGGGTTCGAAATAGTTGGGGATGGTAAGTGGGAGGAGGTGGATTTAGGTGTCCCACATGGTGAGCCTATGACATCTGATCCGGTCATCACCCCTTTCGGCGAGAATGGCGCTAAGGTGACGATTTCCTGGACCCTCTCGCTTATTCCGTTCGACTATGAGTTGAATCTTGTCTTCGAGACGGTGGTTGATTTCATGAATCAATTGCCCCTCGATAAATTCTCGGCTAAAGATAGCTCTTTTATAGAATCCACAGATGGCCCGGATAATACAAAGACCCACGCAGTACGGGCACTCAAACCGTTGATACAGGCGTCTGGCGATAACGCGGGTGCCAACACTGTGATGATACTTTAACTGGAGTGATAGTTGGTTGTAAAGGGACAATTCAAATGAGTAAAAAAGGCGGGTCTCGCTATGGTAATGGATGATCGGCAAAAAGTTTGCCCCATCATGCGGGAGAACCCGCATGATGGGGTCTGGCTTTAGTTAAATCGAAATTAGTTATGGGATTTGATGAACCGGGTGCGTGCGTGTGCCGTGGGCATCCCGTATTTCAAGCGAGCGAAGTACCCCTCCTGCCCTAAAAGCCGTGTGTACACGAAAGGGAGTCATTACCTCTGACTGGGGACCACTAGGAGCCCGCCACCAAAGTTCATAAATTGGCGGAATGATTGTTTCCGGTCCGGCCATAAGCCAAACTCCGTAATTTGGAGTCGGGGTTTGTCCCCAGGCATTAATAATGACTACGTGATTCATAAGTTGAAATATCGCATATCTTCCTTTTCCTAAAACGGGTGCGGGTCTGCTCATATATATATTCTCCTTTTCAAAATCTTCCAATTTTGAATGTATACCTCGGTTTTCCTGTACCGAGAGATTAAACAAAAAAACAACGATTCGTTTTTCTTATTTTTTACCAATTACCCAGTAATTGATTCAATTTATTGGTTCAAGCTAAATTGTTAGCAACGTTAGTATATCAATTGTGAACAAAATGTCTATGTCGGTACGCCACGGATGAACACTCTTACAACCGATATTTAAGGCGAACCTAAGGTTTTTGAGAGTTCTCACTAGTGCTTAGATGTTGAACTTAAGAATGCCAATATAATCAGACGACGAAATTCATTTTTTGCGTATTAAAGATTCAAAATCAGACATAAAAATCGTGGCCGAAAAGTTATAGATAACCAGGTTTTCAAGAAATTTGACTGACTTAACTTTCATTGCATTCACTGCGAGAAAGCAAACAATCTCACAAAAAAACGCAATGGACACCAAGGAAATCAAAAAAGATAAACTTCATAACCTGTTTGGTCTATACAATATAAGACAACCGAACACAATTGGTTAAATTTTCATCATTAACGTTTCTCACATTTGCCGCCAACTTCTTATCGTATTTATTGTCCATCTTTGTTGATCATCTTTTTCACTAGATGCGAATTTTACATGCACCCCCAGGTGTTAAATTTTGGATGATGCTCAAATTGAACGTTACTAAAGGAATGCTCGAAAAGCGCCAGCCATCAATAAATTTCCGCATTATCGTTTGCTTCCCAGTAAACCCCAAAAAAAAAGTTGCAATTAAACTCTTGATTTGTTAGAGTTTTGCAACCGATTCTTTTTGTAATTCACCAGTTTCTAAACAATTTAGTCAAAAAAAGGAGATAATAATGACACAAAAAAAACAACTCGAAATAGAGAGCATTATCAGCGAAACGGAATCCCTTGAAATAAATTCAGCAGGTACGTTTGTTCCGAACACTGTCACGCGTGACAGGACACTATTTGATGGCATTGAGGCTCATACTGATTCCGGCGTTGATGTAGTCGTTGTTGTTGATATTGACATTGATGTTGATGTGGTATTCGTTGATATTGACGTCGATATTGATATAGACGTTGATATTGATACACATGTTGATAGTTAGGTGGCTAAATAATTTAGCCAATTATTCAACTGGGGCGACTTGGATTTAATTTTGTATATACTTTCTGATGGTTGGTGTTTGTCGACAAGGTAAAGATTCGGCAAAATGCCAACCATAATTAGTGTATCTATGCAAATGTCGTTGGTTGGTGTGGCAATAAATCATGTACCGTCCAGTTTTCAAATTCGTTTCGTTTGATGCGCAAAAATATATCTTCGCCAAATTGTTTGCAATGCGCGCATTACATGTCAAAGATCTTTCGCGATTCCATGAGGGCGTTATTGCCCGGAAACGAGAGAATGGTGAATCATCTGAACTTACGTATGAAGACAATCTAGCCGCACGGGAATTGCTGAATAGATCGGCCGCCGAATCTTGGTTCTGGCCATTGCATCGTGCGTTCGTGGCAAACGTAATTGCGCCGTTATTCAACCATAGAGTTGCCTACACATGGCCGCCGACCTTTCGCGTACATATGGCCGGATCGCCAAGCGTAAGTGATTGGCATCGGGACGTCGAGGTAACCGGACGGGACGAGTTGATTACCGTATGGATGCCCTTCGTTGACACTTTCGATACAAACTCTATCTGGGTAGAAACCGAGTACGGAAATCAGAACTATGCGCCGATAGATGTTAGACATGGTCAAGCTCTTCTGTTCGACAGCGGCTATTTATCGCACGGAAGCGTCAGTAACACGACGAACGTGACGCGCGTCAGTATGGATTTCCGGGTGAGTCCGAAGGACCTAAACCCTGACCAGCGCGACCTCGGGATTCTGCGTGCCAGACCACCGGGAATGAAGGTCGAACTCAATCCCGAATACTCCAAAACGAAGTCCGATACTTTGCCGTACTGAACAGACTCTATACTCTGTTTTGCAAGGGAGAATGTTTCCATGACCGTTGAACTAAGACCTCTGGGTGTACACTGCAATATTTCCTGTCAGTATTGCTATCAGAACCCGCAACGCGATGCAGGAAATCTGGGTAAACGGTATGACATCGAGGCCATGAAGCAGGCGATCCAGGAGGAAGGTGGATCGTTTATTCTATTTGGCGGCGAGCCGCTGATGGTTCCGGAAGACGATCTTGAGGAACTTTGGGCGTGGGGCCTTAAAAAGTATGACCGCAACGGCGTCCAGACGAACGGAACGCTGATCAATGAAACTCACATTCGGATGTTTAAGCAATACAAAGTGCAGGTCGGTATCTCCATCGACGGCCCCGGTGAGTTAAATGATGTTCGCTGGTCAGGGTCGCTGGAAAAGACCCGAGCTGACACCGCTAAAACCGAAGCCGCGATTGCCCGTTTATGTCAGGAATCTATCCCACCAACCCTCATCGTCACTCTGCACCGAAACAATGCTACCAACGACAAGTTACCGATAATGCACGAGTGGTTCCGGAAACTTGATCGGATGGGAGTACCTTCGGCCCGACTGCATCTTTTGGAGTCGGAGAATGAGAATATCCGAAATAAATACGCATTGAGCATGGCGGAGAACATACAGGTTTTGCTAAGTTTTGCTGAATTAGAAGGAGAGCTGCGGGGCATGAGTCTCGATATTTTCCACGATATTGAGGAGTTGCTCCAGGGCCGCGACAATAACGTCGGCTGTGTGTGGCGGGCATGCGATCCTTATACGACCTCGGCTGTAAGAGGTGTCGAAGGATTGGGTCAACGGAGTAATTGCGGACGAACGAACAAAGACGGGATTGACTTCGTCAAATCGGATCAACCCGGTTTCGAGCGCTATTTAGCCCTATATAAGACGCCTCAATCTGACGGTGGCTGTCAGGATTGCCGCTTTTTCCTAATGTGCAAAGGACAGTGTCCCGGCACATCCATTGACGGTGACTGGCGCAACCGGACCGAGCATTGCGCCATTTGGATGAAACTTTTCGAACATGTCGAGCAGCGCCTTCTCGACCAGGGTATTAAGCCACTTTCTGTTTCGACCGACCGACTAAACGTGGAGCGATCGGTGGTGCAGGGCTGGGCTAAAGGACGCAATTACCGTATCCACAAGATCATTGAAGACCCAATGCCTACGGCTGTGCCAAAGTTTTCCATTCCCGCCTTCCATCGCATTTCCTGGGTAAGTGACTCTGCCCGATTTGTTTGGCAACCAAGACTGGAAGCGATCGTAAAGGCTCGCCCGCGGATATTCGCCCACGCCGTCCGGTCCGAGCTTTATTCCTGCGCGCTGATTCGTTTGGACGACGTCGAGAGCAACGAATTTGAAGACTGGTTAAATGACCACGACGATTTGGATATGACTCGGTTGGAAAACGCGGGACCAATTGGTGATTGTTGCACGAATCATCGCCACCTGGTTGTTGGTCGGAGCGAAGCAGTCGATCGTTTCGCACGGGCCTGGCAAGATAACAATAGAGCGACTATGACGGAATTGCTCGGAGAACCGAAATGTTGTCAGCAATTTCAAAAAAAGATTCGCGATGACTTGCAGGTGAATGATCCGATACTGGCGCAGGCGCTTAG
>JBBKXN010000025.1:0-5746 GCA_037969475.1 Pyrinomonadaceae bacterium | reverse complement strand
CCTGGAGGCCGTCATTGATTTCCGTTTCTATGGATTCGAGCACATCGGCCGAATGCGTCTCGCCGAATTCGGCTTTCTCTGCATGTACCCGGATCGAACCACCGTGGACCGGCCGCCGGTCCAGACGAACGATTCGCAGACCGGAAGCCTCACAGAGCCTGGCAAGCGCCGACACTGAGAAATAGCAGAGGTGTTCGTGGTATACCGTATCGTACTCAAGGCGATCGAGAAACTCCGCTAGATAGGGCACTTCAAAGATCACTCGCCCGTCGTTCTCGATCATTTTTTCACAGCCCTCAAGGAAGCCGACGGTGTCGTCTACATGTGCGAGTACATTGTTGGCAACGATCGCTCTGAAAGTTCCATACTCGCTTCGCAGCAAATCGGCTGTCTCCAGAGAGAAAAATTCGTTAACGGTTCTAATTCCCGCCTCATTTGCCATCTTCGCGATGTTTGCGGCCGGCTCGATTCCAAGAACTTCCATGCCGAGCCCTACGAAACAATTCAATAGCTGTCCATTATTACTGGCAATCTCCGCAACTTTCTGGCCGGGCCGAAGTCCCATAATTTCGACGACATTCTTAGCATACTCCTTGTTGTGTGAAATTATCGTGTCCGAAGTACCGGTGACATAAATATAGTCCCGAAAAAGAATTTCAGGATCTACGACTTGTAAGATCTGCACCAGCGAGCACTCGGGACAGAAATATACGTCCAGGGGAAACTGTTGTTCTCCTGCGATCTCTTCCTCTGAGCTCAGAAACGAGTTTGCGAGCGTCGTCGGCCCCAAAGTAAGAAACAGTTCGAGTTCCCGGTTGTCGCATCCCCGGCAGCATGATCGCGTATAAGTCTTATTTTTTCGAATCATTTGCTTTCTGACTGCTTCCGGTCTTTGGTATCTATTTGTTAAAGACGCGCCATCTCGCGCGCACCCTCCTAAATATCTGGATCAGATCAACATCGTATCGAAAGTACGCCTTCTTCGATACTCGGAAACCAAGAGTAGTTCAAAGAATCGGCCGGCATCAACGCTTCGAAGTGGCTCCGTCAGGATTAAAGCTCTGCCAGAAAACATATGGACGATTCCGCAACAGCAGCGCCGGCAGGATCAAGACCACATTTGAATTTTCGTCAAGCGTCCGGCTCCGATAAAAAAATACTATCCACATGACCACGGTTACCGCAAAAAAAAGAAGGCATAAAGCTGGCACGGTTCAGATGCGTGATCAATGTTTTTACAAAAAAACAAGGTGGGCTGAACAAAAAATGCGGCGATAAAGGACTTGACGATCAGATCGCAAACTCCCCGAGAGAAGTGCCAAACAATGAATACACCGGGTGCAATCCAAACCCACTGAAGCGCCAGAAACAAAAGTGGCCACTTTACAAATAAGAGGGACAACTCTCCGACAGTCAGTAACGCGTAAGCGTTGGATACGGATTCAAACAGTGCGGAGGTATCCTCCGACGTACCTCCTGAAAAGAACGAGTCCCGAAAAAGAAGCAATATAGATCAGCCCCAGAACAAACGGAACGCGGTAAAATCGATACAAGTTATTGGCCATACAGTAACGGGAAGACAGGGTTGAAGGAACCCAAACAAAAAAGAGCTTACCCTGCACTCCGCAGGTCTTTCACACTGCTGATCTTGGACGCACCCGCAGTGCCTCCCACTTTGATCTGAGCAACGGCATTGAAATCCTTTTGCCATTTTCGGGAAAACCGAAAACTAAGAAGATTTGTCAGAAATTCCCAGCAGGTCTCGACCTTCACATGAGAAACGCCGTTCCCACGCATACGCGCAAAGACATTTAGTTCAAGAACCTTGAGTCCCATATTGTGACCTTTTATCATCATTTCCGGGTCAAGCAACCAACCTTTTGAACGAAGGTTCATTGCCTTCATATAGTCGGCCGGCATAATTTTCGGCGAACCGTTCACATCGATCGAAGCAAGTGTCGGCCAGAGGGCTCGGAAAAATAGGTTATAGGCTGTCGAGACTACCTTTCGATACATACCGTCCATACGAAAACGCCTTCTTACTTTTCCGATAAACATCCCATCAGTAGTGATCAGCGCTTCGTAAAGCCGAACAACGTCTTCCGCGTCCACCTGTCCGTCTGCCGGAATAATTCCAATCCATTTCGAGTTGCAGCACTCTATACTGCTTATTACACCGTGCCCGTAGCCCTGATTAACCTCGACGTGGTTAAAGACGATTCTTTTGTACTTCGCTGCGAGTTCTCTTATGATTTCGCCCGTTCTGTCCGTGGAACCATTGTCGACGACTACTAATTCCAGATCGTAGTTATGAGTCTCGAACGCGCTTAGTAGGCGCGGGACAGTATAACCGACGATGTCCTGCTCGTTGTAGCAAGGCACTATAAATGAAATCTCATGATGATTCTTGCCTTTTCCGCTCATCCTTTCACCCCCATACCTGTTACTTCGGACCCGTTTGAAGGTTTCATGGAACGCCTGAGATCGGTCGCGAACATCGTGCGTGTAAATTTTCCAAGCCCCGCAGGATGCTCACCGAATGTCGATACTCTCGACATAATCTTTGCGTGTGTTTCTTTAGGTACAGAGGTCTTATAAGTGACCGGGCCGTTCAGCTTATATTGTACGAGTGATTTTGAAAACTCCTGCTGCTTCCACATTTCAACATCGTAAGCAGTGTTCCAATCGGGCATTTCAACCAATGTTTCTGCGAACGGCACATGCAACATAACGGCCCTTAAATAACCGATTACTGAATCCAACATCGCTTTCTGGCTATCTGAATACGAGCTGCCCAACGAATCGACTAACGAAGTCCGCAAAAATTCAAGCCCTTCATTTGAAACATAGAACCTGCCGATCATGGCATATTTGCTTAAAAGGTTTCCGCCGATCGATCCATCTAAAAGTTCGTCAAAGTGCGCGTGTGACCAATCGATACATTCTTCCTTTGTTTCAAAAAGCTCTTCCTTGCTTTCTTTTATGAAATCTTTAATTATCTCTTGGAATTTAACCGGCGCTTCGTCAAGCAATTCCGCCATTCTCGCAACGAGATCAAACGACTTTATGCCCTGTTGCTCCGCGAACTCAAAAAACTCGTCATAATTGCCTTCGTAGCAAAAAATCGTCAATAGGAGATGGAAAACCCTGGATTCCAAATACTCTTCAAAACTAAAAGTGGGAGTTTCAACAACAATTTCTTCTGTTTCAACAATCGGTTCACCAGTGTAATTACCAATGTTCCGCGCCACAACCCTGAATTTTGTTTGGAACTGCCACTTTTCGCGGCTGTCCGGATTGTTAAGCGGCGCTCCGTGCAAAAGCATTAGCTGGTGAGCGGAAATTCGCTTTGCCCCTGAATCGAGTAATTTCTCCACCGATTCCATAAATGATTGTTTCGTTTCACCCGGCATGCAGAGTATTAGTTCCCCATAAGACTGCATTCCCTGAGAAAGCAGTTCTTTCTGGATTTCCGTATACGTCTCGATCTTAATATTCGACCGCTTTATATTCTTGAGTACTTCCGGGTTCAATGACTGTACAGCCGATGTCATCGGCAATACGCCATTTGTCTTTCTCATGACCCTGATAATTCGTTCGTGCTTGTTTTTTCCCGTTGTCGTACGTATGTATTGGGGCCACTCAAATTTTTTCTGCAAAAACGAAATATAATCCGCCACCTCTTCATCAAGCCCGTACATTCCGAAATTATCATCCGCGAAACACAAAGGCGTTTCCGGTTTCACACGATCCGCAATGTAACTCAGGTCCGACTTAATGTTTTCGATCGAGTGGCTATGAATTTTGTTGTTCGAAACCACGCTCGAGTTGCAGAACTGGCAGCTAAACGGGCATCCGCGAGAGATCTGCATCATCGGAAAATAGCCCGTTCCGAAAAACTTATCCATGAGCCCGGCCAAATAAGGTGAGGGAATCTCATCTAAATCATGTATTCTCTTGAGTTCACCGCCGTTCACGAAATCACCTGACTCGGGATGTATCCACATGTTTCCCGGCACAGATTCCTCGAGCGTTGCAGGTATCGATCCATCTGCATCAAGATGACGCTGCATGATATTGAGAAACGCCTGTTCACCTTCGTATGTCGGTCCCCGTACAGCAATATCAATCGCCGGCAACGTCCTCAGGTAAGCCTCCTGTTCAGCGGTTGTTAATGGAAAATTCGGACCGCCCATGAGAGTGAGCGTGTTCGGATTCCGGCGCTTTGCATATTCCGCGAAATAGTAGGAAAGCTCATGATTCCACGAGTAGCTGCTGACTCCGAGTACATCTACGGTTGAATGATCCATCAAATCTTTCAACTCCTGGGGCTCGCGAACAATCTCAAATGTCACCTTTTCCGTACAGTCAAGATACTTCTGAGCAAAAGCAGCGAGATTCGTCACTCCCAGTGGAAAGACATCGGACGACATCGTAATCTGATTATGACCCAAATCTGCTAATACAATGCGCATTTTCAAAATTCCTTGAATTCCACAGGAGAAACTCTATTTCGTTGCCTCTACCCAAGAACAGATATCCCTGATCTTGTGAATTATTTAAACGTGAATACCACCGTCTCACCGGTTTTTATAAGCAAGTGATATCAAACAATACCAACTGCCTAGTACTTTTCTCATATACGGTACGCTTACTTTAGACGATAAACTAACATTTAGGCATCAGTCTGTAAGGTTATTTTTGATAGACCATTTGGATAGTTACCACCCAAAATTCGACGGCAAGTCCTATTTTGCCTCAAAAGGGACCAAAATGTGGGGAATTACAGGTCTATAATCGGGCAAAATTCATTTCTCGCATCATTTACACTCTTCGTAAGAATTGTCTTGTTCGTTTAGTCGCTTCCGCAATTCCAGGCGAAGCCACCCATCGGGATACTCTTTTCAGCTCAAGATTATAAACCGGCTCGTGATTCATCTTTTCGATCCGTGTGTAGGCAATGCAACGAAATCAAGGCGCCGCTCATCGATTCCCTGGTCTTTGGCCGCTATTTCAATGTAACTACGAATAGACGTCAAATTCCCCGTTGCTATGTTAATTACTGATCCTTGTTCGGCACCAGAGACTCCCACGCGAAGCAATCCTTCAGCAACTTTTTCAACATAGCTAAAATCCCTATTATGGTTTCCCTCAGTAAATTCCAGCCTTTTGTTCGCTTGAGAGGATTTCACAAGCATCCGCAAAAGTCTGTTTTTATGTTCTCGGGTCCGTAAACGGCAAAAGCCTACATGCCGTCGTCAGATTCGGCAGCCCTTCATGATTCCATCCACGCTTACCCTTTCGATCAGACTCGAATTCGGCCCCTTAAGAACAGACGCAAACTCGGATCATTTTACGCCAAAGGCGAGAACCCACACAAATCACAGCGAAATCACAACACTACTGGCGCTGAACAATCGTGAAAAATGGTAGATTTCTCCTATGTTTAATCCGATGATAGGAGAAAAATGGTATCGAATCGCATCGGTGTTTATTATCGTTTTTAATAGACTATTCGGATTAATCAATTTCGGTGGACAATTTATAGCAATTCTTGAAGAAACCTTTCAAAGTACTTGCGGCAAGCAGCGTCAGAAGAATCCTCAAGACCTATAAATAATTAATATTGCTCAACTTATGTCATCCTTAAACGCTTGAATTCTCTTAATACCCTCATCAATACCAACAGTTGGCAGCCAGCCTGTTTGCAACTTTAGGCTTTTGTTGTCAACCGGCAGATGATCCA
>JBBKXN010000024.1:0-10326 GCA_037969475.1 Pyrinomonadaceae bacterium | reverse complement strand
TGCTCGTTCAAACAGTTCGTCCGGCGAAAAATGATTTCCTTACAAAAAAAGCGGGCTTTTTTTGGAATTGGAACAAAAAGGCTCGTGCGGGACCTTACTTTGTAGAAAGTGCTTCTTTTTGGTTCAGCCAAAGTAGTAGGAAGGAAAAAATGAAGAATTGTTTACACGACACATGCCAGGCTGTTAGAGACTATCTGGAAGATTGCCTCAGCGATGTGGAGCTGGGGGAAGAGGTTAAAAACGACCTTTCGAAGGCGCTTCCATGTATATTTGTTCTCGAAGAACAAATGCTCGTGAAACGGCTTGTCCGAAGGGCCGTCGAGAGGATCCCGGTTCCTGAACATTTGGCAATAGAGATTGCAGAGCGGATACGGAATGACGGTAGAATGGACGCAGTAACCGGCGATCTTTCGGGTGCTCTTGAATAGAATTCCTTTCGGGTTTGGGGCCAATTAGATAATAATGGAAAAATCTTCGCAGAGAAAAATTGACCCAATCCTTTTGGTTGATGATCATGGCGACTATTTATTCAGATATGCCTTAGCCAAGGTCAGGGATGAAGATTTTGCAAAGGACTTGGTTCAGGAAACCTACCTGGCCGCGATAAAAAAGCCAGAGAGCTATGAAGGAAGATCCACGGAAAGAACCTGGCTGACATCAATTTTGAAGCACAAGATCGCAGATCATTACCACAAATACGGAAGGGAAATTACCTTTGATGCTTCAGATCCTGATGGTCTTTACACAAAACGATATTTTAAGCCAGAAGGATGGATTTTTTTTTGGAACAAGAAGTTTCGTCCGGCCCGATGGAGCCTGTCGCCGGAAAAGACCCTGGAGAACAAAGAATTTTATGGTGTTTTAGAAAAATGTTTAGCTGATTTACCTGACACGATCGAAAGCGTTTTCAGATTTCGCGAGCTAGATGGTAACCCCAGCAAAGAAGTTCAGGAAACTTTCAATCTTTCATCGAGCAATTACTGGATAATTATGCACCGGGCGAGGCTTTCACTGAGACAATGTATGGAAGTAAAATGGTTCAATTCGGAATTTGGGTAGCTTGGCGCCAAAGTTGGCGGTAAACATTAGATAATGGGAAATAAAACAAATGAATGGTGGAAGGGTATGATGCTGACTTGTAATGATGTGACCCGAATGTCTTTCGATACTCCTTACGGAGTAAAACTTTCATTTTTCATGAGGCTCAAATTGAAGCTTCATCGTGCGGTTTGTATTTGGTGCAAGAGGTATTTCAACCAAACCAAGTTCTTGCGAAAGGCAATGAAGGCCCATCAACCGACAGCAGACACCTCTTTGTCCGATAGCTGCCTGACTAATGAGGAAAAGGAAATACTAAAGAAAACTCTACAGGATGCAAACAATTCAGACAAGGATTTGGTGTTCTGAATGTCCGTCTTACAGTAGAAAGAAGCCTCAACGAAAACCATTTTTTTAACCACAAAGATTTCAGACCGCCGTATATTTACAACGATCGAATTGCAAAAAAAGAGCGTGACCTATCTCTAGATTGAAACTGAAAGCATTGGTTGAATTATCCCGTTTTCCACTGCAAATGTGGTGAGGGAATTTCTTAAGATCGCTCTTGCCCGATTGACCCGGGACATAACCGTACCCAGAGGAATATGTAGAATTTCAGTTACTTCTTTATATTTGAAATCGTAAACATCCACGAGCAGAATAACCGAGCGATAATGTTCCGGTAATTCATCTATTGCACTGATCACGATTTCATCAGATAAATGCTCCGATATTGTGCCGCGACCAGGTGCGTTCTCCAGAACAAACTCATCAACAAATTTGCGGCTTAAAGAAATCGCAAAAGGAGCAGTCGAAAGAACTCCTGTCTCAGAAGATTTAGCAGATCGAATTATGAAAAAAATTAAAGAGTCTTAGAAAGTTTGTACAAGTGACCGATGATTCTTGGATTAAAAGTTAATTTCCATTCAAAGAAATCTTTCTTTTTTTTATGCGTAGAGCAAAAATTTTAGCCACACTTGGACCCGCAACTAATTCGCGGGAAACTATCGAAAAACTGCTCGAAGCAGGACTCAACGCCGTTCGCCTAAATATGTCGCACGGGACGCAGGACCAATACACAGAGATTATCAAAATCGCCAGACAAGCAGCGAAAAATTTCGATGTGCCGCTGTCTGTTCTGATTGATTTGTCGGGACCGAAAATCCGCACCGGACATCTGCGAAATGCAACGCCCGTTAAGCTGGAAGCGAACAAGGAATTTACGATCACGAGCCGCGACATTGAGGGAAATCAGAAAGAAGTTTCGACCAGTTACAAAGATTTAGCGACGATTGTTAAAAAAGGCGAACGGATCTTATTGGATGACGGTGCGATTGAATTAAAGGTCAAAGAAGTAACTAAAACCGATGTCATAACTAAAATCGTGAAAGGCGGTTTATTGTCTGAGCGAAAGGGAATCAATTTGCCGAACACTAAACTGCCGATCCCGGCTCTGACAAAAAAAGACCACGAAGATTTGGATTGGGCGATGAAACAGGATGTTGATTACATCGCCCTGTCGTTTGTCCGCAAAAAAGAAGATGTACAGGAAGCCAAAGAGTTGATCAAAAAACTCAACAAACGCAAATGCGGAAGACCACTTCTTGTCGCCAAGATCGAAAAAGCGGAAGCGATTGAAAATCTAGATCAAATCTTGCAGAACACCGACGGCGTAATGGTCGCACGCGGTGATCTGGGAGTGGAAACGAGCGTCGAAGACGTTCCGATCTATCAAAAAACGATCATTGAAAAGGCGGTCAAAACCGACCGTTTTGTAATTACGGCGACGCAGATGCTGCAAACTATGATCGAAAATCCGTATCCGACGCGAGCCGAAGCATCTGATGTCGCCAACGCTGTCTGGGACGGAACTGATGCCGTGATGTTGTCGGCGGAAACGGCAATCGGAAAATACCCGGTCGAAACCGTAGCGACAATGGCACGAATTATAAATAAAGCTGAAACCAGCAAAAATTTAAAGTTTAAAAGCCTTCCGCAATTCGGCGAACTACCGACGGGAAGAACTTCGCTGGCACTCTGCAAAGCGGCGGCGATTTGTGCAGAAGAAATTAATACCAAAAAAGTCGCGGTTTTTACCGAATCCGGCAGAATGGCACGGCGTATGTCGAGCATACGTTCCCGTCTTTCGACTTATGCACTAACACATACCGAAGAGATCCGAAACCAACTCGCACTGATCTGGGGAGTTGAACCGTTATGCCACACAGCGGCGAAAACCACCGAATCAATGCTTAAAGATGGTGAAACTACTTTGCTGAAAGCCAAAGTCGTCAAAAAAGGCGAAACAATTGTAATGATGGCAGGTCGGCTTTCCGGTTTGGGACTTTCGAGTTCCGTCGTCGTCTGTTCAATCGGCGAAGATGTGTCGCGTAAATAACGATCAATGTAAATCAGCTTGAAAAAATTAACCGTAAGATTACGTGATTGATAACGGCAAAACCTCTTTGAATTTTTCAATTACAAATGGAACAAAATATTGAGTAAGGTGTGTTTAGACTTTATGATTGAGATGGAACAAGTGGCAATGCGCATGGAACAAAACATTGACCTCAACCTTTTGGTTGATAATCACGGTAATTATTTATTCAGATACGCATTGGTGAAAGTTCGGAATGAAAGTCTGGCTGAAGATTTAGTGCAAGAGACTTATCAAACAATTCAGACTAGGATTTGGCGTTCTGGATGCCAGTCTTGCAGTAAAAAGAAGCCCTAATAAAAACCATTTGTTCAACCACAAAGTTTTCAGACCGCCGTATATTTACAACAATCGAATTGCAAAGAAAAGCGTAACCTATCTCTAGACTGAAACTGAAAGCACTGGCTGTATTATCTCGTTTTCCTCAGCAAATATTGCGAGCGAATTTCTTAATATCGCCCTTGCCCGATTGACCCGGGACATCACTGTACCCATAGGAATATGTAGAATTTCAGTTACTTCTCTATATTTGAAATCGTAAACATCAGTGAGCAGAATAACCGAGCGATAATGTTCCGGTAATTCATCTATTGCACGGATCACGGTTTCATCAGTTAAATGCTCGGAGATTGAAACGCGGCTTGTTGCATTATCCACAACAAACTCATCGACATCCAGGAAGTGTGTCGACTCAGCAAATAATTTGCGTTTTGCACCCAGATTCTTATTAAACAATATTTGGTACAACCACGCCCGGCAATTGGTTCCCGGCTCGTATTTCTCAAATGCCTGCCACGCCAGAAGAAAAGTGTCCTGAACTAAGTCCTCGGCCAACCTTTTTTTCCTCGTCATTCGCAGGGCTACCCGGTAAATATCCTTGTAATGAACGATTGCTTCTTCTTTGAAAACTATGTTCTTTGTCATATTCATTATTTTCCGGGTTACGGAAAAAAAACATTTCTACTCGTGGTGCATAGAATAGTACCGCTGTAGACACCAATGTTCGCAAATTCACCAAGGTATGTTCTCAATCAAACCAAAGCGGATTGCGGTTGTCCGTACGCTAACGCACATTGGTTTCACCAAAGATCGAGATGGCAGGCAAATTAGCACCGAGCCAATCACTTAGAATCGATAAATCTTTCTTTTTTTTTCCTAATCAAGGCAGTTTATTTCAACTGCCACTCAATTGATGGAATAACCCAGTGGAAATAAACATTTAATCTTTGGAACAATCTAAGACAAGTGAAAGAGCACAGATAATTGAAATGGATTCGCATGACCACAAACACACGCCGAATAATTTCGCAGTGATTCCGACCGCAGAAAAGTTGAATGCGAACCGGGAATTTACAGGCAGAGGCGTAACAATCGCATTTCTTGATTCGGGTTTCTATCCGCATCCTGATTATGAAAATAGGGTTATTAAATTTCACGACGTTTCAGGTGAAGAAAAAGAATTTGGTGAACTTGAAAAACCGGAAGGCTATCATTGGCACGGAACGCAGACCGTTATTTCCTGTGTGGGTAATGGAAAGTTATCTGACGGGTTTTATTCGGGGCTTGCGAGTGAAGCCGAACTCGTTTTAGTAAAGGTTTCCGAAAATGGCGGACGAATTCCCGATTTAAATATCGCAAAGGGTTTGAGTTGGGTTATCAAAAATTGCGAAGAATTTGGAATTAAGATCGTAAATATGTCGCTCGGCGGCGACGAAGATCTTCGGACAAAAGAAAGCACAATTAATCGACTTGCGGAAAAACTGGTTGAGAAAGGAGTAAGTATAACGGTTGCCGCCGGAAATTCTGCAGAATCTCATTCGATTCCGCCTGCCAGTTCTCCGTCAGTTATTACTGTCGGGGGTTACAGTGATAAAAATTCAAATGAAAAGAGTGATTTTGACCTCTATCATTCGGATTTTGGAATGACAGCGGATGGTTTGATAAAACCTGAAATCATCGCGCCGGCAATGTTTGTTGCCGCTCCGATCTTGCCCGATACCGAAGAATATACTGCGGCAAAAATGCTGTCCTGGATAAGTTCCGCTCCCGATTACAAAATGAACAGCATATTATTTGAGCATTGGCATCAGGCGAAATTGCCCGAACGGATAATGTATCAGCACGACAAAAATGTTGTGCGGAAGATGATTGACGACGAAATCGAGAAACGCAAGCTGGTTTCCACCCATTATCAGCATGTTGACGGGACGAGTTTTGCCGCTCCGATAGTCGCATCGGTTGTTGTCCAGATGCTGGAAGCAAATCCTGATTTAACACCATCGGTAATAAAAAATATCCTTGTTTCAACGGCTACGCGGCTTGCCGGTCAACCAGCCATTAGGCAAGGGTACGGCGTTCTTGACGCACATCTTGCCGTCGAAAGAAGTCTGAGTGAGAACCATTTTTTCAACGAAGAAGAATTTAGACCGCCATATATTTACAAGAATCAAATAATCTTTTCGTACCACGATGATTCCGCAAAGGCGATCGCTTTAGTCGGTGATTTTAACGATTGGAAAGAGGATGATACCGAATTTCAAAAATGCGAAGACGGCATTTGGAGGGCAAAGATCCCATGTCTGCCGCTCGGCCAATACAGCTACAAGTTTGTGATCGATGGTAAGAAATGGGTCGAAGATCCGAGTCACGGTTTGAAGGAAAACGATGGTTATAATGGGTTTAATTCTATCCTGCACATATCATAAACGCCCTCCCGGAAAAGAGGCAGCGTAATGGCTTGCATAGTTTTTGTCTGCTTTTTTTTGTGAGGGATTGTTTTACCCCAAACCATATCCGAATTGATGGTCTATTTCCCCATACGGCTTAATTAGATTCTCAACCCTCGAAAAGACCAGGATTCAATCAGTTCGTCTCACGTAAATCCGCGGTGAAACCCTCCAATTCCAAAAATCAGAAAATTTCCCTTGACTCTGGACGTAACTCCAGGGTGTAGACTCGGGGAGTATGGAAAATTCGCCGCTGCAAATTGGTAATGTTGCCGCCCGCTCCGGTGTCAGCGTTGATACCGTGCGTTATTACGAGCGGCTTGAACTGCTGCCGCAGGCGTCGCGCACGAGCGGAGGTTACCGGGTTTTTTCGCCGAAAGCGATTGAGCAGATAAGGTTCATCAAACAGGCCCAGGAACTCGGATTTTCGCTCGATGAGATTAAAGGGCTTCTGACGTCGGGCGGGGCGGAAGAATGTGAACAAGTCAGAGATTTATTGCAGGGGAAACTTTCCGAAATGGACGAGCAAATCAAAAAGATGAAAGCCTTTCGAAGAATTTTGGCAAAGCATCTTGATGAATGTGATAGTGAACTGAACCAAAACGGTCAAAACGCGCATTGTCCCGTTCTTTTTGAGATCGAGAAATAAACTATTCGAGACAAATAGTATGAACAAAGAGTCAGGTGAAAAAGTTTTTATGGGTGGCGCGGTTGTCGCGGCGGTGGCAGCAAGTCTTTGCTGCATCCTGCCGGTCGTGGCAATCGCATTCGGTCTTGGCGCGTTTGGCATCGCGTCGATTTTTGAATCGTTTCGGCCCTACCTGCTAGCGGTGGTTTTTGCGGCTTTGGCGTTTAGTTTTTACCGAATATATTTTCGGCGTGAAGAATGCGGCGAAGGCCAGGCATGCTCTACCAAACCGATCGGACGAATCAATCAGATAGCTCTTTGGGTTGCAGCTTTCGCAGTCATTGGCATCTCTGCATTTCCATATTATTCAGGAGCGATTGTTTCAGCTTTGGATCGGCGGGAACCGTCGGTCACGGAACCAAATCAAGCGGTAATAGCCATCGAGAACAAGACCGACGATCTCGATACTCATAAGAGTGAGGAAACTGCCGTTAGCGAGAGCGAGTCGCAAACCAGAAAAATGATAGTCATCGCGGTTGAAGGAATGACGTGTGAAGGCTGTGCGTCGCATATCAATGTCGCGCTTAAACGAATCAAGGGTGTGTATTCAGCCAAAGCGAATTACCCCGAGAAGAATGTCAAGGTCGTTTATAACCCGCAGCAGGTTACGGTTGATCGAATTAAACAAGGAATCCGCGATGCCGGTTATGACCCGAAATAAACGAATTTCAGTTATTTTGAAAAAACCTTGCGGCTCCGCTTGACCTTGCACCACGGTACAGGGATTAGGGTTGATAATGCGAGGTTGTTTTGATGAATCGATTAACGAGAGGAAAACTGGCAGGGCAAAGCGGAGTGAATATCGCAACGATTCGATATTATGAAAAATTGGAATTGTTGCCTGCGCCGCCGCGTTCAAATGCCGGTTACCGAATGTTTTCAACTGAAAGCGTAAATCGTGTTCGATTTATCAAACACGCTCAAGAACTGGGATTTTCGCTCAAGGAAATAAAGGAATTACTCGATCTGCGGGTAACGCCGGTCGCTACAGCAACGGATGTGCGAATGCGTGCGTCAGGGAAAATTGCCGATATCGGCAATAAAATCCAGCACTTGCGCGCCATGAAAAAATCACTGGAACGTCTGGTGAATAGTTGCTGCGGCATCGGTTCTGTCAGCGAATGCCCAATACTTGAGAGCCTCGATTCGGAAGAAAATTAAGTAAAATCAAGGGAGATAATATGAGCAAGAAAAGAAAAGTTGAAGTTTTTACCGCCGGCTGTCCGGTATGTGATGAAACCGTTAATTTGGTTAATCAGATTGCCTGTGGATCGTGCAATGTCGAGGTTTTGGATACGCGTCAAGCGGATGTTGCCAAGAGGGCAAAGGGATATGGCATCCAAACAGTTCCGTCGATAGTCATTGACGGAAAGCTGGCTGGTTGCTGTATTAGCCAACATATTGACGAGAAAACGCTTAGGGCAGAAGGCTTGGGTGTGTCGTTGGCCTAATTAAAACGCGGCATTTAACAAACGAGCCGTATCCGGTCTCGAAAGGTTCGGCGGCTCATAACTAAGGAGCCGGACAAAATCAAGGTAGGGCGATTGCGTCGTTAGGTGCAAAAGCGCACATAAACGCGTGACTCTACCCGAAGAGGCCAACCCTCGATTTTGTCTGGCTAGTTATAAGGAATCACCATGGAGAATAAATCAAAAAGCAAAATCGGAGGTCTGCTATTGGGAGCGGGCGGCGTGAGCGCGTTTCTTGCTCTGATTTGCTGCGGCTTTACTTGGATTTTAGCAGGGCTTTTTGCCGCCTTCGGACTTAGCTTTCTACTTCAGGATAGTGTGCTGATTACGGTCATCCTACTTGGGATGATCATTGCCTTTATCGGCTGGCGAATGCGTAAAGGACAAAACACAAAATGATGTGGAAAAATAAATGCGACCTTGTAATTCTCGGTTCCGGTTCGACGGCGTTTTGCCGCCGAGCTTCGGGCGCGGGAATTTAGCAAGACTTCGGTGATGACCGAAGAAGGAATAAGTTAAGGATGGAAAAGAAATTTGATCTCGTTGTGATTGGAACTGGGGCTGGCGGTTCAACGGTGACGCATAAATGCAGAAAGGCTGGCTGGGATGTTGCCATTGTTGATTCAAGACCGTTTGGCGGAACATGCGCACTGCGCGGCTGTGATCCAAAAAAAGTGCTGGTCGGAGCCGCCGAGTTAATCGATTGGAATCGCCGCATGAAAGAGAAAGGCGTTTCCGCAAAGAGTACGGAGATTGACTGGCAGGAACTAATGGCGTTTAAGAAGACGTTTACCGAGCCTGTTCCCGAGAATCGAGAAAATGCCTATGCCAAAGCCGGCATAGCCGTGTTTCATGGGCGCGCCCATTTTCTCGATAAAACAACTGTTAAAATCGGTGAGGATATATTGACGGGGCGATACGTCCACATTGCCGCCGGAGCTAAACCGGCCATATTGGGCATACCGGGTGAAGAATATCTCACCACTAGTACGCAATTTCTGGAAATGGAAAAACTGCCGGAGCGAATCGTTTTCGTCGGCGGTGGTTATATCGCTTTTGAGTTTGCTCATGTCGCGTCTCAGGCCGGAGCTCAGATTAAGATCCTTCACCGCGGTGCTCGTCCGCTGGAAGGCTTTGACCCTGATCTTGTGGACAGCCTGGTTGAAGCAACACGCGATATGGGTATTGATCTCAAACTAAATACAACAGTGGAATCCGTCGAAAAGAACGGCGACCAGTTTGTCGTAACCGCTTCCGCTGGGGATATCCGACAAACTTTTGAGGCGGACATGGTCGTTCACAGCGCGGGCCGCTCGCCGGACATTGACGATATGGATCTGGAAAAAGCAGGCATTGAGCGCGGCAAAAATGGAATTTTGGTCAATGAATATCTTCAGAGCGTCTCGAACCCACTTGTCTATGCCGCAGGCGATGGGGCGGATAGCGGCGGACTGCCGCTTACGCCGGTAGCGGGGGTTGAAGGACTCGCTGCGGCAAGCAACCTGTTGAAAGGTAATCATCGTCAACCGAATTACTTAGGAGTGCCGACTGTCGTATTTACCCTGCCGCCGCTGGCGTCCGTGGGATTGCAGGAAGATGAAGCCGCGAAACAGGGATTAAAGTTCGAGGTCAAGCACGGAGACACATCCGGGTGGTATTCCTCACGGCGAATTGGCCTGAAATATTCGGGGTATAAGACCTTGGTGGAAGAAGACACCGGGCGGATTTTGGGTGCGCATCTTTTAGGCGGGCACGCCGAGGAAGTCATCAATATTTTTGCCCTTGCCATCCGCACGGGGCTTAAGGCGGAGGATCTGAAAACGATGATCTATGCTTACCCGACCAGTGCATCGGACATCGGTTATATGGTTTAGAGAGGGTTCAGAGTGAATCGGCGAAACCTTCGTGTTGCGCCGACACGTGTAAGTCAGGATTAGCCAGAGTGCATATGAAAAACATTGAAAGCAA
>JBBKXN010000023.1:0-76721 GCA_037969475.1 Pyrinomonadaceae bacterium | reverse complement strand
TTATGGCTTTCCCCGACACCGATGATGATTTGCAAGAAGCAATTCATACTACGCAAGATATTCCCGAAAAACCAAAGTACGATCGTTCGATAGTCGAAGGGCCTCTTAGTAAAGCCGTTTGGAAAATCGCTGCGCCGACGATGCTTGCGAATATCTTTGGCGGATTGCAGGGATTGGTCGATCATATCGCGGTCGGAAATATTGTCGGGCCAAAAGGAAACGCGGCGATCGGTGTGAGCTCTCAGATATTTATTGTTGTTGTGGTTTTTGTCGCGTCGATCTTTACCGGAATGGGAATTCTGGTAGCCCGTTTTGCCGGAGCGGGCGAAGAAGAAAAGGTTGACCGCACGGTTTATCAGGCCTTTATCACCGCGCTATTTATTGCTTTTGTTGTCATCGCGCCGATCGGATATTTTGCTTCCCCTATGCTTTTAGACCTCGTAAATGCGGCACCGGGGGTTCAGACTGAAGCGCTCCCTTATTTGCGGATAATGTTTCTTTTCAGCAGCGGTATGCTGATCTTTTTTATGCTAGCCGGGGCGCTTCGTTCGGCAGGTGACGCAAAAACGCCGATGAAGTTAGGGATTACCTTAACGATTCTCAACGTCATTTTCAGCATCATCCTGATCAGCGGGTTTGGGCCAATTCCGAGTTTTGGAACAAAAGGCGCAGCCATGGGAACGTGCATTGCAGCCGGGATACTTGCGGTTTATTCATTTTGGAATTTGTGGAACGGGAAGTGGGTTGTTTCGATTCGCCAGAAAGAAAGCTACGCGCCGGATTGGAGCGTCATCCGCAAACTTTTTCAGTTTGGTTTGCCGGCAGGTATTCAGGGAATCGCGATGAATATCGGCGGCGTGTTTATGCTCGCATTTGTCGGTTCTTTGGCTCAAAGCGCGGCGGCTCAGGCGGCTTATTCGATTGCATACATGCAGCTTTTCTCGCTTGTCACTTTTACTTCGGTTGGATTGATGGGGGCAGCGGCGGCCGTTGCCGGGCAGAATCTAGGCGCACAGCAACCTGATCGAGCAAATCAAGCTGTGCACACGGCGGCAAAATTTGGTTTGATATTGTCTTCATTTGCCGGGCTGTTTTTCTTTTTCTTTCCGCAGCAATTACTCGCAATATTTGGAATGACGGAACCGGACGTAGTCGAGATCGGTGTTCAATTGCTTAGGATCCTCAGCGTCTCCGGGATATTTGTTTCGGTTGCTCTCGCCTACACCGGCGGACTCCAGGGTACGGGAGATACCAAAAGCCCTCTTTATATTTCAATAATTTCGCAGGTTGTGATCCCGCTTGGGATATGTTTTGTCATCCAAAGAACGATCGGACTCGAGCCGTGGCATATCTGGACAGCCATTCTTGCCGGACATTTCGCACGCTGCATTCTAAGTATTGCGCGTTTTCGGCAAGGGAAATGGCAACACATCAGAGTCGATATCGAAAGCACGGCCGGGTAAAGTGTTTTTGCGCGAATTTGTGTTCGAGGATGCTTACACTCCCCGATGATTTGTGCTAATTTAATCCGATATGAATCTTTTGGATAACAGCGATATATTGGCGGATATCGGCCAATTTTTGGCGGAAGATATTGGTCGCGGCGATATTACGACGCAATCTACCGTGCCTCCCGGTGTAAAGGGAATCGGGAGTTTTTTGGCCAAGGAAGATTTGGTCGTCTGCGGTATTAAGATCGCTGAGGCTGTATTTAGCCAGCTTGATCCTGAGAGTCCGGAAATTGATACAAAGATCACCGACGGTGACGAAGTGAAATCGGGAACGGTTTTTGGAACACTTAGCGGATTTGCCGATGTACTACTGACCGGAGAAAGGCTAGCGTTGAATTTGATGCAGCGAATGTCAGGCATCGCGACGCTTTCGAGGCAATATGCAAAAGCTGTTGAAGGAACTGGCGCAAAGATTGTCGATACAAGGAAAACGACACCCGGTCTTCGGCTTCTCGAAAAATACGCAGTGCAGGTTGGCGGCTGCAAGAATCATCGGATGGGCCTGGATGACGGCGTTTTGATAAAAGATAATCACATCTCGCTTGCCGGGGGTGTGAAAGAAGCGGTCAATGCGGCAAAGGAAAACGTCGGGCATCTTCACAAGATCGAAATTGAAATATCAAACTGGGGCCAATTACGCGAGGCAATTCGAGCCGGTGCTGATATTGTAATGCTCGATAATCAAACGCCTGATGAAGCAAGAAAACTCGTTGAAATGGCGAGGGAAATGAATCCCAATGTCTTGCTCGAGGCTTCAGGCGGAATGAATTTGGACACTGTGCGTTCGTATGCCGAGGCTGGTGTCGATCTGATCTCAGTGGGAGCTTTGACCCATTCGGCGCGGTCAATGGATATAAGTTTTAAGATCAGAACTCTATAAGCGAACGGATAAGGAAAAGTGAAAAATGAAGAAAATACTCATTGGAGCAACGGTTCTAATCGTCATCGGGATTCTTACCATTGTGCTAATTGGACGCATATTCTATCCAGACAATATTGCCGAAACGTCTCCGGATGGCGAGCCAAAAAACCTCAAAACTCTTTACGTCGAGGATGAACCGGAAAATGTCTCGAAGATCATTGATGGGATTGTGCCGACTTTGACGACATACGGAAGCGCGTGGAAAATTGTAGATAAAAAGGAAACTGGGGATGCGTTTGTTTTCAAGGTTGAGGTGCCGGTCTTGGTTTTTACCGATGATATGCAGATTACGATTCAAAAACCAAAGGATGTAGAGCTCGCGAGTGTCGATGTCAGGTCCCAATCGCGGGTCGGTAAAAGCGATTTTGGAGAAAATGCGCGGCACATTCGAAAGTTTTTGGCCGCACTTGAGGAAAAATTGCGTTAAGGATCGATCGAAGGTTTGCCATATTTTGCCAGGAATATTTCGTTTGGCTTTTCATCGCTAGAAAGCGTAAGCATTTCATCTGCCGGTTTTAGGATCGGCAAATACCAGATCGCAATTGTAGAAACTATAATAGCTATAGTGCATGCGAACCCTCCTTCCAATCCATAATCTCCGCCGGTGATCCAAACGGGACCGGAATCAATTTCGATCAGTAAAGGCGCAGGTGTTAGCCTCGTAAGCCCGCTTACTTCGATTCCAAAAAGAGCACCCATCACCCAATTCCAGGCAAAATGCACCCCAAAAGCCAGCCAAAGCGTTCGTGTTTTTAGATAGGCAGTACCGAGCCAAACTCCAGCCAGGGCGGTGTTTATGGATGAAAACCAGCTTGACGCAGGGTTGGCTAAATGGCCGGCCGCAAAGAAAAGAGAAGTAAGAAGAATTGCAAGCCAGGCGAGTTTTGCCCGGGTAAGTGTCTGAAACATATAGCCTCGGACCAGAGCTTCTTCAAACGCCGCACCAAAGAAAAATACCGCGAATGCGATACCCAAGGTCAGAGTTATCGCCGAGGATCCCGCGACGTCGTTATATTTGAAGCTCAAGCCGCCAAATACAACGCCGATCAAAACCGCGATGAGGACAGATAGTCCTCCAATCAAAAATCCGGCAATGAAATCCTTTAGCCAAAATTTGGTGAACCAGGCTCCGAGAGCGCGGAACGGCAGATCTTCTATAAACTTGCCGCAAAACCACCCGACGACGATCGCTACGCCGAGGCCGACGATGCTTCCAAAAATCTGAGCGAATAGTGAATTTTCGGTAAATCCGATCGGGAGTTTTATGAGGATGTATCCGGCGATAACGCTTACGACCGCAAACAAAACCATAAAAAGGGACAGGAAAAATACGAATCTCCAGCCGCTTCTAAGCCGCCCATATTCATTAAAGAAAAAGTAGTTCATCGGTCAGAATTCTACTTCAAAGACACTCAAAACACTACGGACGAGCCCGTTTGTTTGTGCTAAACTTAGACGACGTGAAACGCAATCGCAGAAAAACGGATCAGACCAAGAAGCGGAAACCGCCCTGGCTCCTCGGCGGGTTTGTCTTGTTTTTGTTTACCGTGTTATTCATTTTACAATCGTCAAATTTATGGAAAACGCTTTCCGTTAATTCCGCAGCCGATACGGTTCTTCTTTATGCGCTTTCGTCTCTCAATTTCATTGCCTTCATAATATTTGCGTTTATTTTTTTAAGGAGTCTTTTGAAGCTTCGGCAGGAGCGCCGCGCACTTCAGATCGGTTCGAAAATCAAAACCCGGCTTCTTACGTATTTTTTTGCAGTCAGCATTATGCCATTGATCGCAATGGCCATCTTTTCATATTTTTATATGAATAGGGCGCTTGAGCGTTGGTTTACCGACATTCCCGAAAACGCGGTGAGACAGGCGGGATTTAGGGATACGACTTCCATTCTTGCGAAAACACTCGAGACACGCGAAGTAACAAACGCGGAATTGCGCAAGATCGTAGAAGTAAGCGGTTTTACACGGGCAGATATATTTTCTCCGGAAATGAGATCCATAGCATCCGGCGCAAAGAATACGAACGCGGAAAAAACCGCAGAGCTTGAGACATATCTGAATTTGATCAATAAAAGCGAATGGAACGCGCCGGAATTTAGCGACGGAGAGAGCTTTGACGTAGCAATGGCAGAAATGTACGGCGGCAGAAAACTTGTGACAATCTTAGACGTCGGCGAGACGCAAAATTTGAGTCCGATCGCGCAGAAATCACTGAAAGAATTGGACGATCTAAAGTCCAAACAGGGCGTAATTCGCCAGATCGGGCTGACGACACTTGGGCTGCTGACATTTTTGCTTATTTTCGCGGCTTCCTGGATGGCATTTTATGTCGCGAAGGGCTTAACCCGCCCGATTCGCGCACTCGCTGAGGGAGCTGATGAAATAACGCGTGGAAATCTGGGTTATCAAGTGGAGGTAATGGCCGAAGACGAGCTTGATATTTTGGTTAAAGCCTTTAACGCTATGTCAGGCAAGCTTGAAGAAAACGCTGCTGAACTAAAAGAGCGACGAAAATACACCGAAACCGTACTCCAATCACTTTCGACAGGTGTAATTTCTTTCGATCGAAATAATCATGTGACGACGATAAACAAGGCTGCGACCCAAATGTTTCGGCTGGAGGATGCGGATTTCATTAGTTTTGAACTGGGAAAACTGGTCAGTAGTGAAAATCAGACGATTTTAGAAAGGCTTATTTCACGCGCAAAACGAGTTGGACAGGCGGCTGAACAAACTACGCTGTTTCGTGAAAACACAGACGGGAGCTTGGAAAAGGGTGAAGACCTTCCGGTCGCTCTTACGGCAACGGCCTTACCGAATCAGAATGGCGCCGTCGTTGTGATCGAAGATCTCACTGAATTAATTTCGGCACAGAGAGCATCCGCATGGCGAGAAGTAGCTAAACGCATGGCACACGAAATCAAAAATCCGCTCACACCGATCCAGCTTTCGGCGGAAAGAATAGCCAAAAGATTTTCGGCCGCTAATGGTTTGGCCGAAGGAATTCACGTTTCAGAATCGGGCACGATTTACGATGAGGAAAAAAGACGGCAAGTTATTAAAGAGGGAACCGATACGATCCTGCGTGAAGTTTCTTCGCTAAAATCCATGGTCAACGAATTCTCGCGATTCGCCCGCCTGCCTAATGTAAAACTCGAAACTGCAAACTTGAATGATGTCATCGAAAAATCTGCACTTTTGTACAAAGATCGAATTACAGACGTTGAAATAACACTGGAGCTTGACGCAGACCTGCCGGAAACAATGATCGATGAGGAACAGCTAAGGCGTGTTTTTGTTAATTTGATCGACAATGCCGTCGAAGCTTTCGATGAATCGGTTAAGGAAAAAACAATTGAAATACGCACTCGTTTTGAACCTGCAAGAGATCTAATCGTTGCGGAAATTTCCGATAACGGAAGCGGAATAGCACCGCGGGATTTTCAGAGATTGTTTCAACCTTATTTTTCGACAAAAGGTCGCGGTACCGGATTGGGGTTGGCGATTGTTCAAAGAATTGTGATGGAACACCGCGGAAGAATTCGCGCCGCATCCAATAGTCCCGGAGGAGCAAAGTTTATTATTGAACTGCCCGCTTCAAATTAAGCTCGATTATTTGCAGAGTACGCAATCAATTACTTACGATTTAAATGCAAAATTCAATTCTCATAGTAGATGACGAACGCGGAATTCGCGAAACTCTCCGGGGAGTTTTGGAAGACGAAGGCTTTTCGGTTGAAACCGCGGGCACCGGTGAAGATTGCTTAAAGGTAACACAGTCAACTAATTACGAGTGCATCTTATTGGATATTTGGCTACCAGGCATCGACGGTTTGGAAACACTCGCAAAACTTCGTGAAAATGAAACAGATTCTGCCGTTGTAATGATCTCGGGACACGGGAATATCGAAACCGCCGTAACCGCTACAAAACTCGGGGCATTTGATTTCATCGAAAAACCTCTTAGTCTTGAAAAAACCGTCTTAACCGTCAGAAATGCGATTCGGCAAAGAGAACTTCAGCGCGTAAATGAAACCTTGACCGAACAAATGAGTTCTGAATACGCAATGGTTGGCGATTCGATTGCTATGCGCGCGCTTAGAAAACAAATCGCAATCGTTGCGCCAACCGATGGACGCGTTCTTATTTCAGGCGAATCAGGAACGGGAAAAGAGCTCGTTGCGAGAGCGATCCACTCACAATCGAAACGGAAAAATGCCCCGTTTGTGGAGATAAATTCAGCTGCGATTCCTGAGGATTTGGTAGAATCCGAGCTTTTTGGGCACGCCAAAGGAGCTTTTTCGGGTGCGACAAAAGCAAAAAAAGGGAAGTTTGAAGTTGCGGACGGCGCGACACTGTTTTTAGATGAAATTGGTGATATGAGCTCAACAGTTCAGGCAAAGATGCTACGTGTGCTCGAGGAGCAGCGATTCGAACCCGTCGGAAGTAATACTCCTGTAAATGTTGACGTTAGGGTGATTTCAGCGACAAATAAGCGTCTCGATGATCTTATTGAGAACGGAAATTTTCGCTCGGATTTGTTCTACCGTTTGAATGTGATCCCTTTTCAAATCCCGCCGCTTCGGGATCGGCTTGAAGATGTACCCGTTCTTTTAGAACATTTTAATGAGAAGTTTTCTTCAGAATACGGGAAAAAACCAAAGGAATTCTCACCGGAATCGGTAGAACGCTTGCAGAATTATGCGTGGATCGGAAACGTCCGGGAGCTTCGCAATACTGTCGAACGAATTGTGATAATGAACCAAAAGAAGCGCATCAAACCCGAAGATCTCCCGGAGTTTAATCCCTCGGATGAACCGGTTGCGTCAAGTTTTAGGTTCCCTTCGTTTAAGGAAGCGACGGATGCTTATCAGCGCGAGTTTATTCTCCATAAACTAGCGGAAACGGACGGAAATGTTTCGAAAGCCGCGGAATCAATGGGTGTCGATCGGAGCCATTTGTACAGAAGAATGAAAAATCTCGGTATCCAGTCGAGTTAGGTCAGAATCAAATTGTGAACCGAAATCGGCGGTGCATCGGACGGAAATGTTCAAAAAGCGGTGAAACGTTTTTGGGAATGATTCGACGGTCAGGGATGTGTATATGTTTGTAACCGTTCACGCAAACAAACTCCTTGGACAATCGATCACTTATTCGAGGGTTAATGGAATTGTGCCGCCATGGAATGCAGGACGCGACGGAGATTAAAAAACCGCACTAACTTCGGATTGGAAAAAAGACGCAGTATAAATTGCGTCCTCTTTCATGCAAGCGGCTACAAATTATCAGCCTTTTGCGGAATCTCATCACCATCAGGGAAAAAATCCAGCGCGGCTGAATTAATACAATACCTTTGCCCGCTTGGCGGCGGACCGTCCGGAAAAACATGGCCTTGATGTCCGTCACAACGGGCACAACGGGTTTCTGTTCTCACCATTCCAAACTTCTCATCCTTGATG
Source organism: Pyrinomonadaceae bacterium (assembly GCA_037969475.1). Classification (GTDB taxonomy): domain Bacteria; phylum Acidobacteriota; class Blastocatellia; order Pyrinomonadales; family Pyrinomonadaceae; genus Aridibacter. The sequence goes on along the minus strand of JBBKXN010000023.1, from coordinate 68,821 downwards.
TATCGAATGTGTTCTTTATCGATCGCCTCAGAAAATGAAGCCCACCCGGTGCCGGATGTAAACTTTGAATTCGAATGGAATAATGGCAAACCGCAAAGTTTGCACGCGTACGTGCCGATTTCCTTGTTATCCAAAAGGGTGCCGCAAAACGGCGCTTCCGTGCCGTGCTCTAGCAAGATGTGATATTCCTCCGGCGTTAGATCCTGCGCCAGGTGTTCGCGGTCCTTTTCGCTGATCGCGGTCACATCGAATCCCGATTCCGAAAAATCCCGTTGTGTTTCAGGTGTCATCTTATTTCTCCAAAATTAATTTATTATCCCCACCAAAAAGATGATGCGATAATGCAATACAAACCGATCAAAGCAAGGCCCTCGAGCCAAATCGATTCGCCATCATATACGATAAACGCACTCACCAAAACTGCTAATGCGAGTGCTGCGAGCAGCAAAGGCGAGAGAACGAATGTCAGGATCGAGCCGCCTAAGACAAAAGACAAAAGTACCAGAAGAGGAAAAAGTCCAAGTGCGATCTGAAGCGAGCTGTTCATGATTACACTTACCGCATAATCTGCCTGATTGCGCCAGGCAAGCTGAATTCCCACCAAGTTTTCGATGGCATTTCCGGCAATTGCAACGATTACTAGTCCAGCAAATGCGTCGGAAATTCCCAGCGTTTTCATCGCCGGTTGGAGTGCGACAACAAACCAGTCTGAAACAAGCGCAGCCCCGATTCCCGCACCGGCCAGTACTATAACCGTTGTCTTGAGCGACCATTCCGATTCTCCGATATCTTGTGGAGCGACTGCCGGATCGCCTTTGACGGAAAAATATATACTTGCCGCCAAAACAATCAACAAAACGATTGCGACGATGACATCGAGTTTGTCGATATATTGTTCTGCCGGCGTGTGCAATTCCTTTGCAAGGGTTGGAAATGCGAGTGCAGCAAATGCAAGCAGCATCAGCGTTACGATCATTCGCGGTGGTTCGCTCTTAAATCGCTGTGTGCCGTTTTTTAAGCCGCCAAAAAATAGCGCGAGCCCAAAAACGAGTACCGAGTTTCCAAGAATCGAGCCGACCAGCGCATACTGCACAACTGTGTCCAAACCCGCCCGGAGGGCAAAGATCGCGACGAAGAGTTCCGGTAAATTTCCAAGTCCGGACTGTAGAATTCCAGTAGCTCCCGGTCCCAAACGCGCACCCAATTGCTCGGTTCCGTCGCCTACGACCATTGCCAAAAGTGCCAATGCGATCGCCGTGACAAAAAACGCGAAGACTTCGTTGGCGTGCGCATAATGTAAAACGCCAGCAAAAGCCGTTGCTGCCAAACAAAGCGCGATGACGATCTTTTCCTTTCTATTCATCTTTGTAAATCAACACATCGCCGGAATAATGTGACCGCTACAATAAATAAAAACCTACCTATTACATAAGTTCGTCGATCTTCTTCTCCAATTTCCGGATCGCTTTTGTCATCTCGCCCAAACGCCTGAAAGCAGCGGTCGAGCGGAGCCAATCGCGATTATCGAAGCCTGGAATCCCGGAAATGACTTTCCCGGGTTCAATATCGTGCGACGTTGCCGATTTTGCAGTTACAACCGAATCATCGCCAACTCTTAAATGTCCCGCTATTCCGACCTGTCCTGCTAATATCACGCGTTTCCCAATGACGGAGCTTCCGGCAAGTCCGGTCTGCGAACAAATCAACGCATCTTCCTCAATTGTGCACGAGTGACCGATTTGAACTAAATTGTCGATTTTCGCACCGCTTTTAATGCGCGATTCACCAACGCTTGCACAATCGATCGCAGTATTTGCGCCGATCTCGACATCGTCTTCTATGACAACCCGTCCAACCTGCGGGATTTTTAACCACTTCTTATCCTCTGTTTTCGCGTAGCCAAATCCATCGGAGCCGATCGTCGAATTATTGTGAATAATGCAGCGCGCACCAATCTCGCAATTTTCACGAATGGAAACTCCCGAATGGATCACGGAATTTTTTCCGATTCTTACGCGATCGTAAATAGTTACATTTGGAAAGATCTTCACGCCGGTGTCGATCTCGCAATGTTTACCGATTACGACGTTTGCACAAATTTCAATACCCTCGGCAAGTGTTGCGGTTTGATCGATTACCGCACTTTCGTGGATCGAAGGCCGAATAGCGGGCGCCGGATGAAACTCCCGCAGCGCTTTTGTATAAGCAACATAGGCGTCTTTTGCGCGCAGGATAGCGATGTCTTCGCGAGCGATCTCGACACCTTCATTTACAAAAATCGCCGAGGCATTTGTCTTGCTGATTTGCGGGGTATATTTTGGGTTAGCGAGAAATGTGATCTCGTTTGTGTCAGCAAGGTCCAGCCCGGCGGCGGCGGCGATTTCCTGATCGGCATCGCCACGCTCGATTTTCGAATCCGTTTTTTCGGCTAATTCTGAAAGTTTCATAGAAGGATTTTAACGCTACTGAGACGAACAGCAAACCTCAAAATCCGCGTTACAGTAAATTTATTGGATCAATTTCGATATAAACGATTTTCATATCGCAATTGTTTTCGTGTGCTTGGGCTACGGCAAAGTCAATTGTTTGTCGGAGGTGTTTCCTGTTTCTGGATTTTATCAGAATCTGAAGGCGGTGTTCGCCCTTTAGGCGCGAAAGCGGAGCTGGTGCCGGGCCGAGGACGATACAATGATTTTTCTCGTTTGCCGAATCGAGTGAGTCGCGAAGGATCTTTGCATTTTCGAATGCATAATTATGATTTGGATGTTTGATCAGGATCGATGCGAGCGCGACAAATGGAGGATAGTTCATCGATTTTCTAAACTCTATCTCGCGTTTATAAAACTCCTTGTAGTTTTGCTCTTTGGCATGTTGAAGTGCGTAATGTTCGGGATAATATGATTGGATCAGGACACTTCCTTTACGGTTGCCGCGTCCGGCTCTTCCCGCCACTTGAGTCAATAATTGAAATGTTTTTTCTGCCGAGCGAAAATCCGGCATCGAAAGTCCGGCATCTACCGATACGACTCCTACCAGCGTGACATTCGGAAAATCATGTCCCTTTGCAATCATCTGCGTTCCGACCAGCATATCAATTTTTCCTTCTGAAAATGCGGAAAGCACATTTTCCATTTCACGGCGCTTTTTCGTTGTGTCACGATCGAGGCGCGAAATGCTCAACTGAGGGAACTTCTCCTCCAAAATTTTCTCGATCTGCTCGGTCCCCTCACCAAGAAAATAAATAAATTCGCTCTCACACGATGGACATTTTTCAGGTGCTGTTACGGAATGGCTGCAATAATGGCAAACTAATTTCTGCCGACTCTTGTGAAAGGTCAAGGTAATATCGCAGTTCATACACCTAATACTTTCACCGCATGACCGGCACAAAACGAACTGCGAAAACCCGCGCCGGTTTAAGAGAATTATGGTTTGCTCGCCTCGCTTATGGGTTTCTTCGATTGCCTTTAGAAGCTGGGGCGCGAGGATTTTGTCGTCCGAGCCGGCCGCGAAAACTTCCCGCATATCGATAATTTCAGCCTTTGCAAGAGGACGATTTTCGATTCGGTTCGGCAAGCTTAGATATTCATATTTTCCGATCTGCGAATTATGAAACGATTCCAATGCAGGAGTAGCCGAACCAAGAATTATTACCGCTTTTGCGTTGCTTGCTCTTACGATCGCAACATCGCGTGCATTGTAAAAAGGCATTTCATGCTGACGGTAAGAGCCGTCGTGTTCTTCGTCAACCACAATTAATCCGAGATTTTGAAGCGGTGCAAAAACTGCAGAACGGGTGCCGATGACAACCTGTGCTTTGCCATTCCTAATTCTGCGCCATTCATCAAAACGCTCGCCCGTAGAAAGCGAAGAATGTAAGATCGCCACTTCTTTGCCAAAAACACTTCGAAGCCGTTTGGAAAAAACCGGAGTCAGAGCAATTTCCGGAACTAACATTAGCGCGGACTTACCATGACTTATCGTCTCCTTAATAGCGCGAATATAAACTTCAGTTTTTCCGCTTCCAGTTATGCCATGGAGCAAAAACGCGCGATATGACTGTGATTGCAGTGGCTTTTTGATCTTTGTTAACACTGCTGATTGCTCATCGGTTAGAGTTATCTTTGTTGCTTTGGGCAAGGCAAACCCCATCAGCGGATCGCGTCTTATTTCCGTTGTAATGATTTCAACGAAACCCCTTTTCGCCAACGTTTTTATCGGTGAGATTCCGACATCCAGAATTTCCATGAGCTCGGAAATTAATAACTGTTCACTTGTTTTTGCGAGAAAATCTATTATTTCTTGCTGGGTTTTCGTAGGTGGTTTAGCTTCCTGCGGAGTGTTCAGAAGCCGGACAGCTTTTTGTTTCTTGGTTTTAACTTTCGAGGCAACAGTTTGATGCCTGATAGAAACGAATTCGAGTTCGTGAAGTTCTTTTGAAATTCGCCGAACCTTTGATGCACCGAATGTTTTCTTCAATTCTTTAAATTCGGTTTCCCCGTTTTCATCAAGAAATTGAAGCAGGTCTATTTTTTGTGTCCTCTTGCTGCTGTTTCTTTTTAAATATTCTATCCCCGAATTCGTTATCTGGAAACGCTCCTCGACCGTGGCATTTATACCGGCGGGAAGGGAAGCTTTCAGCATCTCGCCCCAAGAAGATAAGTAATAACCGGCTGCCCATTGGGTCAATTTGATAATTTCTCCGGTCAAAAGCGGCTCGGAATCAAGCAATTGCGTTACCTTCTTTATTGAGGCGGGTTCTAAAGCAAGTTCTTCATTTAAAGTTTCGTGAAAAACTACGGCGTAGCCGACAAGCGAGCGACTCCCAAATGGCACAAGAACACGGGAACCAATCGAAATCTTGTCCTGTATTCCAGACGGAATCGAATATGTGAAGGTCTGCTGAAGCGGCAGCGGAAGCGAAACTTCGACGAAATTTCTCTGCATGTCTTTCGTTTGAATGATTTTTTGTGAAATTGCCGTCATTAGAAGCCCGCGGAGCCGATTCGGAAGCACTGTCTATCTATGATTTGGTCAATCAAAATGATAACCTATTGGAACATTTCGAGCGAAATCCGGTCTAATGTTTTGGTCAAATATGGAAAGTGTTTTTGAGAAAGAAAAGGAAAAAAAAGGCGTCAACAAGATCCTCTTGGCGGGAATCTTGGCTGCCATAGTTCTCATAGCCGGAGCATTTTGGGCGATTTCGACCATCAAGCCGATTGTCGGCCATGATGACAAAACTTTAGAGGGAGCTTACTTCGAAGGCTCGCTGGAATTTGCGGAATATACAAAAGAAATAATCATTTCGACTAATACGGACCGGCTAATGCAGTCGTTGACAGGACTAGGATCGGTTACGATGCACATTGGCGGTTCGGTTTACAATAAAGGCGAAAAAACTTTAACTGCGATTCAGGTAAATGTCGGCGTGATCGATTCTGAATCGAGGGTTATGAAAGAAAAGAAATTTATTCTGTTGCCGAACTCAGAGCGTGATCGATTAAATCCAGGCGAAACTATGAACGTAAATGTAAACATCGGCGGGTTCTCGACTGAAGATGACCGCGCAAACGTTCAGTGGAAAGTCACGGCTATGAAGTTTGACTAGCCGCTTCGACGCCCGGATCTTCTTCTGTCACTTCACGCGAATCTACAAAAAATTCTTCCAGAGATAGCTTAACGGGCTGAATTGAGACGAGTTTTCCGCCCATCTTTCGAAGCTCCGCCAAAACTTTTTCGATATCGTCCTCTTTTCGAACCTCGATTGTCGCACCATTTGGTTTTGCAGCGATGATTATCCCGGAAATTCCACCGACCCCAGGTTCCAGCTCTTGAGCTGAAATACCCTTTGCATTGATCTCGAACACTTGATTTTCGCCGCTTTTTGTTAAAAGTTCGTGCAAGTTTCCTTCCGCAACGAGTTTTCCCCGCCTCAGTATCGCAACGTTGTCACAAAGGGCCTCAATATCCGATAAAATATGGGACGACATAAAAACAGTTTTACCATTCCCACGCAGATCAGCTATCAATTCCCGAATCTCACGCCTTCCAACCGGATCAAGCCCGCTCATCGGCTCGTCGAGAAAAACGATTTCCGGATCGTTTATCAAACTCTGTGCAATTCCAACGCGTTGGAGCATTCCTTTCGAATATTTCCTCAATTGACGATCCCAATCTTTTTCTTCTAAACCGACACGGGTCAGAAGCTCGGCAGTTCTATTTTTTCGAGTCGATGAATCAAGACCAAAAAGCTCACCAAAGTAATTCATTAATTCGGAGGCTTTCAAATAATCATAGAAATATGGATTCTCGGGGCAATAACCGATCTTTGCGCGCATTTTGACATCGGAAATATCGTGCCCAAGTATCTTGGCGCTTCCTTCCGTTGGGAAGATCAGACTCATCAGCAGCTTAATGGTCGTAGACTTTCCCGCACCGTTACCGCCCAGGAAACCAAAGATCTGTCCGTCTTCAACGGAAAGAGTCAAATCATCCAATGCCCGGACCTTGGTCTTTCTCCAAAATCCCTTCTCGTAGTCTTTTGATAAATTATTGATTTCTACAATTTTTGCCATTTTTTAAATCCTGAATAATAAATGATATTGAGATCCTAAATAAGTAAAAGGCAAATGCTGCCGCTAACAAAAGCCAGGTTACTATGGAAACAACCAAGGCTAAATCTACGATTGGAGGTTCCCGAAACTCCAACACAACTTTATGAGAACCGCGTGAGATCGGAATCACAATTTCGCCGTTTTCTCCCATTCTTATGGGAACGTTTTGCGCGTCGATCCTCGCCTCCCAGTAGGGATAAAAGAATGTCGCAATATGTGCGTCTGCCGGATTTCCATCACCGACCTCAAAGCCGCGGGTTTCTTTGTTCCAATCCTGAATATTCACATCACGCCCCGTTGCCTCGACGCGCTGCTTTTGTGCGAGCGCTTTGTGGCTTGCCGATTTCGGCCACCAACATTGACAACCGCCCTCGTTTTTCCATCCGGCGACTTTTGCTTCAAACTTCGCTCGCGAAATTGGTGCTGATAGCATTACATTTTGGGTCAAATCAAAAAGCCCAACGAGGATAAGAATACACAATGCGGCGTAAAGAATTACTTTATTTTGATTTCCAAAACGCTTTAGCAGGAAGGATATCGAGATCGCAAAAGCGAGCGACCCTACTAAGGTCGCAACCGAGAGCCAACGCCACGGAAATTGCAGTTTTTGCAATATCGAAAACGATTCCCAAAGCGGGGTGCTCAATTTGGACAGAAGAAAAAGCGACACGGTTCCTGTGATAGCGAGCGAGCGGAATATTTTTAGATAATTTCCATCGTCAGAATCGCCTCTGCGAACGGCGAAAATAGAAATAAAAACAGGAATGATCAGAATGATCGTGAGGACGATCGTAATATCAAATAACGCCAGAAGTCTCTGGGAATATGTTTCTCCGGCGCCGATAATCATTGGGAATAAATAAGCATGGTAATCGTAAAACCCGCTAGTGTATTGCGGGCCGTTATGATTCAGCCAGAGCATTTCCGTAACGATCTTTATCCAATGAAACGAGGTAGCCAGCGCGGCAAGTGAAACCGAAACACTTAGTTTTAATAAAGTAGATCCAAGCCGCGAGCGTTCGATCATTGCAAGCGAATAAAAAAGTAAACCGATGGAACCAATTATTGTCGTAGGAATATGGGTGAGTATCAAAAGCGCGAAACTCGTGCCTAACAACAGTACATCGCTGATTCTACCCCGACGGCATACCCTGGTTGCGAAAAGGAAGCAAAAGGGCAGGATTCCGGCTGCTGCAAATTCCGCGACGAGCATCAGCTGATATATTTGAGATAGATGGTATGGAGCAGCGACATAGATCATCGCTGCCAAAAGAGCGTAATTCGATGAAAGCCATTCCTTTGACCAGTAGTAAACACCCGTCGAACCAATAAACATCCAAAAGAAAAAGTTTATCCACGTGGCATCGAACCAATTCCCGGTAACCATTCTTGTAAGGGCAAGAAGATAATAGGTTAGCGGAGGATAAAATCTGATTCCAACGCTACCAAATCCAAGATTCTCATTGGCTCCCCAACCGGGAAAGAAATCGCCAGCGCGAATCGCATCGTAATATGTAATTGCGAATTGAAGATGCTGTGAAAGATCGCGCCCATCCGGAATTCCGAAGAGAGGTATCGCCGACATTACGACAAATGCGAAAACAAGAAGACACAACAACGGATAACCGTCTTCCGATATCCAACGGGTAAGAAAATTTAATGATCTGTGTTTCGATTTGTCTTGCATTTTCGGAGCGATGGTTTAGAAAATAAGGATCATTAGAGTTGCGGAATTTTTGTTTTCGTCAATTCGAGCTTAGCTTCGCACTTTTCAGGATCGATCAAATATGGTGCATCCGTCGGATCTATAACATTGTCTTTCTTATCGAGCCGAAATTGTCTACCATTTGGGAGTTTTGCCTTGAGTAGCAGTGGAAATATTTCTTTCAAGGTCTTTGGACATCTCCCAGTCGCGCTTTTTGAAGCTTGCAATGATGCCGTGATGGCATCGCGATCATCGAGTGATTCCAGTTCAAACAACCTTAATTCGGCACTCTCTTTCGTCTTGGAATCCTGCGCTTCGTTGTACATTTGCTGATATATCTCTCTGGCTGTTTCGCGTTCGCCGCCTTCATTTGTCATTTTTGCAGCCATCGACTTCATAAAAGGTGGTGATCCGGCTATCTTTACACCTTCTTTGTAGGTTTCGGCGGCTTTTGGATAATCTTTTGATTTCCAATAGATGTAGCCGAGATGCTGATAAAGGCGCCATTGGTCGGGATTGTTTTTAATGCCCTTTTCTATGAGTGCGATCGCCTGTTTCTTATCAATCGCCGGTAAAACCATAGCACCGTAGGAATACGCCGCCATAAAACGCGGGTCCAGAGTTGTGGCATTATCAAGCAGCGGATAAAGCAAACGAGGATTGAGGGGGTTGAGATTCTCAAGATTGAGATTTTGCTGAGTGTTTACAAGTTTTTTTCCAATATACTGAAGCGAGCGCATCCAATACCAGTCTGCAAGCAATCCTTCAGCGCCAAATGAATATCCTTTTAGTTTTTCACCCTGCAGCGACAAATCTTCATCGGCATAGCTCTCCGGTATCGGCGGATGCACTTCTTCGAGGAAGTTACTTAACAAAAAAACACAAAGAAAGCCGAGGATAATTATTGAAATTGCCGAAATTGTTGTTAATGAATTGGATTTCATGCGAATCTGACCAAGCACTTCGAATCTGAACGGGTCGTTGATCTAATTATTTCAAGTTTCGCCGGTTAAAGATCAGAATTGAAATTGCCAACAGCACTGATGAGTAACAAATGGCATAAAGGAAACCGCCTAGAATTAATGAGGCAGGAGGAAAATCTCCATGAGCGGCGTTGGTTATAAAACCGTAATGTGAAAGATTCGGCAACAAATAATAAATCGCAGCAAAAAAAACTTTCGCAAATTCAGAGCCGAGGTTTTCGGCAAAATCTCGGAGCGACGAACTAAAATTCCCAATGATAAACACCAAAAATGTCAGAAGAGCGGACAACGCCGGGGATGAGAATGTGGAAAATACGATCGCTACGGCGATCAAAATGGCTAATTCTAGGAAAATCAATACGATCGTGCCCCAAATAGTAGCTGCCAGGCTTCCACCTTCGACATAAAGCAGGGCCAGCGAAACACCGACACCCATTACAATCACGTTCACAAGGATCGTCAGGCATAAACCAAGATATTTCCCAATGATAAACTCGCTGCGTCCGATCGGTTTAGAAAAAACAGTATAAAGAGTGCGTTTTTCGATTTCCTTCGAAACCAGCCCGACCCCGACGAAAATCGCTATAAACACTCCAAAAAGCAGCATCGCGCTCAAGCCAAGATCGACGATCGTGCGGGCTTCTTGTCCCGCGGTAAGCTCTCCAAGAAAAACTGCACTTGCAGTAATTAGAAGGACGAAAACGACCAGATTATACAAGACGCGGTCTCTGACAGCTTCTCTGAATGTGTTTCGCGCGATTGAAAATATGTTGGAAAGCATGGACTATTTGGTCTTGAATGATCAAAAAATCGAAATGAGTGAAGGAGTGTCGGTGGATTTACCAACAGGCTAATTATACAAATTTCCTGCTGTTTAACCAAGTATTCGCAAGGGATTCTAAGTATATGGTGTGAGCGTGTTTGCTGTATCCCGCATCGTCGGTCTGCGGCAAATTTACTGCAGAAACCCGCACGGAGTAAGGGTGTCCGTGATATCTACGCCTGTGGGATCTTTCTTTTAACTACCACACCCTCCGGAGTCCTGAGATAACAGTCTTTTCGTGCACCCTTACTCCGTGCCGGTTTCTGCATCGATCTATTCCAATACGGTTGGGAAATTAGCCGCGTCGCATTGTCCGTCAGCCGTTATCTGATTTCCTATATCAACGGGATTGTTATCCGATCGTAATACACCACTGGTAGACGTGCAAAATCTTCTTGTTCCTGTTGCCGTTACGCCAGACGGCGCGCTGACTCTTGCACCGACGGTGAAGGTCGGGAATACGAGTCCGACCTTATCGGTGGCGATAGTAAGAAAGCCGTAACCGCTTTTTGTTCCCGCTCCTAGAGCCGAATCGATAAGATTTGCTGAGCTGAGATCTGACAGACCTCCATTAAAGATCGTTCCGCCGGCATAATTTCCTGAGCCCCTTGTGCTTGCAAAAGTAACCTGCGCGCTATGGAGCAGACGAATAGTTGAAACGGCAGCACCTTCATTGGCAGAACGCCTTGCCGCCAATAGATTTGGGATTGCAATGACGGCTATGATTCCAATTATTACAACGACAATTAATAGCTCGATAAGTGAAAATCCTTTTTGTTTCATTTTTAGATCCAAAGGAAATTTGAGTTTTCAAAAAAAGAAGCCCTGCCCTTAATAAAAAGGCAGGGCCCCGGAAGGTAAATAAGTTTTGAGCTTACTCCATAACTGTAGCGTACGTACCAACAACACAAGTGCCGTCAGCAGTAATGTTGTTTGCAAGAGTAGCACCAGGTGTATTATCGGATCTCATAACACCATCTGTAGCTACGCAGAATCTACGTGTTCCCGTTTGCGTAACACCCGTAGCAACTGAAACAGCTGATCCAAGTGTAAAGCTTGCCGGAACTTGAGTCGCAGCATTTCGATCGGTAGCATACGTGTCAAAAGTATATCCACTCTTTTGTCCGCTAGCGATAACAGCGTCGATCAAGTTTACGTCATATAGAACGCCTAGACGCGAAGCAACACCGGTACCGGCAGCCCAGGTAGCGCCACCTGCATAGTTACCCGAACCTTGGGTAGCTCCAAATGTAACTTGCGAACTATGAAGCATACGCTGTGTTGAAACAGCAGCACCTTCATTAGCTGAACGACGTGCAGCCAACAAGTTAGGAATAGCAATAGCAGCAATGATGCCGATTATCACAACAACGATTAATAGTTCGATAAGCGAGAAACCTTTTTGATTTTTCATTTTAATTTTCACAGTCTCCTAAAGTTTATAAAGTCTTTTTTCTACCTCAATTCTCAGGCACTGTTTCTATTACAAGCCACGTGCCAAAACCGAATCGTTCAGCTAAACACTTTGTTTACTCTAGTTAGAGAATTGTTGAGTTGTTGATTAGGCGATTGCACGAGGATTTTCAACGGGTTTTAACAGAAATCGGCAGGGAAAAGTGACGTAATTTGTCAGGATTTATCGATTTAGGGATGGATATTGCGAAAATCAACGTAAAGAAGCGTGCCGGGGCTCTCGCTTATGTGACCGTGAAAAAAAGACAGGACGTTATGCCCTGTCTTCATTAAAGAGATTGAAAAAGTAATAGTGGCTACTAGTCATCTAGTACGGTTCCATTTATTACGATTCTATCGGTGCTGCTTGTCGCATCCGGAGGGTTATCCTGCCCCGCAGTATTTTCATATATTACGCCGGATTCGTTGATGTAAAAGTTTCGATTTCCCGTTCCTGTTGGCGCATTTCCAAAAACTCCGGCAATGGCATATCCATCAAAGAATGCCGGGTTTGGAGACGAAGGCGGAATTGGCACAACACTAAATCTAAATCCACTTTTAGTTCCCGCTCCTAGTACTTCATCAATAATTCTGGTGCCCTGAAGATCGGCTAGGGTACCATAATTCCCGTCGCCTGCGGTTTGTTTGTAAGTTGCCTCGCCATTGCCGATGATACGGGTTGAGGAAAGCGCCGACGCATCATTCGAACTGCGTCTGGCAGCTAGTAAATTCGGTATTGCGATTGCGGCGATAATGCCTATGATCACCACTACGATTAATAATTCGATTAAAGAAAATCCTTTTTCTCTCATTTTTCGATCCTCTGATTTTTATAAAACTCCAATTATGCCAACAATGTTTAACGCAATCGTTGTGCCAAAGTGAATGAATCGGTCAAAACTCGTTCAGAATGACCGCATTTAATCAGAGGAGCTTCTCATCTGGGCCGAAAGCGAGCGGATACTGTGTTTATCGAGAAGGTGGCGAAGGGATCGAACGGGCATCTGAAGGAGGTCGGCAGCTTTAGTTTGGTTACCGCCAGATAAGCGGAGTGCCTCTACCACGTATGTTTTTTCAAGGTTTCCTAGATGGCTTGTGAGATTAATTCCTTCTTCCGGAAGATCAAATTCATTACTGATCCGAACCGGATTGTAGTTTGTGACGTTGTCAGGCAGGCGTTCGGGCTGAATTTCGGATCCGGGTTCTAGGGCAACGGCGCGTTCGATCGTGTGCTCAAGCTCGCGAACGTTGCCATGCCATGCATAATTTTCAAGCATTTGCATCGCTTTTTGAGAGATCGACAATTCTTTTGAATTCCGTTTGCAGAATTTCTCCATGAAGTGCTCCGTCAGGTCCGGAATATCTTCTTTTCTTTCGCGAAGAGGTGGAAGCGAAATAGGAATCACGGAAATTCTATAAAACAAATCTTCTCTAAACGACCCATCTTCGGTCATTGCCTTAAGATCACGGTTCGTCGCAGCTAATACTCGCGCATCGAAGATTCTTTCATCGTGCGCACCGACGGGCCGCACTTTGCGTTCTTGGAGCACCCGGAGAAGCTTCACCTGCATAGCGGTCGACATTTCACCGATTTCGTCCAAGAATATCGTTCCTTCATGTGCCGCTTCAAATAATCCTTTACGATCGGCATTTGCTCCCGTAAATGATCCTTTTACATATCCAAAAAGCTCAGACTCAAGTAGCGTTTCCGTGAAAGCGCCGCAATTTATAGAAACAAATGGCTTTTCCGCCCGCGGCGATAAATCATGTATCGCCCGCGCAACAAGCTCTTTACCGGTTCCACTTTCGCCCGAAACCAAAACCGTCGATTCGACTTCAGCTACAGTTTCGATCATCTGGAAGATCGCCTGCATTTTGTCCGAATGACCGATTATGTTCTTGACGCTGCCGCGTTCACGCTGAGCACGTTTAAACGCGCGGTTCTCCGTTATCAATTCTTGCTTTTCAAGCGTTTTCTTTACGAGAACCTTTAATTCCTCAACGTCAAAAGGCTTCTGAATGAAATCATCTGCACCAAGAATAAACGCTTCGCGCGCCGTTTCGACCGTTGCAAATGCGGTCATTAAGATAACTCCGATATCTGGCAGAATTCCACGCGCCTCACGTAGTAACGAGATTCCGTCCATGTCCGGCATACGGACATCCGAAATAACGATATCTGCGGGATCTTCATTTAAGAGCGCTAATCCTTCACGTCCATTTTTTGCGATGCGAATAGAATGTCCGCTTTCTTCGAAAACAAGACTCAAGAGCTGTCGATAGCTCTGTTCGTCGTCAACTATGAGTATATTTGCCATTGAAATAGGTTAGTCAAAAAAAGGGGGCTGAAATTGCGGATCAGGATTGAACCTTACTCCATTTTCACAAAAAACGACCTTGGGTTTCAAGAAGAAATTTGTTTTTCACCATTCTTAACATTCAGATATTCTCCCAAATTCGAATCAATAGGCTTCGGATTCGCCTCTTTCGTATTTATCGGTTTAACATTTCTGACCGTCTTTATGGGAATCCCGATTCTTATTTCGGTTCCCGTATCTTCCTTACTGCTAACGTTTATCGTGCCATCGTGGTCACGTATGATTTGATAAACGATTGAAAGCCCTAAACCGGTACCGCCCGTTGTTGATTTCGAAAATGGTTCGAACAACTGCTCAACCTGTTTTGGAGACATTCCGCAGCCAGTATCTGAAAACGTGATCAAAATTCTGTTTCGACTGGTCTTACTAAGTGAAACCGTTAAGGTTCCGCCATCTGCCATCGATTGGATTGAGTTACGGGATAAATTCCAGAATATCTGTTTTAGCTGAGATTCATCTGCGGAAATCATGATCGGCTTATCGGGTAGATCTGTTGCCAATATATGATTTTCGTCTACATCCGGGCTATGTCTCAGAAGCGTTATCGTATCTTCAATTGGCTGCCTAATATCGATTTCTGAAAACTTGCTCGCTTTGGGACGAGCGTATTTTAGGAAATTCGTAATAATGTCGTTTAGTCTATCGGATTCGCGGAGAATAATTTCCATCAAGTTCATTTGTGATGAATCTTTTTCGGTTTTGGATTCAAGGACCTGAATGGCGCCCCGCATAGCACCCAGCGGATTTCGTATTTCATGTGCCAAACCCGCTGCGACACGTCCAACCGCCGCGAGTCTATCTTTTCTTCGGACACTTTCTTCCATTGAGCGAATTTCGGTCAGATCCTGAAACGTTACGATCAATCCGGTCTTATCACCCGATTCAGCAAACAACGGCGAAATACTATATCCGAGCTGTACGACAAAACCGTCCGGCGTTGTAAAACCGATTTCGTACCGTCTTTGAAATTCCGTGGTGTGGTAATCGTCGGCGAGCGCAAGCTCAATTTCACGCTGAATGTCCCCAAACAGCGAAAATATTGACTTTCCGCGCATCTCCGCCGAAGTTCTTCCTGTTATTTCTTCCGCGGTTTTATTAAAGGTGTAGATCGTTCCTACCAGATCTATCGTAATTAAACCTGATCTGATCGATTCTATGATCCGTTCGTGCAAAACTCTGAGATTCGCTAGTGTCTTTGTCGTAACTTCAAGCTCTTTACTTGATGAATACCTCTCCGCAAGCCGTGCTGAAAGTAACCCGACCACCAGAAAAGCAACACTATGAAAACTTACGATCTGAATTATTTTTGAGAATTCCGACGTAGTTGAATAAGATTCAATAAAAGCGAAATAGGAAGCCGAGGAAAGGAACGCAAATAATATGACACAAAGACAGGCCAGGATAATCGTGGCGCGTTTGCCCAAGAAAATACTCGCCACGCTGATTAATACAATATAGAGCGTTATATAGGGCGATGTGACGTCACCGGTTCGCCATACAAGCCACGTTATCAAAAAAACATCGACTAAAAATTGCACGCGGATCTGCCAATGATAATCCTTACTCAGCCGAAGAATAAAGAAATAAAAGATCGATAAAAATGCCGCGATAACGGAGATCAAGAATAGCCCGCGTGGAAAATCTTCGAAAGAAAGGTTAAGGTGCCCGCTGTTCCATATCCAGCTTGCCACAAGCAAGAGAAAAATCGTCAGCAAACGCCCAATTATCAAGGTTTGTATCTTTTGAGCGATTGTTGCGTCAATAGAAATATCTTTTTCTTCAACTACCATTGAAAATTGAATCGGATTCATCTAGTCTTCAAAAACGAAGACACAAGAATATATGGAAAATGAATTTGATTTACGTCCATGGGGAACTTATACCGTGTTAGATGAAGGAAGCGATTTTAAAGTTAAAAGGATAGAAGTCTTTCCAAAGAAACGGTTAAGTTATCAGAAGCACGAGCGTCGAGCAGAACACTGGCTGGTCGTCCGTGGTACAGCTAAGGTAACACTAAATGACGTGGAAAAGCTAGTGAAAACAGGCGATGCGATCAATATACGGATCGGAGATGCCCATCGTGTAGAAAACCCTTCAGAGAATGAGAATCTCGTTTTTATTGAAATCCAGATCGGAACTTATTTTGGCGAAGATGATATTGTCAGAATTGAAGACGATTTTGGAAGGACAGGAACATAAACGAATGGGCAAGCCGCATGCCCTAAATGATCATTCTGAATCGGTTATGATAAGTTTTGCGACCTCCAGCAAGTTCTGCGCGATGATATCAGGTTTTTGTTGAAGCAGCTTCTTATGTTTTGCTCCATAACCCGTTGAAACTAAAGCTGTTTTGGTGTTTGCATTGAAACCCATTCCGATGTCCAATTTCTTGTCGCCAATAGTCCAACTCCGATCCAGATCAACCTCCCGGCCCAGTATTGCTTTTTGTATCATCCCAATATTCGGTTTTCGGCAGATACAGCCATCGTCAGGAAAATGAGGGCAATAATGAAATGATTCGATCTTTAAACCCGCCGCTGCCAATTCGGTTTGGATCTTTTGGTGAATTGCATTTACTGCGGCGGCGCCAAAATAACCTCTGGCAATACCGGACTGGTTTGTAGTAATAAAAAAGATATAACCGGCGTCGCGCAGAATCGTCAGGGCTTCAATCGTGAAAGGATAAAGCTTGGTCTCACCTACGGTGGAAAGGAAATCGACTTCCTCGATCAGAGTTCCATCACGGTCTAGAAAAATCGCTTTTTTCATAAGGTTCTAATTCAGTAGCGCTGCAGCCCGTTCGAAAACAAATTCGGGAGTAATGAGCATCATACATGGATGTTCTATCGGGCAATCTCTGAGCATACATGGAGCACATTCTACGTCACTTCGAACAATTATCTCAGAATTCCAGGGTGCTGTCGTTCGCGGATTGGTCGGACCAAAGATAGTGAGCGTTTTCGTCCCCACAGCAGCCGCGATATGAGCCAAACCCATGTCATTTGAAACGTGAAGATCTACTTCGGAAAGTACCGCAACTGCCTCTGCAAGGGTAGTTTTACCCGTCAAGATTAGTGGTTTATTTTTTGACAGATCAGCAACCTGCTCGGAGATGTCCAGTTCATCGGCCGAACCGATTAAAACAACTTCCGCGCCGAATTCGTTTCCGAGTAAGTCGTTGAGGGATGCGTAACCTGCTGGCATCCAACGTTTTGCACGTGAATTTGCCGATCCGACCCCCAACGCTACTACCTTTTTCGATAAATCAACGCCATTCTGCGCGAGAAACGCCTTTGCATCGGCCCGCCTGTTGTTTGCGACATTTATACTGATATCAGGTTCGGCGTCGAGACTCGTTCTCGTTGCGAAATGATGCTCCTCTATCGCTGAAATAAGATTCAAATAATAATAAACCTCGTGTTTTTCGTTTCTCCATACGGGTTTATCCAAGGGATCGGTTAAGAGAAAACTGCGTCCCTCGTTTCGATATCCGAAACGCTTCGTCGCCCGTCCAAGATACGAAAGAAGGGCTGTTTGAAACGAGTTCGTAAATAAAATTGCAACATCAAACTTCCGTTCACGCCATTTTCGAGCCTGTTTTCGAACGGTCTGCAGCGAGTTATTCTCCGGTTCAAAAGGGATTATTTCATCAACAAAGTCAGCATCGCGAAAAATTCCTTCCGCCCAGCTCCGAGTATGCAGCGTGATGTGGGCCGCGGGAAAAATTTTTCGTAATTCGCGAAGCGCGGGAATGGACATTACCGCATCACCTATCCAATTTGTTCCTCTAACTACTATTTTCATCTGACATTTGAAGATCGACGCACGTAAAAAGACTCGTGAGTCCTTCATCGACCCCAATTTTCGGACTCCAATCAAGCTCAGTTGTCACCAAATTAAGATCCGTTACGTAATTCATAGGAATCGGGTTCGGAAGCGGATTTTTCCTATCAATTTTGGGGGTCTTACCTGATATTCTACCTATTTTATCGATCAGATCTTTGATTGACAGGGCGTTTGCACGTCCGCCGCCGAGGTTATAGAGACCGTGTCGAATAATCGAATCAATAAACGCCCGGCAAGCTGCTGCTAGATCATCGACATGCAGTATATCCCTTATCGGGCGACCATTCGCCGGAAGAGCGAACGTTTCCTCATTTTCAATCTTTTTGGCGTAATGGGTCACGAAATTTGGGGTATTTTCTATCGTTTCCGGTCCATATACGGTGGAAAGCCGAAGGATACACGAGCGAAAATTATTTTTGTGCGCATAAAACGCCACATATTTTTCTGCAATAAGTTTTGACCATTCGAGTGCAGATTGTCCTGAGTATAAAGTCGGGCAGCTTTCCGGCACTTCGGAGAAATTATCGGCGAATCTACCGTAAACGTCTTTTGTAGATGCGAAGATGAAGGCCGCATCTTCCCGAATAACACGAAGCAGATTTATCGTGCCCTCAACATTAGTTAAGAAAACTTCCTCCGCGGATTCCGGAGATTTATCCATTTGCGCCGCAAGGTGAATTATGACGTCATATTCTTCAGCTTTGTGAACATCCTGTGTGTTGAGAAGGTCGAAATTAGAACGACGTGAGAAGTCGTCGGCATCGAAATATTTGCGAAGATGCGTGCCTAAATATCCACTGCCGCCAGTGATTAAAATCTTCATAGTTTACATTAACTAATCTTTGCAAAGTGTTGTACTGATTCCGCTTTGCCGATTACAATAAGTAGATCGCCTTCGAGTATTTTGGTTGCCCCTGAAGGGTTGAAAATCATTTCACCATCTTTCCGCCTGATTGCAACAATTAATATGTCGAGATCATTCCTGATCTTGCTGTCCATCAGAGTTTGCCCAAGATAAACGGAGTCGTTGCTAACGCGTATCTCTTCAAAAACCAGGTCAAGATTTTCCGCCACGATGGATTCCATAAAATCAGCGATCGCCGGTCGGATCAGCGCCCGTGCCATACTTTGGCTACCGATGATAGTCGGTGAAACGACACGGTTTGCTCCCGCCCGTATCAGTTTGGGCTCGGCTTCTTCCTCGACCGCTCGTGAAACGATATGCAGATCTTTGTTCAAATCTCGTGCGGTCAATGCTACATATACGTTCTGAGCGTCGTCCGATAAACAAGTAGCGAGCCCGAGGGCCCGTTCAACGCCGGCGGCCCTAAGATTTTTCTCATGAGTTGCGTCACCCAAAAGGACAAATGCACTTTCAAAATTTTCGATTCTTTCAATTTTTTCCCGGTTGAATTCGATAACAACATGAGGAAGATTTTCCCGCGTCAGAGTGCTAATCATTCTTCGTCCGACCCGTCCGGCACCGCAAATAATATAATGGTTAGATAAATTTTCCATTTCTCTAGTTTTTCGTCTTACTCCAAGGGCCCCTAGAACTTCGTTTTGTATAAACGCCTGCGCGAGCATTGAGAGCGCGTAAAGCACTGTTCCGACACTAATCAGCATAAAAATTGTCGTAAAGTGTCTCCCCGCTGGCGTACGCGGAATGATATCACCGTAACCAACAGTTGTTACGGTTGCAGTTGTAAAATATAAACTATCCCACCAATTGAGCCCCTCAAAATAGCGAAAACCAACGGTTCCGATCGCAATCATCGAAATAATCGCGCCGTGGGCATAGATCAATCGACGTTTGAAATTTGGGGGAAGATTAAGAATTAAGCTCATTCTGTTCTGGAATTTGAAATTTAGATCAACCGTTATTATACATTAAGGCCTGCGCTAAATCCTCAGTCCATAACCGTTAAAACCATCACGCCGTGAAGCAAAAACAAAGTTTTGCTGGACACAATGTGTTGAAACTCTATAAACTGCTAGAGGGCTTCGGTCCTTGCGCAGATCATGCGGACCTCCAGTTTTACCATAAATGCCAAACCAAATCCGTTCACATAAAAAGCCGGGATCGTCATTTCGGACCAAGAGTCCAAAACCGTTTCGAGTATCGAAGCAGACGATCAAGCCAAAACGATCTTTGTTTCGCAGACTGTTGCGGACCGTGTTTAATCCCCTGACGTTTGCACTTGCGTCGTTGGTGCTTCTTGGCGTATTTCTGACCGGAGCATATTTTTGGTTCGAGTTTTCCGATAAGATAAACCTTCTCTTGAGCGGAGAAGTTTTTACCCATACTGCGGGAATTTATTCGGGGCCGAAAGTATTGCAGAAGGATGAAAAGATCTCGCGTGACGAGATCGTTAACTACCTAAAATCAGCCGGATATATTGCAAAAGACCGAAAGGCCGATCCAGCGAGAAGTCGTTATTCATTGGAAGATGATGGAATCGAGATCGAGCCGGGTATCGCCGCACTTGTCGACGGGAAGAGAAATTTCCGGCATATTACCGTCAAATTTACAGCTAAAGGTAAATCTGTAGCGTCGATCACGGATAATGACTCACGTAAAGAACTTCGAAAGACTGCACTTGAACCCGCGCTCCTTAACTCAATCGCATCGGAAGGAGATGGTCGGCGGAAGGTTGTTACATTCATCGATCTACCGCCACACTTAGTCAAGGCGATCACCGCGACCGAGGACCGAGCATTTTTTGAACATTACGGCGTGAATTTTCGCGGCGTAGCAAGAGCGCTTTGGAGGCGGTATGATGGCGAAGAGACTGGTTCACGCCTTGAGAATCAGGGCGGCTCATCAATTACACAGCAACTTGTAAAAAATCTTCTTCTTACGCCCGAGAGAAGCTTGGAGCGGAAGGCCAAAGAGGCTTATATGTCCGTGATCCTTGAAACACGGCTGTCCAAAAAAGAAATTTTTATTTTGTATGCTAACCAGATATATTTGGGTCAGAGCAACGGCGTCGCGATCTACGGCGTAGGCGAGGCCTCAAATATTTATTTTGGAAAAGATGTCTCGGCCCTAACTTTGCCGGAATCAGCTTTCCTCGCAGGAATCATTCGGAGCCCAAATCGATACAATCCATACAAAGTCCCGGAGCGCGTTAGATTGCGCCGTAATCAGGTTCTGGATTCGATGGTCGAAGCGAAGTCGATCTCGAGAAAAGACGCCGAGGCAGCGAAGAAGATTGACCTCGTTCTAAATGAGAATGTTGAGCGCCGTGATTTGCAGGGGATGCAGTATTTTTCGCAATACGCTGTTGAGCAGATACCGAAACTAATTACGGATCCGGCGTCGCTCCAACATTTGCGTGTCTATACAACGATCGATCCCGATCTTCAAAAAGCCGCAAACGAGGTCGTGATAAAACAAATTGCGCGGCTCGAAAAATATTTCCGAAACGAAGACAAGCGAAAAAATCTTAACGCCGCTTTGGTCGCGATTAAACCCAAAACGGGAGAGATCGTGGCGATGATCGGCGGTAAAAATTACCAGGAAAATCAGTTTAACCGTGCTGCGGATGCTAAAAGGCAACCGGGATCGGCATTCAAGCCATTTGTTTACGCGGCGGCAATCGACACTGCATATCAGCCGAATTCGCGCGTGATCACTCCCGCGACGGTTTTCAAAGATCAGAAGAAGGTCTTTACTTTTAACCGGGATTCTTACTCGCCAAACAACTACGGTGATTTCTTCTCAAATCAAGACATTACGCTTCGCGACGCACTAATAAAAAGTAAAAATGTGATAACGGTAGATCTTGCAATGGAATTGAACGTTGGGAAGATAATGAACCTTGCGAATAAAGCCGGACTTCCGAAGGTCGAACGCGCATATCCATCGATGGCGCTCGGAACGAGTGAAGCAACGCCACTTCAGATGGCCGCGGCGTATACGACGTTTGCGAATTTAGGCGAAGCAACATCCCCGATCGCGATCAACCGCGTGACAGATGGAAATGGAAAAACAGTAGTCAATCCGGTACCGGAAAAAAAACGCGTATTGCGTCCGGACGTTGCGTACATCATGAACGATATGATGAAGGACGTCATTAACAAGGGAACCGCTGCCCAAGTCAAACAATGGGGATTCGAGAATGTAGAAGGAAAACGAGGCTATGCAGGCAAAACCGGAACTTCGCGGGATGGTTGGTTCGCTGGTTTTACTCCCGAACTTGTTTGTGTGGTTTATGTCGGTTTTGATGACGGCTCCGACCTTAACATGAAAGGTTCTGACTCGGCGATGCCGATATGGGCTGAGTTTATGCGTGAAGCCCTTAAACTCAATCCTGAATGGGATGGAGATTGGGTGATGCCGGGCTCGATCCGTCGCGCAGAAATTGATATTCGTGATGGCAGCCTGATTCGGGAATTGACCGATGCCGAGGCGGCTTCGGTAAAGGCGCAAACAAGAATTTTGGAAGGGAAGAAGCCAGAAGTAGGCGAAAACGAAACAACAAATCTTCGAGACGTCTATTTGGAAACCGTACCGCCGGAGTTTCGCCGCATCGAATTGTTTGTCAGCGGGACGATACCAAAGAAGATTTCATTGCCGACCGATGATCAAGAGATCGACACTGAAGAATTGAATCCGAACGCTACTCCAACTCCGTTTACCACGTGGCAGGAGGCTCAGGAAGAAAAAAATGAAGAAGTTAATGTACCGGAAAAGAAAAAACCGGCCGTCGTAAAAAGCGTTTCGGTAATGATTTGTCCTGTTTTTGAAATGCGTGCGACCGCATACTGCCCAAATCCTCAACCAACGACGTTTAAAAAGGGGGCTGAACCCAAAAAGTTCTGTACATACCATCTCAAGCCACCGGACTAGTAACCGCCTTACCTTCGTTTGGCCGTGTGGCATTCCACAGGTTCCTCCGTGTAATGCACTCTGACAAGTCGTTTCGAAATATTGTTTAATCAAAAGAGTTTTTTTGAGGAGACAATATGAACGACAAAACAAAAGCATATCTATATAACATCGGTTTTTCATTAGCACTTGGATTGGTGGCTTCATCGCTGATTCTTGCTTGGGCATACACAAACAAAAAGAAAGGCGATGAGGCTGTCACCGTAACGGGTTCGGCAAAGAAACGCATAAAATCGGATTTGGTCACGTGGAGTTCAAGCGTTAGCTACCAAGCTCCTGAACTTTCCTCGGCATACAAAAGGCTATCGGAAAACGTTCCCAAAATTAAGAAATATCTAATTGCGAAGGGGATGAAGGAAGATCAGATAACGATCTCCGCGATTTCGTCGCAAACACTAAATGGTCGGGACGATAACGGAAATTCAACTTCTGAGATTGTAGGATATTCATTACGTCAAAACGTCGAGGTGAGGTCCGACAATGTCGAGCTGGTGGCTAAAATTGCCCGCGAATCGACTGAGTTAATCGATCAGGGAATTCTTGTCGAATCGAGTGCGCCGCAGTATTACTACACGAAACTAGGCGATCTCAAGGTCGAAATGCTTGGCGAAGCAGCGAAAGATGCGAAAAGTCGTGCAGAACAAATTGCCTCCAGTACGGGCAATTCGATCGGAACAATTCGATCCGCAAGGATGGGCGTAATGCAAATAACAGCAGCTGATTCCACGGAAGTTTCGGACTATGGAATTAGCGATACATCGACAATCGATAAGGAAATAACAGCTGTAGTAAACGCCAGTTTTGCTGTGAATTGATAGGAAACCGATTCTAAACCCAGCACTGCCAGTCGTGATTGCTTAGAAGCGTTGCGGCTGCATTTTTTTGTGAAAGCTTCTATGGTTGGAATAAATTTCGTTAAAGTTGTAATTTTATTGTTTGGACGTAAAATAATGGATTCTAAATTGATCGTGACCAATAACGCTAAAGGCAAACACCAAAAATTGCTTTCGAAGCTTGTCGATGAACTTCGGCGGGCGCTGCCTTTGCTTGAATTGTTGAGCGACGAAGTTTATTGCGAAACGAAGGGTAGTGCCGGGAGTATAGGATCGCATTTCCGTCACAATCTGGATTTTGTCAATAGTTTTCTTAGCGGACTGGATAAGGAAATGATCGATTACAATAAACGCACACGCGATCCGCGGATCGAACGCGAAACTCATTATGCGAGTGAAAATTTTTCATTGTTAGTCGAAAAATTGGAGAATCTTGGCGATGAAGTTTTCGAAAAAGTCGTGATGGTTCGTTCGGAGGTCGACGAGTCAAATTGGTATAGGTCCAGCGGACTCCGCGAGCTCGAATTTGTTCATAGCCACACGGTTCACCACTACGCATTGATCGGTGAAAGGCTGAAAACAAATGGGATCGAAATTCCTATGGATTTAGGCGTTGCGCCTTCGACTTTGGACTACTGGGCTTCACTGCAAAAGAAAACAAAGGCTGCTAAGGCGGAATAACTATGTCGGGAACATTGAAGATCGTGAGTTGGGTGTGCCGGGTGATCGTTGCATTAATACTTTTGCAGACGCTTTTTTTTAAGTTTTCCGGAGCCGAAGAATCAAAATATATTTTTACGACGCTGATGGGTGCTGAATATGAAGCTATCGGAAGAATTGGGTCGGGAATTGCCGAATTGATTGCTGCGATTTTGCTTTTAGTTCCAAACACGGTTTCACTCGGTGCTTTACTCTCCATTGGCGTAATATCCGGAGCTATTTTCAGTCATTTAACAAAACTTGGGATCGTAGTAAAAGATGATGGCGGAACACTTTTTGGCCTCGCGTTAATTGTCTTCGCTCTGAACTTAATTCTGCTTTATATACACCGCCAGGAGCTTCCAATCATCGGTGAAAAACTTTAAAAATGTCAGATTTCTGGCAAATCATTGAACAGATTCTCCGCCTGGACTTCACGGCTCTCTATGATTTCTCGCCGCTAGCGATTTTTTTCATACTCTTTTTCGGCACTTTCCTTTCGGAAGATATCGCATGTCTTGCCGCCGGTGCATTGGCCGGTCAGGGGCGCATAAGTTTTTCACTTGGACTTTCGGCTTGTTTTTTTGGAATTTTCGTAAGCGACATTGCTCTTTATTGGGTCGGGCGTATTTTTGGAAACTCAATAACCAAGACCAGGTTATTTCGGCGTCTTGTTAGTGAGAGACGTTTGACGCAGGCGACAATGTGGCTGGAAAAACGTGGAGCGATGGCGATTGTTATCAGCCGTTTTGTATCTGGATTGCGGCTTCCAACATACCTTGGAGCAGGTTTTCTAAAAGCAAACTTTGCAAAATTTACGCTTTACTTTTTTGCCGCGGCTGCCGTTTGGACACCGATATTAGTAGGTTCTGGAATGTTTGCACAAAAGCTGATCTCCCCGCAATATTTGCTTTTTACCATTGTCGGATCGTTTCTTGTTTTTAAACTCTTTTCGAATTTGGTTACCTGGCGAAAACGCAGGCTCTTCATTGGACGGCTAAGACGAATTCGAAACTGGGAGTTCTGGCCGCTCAAGGTATTCTACTTTCCGGTTTTAATTTATACCCTCTACCTTGCAATTAGACACGGAGGCCTAAATGTTTTTACGTGTGCGAATCCGGCGATTCCGGCAGGCGGTTTTGCCGGTGAATCAAAAGCGGAAATCTATGAGGGCTTGAGGAAATCAAAAGCCGCATCCGCTCATCTTTTGGAATATGAGCAAATTTTAAGCCAGCTCTCCATTGAAGAAAAAATGATGAGTGTTCGAACGTTTTTGAGTGCAAAGAAACTTGGATTTCCTGTTGTGCTCAAACCGGATGCCGGCGAACGCGGTAAGGACACGTCAATTGTGAATTCTGAACGCGAGCTTCAAAGCCTGTTTGAGAAATTGGACGAAGATCTTATTGTGCAGGAATTTGCCGCCGGTCCCGAGGTGAGTATTTTTTATTACCGATATCCTTCTTCTCCGACGGGACAAATATTTTCGATGACTGAGAAGAGTTTTCCCGTGGTCATAGGGGATGGGAAAAGCACTTTGGAAAACCTGATATTGCGCGATGAAAGAGCGGTTTGCATGGCTGAAAAGTACTTTGATCAAAATGCTGATAGGCTTGAAAGCATTCCGAAAGCGGGTGAAACGGTTCAGCTGATCGATATTGGAACCCATTCCCGCGGGGCAATTTTTAACGAGGGCGAATCGCTTAAAACTGATGTGCTCAAACGAAAGATCGACGAAATTTGCAAAGGTTATGAAGGCTTTAATTTTGGTAGATTTGACATCCGTGCGCTGTCTTTTGAATCTCTAAAACGCGGTGAGGTTTTCAAAATTATCGAACTAAATGGCGTTACGTCGGAATCTACAAACATCTATGATACGGGTTATTCGATATTGGACGCCTATCGAATCCTTTTCGCTCAGTGGCGAATCGCATTTGAGATTGGCGCGGAAAATTACAAACTTGGATTTGAAACTACCTCAGTTTTGGATTTGATGCGTTTAGCTTTAGGTTGGAAAATTAATGTCGAAACCCGATCTAAAACGAAGGAATTATGTGTGTAATTTTTCTCTCATACAAACAACACCAGAAGTATCCGCTGATTCTCCTAGCGAATCGCGATGAATTTTATGATCGTCCAACCGCGGCAGCCGATGTTTGGGAAGACTTTCCGTATATTCTAGCAGGAAAAGATTTAGTCGGAAACGGCACATGGCTTGGAGTTACGGAAAGCGGAAGATTTTCAGCGGTTACTAATTTCCGTGATTCGAGACAGGAAAAAGCAGAATTATCTCGCGGAAATTTGGTCGCCGATTTCCTCAAAACGGATATTTCATCGATCGAATATCTCAAGGATATCAGATCGCGTTCGAAGAAATTCGCTGGATTTAATCTTCTTGTCGGTGAAATGAATTCCAATCGTAACGAGCTATTCTATTTTTCGAACCGACAAGGTGAGATCCGTGAGCTAGACGCTGGTTTGTATGGTTTGAGCAATCATTTGTTGGATACGCCGTGGAAAAAGGTTAGGAAGGGGAAAGATATCTTTGAAAAACTTTTGGAGACGAACAAGATTCGCAAGGAGACGCTCTTCGAGCTGCTTGCCGATAAAGCTTTGGCGGAAGACGGAGAGCTTCCGGATACCGGAATTGGCTACGAACGCGAAAAATTGCTTTCATCGATTTTCATCGAAACGCCCGTTTACGGAACACGCTGCTCGACGCTCCTTACATTTAGCAGTGAATTTGATGTCGATTTTGAAGAGCGCGTTTTTGTATAAGCGTGTGCGGAAATTCTTGTAGAAACCGCACAGGGTAGGGCTGATTGCGAAAAACCCCGTTTGAGATCAACTGCCATGCGACAATAATCTCCGCACAGAAAGCATGCACCTTACTCCGTGCGGGTTTCTGCACGCGGGGCTACTTCACCGAAAAACATTCTTAGATATTTAGGGCTGATCGTTTTCAAATCGAACAACACAAAATAATCAATTGTTTTAAAATTCCGATCGATAGCAGGATCACCGCAGATCTTCGCTCCGATTCTCAGATAAATATTTACGAGGGCGGGCAGAGCGATAAATCTCCTTGTTTTAGGGACGAAATTCTCCGGTATGCATATTTTATCGAATCGCGGCGCAACCCGGATCGTCTCGTGTAAATGTCCTTTTTTCCTCAGTTGATTCAAGATGTTTCCGGCAAGGTTGCCGTCTTGGGTGAAAATCGAGCAACAGCCAAAAAGATAACGCTTTTTCGTTTGGTTAAGATAGTCTGCAAGCCCTTTCCAGAGCATAAAAAGGACTCGTGAATTTCTATGGTCTTTTGAAATACAGGCGCGACCCAATTCAACCGATCTCTCTAAGATATCTGGCGGAAGACTTTCGATGCTGAACTCGGAAAACGCGTAAAAACCTTCAGCATCTCCGGCGGTTTCCAGTGTATTTAGACGGTATGTACCAACGGCTTTTCCTGTCTCGGTTTCAATAACTATGAGGTGTTCACATTTGAGATCGTATTCGTCAAAATCCAAACCGCCGCAATTTTTTTCTGCTTGATTTGAAAGTTCTCGATTAAAAACTGCGAAGCGGAGACCAAGAACAGCTTCAAGTTCTTCGGGTGTCTGAACAAGCCGAGTACTGTACCGTCCGTCGGATATTTCCTTGATTCTTGTTCGGCCTTGAAACCGCTCAAGATTCAGACTCGTTTTTCGCTCAGCAACCTTCAACATAAAATTGGAACCCATGAAAATCAAAGGACGGATATTTCTTACTTAAACATAAGATTACGATTCGCCGCCTAGATATTCCACAAATACCGTTAAAGTCTCCTCAAATGTTGCTCCCTGCGGCTAGTTCATTCCAAGATTTTTCATCAAAAAGCCGTAAATATCGGATTGCTCTTCGATAATTTTTGACGTCGGTTTTCCTGCGCCGTGTCCGGCTTTCGTTTCAATTCGGATCAAAACGGGGGCAACTCCGGCCTGGGCTTCCTGAATTGTTGCCGCGTATTTGAAGCTATGAGCCGGGACGACGCGATCATCGTGGTCCGCCGTTGTTATCAAAACTGCCGGAAACTTTGTGCCTTTCTGAATATTATGTATCGGCGAATATTTATAAATCGCTTGAAATTCGTCTGCGTTTTCAGAGGAACCGTAATCGTTGACCCATGCCCAGCCGATTGTAAACTTATGGAACCGCAGCATATCCATTA
Organism: Pyrinomonadaceae bacterium; assembly: GCA_037969475.1. GTDB lineage: Bacteria > Acidobacteriota > Blastocatellia > Pyrinomonadales > Pyrinomonadaceae > Aridibacter. The sequence goes on along the minus strand of JBBKXN010000023.1, from coordinate 40,387 downwards.
CCCCGACGGCCGGAAGCGCGGCGCCAAAAAGATCCGGACGCTGATTCAAAACCGCACCGACGAGCAAGCCGCCATTCGATCCTCCCTGGATCGCAAGTTTTTTCGAATTTGTATATTTATTTTCGATCAGCCATTCACCCGCGGAAATAAAATCATCGAAAACATTCTGCTTTTCGAGTTTCGTACCCGCTTTGTGCCAATCTTCTCCGTATTCGCCTCCGCCGCGCAAGTTTGCAACCGCATAAATACCACCCATTTCCATCCAAGCCAATCGCGAGACGCTGAAGCCGGGTGTCATAGAAATGTTAAAACCGCCATAGCCGTATAGGAGAGTAGGGTTATTAGCATTCAGCTCGATTCCTTTTTTGTGGACAATAAACATCGGAATCTTTGTTCCGTCCTTGCTCGTATAGAAAACTTGTTTGACCTCATAGTCGGCGGCATTGAAGTCTACTTTTGCCTGACGGAAGATCGAGCTTTGGCCGGTTTCCATGTTGTAGCGGTAAATTGTAGGTGGTGTGTTGAAACTCGAATACGAATAAAAAGTTTCTTTGTCGTAGCGTTTTCCTCCAAATCCTCCTGCGGATCCAATTCCCGGGAGCTCGATTTTTCTAATGAACTTTCCGTTGATATCGTGAATTTTTATCTGGGTGTAAGCATCTTGTAAATAGTTCAAAACAAACTGGTTGTTTAGTAAAGAAACTCCGCGCAGTGTTTCATCCGCCTCCGGAATGATCTCGCGCCATACCCTCTCTTTATTCAAGACATTTACCGAGACAACTTTGCCGAGCGGTGCGTCTGATTCGGTTTTGAAAAAAAATGTCGCGCCAATATTTCCTATAAACGAGAGGCGATCAAATTTATCTTCGATCGGAGCTAATTCAGAATCCTTATCCGCTAAATTTCGAAAGAAAATTTTCCATTTTCGGGTGGTTCCGTCGGACACATTAACAACCAAGAACCTCCCGTCTTCGGTTTCGCTGCCGCCGACGCTAAGTTTTTTATTGTCAGGGCGCTCATGTATCAGCTGATCTTTTGATTGCGATTGCCCGATCTTGTGGAAATACATTTTTTGGTCGAATACTGCATCTTGCAGCTTTGATTTTTCTTTCGGCGCCGGATAGCGGCTATAATAAACCCCCTTATCGTCTTTAGACCAGGAAACACCGGAGAATTTTATGTTGATCAAAACATCCTTTAAGTGCTTGCCGGTTTCGACATCCAAAAAACGCCATTCCCGCCAGTCCGAACCTCCAACGGAGATTCCGTAAGCGAGTGTTTTCCCATCGTTGGAAACCGATGTGCCGGCGAGTGAGGTTGTGCCATCTGCCGAAAATTTATTCGGATCAAGCAAGATTTTTCCTTCATCGGTATCGGAGGTTGCGACATACAAAACCGATTGATTCTGAAGTCCGTCATTTTTAAAATAGAAGTATTTACCGCCTTCCTTAAACGGCGGGGAATATTTTTCATAATCCCAAAGCTCAGTCAGACGTTTCTTGATCCGCGCGCGCTGCGGAATTGTCGCCAAGTAGCTTTCTGTAAGTTTGTTTTGAGCCGCGACCCAGCCTTGCGTTTCAGCGGAATCCGGATCCTCGAGCCAACGATACGGATCAGACACTTTTGTCCCGTGATAATCGTCAACCTGACTTCCTTTTTTTGCGTTCGGATAGTCAAATTGCCCTTGAGCAATCACAAACGTAACAAACAAAATAGAGATCAAGAAAGAAATGCAAAGTTTAAGCATCGCCTTATGCATACACACCTCGTTGGAATTATTTTTTTGTGATTTTACTACGGAAACGGGGATTAGGAAAATATAGGAGCCTGGAATCGTAAACGGCTTATTCCTTTCGAGTCGCGGATTTTTTCAGCTCATTCATCATTTCTTTGGATGTCCAGTCGCTTCCGGAAAAAACTTTTTGCACTTTTCCATCGGCGGAAATTACTGCGGTGCGCAGGGAGTGATTAAACTGGGTCTTATCTTTTTCATCTACTTCATATCGTAATCCAAAGAAATCAGCGATTTTCCGTATCTCCTCCTCCTTCCCTGCAGCAAGTTGCCAAACTGCGAAATCACTTGCCGGCGAATCTTTGCCGAGATAGCCCAGACCGTAACTTTTCAATCTTTCCGGCGTGTCGCGTTTTGGATCAAAAGAAATACTGAGAAGGCGGGCGCTGTCTTTTAGCTTCTCATCTTTAACGATTTGATTAGCCAGATCCGAGAAGTTCTTTGAAATCGCGATGCAGAAGTTTGGAAGGGGACATTCGGAGTAAATAAAAGTCAACGCCCATGTTTTGCCTTTGAAATCGCTTAAAGAAATTTGTTTGCCGTCCTGATTTGTTAAGGAAAAGTCCGGCATTTCTTTGCCTTCCACGGCGACATTCTCGTTGACCGTAAGGGTCGGCTGCCCGGGTTTGGGCGCGGAAATGATCGCCACTTTTTCAAGCCAAAACGGCGGGTCACTTGCATTATCAACGACCAGTTCGGCTGTGATATCAGAACCCGCGGTTAAATCCTCAAAGACATGATCCTCTTTGATAGGAAAATCCATCGTCATAGCATCCATGAATCCCGGGATCTCTTGATGGTCGATCGAGGCTTTCTTGTTCGACTTATCGACCGATAAAACTTTCCCCTTAAATTCGTAACGCTTTGCATTTTTCGAGACGTTGTCGCTAATTTGGTTCGACTCGCACGAGGAAAAAAGGAGCGCAACTGCCAACAATAAAACGAAACTTCGCATAGTGATTTTATACGGACTGAAGATGGACATATTTTGCTGCAAAAAGGAATTAATCGGCAAGCATGGCGAAACTAGTCCGAATTATTTATATGGCGTGACCCGCTTATGGATTTACGCCAACTCGTTTTAGTTCAGCACCATAAAGCGTTGCATAAACTCGGTAATTTGCCATTACTTTGTACGCATAATCTTTTGTCTGAGAAAATATAATTTCCGCAACAAATCTGTCAGGATCATCAGATTTCGAACGTTTAAACCACCGCAACATCCGATCTTCGCCGCCGTTATAACTCGCTGCAACCGCCACGGGCTTTTCGGGGAAATCCTTAAAAATGTTTGCGATGTAATGCGAACCAAATCTTATTGCGGTCGGCGGATCGTAAAGATCGTCTTGTGCGAAATTTTCAATTTTCATTTCCTCGGCCATTTTGTTTGAAGTGTTTGAAATAAACTGCATCAAACCGCGCGCCGCGGCGACCGATTTTACATCTGCACGAAATCTTGATTCCTGGCGCATTATCGAAAGAACAAAACGCGGATCAACCGATTTTTCCTTTCCATATTTTATCAACGACGAACTATAAGGAATTGGGTAGAGCATTTCGAGCTGGTCGCGGGGGATCAATTCAATTTGATAATCTTTTGGAACTTTTCGCCACCCGGGCTCGATGTATCCGATCGCCCGATTTGCGATGTCGCCGCGTTTGTAAAAAACTGCCAGTGTATATGCTGTATCAGGCGAAAAGTCGGACAACGAGCCAGTATTTTTTCGTGAATTTTCGCGAAGCGCAGTTTCGAGTTCGGGAGTCGCTTCTTCGAACAGGCCGAGAAAAAGAAGTTCGTCAGCGAGAGTTTGATGACGATTATTAGCCGTAAATGTTTTGGTGTTTTGGGCGAACGTTCGTCCAAACTTCTCGAGATTCCCTGTTGGCGTCGATTTATAATCCTCAAGAAGTGCGTACACGCGTTTTATTCTTTGTAGCAAAGATTTTTGGTCTGTTTTATTTGCGGTTAATCTAAAAGCATTCTGAGATGCAATTCTTATCTCATCAGCATTAGCACTCGTCAGCGTTTGCTGGGAAATACTTTGTAATCTTTTGAATTTCTGTTCAATCAATCCGGACGTCTTTGCCGCGTCCGCCAAAGTTTTTAGACGCTCACTCGCACGCCACCCGTAATATTCCGAACGCCCGTCGGGAATTGATAAATAAACGTTGATCGCATCTACAAAACGCCCCAATTTTTCAAAAACGAAACCTCGAAGAAACTCGACCTCTTCTTTATTGGTACCGCCTGCGATTCGGGTGCCGCCGAGGTTTTTCATTTCTCGAAGGCGGTTTAGATCGTTAAGCGCGTTTTGCCAATCTTCTTTTGATAAACGAATTCTAACTTGCGAAAAGAGCGCCACAGCTTCGCCCATTTCGGTTTGAAACTGCGCCTGCGTTTTCGCCGTCCATTTCAATGCATTTTGATCGTCACCGGCGTCGCGATAAGCATCGATGATATTTAGATGGGCGCGTTCGAGATTTGTCGCTTTTGGATTTTCGTTTATGTATTTCTCATAACGCGAGACCGCAGCGGAGGTTTGATCCAGATTTGCGTAGCTAGAGGCGGCATTGTAGAGAGAAGACGCTGCAAGATCATCATTAGGTAACCGATTCGAAAGCCTCTCAAACCACTCGATCGCATTCGCGTCTTCGCGTTCCTGCGCGTAACCACGCCCGATCTGATACATGGAAATCGGTGCATTTTTTCCGTCGGGAAAGTTGTTGACGATCGCCTCATAATGAATACGCGCAAGCTCAAAACGCCGATTAAACTGGTAAATTTCCGCGCGTCGGAAATGTTCATCATCGGAAATCTTTGGAGCGCTTTTGGCGAAATTATCATCGCCGACCTCAAGCCTGTCGAGCCCTTTTGCCCCTTCTAAAGCAAAGTCATCGGGCTGCTCGGGATTCGGTGCATTGTCAATCAACTCGGTAAAAACTTCACGCGCATTTTCTAGGTTTTTTGTTTTGAGATAAGCGTGACCAAGCAAAACAAGATCTTCGCGGGATTTGGATTTTTCCTCCGCGGTATCCCGTGCATTTTCCGAATCGTCGCCTGACCCGCGTTCTAAAAATTCAATCGCGGCGCTGAAGTTACCGCTCTCGAAATTGCTTCGCGCCAGACGTTTTGCTGCGGCATCAATTAGCAAACTTTGATCGAAATTGGCGGACAGTTCCTTAAGATACAAGCGTTCTGCGAATAAATTTCCGGAATTTCGCATGATCTCGGAAATATGCCAAAGTGCGTATTCTTTAAGAACCGAATCGCGTTTCACGACCGACTGATAATTTGCCATCGCATTTGCAAAATCACCATCCTTTTCAGAAAGTCTCGCAAGCAGATAATCGTAATTATTGGAGTGAAACGCTTTGGGGAATTCCTTTCTCATTCTTACGAGATCGGAAATGGCCGTTTTATAGTCGTTTCCACCAAGTCGCACCCGAACCGTTTCGCCGATCTCTTCAGCGCGCTGGGGAAAAGAATCGACGGCAAATACTATCAACAGAAATACGAAAATAAATGACTTAGCTTGTGGCATAAAGGATGTAAAACATTATAATTGAAATCAAAATACAGAAGAAATCAGAGGGATCACGAAGGATTTATGATAGCAGAATCTATGGAAAAGCGTGCGGAGATCTTAAGCGGAAAGGAGTTTGCACAAGCGATCAAGGATGAGGTCGCTTCCGAAGTACATGATTTAAGAGCAAATCACGGGATTACGCCGTGTTTAGTTGTTGTTAGAGTTGGCGAAGACTCCGCTTCGGAAGTCTACGTAAACAGCAAAGTTAAAACGGCCGGGGAATTGGGAATTCTCTCCGAACACAAACACTTAGCGGACGATGCAATTCTGGAAGAATTGCTAGAAATCGTTGATCAATTGAATTCTCGTGATGACGTCGATGGAATTCTTGTTCAACTTCCGCTTCCAAAACAAATTGACGAGAAAATTGTGCTCGAAAAAATCGATCCCGAAAAGGATGTCGATGGGTTTCACCCGGTAAATGTCGGGCGTTTGTCACAAGGACAAGATGCGCTAACTCCGTGCACACCGGCCGGTGTTATCGATATGTTAAAGCGCAAGGGCATTGAGATATCGGGACAGAATGCCGTAGTGGTCGGGCGAAGCAATATTGTTGGTAAACCAATGGCAATGCTTCTTTTACATGAAAATGCGACTGTCACCATCTGCCATTCGCGAACAAAAGATCTGGCGGCGGTATGCAAGCAAGCCGATATTTTGGTGGCGGCGGTTGGCGTCCCGGGGATAATTACGGCGGAACATATTAAAGAGGGCGCGACCGTCGTTGATGTCGGGATGAATCGTCTCGATGATTTGGAAGAGGCGAAAGTCTTTTTTTGCGAAGACGAACTTGAGGGGCGTTTGAAAACAATTGAAAAACGCGGCTCGACATTGGTTGGCGATGTAAATGCCAAGGCCGCGATGGAAAGAGCCAAATATTTTACGCCGGTTCCGGGCGGCGTAGGACTTTTGACAGTGGCGATGCTCATGAAAAATACCGTAAAAGCGGCACGAAAACGTAGAATATCGGAAAATTAACCATTATGAACTTTGAAGAATATCAAAAAGAAGCGAGCTCAACGGCTCTTTATCCAAATCGTCTGAACAATTTGGAGTATCCGACACTCGGACTAACCGGCGAAGCGGGCGAAGTCGCGAATATCGTAAAGAAAATTCAACGCGATTTCGACGGAAAATTAACTGATGAAATTCGCCTGAAACTTCAGGACGAACTTGGGGATGTTCTCTGGTATATTTCCGCCTGCGCCGATGAATTGGGTTTGACGCTCAAAGAAATCGCTGAATATAACGTCGGGAAGCTGGCTAAACGCCATAAGGCATAACAACGAAAAATTGAAAACGGAAAATGGACAAAATAGAGAATGCCTTTTGTGCAGTTCGAATTTCCATTCTGCGTTTTAGTATCGATTTTCCATTATGTTGTCTGTAGGTTTAACAGGTTCGATTGCGGTTGGTAAAACATACGTTTGTGATGTTTTCCAAGAACTTGGTTGTTTTGTGCTTGATGCCGACAAGACGGCACGGGAAGTCGTAGAACCAAATACCGGCGGATTAAATCAGATTATCGAAGAATTTGGCGCCCAAGTATTAATGGAAAGCGGCGAACTCGACCGCGTAAAACTTGGAAGCATTGTATTTAACGATGAAGGGAAGCGACAACTCTTAAATTCGATTGTGCATCCATTGGTTATAGCTGCTCAGGATAATTGGCTGAAAGAAAGAGAGCAAGAATCTCCTGACGGCATTGCGATCGTAGATGCGGCCTTAATGATCGAGTCCGGAAGCTATAAGCGGTTTGAAAAAATAATTGTTGTTTGGTGCGAAGCTGATATACAATTGCAAAGATTGATGTTACGGAATAATTTGAGCAAAGAAGAAGCGCAGCAACGAATTGATGCCCAGCTTTCCCAGGAAGAGAAGAAATCGTACGCTGATCTTTTGGTTGATACAAGCGAAGGATTTTCAATAACTCGTGCCCGCGTCGAGGAAATTTATAGGAAACTGGATTTTTAGTAGAATGGTTCCCCAAGCCAAAATGAGACAAAGATCTATAAATGGGTTGCGAACGATCGCGGCTTTGATTTTCTGCGGCTCGATTTTGGTATTTACCTCATGCAGCGAACTTGAAAAGCCAAAGCCGGAAGTTTTTTACAGCGAAACCAAGCCTCCACGCTCGCAGGATTTTCGTTGGACAAACGGGCAGACTCCAAAGACTTTTGATCCGGCCAAGGCTTCTGCACCTCCGGAAACTGATTTTGCACGTGCCCTCTATGATGGACTCACAGATACCGAACCAAAAACTTTGGACGCGATTCCCGGTGTCGCATCAGACTGGTCATCGACGGATGACGCAAAAGTTTGGAATTTCAAACTAAGACGGGATGCAAAATGGTCAAACGGCAAACCCGTAACGGCCAAGGATTTTGTTCGCTCTTGGAAGCGCCTCGCGGAAATGGATGAAAGCGTTTCACATCATGGATTGCTTAAAAATATCGTTGGAATGGCACGAGAGCCAAAGAAAATTGAGAAAGACATCGATGTTTTTTCCGATAACCGCAGAAGACTCGGAACAGAATATCCGAAGCCGACCCTTGTACCGATTGATAGGGTACCGAAAGTAACGTCGGATACAAAGGCAACGCCGGATGTTTCGAACGAAAAGGCCAAGGTTGAGATTTCTAACAAGACCTCGACTCAGGCAAATTTGCGTGTCCCGCGAAAAGATCCGAACATCGGGGTCGAGGCTATTGGTGATTTTGAGCTTAAGGTTTCTCTGATCGAGCCGGATCGAGACTTTCCAAAGTTGGTTGCTCATCCGATCTTCCGTCCCGTCTATGCTAATGGAGAGGAGTTTGAGAACGAAAATCTAAATCCAGATATTGTTACAAATGGTGCATTTCGAATTTCCTCAGTTTCGGAAAAAGGAATTACGATCAAGCGCGCCGAGCATTACTGGGACAAAAAATCGATAAAGCTTGAAACCGTAACCTTTGTTCCAACCAAAGATGCTGAGGGTGCGCTTCAGGCGTACAAGGAGGGAAGGGTTGACGCCGTCACCAATTCTCAGTTTGAGCCTTTGGCGTTAAAGCTTCTGACACCGTATTTCGATTTCAAACGAGTTACTCACAGCGCGCTTAATCTTTATGAATTTAATCGCCAAAAGGCACCTTTTAATGACCGTAGGGTGCGTGAAGCACTTGCGCTTGCTATAGAGCGGGAAAAACTGACCGATGACGAAATGGACGGCGCGACAAAACCGGCAGTTACATATTTGCCATTTACACCGCCGCAAATTAAAGGGAAGTTTGAGCATGACGCCGTGAAAGCAAAAGAGCTCCTGGAAACGGCGGGTTTTAAGGATGGTGAGAATTTTCCAACGATCAAGCTGGTCGTAAACAGAAACAACGTCCAACAACAAATCGCTCAATCGGTTGCCGCGATGTGGAAAAAGGAGCTAAACATTTCAACCGAGATCGTGGTCAAAGAATTAGACGAAATGGAGAAAGCGAAGCGGGAAGGAGACTACGACGTGCTTCGAAGGGGAGTCGTATTCCCGACATCGGACGAAACGGCTAATATGCTTGCGATTTTTAAGTCTGTAAAGATTGTAAAAAACGGTGCGGCTCAAAACATAAAACCTCAGATTAATTCTTCAGGGCCGAAGGCAGAAGACGTCCAAAATCCTACTTATGATTTTAATGAAGCCGATAATAGAAATTCCTCATCTGAGAAATCATCCAATGAAAAATCCGGGGATTTGGTAATTGATGTCGGAGAAGAGCATTACATCCTCACCGAAGAAGAAGCGCTCCTTGAAGTTCCGGGAATCCCTCTCTATTTCCCTACGGCGTATTCGCTGGTTAAACCGTATGTAAGGGGTTTTGAGATCAATACATTAGATGCGCCGTCACTTAAAAATGTCGAGATTGAGAGCAATTGGCAACCGAGTAAACATAAAAATGCGTCCTAATCTATCCATGCGTTGGGTGGAATTTTGTGCTTTTGGAAGACGTTAGTTTTAGTGGTCATCGGGAAAAAGCACGATTGTAAACCGAATAACTTACGTGGTACATTTATTGGGTTATTTGATCATTCTCTCCTAAGTCTATTCAAAATAGGCTAACCGTAATTGCAGTTTAAGATAAGGAGCATGTTATGCGAGAAATGTCCGGGCAAAACCGTTTTCCTGTTGCATTAATACTATTGTCTTTAATTTTGGCGGGTTGTTCGACTCAGGCAAACAGTAAATATTTTGGGAAGAATCTTGTGCCGAAGAATAACGTACTTCGATACATTTCCGGTTCCGAGCCCGAATCGCTCGATCCACAGGTTGGTACTGGGCAACCCGAAGCCCGTATTTATATCGCGCTCTATGATGGACTCGTGGAATTTCACCCAAAAACGATGGAACCTATTCCCTCGATTGCGGAGAGTTGGGAAGTTAGCAAGGACGGTACTGAATATCTCTTTAAACTTCGAAAAAACGCTAAATTTTCAAATGGAGATCCGATAACTGCAAATGATTTTGTTTACTCATTTAGGCGGGCACTAAAACCCGAACTTCTCGCAAAAAATGCCTATCTGGCTTACCCGATAAAGTATGCGGAACCGTATAATGCTAAGAAATCCTTCGTTAAAGGTGCGGATGGTAAATTTTTAGTCAAATCCGATTTTGAAGGTTCGGATGCGAAGGTAGAAAAGGATGAAGATGCCTCCGGCGCCCAAGCCACAACCGATAATTTTGGGCCTGATTCGGAAACCCATCGATTCTTTGATGAACCCGAACGACTCGCAGTTCCAAGTGACAAAGAGTCACTCGACACCCTTGTAAAGGATAAGCCCGAACTTAAGGCTGCAATCGAAAGCGGCGAACTTGTACCGGTCACGGAGGAACATTTGGGTGTTGAAGCCGTCGATGACTACACGTTTCGACTTAAACTTTTCCAACCAGCTCCATACTTTGTCGGACTTTTGACGCACCAGTTTTTCCGAGTAATTCATAAAGGAACGGTAGAGAAATACGGCAAAGATTGGGTTAAACCGGGCAATATTGTTACGAGCGGCTCCTTCAAACTTGTCGATCACAAACCTTACGATGAGGTTATAGTTACGAAAGATCCGAATAACTGGGACGCGGCAAGTGTAAGACTGGACGGAATCGAGTTTTATCCAATGGATGAAGCTACGACGATGATGAATATTTATAAATATGGCGGAGTTGAAGCCGTTTATAATCATGTCCCGCCCGCTGCGTGGAATGATCAAATTAAGCAATTCAAATCGGAATATCTGAATTTTCCTGAAGTTGCGATAGAATATTACACTTTTAATGTTACCAAGCCGCCAATGGACAATGTGACGGTTCGCAAGGCATTTGCTTTGGGAATTGATCGCGATGCGCTCGAGACGTTTAGGCGTACGACAAAAACTTTGGTCGATTTTACCCCGGAAGGTATTTTTCCAAAATACGAGGAGGCGAGAACAAAGGTTTACTCGGAGCTTCTTAAAAAACAGGGTAGTTCACTCGAGGAATGGAAGGCTCGCAAATTCGACGCAGAAAAAGCACGGAAACTTCTTGGAGAAGCTGGTTATCCGGTAAAAGGTAGCAAGGGTAATTATTCGTCTCCGGATTTCCCAATCAACGAAGTCGAATTGCTTTACAATACGTCAGAAAGCAATAAGGACGTCGCCGAATTTATTCAGGCGCAGTGGAAACAAAATTTGGGAATCACCGTTCCGCTAAAGAATATGGAGTGGAAGACATTTCTGAATGTTCGTAAGGAATTGGCGTATAAGGGACTTGGACGAGCCGGATGGGTTGGCGACTATATGGATCCTTACACATTCCTGGCATTGTTTTATACAAAAAATAACGATAGTTCGACCGGTTGGTTTGATCCTAAATTTGACAAGATGCTGGACGACGCAAACAAGGAAATCGATCCGCAAAAACGGTTTGAGATGCTCGCCGAGGCTGAATTTTACTTAATGCAGCAGCAGCCGGTCGCGCCGCTCCAAACCCAAGCGACTAACTGGATCAAGAAGCCCTATGTAAAAGGAATGTATCCAAATCCTGGCACACTTCATCCCTGGAAATTTGTTTATTTAGAGCCGGATGAATCAAAATGGGATCAGAATGCTGACGACATAATGAAAATCAGTGATCCAACTGTCGACGAACACGTTGATAGATTGATGGCAAGTCAAAAAGCGGTTGAGGACAAAGCTAAAAGAAGTGACGCTGCGACTCAAAAATCTGGTGAGTGAATATTACGGATTTGGGGCGCTGTACCCGATTAAAACTAAGACAATAGTAGTTGAGGAAAAATGATAAATTTCATTATTCGCAGATTGTTGCTGGTTATTCCTATGGCACTTATTGCCGTCACGGTCACGTGGGGATTGATTCGAATTGCTCCTGGAAATTTTTATTCAAGCGAGAAGAAATTACCCCCGGCAATTGAGAAAAACATACGTGAAAAATACGGGCTCGATAAATCCTGGATCGAGCAATATGGAATAATGATGTGGAATGTCATGAAACTCGATTTTGGCGAATCGCTTAAATTTGAGGGGCAATCCGTAAACGGAATGATTGCAAGACATTTTCCATATTCGGCGACTATTGGTATTTTAGCCTACCTTTTAGCACTTATTATCGGCCTGACCGCGGGAATAATTGCGGCACTTAAACAAAATTCTGTTTTCGATTACGGATCGATGGCGCTTGCGATGCTTGGGTTAAGTGTGCCTAGTTTTGTATTGGGTCCGCTTCTTGTGCTCGTTTTTGCGCTTTGGTGGTACATACTTCCTCCTGCGCGTTGGGGAGGGATTTTGGCTTTGGTTTTACCGGTTGTAACGTTGTCCGCGGGTTATGCAGCATATATCGCAAGATTGACGCGGGCGGGAATGCTTGAGGTTATGAGATCGGACTACATTAGAACAGCCAGGGCAAAAGGATTAGATGAAAAAACGGTTTTACTGAAACATGCATTGCGCGGGGGAATTATTCCGGTAGTTTCATTTACGGGACCTGCCCTCGCGTCGTTGCTAGCCGGTACGGTTGTTGTAGAGAAAGTATTTGCAATTCCGGGGCTTGGAAATATTTTTATCCAAGCAGTTTTGAATCGCGATGAGCCGGTAATTTTGGGAATCGTGGCGTTTCTTTCTATCTTGGTAATGCTGTTTAATCTCGCCGTGGATATTTCATACGGGTTCTTGGACCCAAGAATTCGATACGAATAATCAAAACGGCACTTCATGTGGTTATTACTTGTCGAGGGTTCAAATAAAGCGAGAACAAAAGATATATGTCTGAATCTATAGAAGAAATTAAAGGAACATCGCTTGGGAAAGATGCTTGGAAGCGATTGTTAAAGAATAAACTGGCGGTTTTTGGAATGATCGTGCTGGCCATAATTGCTTTTTCGGTCGTGCTTGGCCCGATGATTCTATTTTGGACCATGGGAATAACGCCGGACTATATTCCGTCTGGAATTGACAATGGTGCGCTCGTAAAATCATTTCCTCCGTCAGCCCAACACTTGATGGGCACCGACGATAAGGGGCGTGATTTGCTTGCGCGTGTCCTTCAGGGTGGACGAATTTCGTTAATGGTCGGGATAATTTCGACGGTCGTTTCTCTTATTGTTGGGGTTAGTTATGGCGCGATCGCAGGCTATCTCGGCGGCAGGATCGACAACGTAATGATGCGGATCGTCGATATTATCTATGCAATTCCTTACATCTTAATCGTGATTGTCTTACTTTCTGTATTTGGCGGTCCTAACACTCCGTTATTTATCCAGACGATTGCTAACTCCTTCGGGGGAGGTCAGGGGCTCAGTCAAATTTTCTTACTGTTCTTAGCTCTTGGATTAGTTTCGTGGCTTACAATGGCGCGCGTCGTTCGCGGGCAGATACTCTCGCTCAAGAATCAGGAATTTGTTTTGGCGGCCAGAGCAACGGGGGTTTCGACACCAAGAATAATCTTTAGACATCTGGTTCCAAATGCGCTTGGTCCCGTGATTGTTTACGCGACTTTGACGGTTCCTTCGATCATGCTCACAGAGGCATTCTTGTCGTTTTTGGGAATGGGTGTTCAGGCGCCATACGCGTCTTGGGGCAGCCTTGCCTCCGACGGCATTAAAAATATCGCTATTTTCCCATGGCAATTGATCTTTCCGGGTGTAACCATGGCGTTAACCCTCTTTTCTTTAAATTTTCTCGGAGATGGTCTGCGCGACGCTCTCGACCCCCAAACACGTAAATTTTAATTATGAATAAAAAATTTATTGTTTTTGTTTCGATTACAGTCTTGTTGTTTGGTTTTTCAGTTTTGGTTGCGGCTCAAAAGAGCCCGAACTCGGCTTACAAAGTAGCCAAAGCGGGAGTTGGATTTGATGGTTTGAGGATCGGAAAGTCTACTCGTTCGGATGTTATCAGAAAGTATGGAAGAAACTTCCGGACAAATAGACACGGCAGATATTCCGTCCAAATGATTTATCCGGGCGGTATGTCGTTTTATTACTGTCGAAAGGATCGGCAGCAGGAAGTTTTCGACATCGAATTGCGCGCGCCTGCGCGTGTAAAAACGGCGAATGGTATTGTCTTGAGCAAGAGTACGATCGCGGAAGTTAAAAAAATATACGGCAAAGCCAAACAGGGACTGCGATTTCGAGGAATTGAGTTTTATTACGCGACCTATAAAGGAAAGAAAGTAGTTACAGTTATAGATATCGTTGAAAATCGCGGAATGCGTCAGTGCAAATAATTAAATGAGTAATCAAAACGGCACAATTTTATCGGTCAATGATCTGAGAACATATTTTCAAACGGAAGACGGCGTTGTAAAGGCGGTCGATGGAATATCGTTTGAACTTCAGAAGGGCGAAACGCTTGGAATCGTTGGCGAATCGGGTTCGGGGAAATCCGTCACAAACCTATCGGTGATGCGTTTAATACCTGAGCCGCCCGGGAAAATTGTAAATGGCGACATAATTTTCGACGGTCAGGACGTCCGCAAGCTTTCGATCGAAAACATGAGAAAACTTCGTGGTAAACGTATGGCGATGATTTTCCAGGATCCGATGACGTCACTCAATCCTTTCTTGAAGATCTCGACACAGTTAATGGAGGTTACCCAACTTCACCTCGGACATTCAAAAGCGCAGGCTTATAAACACGCCATCGAAATGCTTCGTACGGTCGGTATTCCGGCACCTGAAAAACGCATCGATAACTATCCGCATGAATTTTCCGGTGGTATGCGCCAGCGTGTAATGATCGCGATGGCACTCAGCTGCGAACCGGAATTATTGATCGCAGACGAGCCGACCACCGCTTTGGATGTGACGATTCAGGCTCAGATACTGGAGTTAATAAAAGAGCTCAAGAGTAAATTGGGAACTAGTGTTATTTTGATCACCCACGATCTTGGCGTCGTTGCGGGAATGACTGAAAACATCATTGTAATGTATGCCGGAAAGGTTTTTGAGAAGGCGCCGACGAATGAGCTATTTAAAAACCCGGCGAATCCATATACAAAAGGTCTCCTTAAATCGGTTCCTGACCCTGCGCACGAGCACGGTGCCGATCTCTACCAGATCCCAGGCCTGCCGCCTGATGTTGCGCATCTTCCACCGGGTTGCCCGTTTGCGGAGCGGTGCGAACGATCTGAAGATATTTGTGTGAGAGAATTTCCGCCTTTTGTGCAGATCAGTGAAAATCATCATTCGCTCTGCCATTTTGCTAAAGAGGTCCACGCCGAATCGATCAGGGAGAATTCATAAATCTAATGTCAGAAACAAACGGAAACAGTCTAATTTCTCTTGAAGATCTAAAGGTTTATTTTGACCTCGGCGGCGGCGGTTTGCTCGGTCGCTTAACCGGTGTAAGCCCTGAACGAAGAGTCGTAAAAGCAGTTGACGGCGTTACTTTTGATATCAAAAAAGGAGAAACGCTGGGACTTGTCGGAGAATCGGGCTGCGGAAAATCGACACTTGGAAAAGCACTTCTTCGTTTAACCAAGATTACAGGCGGAAAGGTCTTTTATAACGGAAAGGATCTCTCTAATATGAGCGACAGCGAAATGCGAGAGCAGCGGAAACATCTTCAGATGATATTTCAAGATCCCTACGCTTCTCTTAATCCGCGTATGACGATCGGGAATATTATCGGTGAGCCGATCAGAACTTTTGGTTTAGCAAATGGCGGCAGCATTGAAAACAAAGTGCAGGATCTTATGGAAACGGTTGGCCTGAGCCGCAGATTCATTAAACGATATCCACATGAATTTTCCGGAGGGCAGCGGCAGCGTATTGGAATAGCCCGCGCGCTTGCGGTTGATCCTGAGTTTATTGTCGCGGACGAACCAATTTCCGCACTCGACGTATCGATCCAGGCTCAAATTATGAACCTGATGAACGAACTACAGGAAGAAAAAGACCTGACGTATCTTTTTATCTCACACGATCTTCGAGCGGTTCGTCACGTTTCCGACCGGGTTGCGGTTATGTACTTAGGCGAAATCGTGGAGCTCGCCGATGGGAAAGATATTTACGAAGAACCGCTTCATCCATATTCGAAAGCGCTAATTTCTGCGGTTCCCGTGCCCGATCCTGAAATCGAAGCAAAACGAGAACGAGTAATTCTGACGGGTGATGTACCGTCTCCGATAAACCCTCCTTCGGGATGTCATTTCCATACTCGTTGTCCCTTTGCGATCGAGGATTGTAAGAAGATTAAACCGGAACTAGTGGAAATCAAAAAAAATCACTTTGCGTCGTGCATTAGAATTAGCCCCGAACAACCTCGGATCGAAGACGCAGCATAAACATTTGTTAATGACTTTTTCAGAGACGGCATAGGCCGTCTTTTTTTTATTTTATTGAAACACTTCCAAGAATCTGACGAATCCAATTCACTTTTCTATTCCGTTTTTCGCGAGTGCGATGCGCCAATTAGTTGTGAGATAATTATTTGAAAACAATCAGTGATTCGGTCTTTTAATGTCACTAAGCAAGACCCTTCACATCAGGTGAGAGAAACATCAATGTGTTTCTCAGATGATAATTATTGAAGATATGGCAGTTGATCGTAAAAACTCTCGTGCATCCTGGCAAGAAATACAAGATGGTTATTCTAAGGATTCCGGACTCGCCGTTGTATTGGTGGAAGGGGATGATCTTTCTGGTCTAGCGGCTTCGAACAATAATTCAATTTGCGAAATTTTAGCATCTTCGAAGAAGTACTCATCCGAATGCCAAAGGTTTTGTGGAAGCGTCGCTTCGAAGATCATGGAAGGGAAAAAGCCGATCAAATATCGATGCCATGCCGGTCTGGAATGTGCTGCGGTTAGCGTAGCAGCCGATGACGGTAGGCAGCTAGTTGCGATTACGGGCCGCGCATTCACCAAGGCGACCGATTATCGCGAGGCAACAGAGAGAGCTGTTTCAGGGGCTTGGAAAGAGTTTCCGCCGACGAAGTTTTTCGAAAACGTATTGATGACGAGTTCGACAAAAAACATAGAAAAACTCGCAGCGAAAATTTCCGGACTGAATGCCGAGGAACGGTTAGCACTTAAAGAATTTACCAAAGTAGCACCGGAACCCGAGAATTCGCAGAGGGCTCAAGACACCAACGCTACTCAAGGGGCACGAAAGATTCAGGATATTCGGATCGGATCGATGACACGCGGGAAGAAACAAACCGAAGATATCAAACCGGCCCCATCTATAACCAGTTCGGACGCCGCATCCGATATGCCGAGTCATGATGAAAGAAAAGAATTCGCCGCCTGGCGCGCTTTTTTTGCATCAATACACGACCTGGATTATGGAGAGGCTTGCCTTTCGATCCTCAAGTTTATTGGCGAAAACTATGGCGTCTCGTCTCTCGCATGGCTTGAAAATATCGACAATCATTTGAAAAAAGCACTGGCAACCGGTGCGTTGGAAACTCAAAGAATACGAATTAGCTTGCCGGTCAACGATACAAGATTGCTGCAAATGTTTAGGAAACGGTCGTCAATTGAGTTGCGCGAACAAGGGCGTGAATCTTCAAAAGAAAGCACTCAAACTATCCGTTTATTTCCGATAATAGTCGGCGGCAAGATCCGAAGCGCACTCGTTTTGGGTGAAAAATCAGGGAACAATAGAATTAGGGTTCAGGTTTCGAGGTTTTGCCAGCTCGTAGCGTCGGAGCTCGAAATCATAAGACTTCGGCAAGCATTGATCAAACAATCGTGGTTGGATAATGCGTTTACCAAAATAAATAAATCCCTAACGATGATCGATTCGAGTCATTTTTGGTTGAGTGTAATGCAAACTGCCGCCGATCTTGTGAGTGCGGGGCGCGGCTCACTTTTGGTTTACGATGAAAAGGGCGAAACAATGGTCGTTAGAGCCGCGATCGGAAAGAAAGCCGATTTTATCGAATCAACCGATGGCGAGATCGGCGATCGAATTGCAAAAAAGGTTTGGAAAAGCGGCAAACCGCTCGTTGTCGCCGACATTAATTCATTGGGTCTTTCACCTGCACCGATGGACTGGGAATACCAAACGGGGTCATTTATCAGCTACCCGTTATCAATTGGAAAACGCCGCGTCGGTGTATTAAACGTCACAGATAAGATCGATGGCGGAGTTTTCGATAAGGATGACCTACGACTTTTAAGATCTATTGCTCCTCAGCTTTCGATCGCGATAGACCGCGCTTTGTTAAAAAGCAAAGCAGGAGAATTCGAGCATCTTTCGGTTACGGATCCCTTGACCGGATTATTAAACCGACGCTATTTGGAAGAGCGGCTTACTGAGGAAATAAAACGGTCTGACCGACACGGCTATCCTATGAGTTTTCTGATGATCGACGTTGATGAATTCAAATCTTACAACGATAATTACACCCATCCAGAAGGGGATAAAGCTCTGCAGCTAGTCGGTCAATGCCTGAAAGAATCGCTTCGCGATGCTGATGTTGCTGCACGGTATGGAGGCGAGGAGTTTTCGATTCTTCTGCCGCAAACAAATCTCGAAGAAGCCCGGACAATCGCCGAACGCCTCCGGGAAAAGATCGCGACTACAACGTTTCCAAATCGCCAGGTTACTGTAAGCATCGGAATTACGGGCGCTTCGTCTACTCGTGATACAGCGGAAAAAGTGATCAGTGCGGCAGACCGGGCACTTTTCGAAGCAAAAAGACAGGGACGAAATAACGTTCAAATTTTTGAATACGTTAGAAAAAATTTGCGGATAAACAATTAAGGTCTAATGAGTACGCGAGAAAGAAAAAGGATTTTGTCTTCGGTAGAAGCGGAGCAATTTATCGGGCGAACCGATGAATTGGATCAATTGCTGCGCCACGCAACAGGAACGAACGGCACACCTGGCATTACGGTAATGGGCGCGCCCGGCATTGGTTTAACCGAACTTCTTGCACAAACTTTTGATCAGCTCTTTTATCAGCAAGATGATGTAATTCCATTCTATTTCCAAATTAAGCGCAGCGACCGTTCTGTCGAAGGACTTGCGGTCCGTTTTATTCAATCGTTTTTGCAGCAAACCGTTGCGTTTCGACGCCGAGATTCTTCTATCTTAAAAATTTCACCGGATGTGTGTGAAATTTCTCATCTTTCTGTTCCGAAAGACGGGTATTGGATCGATCGGCTTGTGGAAACCTGCGAGATTAGCAGCAAACTCAACGATAAATCATCCTTTATCAGACAGGCTTTCAGTGCACCTTTAAGAGCGGCGGCACGCGGTGCGAAGAGTTTTGTGATGATCGATGATCTGCAGAATTGCGAAGTGTTTTCAGATGAACTCGACATTTTGGAGGAATTAAAGGAAATATATTCGCGATCGAATACTCCATACGCCTTTGCCGGAAAACGGCGCTTTGTATTTGATGCCGTGCGCACAGGGCAAAAGAAACTCGATCAGATACAAAAAATGGAACTTGATGAGCTTTCTTTTTCGGATGCCGGACGATTATCGGAGAATTTAGCAAAAAACGGCAATGTGACTATTACCGATCAGACGCGGGACCTGATCTCTCAGCAATTTTTTGGGAATCCAACACTTATTCGATCGCTTTTTCAATCGGCAAACGAAAAAGGGACAAATCTAGACACATTTTATCGGGTTCAAGATGTCTATGCTGATGCGATCTTCGGCGGCAAAATAAAAGGCTTTTATGATTCTATTTTCCGGAATCTTACATCTGATCCGGGCGTTGAAAAGCAGTTGATCAGTCTTCTTTATCATCACAAATCAGCTGCTCATCTGAAAGATTCAGTCGATTCCTGGAAGAAGCACCTCGATTTGAATTCAGAGGGATTTTATCGTCTGATGCGATCGCTGAACGTTAACGAAGTGACCCGGCAGACGTCGAATCTAATCGGGCCAACGAATGAAAACGATATTTTATCTGATTATATTGAATCACGATTCCGCCTGGAAATTAGAAACGACGGACGTTCTTTGGTGGTTGCGGAATCGCTTTCGGAATTTCTGAAGCGTGCGCCGATCAAAATGTCGAAATTCTATAGAAGAAATTCCGCATTCGGGTTGCGGGAGTTTATGGCGTTTTTCGACTGCCAGGAAATTCCTTTGAGTTTGTTGGAATACGAGAAATTCAAAACGACCCACAAAGGAAAAAAAGCTGAAGAGATATTAGGCGACGTTAGAAATGAAAGCGAAAAAGTAAAACTTCCGCAGATCGTATACACTGCCCACACAGTTTCCTTTTACACACCGCTCAGCAAACTTACGGAAAATGAACGATCGGCAGTTGCGCTTGGTTTTGAAGCCGCGGATTATAAGGACGAAAGCGAAATTGTCTGGATCGCAGCCGAGATTGATTCAAAACTGGAAGCGACTGAAGATTTAGCGGGGTTTTGGTGTGACCGTCTCGAAATGGTGGCGCTTATGTGCGATTTTGCGAAATACCGTCTATGGCTGATTGCACCGGAAGGCTTTACACCAGAAGCGATGAAAGTTTTGAAGTCTCGCAATGCCATTGGTTCAAGTCGCGCTCAGGTCGAGCTGCTCGCCAATTTTTTGGGTGCCGAAGAAGTTCTTGCTACCAAACCAGACTCAAACGAATACGAAATGGTTTTGCCAATGGGCGACGATACTGAATTGATCGCCGCCTACGCCCTCGAAGAAATTGCCCGTAAACATTCTTTTGGAACAAAAGCGATAAATCAAATAAAGACTGCCCTCGTCGAAGCTTGCATCAATGCCACCGAACACTCACACAGCCCCGACCGGAAAATATATCAGAAGTTTTCCGTAGAAGGAGACAAGATTAAAATCACCGTTTCAAATCGCGGGCTCCGTTTTAAGGGCACAGAATCAAAAGAAATTCAGCCTGACCAAGGTCGTCGAGGATGGGGACTCAAACTCATGAAATCTTTGATGGACGATGTCACTTTCGAGCAGGTCGACGATGGCACGCGAATCTCGATGACAAAGCAGCTTGCCAAAACCTAGATTCCTATTTCATTTCGTCTTAGACACTTGCCTTAATTTTTACGTAAACTGTTGAAGTGGAAATTCCTTCCGAAATCGAAGCCTATCGTGATAAGAAATGGCGCCGCGAGGAAAGACTTAGGATAACGAGCGCAAAACAGGTCGAAGATCTTGTTGACGATTTGGGATTTTGTCTTGCGCTTACCGATTCGCGAACGCCTCTTCCGAGCCTCTACATTGCCGTTTGCGGGAGACGTGACGTCCATTCGCCAAAGAATGTTCAGAAAGACCCGGAATGCAGTCTCGCGTGGGTATTGAAGGATGAAGTGATGCAGCGCGGCCAGGTTTATTATTCCAAACTAGTAAAAGGACGTTCGATGTTTGTTGCGCCGCGTCTTGTGCCCTTTTTCAACGCGATTCACGGCATCCCTGCGCATTTAGAGAAAGTTAGCTTGACGCTGGATGCACAAACTGTTCTACGCGTGTTGCGCGAGGAATGGGAATCCTCGACCAGCGATCTCCGTGACGACTCAAAAATAAGCGACCGAAAACGATTGACTAAAGCACTCGACGAGCTACAGCGTGCTATGAAGGTCCTACCGTACGAAGTTTTGTATAAACCGAAGTTTACATATCTGTGGACACTCGCGGAAGCGCGTTTTATGGCTGAGCTCTCCCAAAAAATCAGCCGCGAAGATGCAATAAAACAACTCGCCCAGGTTTTTCTTGAAATGTGCGGGATGACATTGCGCGGCGAGTTGGCCAAAGCGATCGGAGTTCCGGCTAAACAGGCGGGATATGCGAATCATCAGTTGGTTGACGAGGGATTTGCGGTGAGGGTCGAAGACGGGGTTTACAGACTTGCATAAAAGGGTTAAGGATTTCGATAAATCCGATGAATTTGATAATATTCATTTTCTGGAATTTTGGATTTACCTACATAATGTCTCGATTTTTAACTCTGTTAGCAATTATCTTCGTCTTTTCTCTTCACGATGCAGCGGCGCAGACTGCTGGTGACGAGAACAGCCGTATTTCTAAGTTAGCGATCGCATCCGAAAAATCGAATCCCGTAACGGTTCCAAAATTCAAGACGTCTCCGATAATTGATGGGAAACTCGACGATGACGTTTGGAAAAGCGCGGCACAATTTAAGGATTTTCTCCAAACAGAACCGGGTGATCAAACACCTCCGTCCAAAGAAACGATCGCATATATGGGATATGACGAGAAGTTCTTGTACATAGCCTTTATGTGTTTCGACGATCCCGACCAGATTCGCGCGACCATTGCGAAGCGTGACAACGTTGGTGGGGAAGATTACGTTGGAGTCTTCCTCGACACATTTAATGACCAGCGCAAAGCCTACATTTTGCAGTTTAATCCGCTTGGAATTCAGGCGGACGGCATCAAGACGGCCGGGGACTTTCGCTCCGATTTAAGCGTTGACATTGTGATGGAATCGAAGGGCTTGATCACCGCCGACGGTTGGTCGGTCGAGGTAAAAATTCCCTTTAAATCTTTACGTTACGAAGCGGGAAAAGGAAAGTTTTGGGGCGTCGACTTTTGGCGCCGGATCGACCGGTTTAATCGCGAGATCGACGGTTGGATGCCGATGGTGCGTGGCGTTTCCGAACTTCAGCAACTAGGCCGAATAACGGGGTTAAACGAAATAAAAACGGAACGAACCTTGGAAATTACGCCCAGTATTACGGTATCGAAATCGGGCGAACGAATCGAAGACATTACGGCTCCACCTTCCTTTTCCCGTTTCGAAACTGCACCTATCAAAAAGGATGTTGGCGTCAGCATCAAATATCAAATTACACCAAACGTTACGCTCGATGCAGCGATAAATCCTGACTTTGCTGAAGTCGAAGCAGATGCGCCCGTTGTTCGCGCAAATGAACGGTTTCCCATTTTTTTTCCTGAAAAGCGCTCGTTTTTTCTTGAGGGAATCGATATTTTTAGATCTCAGCTTCAGGTTGTAAACACCCGGAATATCGCAAATCCAGATGTAGCTTTGAAATTAACTGGAAAAGTCGGAAAAAACACTTTTGGAATTTTAGGGGCAATTGATGATTTTCCGCCGACAGAGTCCTATCCGGCAGAAAGAAAGGCATACGCCGGCGTTTTACGTCTTAAGCGAGACATAGGCGAGAATTCAAATTTAGGGCTTTTTGCGACTCAATATCATCTCGGAGCCCAAAGGCATAATAGTCTTTTTGGTATCGATGGCAAGTTTCAGCGTGACTCACGTACCGTCATCGATGTTGATGTAGTGTTCACCTATTCAAAACTCTTTTTCTACGATCCTGAGATCGATAACGATAAATACCGCAGCGGAAACGGAATCGCCTACCGAGCAAGATATGATTATACGGGCCGAAATAGAGGAATCTCATTAGGTTTTAACGGAAGTACTTCCGATTATCGCGCTGACTTAGGCTTTACTCGGCGAACAAACACACATGGTGCAGATCTTGGTTTTCGTTTGGGCACCGAACCAAAACCGGGAAATTTTCTTATCGGAATTGTTTCGCGAGGATCCGGGCGGGCTAGCGTCGATGGAAGAGGAAGATTGCAGATCGCGAGGTTTTCTGAAAATGTGCGATTCAATTTTCAAAAACAACTTGAAGTCAATTTTAATCTTGGAACTGCCTACGAGAAACTTTATGAGGATGAATTCGGCGCAAGGAGAAATAAAAGCCAGCTGGGCGTATTTTTTGGCGAGCCGGAGAGATCTGCCTTAAAAGTTTTTGGCGAAATTGGA
Organism: Pyrinomonadaceae bacterium; assembly: GCA_037969475.1. Lineage (GTDB taxonomy): Bacteria > Acidobacteriota > Blastocatellia > Pyrinomonadales > Pyrinomonadaceae > Aridibacter. The sequence continues at coordinate 16,804 of JBBKXN010000023.1, read as the reverse complement.
ATGGAAAAGAGCTTCGGAAAGCTTTTTGGACTCGATGCGGAAATCGGATTTACAAAGAATTCGTTCGATCTGGATTTCGGTGCGAGCGAAAGATATCCGCGGGTTAGTCCGGCGGCACTCTCCGGGGACGAGCGGCTCGATCCGGGAAACGGGTTTCTGCTTAAGTATCAGCTTGGGCTTCGTTTTCAGCCCGTAGATCCGCTCAGTATTCGATTTAACTATAAACGAGACCGTTTACGTCGCAACGATAACGGTTTAGTCGCGTTTGATTCGAATATCTTCTCCCTTAATTCGACCTATCAATTTACAAGATTTATTTTCGCGCGAACAAGGTTTGATTATGAAACGGTTGATGGCTCATTAAACAGCCAGCATCTATTCGGCTGGAACCCAAGCCCGGGGACTGCGTTTTATGTCGGATACAATGATAATTCCACGTACCGGGCATTCAATGATTTCAATAGCCGCTTCGATGACGGTTTCCGCCGCGATGGGAGGAGTTTCTTTATACGGATGTCCTATCTGTTTAGAAAGAGTTTTTGAGTAAAAAGTCTTTCGGTGTGCTGTGCAAGATTCGCTATTTTCCCCGTTCTCCTTTTAGAAGCTGTACTTCTAGGAGGTAGAAAACAATGGATCGGATAAATAGTATAAAAGCTGCGCACATGGGAACAGTAAACTCAGTATTTTTTAATTTGGCTGCAGGAATTGTAATCGGGATGGATGACGATTCAATTAGAATTTGGGATCCGGTACTAGGCATAGAACTTCATACATACGATGCAGATTCCACCGATGAAGTGTTGCTTTCCGCACTAGGTTCGATGTATCGGGCCGCTTAGGGTTTTTTAACGATGTAAAGTGACTTGGAGACGGTGAAGGACATCACCGCCGCCAAAATCAAAGCTAACAACTTACTTATCAGCCATAGGCGTTTTATTCAAAAGAATCGGCTCCCCGAAACCTAGCTCTTTCATTCTCGCAAGCTGCGTTTTTGCATCTCCGACGACCAACCAAATCATTTTGTCAGTATTCAAGTATTTTCGCGAAAGCGACTTTACTTGATCGATCGTCATACCTTTGACGATCGCCTCACGATCTTTTACATAGTCGTATTTCCAGCCGTACTCGCTTATATTTTCAAGCATATTTAGCTTCGCACCCGCCGTTTCAAAGGCGCGCGCATTGCTCTTAATCAAAAAGCCCTTGGTCGTTTCCAAATCTTTATCGGAATAATTTTTTCCATAATTTTGTAGAATTTCCTTAATCAACTCGGCGGATTCGAGTGTCACGTTTGTTCGAACTCCGCTCGATATGGTAAATGCACCGGGATATGTGGATCCGGAAAAACCTGAACGAATGCCATAGGTGTAACCCTTACCTTCACGCAACTGCTGTGTGAGTTGCGACGCGAATCCGCCGCCTCCGAGGACATAATTCATTACCGTTGCCGGATAAAAATCTTTGTCGGTTGCCGCCAGGGCCGGAAAGCCAAACCTGATCACCGATTGTTTTGCATCCGGAACGTCATAAAAATAAACTTGCGATTTTGAAAGACTTGACGAATTTTTGAAATTCGGAATTTGCACTTTCTTTCCTTTCCACCGGGTATCAATTTCCTTTAGAGGAGCCAGAATAGAGCGTTTATCCAATGCCCCGACCACGTGCATTCGAGCCGCCGCCGGCGAAATATTCTTCTGGTAAAAGGCCTTCAAGTCGTCGAGTGTAATTGCCTTAACCGATTCGATCGTTCCAAAAATACTTCGCGAACGTATGTTATCTTTGCCGTAAATGAGTAAATTGTATTCATTTTGAGCAATTGCGTTCGGATTTGCCTGACTTTGTCTTATTTGGCTGATAGTGCGTGCCTTTGCAAGCTCGAATTCACCTTTGTCCCAACGTGGCTCAAGTAATATTTCCTCAAGAAGATCGACAATTGCCTTATAATTTCTTGACAGAGTGTTTCCCGAAATTCTTATATTTTCGGTGTCGGCCGTAACAGTGATCGACGCGCCAAGCTGTTTGATCGCTTCTTCGAGCTCTTGCGGGGTTTTATTTCTAGTACCTTGAGTCATCATTTCCGCCGTCAAATTCGCCACGCCGACTTTATTGATGTTGTCCAAAAGTTGGCCGCCTTCGATCACGATATTGAATTGCACCAGCGGCACTTCCGTATTTTCGATCCCATAAACCTTGATGCCGTTTGAAAGCTTGTCTTCCCAGATTTGCGGAATTTTGATATCGGGAGCAGGTCCATACGGCGGCTCAACCGAACGATCAAAACTCGACGGCGTTTTCTCGTATTCTGCCTTCACGTTGGGATCAACCTTGTCCTCGGCGCCCTGAACGATCTTTTCCTCCACAACTTCGGCTTTTTTTGATCCGGTCAGTGCTAGATCCAGTTTGCCCTTTGGAACAAAACTCGTCGCGACAAAATTCTTTTCTTTGATATATTTTTTGTAAACGCGCATCACGTCAGACACTGTGACGGCTAAAATATTATTAATGTCTTTTTCGATAAATCCCGGATCGTTTGCAAAAATATTGTATTGAGCGAGCTGGAAACCCTTACCGAGAACGCTCGAGAGCCCGTTGTAAAACTGTGTTTCCTGGCCGGCCTTGATTCGGTTTAGATCCTTTTCGGAAATTCCCTCGGCCTCAAATTTCGCAAAAGCATCATTTATGGCATTTGAAACGTCATCAAGCTTTGTATCGGCAAATGCACGTACCTGCAAAGTTAACTCACCCGCCATCTCAGAGTCGTAGTTATACATTACGACATTCGGTGCGAGCTTCTTTTCTTCTACCAAAACCTTATAAAGAGGCGCGCTCTTTCCGTTTGAAAGATAATCCGTCAAAACCGCCAGCGCATAAGAATCGGGGTGATATTGTTCAACCGATACCCAGCTTTTTGTTAACTGCGGAAGCTGTGCAAAATTATCTTCGTGGTAAAGTTTAACGATCTCATCAATTTGGCCCGAGCGTTTTTCGAGTGGCGCAATGTCTTCACCGCGTTTTATTTCATCGAAATATTTGTGAACCCAAGACTTCGCATCCTCGGTTTCAAAATCCCCAGCGACTACGAGCGTCACATTATTTGGGACGTACCATCGCCTGAAAAATTCCTTGACATCCACGAGCGTAGCATTCTGTAAATCGTCGAGCGACCCGATCACCTGCCAGTTATATGGATGATCTCCCGGGTACATATTCTTATCGACAACATAGGAATTGTGCCCGTAAGGGGCGTTGTCATAGCTTTGGCGCTTTTCATTCTTTACGACCTGTTTTTCCTTTGCTAAAACGGGATCGGTAACGGTGTTGATAAACCAGCCGAGTTTATCAGCTTCGGCCCAAAGCATTTTTTCAAGTGCATCTTTAGGAACGGTTTGGAAATAATTTGTGCGGTCACGCGAGGTTGAACCATTTGCTCCTGATCCTCCAATTCGTGCAGACATTTTATCAAGTCCGCCTTAGCCTAGGTTTTCCGATTCAAGAAATAATAGATGCTCAAATAAATGCGCAAAGCCCGTGCGACCCGCTTTCTCGCGCGCCGAGCCAACGTGAGCCGTTAGCGCGACCGCAACTACGGGATCTGAGCGGTCAACGTGGAAAATAACTTCCAATCCATTTTCCAGTTTAAACTTTTCGAAATCGACTTTGAAAGTCGGTTTAGTGTCCGGTTTCTGCGAGGCGACTGAGATCAAAAGACTGAACAAACAAAAGAGAACGGTGATAAATTTTATTGCACTTTTCATAATGATATTTCTGATTTTGGAAAGAGTTATCTAAATAGATGAAGATTTTACGCGGGGCGTTTGAATATTGTTAACGCCCCACACGAAAAACCTGGGAGCCCGCACGTAGTATAGTAGTGATGCGCGATCGTATCCCTGATACTTGAGTGTTTCCGGTACAAATCAATACTTCATCAATTCATTCAAAGCAGTCTCGACGTCATCAACCTGCGGAAGGATGAAATCTTCGACCTGCGGGGCGTACGCAACAAACGTGTCGGTCGCGCCGACGCGTCTAACCGGAGCGTCTAAATATTCAAAAAGTTCGTCTGAAATCCGTGCGGCGATTTCCGCGCCGTAGCCGAATGAGAGTGAATCTTCGTGCACAACAATAACGCGGTTTGTTTTCTTGACAGTTTCGACAATTGCGTCCCAGTCATAAGGAGCTAAAGAACGCAGATCGACAATTTCGACTGAAATTCCATCTTTCTCAAGTTTCTTTGCAGCCTGCCGAGATCGTTCGACCAGCGCGCCGAAAGTAATTATCGAAACATCCGTACCTTCGCGCGTGGTTTTTGCTTTTCCAAACGGAATCATAAATTCATCCGACGGATACTCGCTTTTGTTGTAAACTTGTCGATACAAGTGCTTGTGTTCGAGAAAGAGGACCGGATCATCGCAGCGAATGGAAGTTCGCAGCAAACCATTGGCATCCAGTGCATTGGACGGATACGCTATTCGCAAACCGGGAATTTGGGAGAAAAGGGTTGTGCCGGATTGGGAGTGGTATATCGAACCGCCTTTTAAATAACCGCCAACAGGGACCCTCATAACGATAGGTGATTTCCAATCGCCGTCAGCACGCCAACGCATCAATGCGAGCTCATTGCGAATTTGGTGGTAAGCAGGGAATATGTAATCGAAAAATTGGATTTCGACGACCGGTTTCAAGTTTCGCGTTGCCATACCGATCGCACGTCCGACGATATTTGCTTCGGCAAGTGGAGAATTAAAAACTCGATCACCGCCGAATTCACGCTGAAGATTTGCTGTTACCTTAAATACACCGCCTTTTCCTTTAACCTCCTCGAGATATTCTTCTTTCGAACAATCCGCGACATCTTCCCCAAAAATTACGATCCTAGGATCGCGCGCCATTTCTGTGTGCAAACATCGATTGATCAGATCGACCATCGTTCCGGGATTGCCCGAGAGCTCGGCACCATCTTCGGTGTCAAATTCCGCAGAGGTTGGATCTACGTCCGGTGAATAAATATTTCGATAGGCCGAATCCGGAGATGGTTGAGGGCTTGCGAGAGCTTCATCCGTCACCGCGGTAATCTCTGCATCAACCTCAGTCCGAAGTTTTTCGAGTTGTTCGGAAGAAATAATTCCTTCCGTCATCAAAAACTCGCCATAGGTTTTGATCGGATCGATTTGGGCATCTTTTTCCCGCTCTTCCTCAGGCCGATAAAGTTTTTCATCGTCGGAAAGCGAATGAGAATATGGACGAACGACTTTCGCGTGGATCAACGCTGCGCCTTTGCGCGCACGGCAGTGATCTACCGCTTTTTTAAACGCCGCATACGATTCCAAAGGGTCAGTTCCGTCACACTTCTGGATCATCAGATTCGGAAAACCGATCAAAAGGTCTGAAATTGAGCCGCCGGGAGTTTGAACTTCTACGGGAACTGAAATTGCGTATCCGTTATCTTCGACAAGAAAAATTACGGGAAGCTTTAGGTTGCAAGCTGTGTTCAGCGCTTCCCAAAATTCACCTTGCGAAGTTGTTCCGTCGCCGACTGAAACGTAGACAACCTCATCGCCCTTAAACCCCGTGACATGTTCCTGCATTTCTTCGACTAACGACGCACGATAACTTGCTTCCGCTGCCCCGACAGCTTGAAGCAGCTGAGTACCGGTCGGGCTTGATTGAGTAGGAACGTTGAGCTTGACGCTTCCCCAATGAGATGGCATTTGACGCCCGTGCGAATTCGGATCGGCTTCGGCGCCTACTGCAGAAAGAAGCATTTCCTTTGGGGTCATTCCAAGTTGAAGCATCAAAGCACGGTCTCTATAATACGGGTAAAACCAATCGTACCCGGCTCTCATGGCCATTCCGGCTGCTGTCAGAATTGCTTCGTGACCCGCCCCTGAAATTTGGAAAAAGATCTTATTTTGTCCTTTGAGCTGGATCTCTTTGTCATCGACGCGGCGCGATGTGTACATTGTTCGGTAAATTCCGATTAGAGTCTCAGTGTTTAAGCCTTGATAGTTATCCTGCTCTTGCGATCGACCAGCTTTATTATTGCTCATACTTTTATCTGCTGAAGGCTCAGCTTTCCTGCCTACGTGTGCCATAACATAATCCTATTTTCTTAATAATTTTGATTAAAATATAATCTAATAAAGTATCAGAAATGGAGTTTGCGGGCAATTTCGTCCGATAAGACCGACCGAGGTATCTGACCGCGTCAATCGCCATAGTCTTCGAAGATGGGTACATCGTTTCGGGCGAAAAGATCGAGACTCGCTTCGATGACCTTATGCTGCAGAACAGTGTTGCCCGGCTCTCCGAGCGGATATCCGAGGTCGAAGGGAACAAATAATGCACGTGGCGGCTTTATTACGGAGGTTACCTCCTTCAAAAGGGAAATCGAGGTGGTCGGAATTCCTTGTCGTTCTATCTCCGCCGCAATCAGACCAACTGCCTGAACACAGAACGGTCAAACAGGAGCAAGAAAAACCGCATCAACCTCGTCTTCTTTTATTAGCTTCGCCGCCTGAGGTGCTGTTTTCTTGATCAGAACACCGGGAGAAATCATGGAACCCATAAATGAAAAATGCCGATAGTTTAAAGACCCAATTATTCCGTCTTTTTCCAGTTCCTTAAATCTATCAAGCGGGAATGCCAGATTTTTATCCGTTTCAATTCCCGTGTGGTCAAACGAATCGCTGTCGTGGTCTTCAATTAATTCTTGAACCGGAAAATCATTTGGAATTTCCCGGAAGGACGTATCGCCCAATTTAATAAGGTTGGTAAATCTTTCATCGCCCGGTCGCATAAATCCGGCAGTCGTGACGAGCGCAAATTTGCATTCACTTAAAGGTTTCTTAAGTTCGGCGGAAGGATTATCCTCTACGGCAAAACGCGAAAAGGGATAATTTCGAGTAAATACTCGATGCGTAAATTTAAGATCGTCAAAAGTTGCCATAGGATACTTTGCAAAAACGAAGGAAAATTTAATCAATATTCTTCGAAGATATCACAAAGAGATTTTAGAGTTTGTTCTTGCAGCCGAATCAGCAAGGACAAAGCCTCAGGTATACTGATTTATCTTCTAGCTTTTGAACTTTAATGGTTCGATTCCCGGATTCCTCGAAATTAATTCAAATTCGCGCTCGTTTCTTAGGTTATTGACCAAGGGGTCTTTCAGAAATATATGGATATCAAAAAATTCCCTTATCGATTGATACGTTAATGAGATCCAATGCTTTTGGTTTATCCACCAACACAGCAAAAGCCTGCGCAATTTTTTGATTCCTTCAGCGTCTGAGCCTTTCATGACAAAAACATTTTTTTCGATTTTCAACAATATAATTTTTGCCTTTTCAGTTTCGCCCGCAATCATATAGCTCAAAGCCTTGCCGATCTGAGCCTACATCGAATACGCACTTAGCTGATACGCCTCGTCAAAAACTTGTTTTGCGGAGTTTTTGTTCCCTAAATGATATTCGGCGAAGCCCCGATAAAGCTTAATGTAAGACGAATCCGTTCTGCCCGGCTCATCTTTCCATGCCACTGCCAGCCGCTGAGGTCAATCCAATTGCTCCATTCTCCGCTTCCGATTTGCGGGAAATACCAAGGATCTCCTTCGTGGCGAAAAACCGGAGGTTGATACTTTGAGCTTTTTTGAAATTGGTTGAATTACTTTGAAACGAATGAAGTACGATTCACTCAGTGGCTGTGCATTTGCACTAATACTTATGATGAAAAGGGAGAGGATTAAAAAGGGTATAGGAAGAAAGGATGGAGGCGTTGACACATAATTATTATCAAAAAACAGAAGCTAGTCGGAATAATCCAATTCGAGGGTAGCGCGATAATCCTCTGCCATCGAAGGGTGTCCATGCAATAGCGATACATCGATTCCTTTTTCGAAAGCGGCTTTGGCTTTTTTCGCATCACCTTGTTTTTCGTACATACGAGCGAGCATTCCGTATGCCGCTCCTTCATCGGTTTCAAATTTCAAATATTTCTCCAGAGTTTCCACCGCCTCATCGACACTCTCGTTTTTGATGTATTCATTAGCGAGTCCAAAGAGAACCATCGGATTTTCCGGATCGTTTTCCAACATCTGTTTAAAAACTTCTATTCTTGTTTCCATATTTTTAGCTCAAATTTCTGGTCATTATAAAATCCGTCTGTAACGATGAGGCGAGATCGAAAATATGACTACCCACGATTTCAAATCCGTGTCGCTCGTAAAATTGTATCGCTCTTTGATTGTGTTCCCAAACACTTAGCCACATAACTTCGGCATCCCTTTTTTCAGCCTCTTCGACACATTTTCTCAACAGTATGCTTCCGATGGATTTCCCCCAACTTTTCTTTTTCAAATATATCCGGCAGAGTTCGACCGCGTGTTTTTTGTGTATCTCCTTTCGCGTACTTCCATTAGCCAATTTTGCATACCCTAGCTCGCTGGCTTCGTCTTCGGCGACTAAATAAATTTTTTTTTCATCCGCCAAATTTCGTCTAATCGCATCATCCGAAAATGCTGTGTCCATATAGGATCGAATATGTTTTTGCTCTAACTGTGATTCTGTTTTATAAGCGTCCCAAAAGGTTTCGCGTGCGAGACTCGCAATCATTTGGACGTCCTCGAGATTAGCAAAACGTATATTGATCTCTCCCATTGCCGACAAAGTGTATTTTAATCAGGAGGTAAACACAAAATTTGCAGACTTAGAAAAGACGAGTTTGGGTTGGTAGAGATTTCTTTTCCGCTTTTATAAAAGGTTCAAAACGCTTGAAGCCGAGTTTCCTAAAGTGCAGTTCATACATCTTCTTTGCCATTTGCCAACGCTCCGTAGTACCGGCATTTCTTTCGGCGTAACTTTGGTGCTGTAGATTGCCCGATCGCTCGCGCCTTATGTGATTGAGAATCTTGTCTTTTTTGGTCGGTATCTTTTCTTCGAGTCGCTGCACGAAATAATTCTCGATCGAATCATTATCAAAATGCACTAAAGACATAAATGCCTTCGTTGCGCCATGTTCCTTGGCTTTTTCGAGGAGTTTCGGAATCTCTGAATCGTTATAACCCAGTATCAGTGGTGCGATTCCTATTCCTACAGTTATCCCTTCGTCTGCAAGTCTTTTCATTGCCCTGAATCTTGCCTCGGGAATTGGCGTATACGGCTCAAACGGTCGCGAACTCTCGTTGGTCAGGAAAGGAATCGAAAAAAGCACCGTCGCATTTATGCTCTTTAGAAGATCAATATCCCGCGTAACCAATGGGGATTTGGTGATCACGCCGGCTTTGATGCCAAAATCGCGACAAACTTCCAAACACTGTTGCGTGAGTTTGTAATTTGCTTCAAGGGGCAAATATGGGTCGGTCGAAAACGAAAACTCAAGAAGTGGGATCTTAAGACGTGTTTTTTTCAGATCACGTCGAAGAACCTCCGGCGCATTTATTTTTGCGACAATTTTTGTTTCAAAATCGGTCCCCGCGCCATAACCAAGAAACTCGTGATATCTTCGCGCAAAACAATATGTGCATCCATGAATGCATCCCCGGTAGCAATTTACGATCAAACGATAACCGACCTCATTCGCTGCATAACTCTTTGAGATCATTGTCTTTGTAACTGTTTCTTCAAATATCTCGAGCTTTGCTTCGGGCGGTTCACCGATGTATTCAGAGGAGAATTTATCGTATGGATTTGGAGGGTTTTTGACTTGTCGCATAGATGCAACAATAATTTATCCTTAGCAGGATTGCAATCTTTTTTGCATCAAAATATCGATCTGAGGATCAGAGCCCAATTGGAAGACATGCGCGCCAACTTCGGAGAATCCTTGCTTTTCGTAAAACCGTTTGGCGCGAGGATTATATTCCCAAACTCCTAGCCACATCACATCGCATTCATTTTGCGCGGCAATATCAAAACACTCATCCATCAAAATCTGCCCGATCCCTTTGCCGATGAAATCCGATTTGGCATAAAGGCGGTTTAGCTCTATCGGTTTCTCGGCACTGATACCATCTTCAATGCTTCCAAATATTACTTTTGCATAGCCGACCGTTTCATTTTCGACCTCCGCAATTAAGAAGATAGAATCTTTTTCCGATAACTCGGTCGAAACGGTTTCGACGCAAAAGGCGGAATCCATATAAGCCTTTAAATCGTCAGGAGCATTTTTCGGATGATCGTGAAATGCATCATGAAACGTTTGATAGCTGAATGCTGCCAGAAACTCGGCATCTTCGATTATGGCTCGTCGGATTTTTACTTCGGACATAAAAAAAATATGATCGAGAACCGTAAAACAGGCTGTTAGCCTGTTGTTCCCCCGAGATCAAGAGCACACTTCAACGGCGTCAAGTAAAACAGGCTAACAGCCTGTCTTACTTTGTTCCACTTATGATCAATTTAGCGATCGTCTGCAATTGCATGTTGGACGTGCCTTCGTATATTGCACCGATCTTCGAATCACGCCAGAATTTTTCAACCGGATAATCTTTGACGTAACCGTATCCGCCGAAGAGCTCGATGGCTTGCGATGATACTTTTTCAGCGACCCGGGACGTGTAGAGTTTGGCGATTGCTGCTTCTTTTAAAAATGATTTTCCCGCATCTTTGAGACGGGCGGCGTTGTATGTTAGAAGTCTTGCCGCTTCGATCTCGACCGCCATTTCTGCCAATTGGAATTGGACGGCTTGGAATTTATCGAGACTTCTGCCGAATTGTTCGCGTTCGTTTGTGTAAGCGAGTGCAGCTTCATATGCGCCTTGAGCGATGCCGATCATTTGCGCGGCGATACCGATTCTGCCTTCGTTAAGAGTTTCGATGGAAACTTTGTAGCCTTTACCTACTTTGCCAAGGACATTTTCTTTTGGCACTTTGCAGTTGTCGAGAATCAATTCGGTTGTCGAACTCGCGCGAATGCCGAGTTTGTCTTCCTTTTTGCCGACGCTAAAACCTTCAAAACCTTTTTCGACTATGAACGCAGTGATTCCTTTGTAGCCCAGTTCGGGTTCAAGTGTTGCAAAAAGAACAAAAATTTCGGCTTCGTTGCCGTTTGTGATCCAGAGTTTTTGTCCTGTTATTTCGTAGTGATCGCCTTTATCGACCGCTCTCGTTTTTAGTGCGAAAGCATCCGAACCGCTTCCGGCTTCACTTAAAGCATATGCAGCGACTTTTGATTCAGCCATTTGCGGCAGGTATTTTTTCTTTTGATCTTCATTTCCCCAACGAATTATCGCATTTGTTGAAAGTGTGTTTTGCACGTCAACAAAAACTGCTGTCGATGCGTCAACTCTCGCTAATTCTTCGATCGCCAAAATCGCATTAAAAAACGAAGAACCTGCACCGCCGTATTCTTCGGGGGTTTCAATTGCCATCAAGCCGATCTCAAAACATTGTTTGATGAGTTCGGGATCGAGCTTTTCATTCTTTTCCATTTCCTCAACCCGCGGGCGGACTTCGCCTTCAGCAAATTCGCGGAAAGTACTGCGAAATAATTCTTCTTCTTCCGATAACTGCGTTAATGCAGGTCTCAAATCTTCTTGGTCCAAAGCCGTTGCGCTCATATAAAGTTCCTTGCTTAAATAATTTATTGCTAATAAGTTAGAATAGTATTTTATAAACGTAAACGACAAAAGGCAAAACACTTGAACTCCGAGAATACTTACTCCAAACAAAAACTTGAAATTAAGGCGGTCGACAAAAGGAACTTTAAGCGGCTAAAGCTGCTCTTAATAGGATTTAGTGTATTCGGAACCGTGTTGTTTGGATATTTTGTCTATGTGGTCGGGGTGAATGAGATTCTCCTCGGAATTACTAAAATCGGTTTTGGCGGGTTTGCGATAATTCTTGGTCTATTTCTTTTGAAACTTGCAACGAGAGCGTGGGCTTGGACGCTTTCGGTATATGAACCATATACGTTGGGGTTTAGCGATGCACTAACGGCGGTAATTCTCGGTGAAGCTTTGAGCAGCATATTTCCGCTCGGCATCCTTATGAGCGGTACGGCGAAAGCGATCGCGGTAAGGAAGCGAGTCCCGCTGGTAGTCGGGTTTTCATCGATCGCGACCGAGAATCTTTTTTATTCGCTAATTACTGGTTTATTTATTGTTCTTGGTGCGTTTACATTTCTCCGGAGGTTTGCGCTGCCGGAAACCACGGTTTTTCTCATTAACGTTGTGATCGGGTTTGTATTGGTGAGTATTTCGCTGGGTGTATTGATTGTAATCAAGCAATGGCATTTTGCCAGCGGAATTTGCCAATGGCTTTACAATAGAGGGATCTTGACGAAGCTTTTAGAGGGAGGAAGGGTTCAGGTACGCCTGTTTGAAAATCTCATTTATGGATTTTATCGTCAGCACCCGAGGAGATTTTTTCCTCTTTGCTTGCTTCAGATCGCCTTTCATATTTTGGGAATCTTTGAAGTTTGGTTTATTTTGTCGCGCATTAGCGATTTATTTCCTGCGTTTTCGACTGCGTTTTTCCTGGAATCGATGAGCCGTTTGGTAACGGTGGTGTTTAAGCTTGTCCCGTTTCTCGTCGGTGTCGACGAAGCGAGTGCGGAATTTATTGTGGAAACATTGGGAATCGGAGCAGGAATAGGTGTCACGCTTGCGATTATTCGGAAGGGGCGAATTCTATTTTGGGCTGGGGTGGGAATGTTGTTGATTCTAAAGCGCGGTTTCACATTTAAGCAGCTTAGCGAGATCGCCGACCAGAAAGCGGCAGATTAGCATATTGTGTCAAAAAACAATTTCGACGTGATAATTATTGGCGGCGGACCGGCCGGAATTTCATGCGCGCTCTGGTGCGCAGATCTTGGGTTGGGCGCGCTGCTTCTGGAGGCGGGGAGTTTGCTCGGCGGACAACTAAATTGGACATTTAACCCGATCGAAAATTACCTTGGCCTGGAAGCCTCTGACGGAGAAGAGCTCGCTGAGAAGTTTCGAATGCATGCTAAATCAAAAAGCATAAATTATCGTTTGGAGTCCGCGGTTGAAAGAATAGATTTCGGTGATTCAAGCGTCGTTTTGTCGAGTAGCGAAGCGATCAAATTTAGTTCGTTAGTTATAGCGACAGGCGTCAAAAGACGAAAATTAGATATTCCCGGTGAAGAAAAATTTCAGGGTAGAGGAATCTTGATTTCAGGTACAAGGGATATCGAAAATGTTAAGAATAAGACCGTCGTTATTGTAGGTGGAGGCGATGCAGCATTTGAAAATGTCAAGATCCTGGCTGAAAAAGCTGCAAAGATCTACCTGGTGCATCGCGGAACGGAATTTCGGGCGCGGGAGGAATTCGTTGACTTTGCGACCGCCCATCCAAAAGTCGAGATTTTAACAAACTCTGTCGTCGAAAAGATTTCGGGCGGAATGTGGGTCGAATCTATCGCTGTTCGAGACTCGAAAAACGGGGAACTTTTCTCTATTACGGCTGATGCGGTTTTAACGAGAATTGGTGTAGTTCCAAACAGTCAACTCGTTCTTACCTCCGACATAGTTTTAGATCCCAATCATTATATTTGCGTGAATTCTATCGGCGAGACAAGCGTTCCAAACGTCTTTGCGATCGGTGATGTGGCAAACCCGCTTTCCCCGACTGTAAGCAGTGCCGTGGGAATGGGTTCAACCGCCGCAAAAGTAATTCGTGCAAGAACTTAGTAGGTCTTAAGCCTCCCAGAATATACGAAGATTCGTAGATTATTGTGAATTTCGGACACTTCATAACATTTCTCGTTCGCATTGCGATCCTCCGCCCGTACCTAATCTCGTTATTAACAATGAGTTACAAGGATTTATGCTGTCGGTAAATATAGCGGAACGAAATGTGCCTTCATTATCTATAAGAATTGAAAAAAACTTTCAAAATATTTAACAAACACAAATTAAGGAGGAGCTATGAATTTTGTTTTTTATAGATCAAAAGTATTTCTAACTCTCGCGACGTTGGTGCTTACCGCCGTCTTCGTTGGAAGTGCTTTTGCACAGTCGGGGACTTCAACCATCAGCGGATCCGTTATGGATCAGACCGGTGCAGCCGTGCCGGGAGCAACCGTTACAATTGTTCAGCTTTCCACTAACAGCTCGAGAACGACTGTAACGAATTCGACGGGGAATTATAGTTTTCCGGGAATAAGGCCGGCGACGTATCAGCTCACAGTCGAAGCGGGAAATTTCAAAAAAGCTGTTAACAACAACGTGCAAGCAGGCGTTGATTCGCGAGCATCGATCAATATCACGCTCGAACCGGGAGATGTTTCAGCCGTTGTTGACGTCACTTCGAACACGATTGAATCCGTTGTAAATACGACAGATGCGAGTCTTGGTAACAATTTTGTCCCCAGACAAATTCAAGGCTTACCAAGCAGTTTGGGACGGGTAAACAATCTCTTGAGTCTTCAACCCGGTGTTACCCGTGAGGGCTACGTTGCCGGCGGTAGGAGCGACCAGGCTAACATCACGCTCGATGGTGTTGATATAAATGATCAGCAGACCGGTGGGCGTAGTGGTTCGTTTGATACGTCACAAGGGTCGGTATTGAGAGCTACCACCGGAGCGGTGGAAGAATTTCGAATTACGACGACGAATGCAAACGCTAGTCAGGGACGATCGTCAGGCGCCCAAATTTCGCTTGTTACAAGAAGCGGAACCAATGAATTCCACGGGAAAGGATTTTATACATACCGCCCGACAGAATTCTCCGCAAATAGTTTCTTTAATAATTTGTCGAATACACCAAGACCGAGTTTGGCTAGAAAGGTTTTCGGCGGAAGCCTCGGTGGGCCGATAATAAAAGACAAATTATTTTTCTTTTACGATTTCGAAGGTCAAAGACAGACTCTTGGTCAATCCGTCAACCGAACTGTTCCGCTTGCGCATTTGGGCAATGGTGAGATCCGATTTGCGGGTACCGGCCCAAGCTGCGTTAATGGGCAATGCGTTGTCGGGTTAACTGAGTTAAACACAAAAATTTATCCTGATGCGAAAATCAATCCGATTGCTCTTGCTGCGTTAAAAGATGCAGCGAGCCGATATCCTTCGAACAACACAACGATCGGAGATGGTATTAACACGGGTGGTTTCTCGTTTAACGCGCCGCGAACTATTCAAGAGAATACACATACTGCAAAATTCAATTGGAATATAAGCGAAAATCAGCAGATGTTTGCGCGGGGAATTTGGCAATGGGACATAGCTTCGGGCACTTCTGCATTCCCGGATACACCTGCCACAAATTTATGGGATCATCCATGGGGAATTGCAGTTGGTCATACATGGACACTCAATAGCAATATGATCAACAACTTCCGCTACGGATGGACACACCAATCATTCAGTAATCAGGGAGATTCGGCCGATTCCGCTGTCAGTTTTCGGTTTGTTTTTGCTCCGCGACTGTTTGTAAGAACCTTGAGCCGTGTGACGGATACCCAAAACTTTACTGACGATTTTACGTTGATTAAGGGTAACCACACATTTCAGTTTGGCGGAAACATTCGCCTTATCGAAAACAAGCGTAACAATCTAGGCAGCGCCTTTGATGACGCGGTAACTAACCCATCGTTCTATAATTTTTCCGGTGCAGTCGTAACAAATGCGTTTACAAATGCCGGGTACAATATTAATGGCGGAAGTGTCGCGTCAGTTCAGGCTGCCGCCACTGCTCTTTTGGGAAGATATTCGCAGTATTCGGGTAATTTTACTTTCGATATTGATGGAAAGCCGCTTCCTGCGGGTACTCCCTCATCCAGAAATTTTGTTACTCAGGAATACGATATGTATTTGCAGGATCAATGGAAACCATGGCGCAATCTTACGATTACTGCCGGTATAAGGTATGGATTGAGTGTTCCTGTATATGAAAAGAACGGATTTCAAGTTGTGCCTGACACACCGCTCGGTGATTATTTCGATCGGCGGGTAGCGAGTGCGGCGCAAGGTATAGCTCTCAATGATCCGATCAATTTCCAGCTCGGCGGCAAGGCTAACAATGCTCCGGGATTCTACGAGATGGATAAGAATAATTGGCAGCCAAGAATCGCAGTTGCATGGTCGCCGGAATTCGATGGCGGATTTCTTGGCGGATTATTTGGAAGCAGGGGCGAATCAACCTTCCGGGGTGGATTTTCTGTAACGAACGATTATTTTGGTCAGCAGCTTGCAGTGTCCTTCGATGGACTTTCAACGATCGGATTCACGAGCGCAAATACGATCTCGGCAAACACTTACGACGTTTCCGATGGCGGGAATGGATGTACGACCATTCGGGCGAATGGCTTGCCTGTATGTGCTCCGAGGTTTACAAGTTTCAATCAGGATATACGTGCGCTGCCGGGAATTCCTGCGCCGACACAACGGTTCAGTACTCCGGCGGATGAAAGGCAGCGGATTGAAAGCTCGTTGGATGCAACGATCAAGTCGCCGATCCATTACGTTTGGAACTTCTCATATGGTAGAAGTCTTCCAAAGGGAATGTATGTGGAAGCCAGTTATATTGGTCGTCGCGCGAGAAATCTTTTCGCCACACGCGACATAATGGCACTTAATAACTTGGTTGACCCAGCCTCGGGAATGGACTGGTACACCGCTGCAGGATTGTTAGCGAAAGCCAGACTTGCAAATACACCAAATGCAAATGTTGCACCTATTCCATATTTTGAAAACTTGTTTAGCACGGTTGGACTTTTTGGTGCGCCCGGAACCACTTCGACACAAGGTATCTATAATCTCGTGTCCAAGGTTGATGGGTTCGATATTCTCGACTGGACCTTTGTTCAGCTCTTGATTGACGATCGAGGCAAAAATGGCACGAGAAAC
>JBBKXN010000022.1:0-2614 GCA_037969475.1 Pyrinomonadaceae bacterium | reverse complement strand
TTTGAATCCAAAAGCATTCCAAATGCGAAAGCTTGTATATAGAAGATAATCCATACGGAGTTGGAAAACTAATTGATCCAACAAGAATTTGACCTCCGCGATTTCTCGTCCGGAAATTCCTGAAAGGAAAAACGAAAAATTCTAATTAGGATGATCTCTATCGCTTAGTTACTAGGCGCAAAATCCAACGTAAGTATGTTTGGCATTTCTGCGAAATTTGCTTAGGTATTTTTTTTAAGGATCAACATTAGTACAGAGGTCCTAAACAAAGAGGAGAACAAATGAAATTTTCATCAATATTCAGAAGGCTGGGTCAATCGGTAAAGGGTTTTCTAACCTTTTCACTTACCGTGAGCCTTGCGGGGGTTCCGGTTTTGGCATCGAGCCATTCCGAAGCCCCACTTATCAGCATGGACAGATATGCTGATAATACAGACACATACGCTTTTCGCAGTACCCAGCCGGGACGCGAGGGCTTTGTAACCTTAATGGCAAATTACATTCCGTTTCAAGAACCATCGGGCGGACCGCAGTTTTATCGTTGGGACGACACGGTTCTTTACGAAATCAAAATTGATAACACGGGCGACGGTGTTCCGAATATAACTTACCAGTTCAGATTCCAAACACAAACCGTAAATGGAAATACCGTTTTGGGAATGGCAAGCGTAAATGAAGATGGTGTGATCAACAACTTGACGGATGTGGATTATAATATGCCGCAAACTTATTCGGTTACACGGGTTGTCAACTCGGCAAACGGAAAAGGCGGAACGACAATCGCATCCAATCTAAGAACTCCTCCGAGCAACATAGGACCAAACACAACACCGAATTACGAAGCTAATTTGGGATCGCAAGCTGTTTATCCGCTGCCGAGTGGCGGCAAGGTATTTGCAGGTCAACGTGATGAGTATTTCTACATCGACGTTGGTGGTGTATTCGATCGCTTAGCGCTTCGAGCAGTAACTGGAAATACAGATCAAAATTTTGATACCGGCGGAGTTGATTCGACGCAAGGTTTTAATGTGAGCTCAATTGCGATCGAAGTTCCGATCCAGGAATTGACACGTTCAGGTAATGTTCCGGCGAGCTCGATAGCACCGGATGCAGTTATCGGCGTTTGGGCAACCGCGAGTCGAAGTTCGACACGTGTTTTGAAAGAAGGAAGCCAGAAAGATGGCGGCAATATGGTTCAGGTTTCAAGATTAGGAAATCCTTTAGTAAATGAAGTAGTGATTCCTTTGAAATTGAAAGACGCTTTTAATGCGAAAACACCTGACGACGATTCAATTGCCGCACCATTCATTCTTGATCCGCAGCTAGCTCAATTGCTAAAAGCGGTCTATCCATTCCTTACCGTTCCTGCCGCACCGAGAAACGATCTCGTGGCAATTTTTGCGACAGGGATTCAAGCAGGTTCTGTACCTGGAGCTCCGAATTACACAACGTTCTTATCTGATGGGGTACCGCACGAGTATCTACGTCTTAACGTAGCTATTGCACCATCGGCAAATCCAAATCGCTTAGGTCTTTTAGGCGGCGATGTGGCTGGTTTTCCGAATGGAAGACGACCTTTTGACGATGTAACTGATATTGCGCTTCGAGCAGTAGCAGGTGGAACGCCGTTTACTCCTGAGACAAACGTATTTCCGAACAATGCGTTGGGTGATGGCGTAAGCATGAATCCGGAAGGACCGCTTATGGTTAACTTCCCTTATCTCCGAACGCCGAATCCCGGAAACACTCCGCGATCGAGCAACGTTCAGGGAAATCCATAAAACACGTAAGCAATGTGGGCGGGGAAATTTCCTCGCCCGCTTTTTTTGTCTTAATTAGAGAAAAGAAAAATCGCATGAGAAGAGAAAATTTATTATTGTTGGTTTTATTTGTTGTCGTCGCCTTTGCGGATACGTCGTGTACTAAAAACAGCGGCGTAATTGCAACGACGGTAGATGCAACTGAGAAGAAGTCTATTGCGAGTCCGGCTGATAAAAGTATCCAAGACGCCCAGGATGCAGTAAATAAAAATCCGGACCTGAGCAAGACTTATTTGACGCTTGCCGCGGCGTATCTCAAAAAGGTAAGAGAAACGGGTGATTATTCAATCAACCGCATAGCGGAAAGTTCGATTGCGAAAGCGCTCGAGCTCGAGCCTGAAAGTTTTGAGGCGCAAGTGCTGAAGGGGCAGATATATCTCTCGGAGCACAAGTTTGCCGAAGCTTTGAAACTTGCCGAAGAGATGGAAAAGACAAATCCGAAAAATACCATCGTTTATGCGATCAAGACGGATGCGCTTACCGAGCTAGGAAAGTACGACGAAGCAGTTGAAGCCGCGCAAATTTTTGTCGATATGAGACCGGACGCTGCTTCCTATACCCGGGTTGCGCATCTGCGATCGCTTCACGGCGATATCGAAAGTGCGATTGAAGCCCGAAAAATGGTTATTCGTATCACGGATCCAAACGACCCGGAATTGATAGCCTGGGCATATAGCCAGCTTGGAAAAGAGTATTTTGATATCGGGGATTTCGCTCAAGCGGATGTGTTTTTTAATACGGCGTTGAAAATATTTCCTGATTATCACTGGGCGCTGGCCGGGAAAGGAAAGGTC
>JBBKXN010000021.1:0-3052 GCA_037969475.1 Pyrinomonadaceae bacterium | reverse complement strand
TATGTACAATTCTGATAAATAATACACCGATCACCGCATTTTCATAGATCAAAGGGAGCGCTACGCGCGCAGCCTTTTTCTCGGAATCGAAAGTTTTTACCACCGTTTTACGGTTCGTCAGCGCCTCTTCACATAGCTCAACGTTGTCGCGCCAGGAGGATTGCCGGGCGGCAGCACAATTATTTTGTCCACCATTGCGCGCGCGGCCGATCGGATTTAAATCGCCGTTTGCCTCGCGGCGAAAGACGATCGCTTCGGAAAGGGGCAATATCGTTTCCAAAAGCCTTAAACCACTTTCAATTCGAAGGTCTGCTGATTTTCCTTCCAAAAGATGTCCGGTCGAAGCCAAATACACCAACTTTTCTGTAAGCACGGTATCGACGATCCAAATTTTCTTAAAATGTACAAGCAGGATCGTGAGGCAAGTAGTTATGGCGATCGGAGTGAACATCAAGCCAACTTCCGCGTATTTCCGGGCCAAAAAACTTACGCAAAACCATAGAACAATGCAAAAGAGCGCGAACGGCACAACTTTTTTTGTACGGGTTTTTTCAGTCCAATAGCCGATCACCAAACTGATTAAAATAAGGATCATGACCTTTAACCACGTAAAAACCGCAGTCTCAGGCAGTACGAGGTTTTCAAGTTCTGAAAAGACAAAATTTCCATAACTCCATACCAACGACACGATTATCGCAACGCCAAAAGACAAAGCCAGCGATACAAAAATGCCATTGTATTTGATTTGATTCATTCGGGGTTGAATATTTTCGAAAACGGATCGCGAAGTACGAACAAGAATAGAAATATGGAGCTTTAACAACATTGATAAACAGCGTTGTCATAAAAAGTATGCACTATGCAGATCGATTAAATCAAGCGATTTCTCGAGCCTTTACTCAATTAAACCCTTGCATTTAAGTTCTCTTTGGTGTTTTCAGCGATAGTACGCTTGGGCTTTTGCCCTTTTTTTCGAAAAACTACATAATAAAACTTACTTCTAGGGTGCTGAAATTATGAGATTCATAGCAAATACAAGAGCGCTTTTGATCGGTCTTTGGCTTGGCGCGGCATGTTTTTTTAGTTTTGCTGTAGCGCCGAGCGCTTTTGGCGTATTGCCGTCCCGTGAACTTGCCGGCGACCTTGTTTCGAGAACATTGGCTATTATTTATTTGAGCGGGGTTGCGATCGGCGTGATTCTGCTGATATCGACGTTGATCAGGCGTCTTGACCTGGCGCCTTTCTGGCTCTGGACTGAAAGGTTTTTGCTTTTGATAATAGTGGCAGCTTGCGGCGTCGGGCAATTCGTTATGTCGCCATGGCTTTCGGTTTTGCGGGCGCAAGCTGGTAAGCCGATGGAAGAAGTTGCGCTCGACGACGCGCTTCGAATTCAGTTTGATAACCTCCATCAGTATTCAGTTTGGGTGTTGATGACAGCGATGATCGCGGCGCTCGTTGTATATTTTATTGTGTCCGGTAAACGTGCCGGAAGTGCCGCCAAAGGCGCTTCAAAGAGCGTTGATTTTCAAAACGAATTTGTTAATTAATTTATGGAACTGATTGAAAAGCTAAACGACTTTAAGGGACTCTTTAGAAACTGGAAACCCAATGAATCATTGACGAATTATCCTTTTGTCGTGAACGAAGATGCCCCATTTACACCAATTAGGCGTGGGCTGCCGATGTTGAACCTCGCACTAATTTCTTCTGCCGGAGCGTATATTGAGGGAACGGAGCCATTCGATATATCTTCGCTGGACGGTGATCCGGACTTTCGCGAAATTCCGGTTGAGGTCGGGGCGGAAGATTTTCTTTTCGCAGCAAAAGGTTATGATCCGACTGCTGTTAGAGAAGACAGAAATTCGCAGATTCCGGTCGATCGCCTGCTTGAATATCAGGAAAACGCCGTAATTGGACAACTTAACCCGGTTTGGTGGAGTTTGATGGGGCATATTCCAAATGCCGCATTGGTTGCGGAAGAAACAGCTCCAAAAATCGCTGACAGGCTAAATCGTTATGAGGTAAATGCAGCGCTTTTGATTCCCGCTTCGCGACTTTGTCACCAGACTCTGGGGATCGTCGCACGGGCCATTGAACTAACTGGAATTCCGACGATCATGCTGTCGGTCGACCGAAAAATAACGGATAAAGTGCGTGCTCCGCGTGTGGCGTATTACGCCGGCGATTTTGGCTCCGTCGCCGGAAAGCCGAATTGGAACCAATACCAACACAGAATTTTGGACGAATCTTTACGTTGGATCGAAACTTTTGATCAGCCGACATCGCGGAAGTTGGTTGTTGAGTTGGAAACCGCAGCAGAAATGTCTCGCGGCGAAAGATAGTTTTTGAAAATTGATCGAACGCGGATACACGCGGAAAAACGAATCTTCGCGGATTTTATGTTTAGATTGATCAGCGTTGTTCTTGGAAATCCGCGAGAATCCGCGTTCTTTGTTTTTCTGACCAAGATGAATCGTTTAGAAATGATCAATCGCGTAAGAGCGCGTGAAAAGCCCTGGGACATGGTTATTATCGGAGGCGGGGCAACCGGTGTTGGGTGCGCCGTTGACGCGGCGTCCCGCGGTTTTGATGTACTGATTCTTGAGCAAAGCGATTTTGGTAAAGGAACTTCGAGCCGCTCAACGAAATTGATTCACGGCGGTGTCAGATATCTTGGACAGGGCAAAATCTCTCTCGTCAGGGAGGCGTTAAAGGAGCGCGGAATTCTTTTGACAACAGCGCCTCATTTGGTCGAAAAACTTGAATTCATCGTTCCCTGTTACAGTTTCTGGGAAAAGCTTTATTACGGTGTCGGACTAAAGATCTATGACCTTTTGTCCGGGAAATACAGTTTTGGAAAATCGCAGGTTTTATCGAAAAGCGAGACTGCTGAAAGATTACCGACCGTAAAAAAAGAGGGTTTGAGCGGCGGCGTAACTTATTACGACGGACAGTTTGACGATTCAAGGCTGCTGATCGATCTGGTTAAAACTGCCGATATCTCCGGCGCGGTTTTATTGAATTACTGCGCCGTATTTGGATTGTTAAAGAA
>JBBKXN010000020.1:0-17958 GCA_037969475.1 Pyrinomonadaceae bacterium | reverse complement strand
TGATAGGTTCATGCGCGGAATCGTGAGTTGGGTGGGATTTAAACAGACAGGCGTTGAGTATGATCGTGACAAACGATTTGCCGGTAAAACGAAGTATCCGTGGAGAAGGATGATTAGTTTCGCACTTGATGGAGTTCTAAGTTTTACAACCATTCCGTTGAGGCTCGCAGTATGGCTAGGATATTTGGCATCCTTCGGCGCGTTTTTGTATTTGGCGAGTGTATTTATTCAATGGTTAGCGGGCATTACTGTAGAAGGCTGGGCGACGATAATGGTGGCGGTTTTGTTTGTTGGTGGAGTACAGCTCATTTGTATTGGTATCATGGGAGAATACGTTGGGCGTATATATATGGCGTCGAAGGATCGTCCTTTGTATGTGGTGGCTGACGTTTTCCAGGCTGGTTCGGAAAAAAATGACAGGTAGGTTCAGGTGATCGAAGCTAAGCGCATCTTTGTGACAGGGGCGAGTGGGTTTATTGGTCGATCGTTGGTCGAGCAACTGGTGGTCGCGAGGTGCCGGGACGTGGTGTGTTTATCAAGACATGCAGAAGTGCGAAATGAATCCTGGGATGGGGCTGAAGTGCAGTGGGTTCGGGGAGATCTGCTTCGACCTGGGAGTTATCAAAACAAACTGCGCGACTCGGATGTGGTGATCCACTTGGGGGCTTCGACCGGAAACCACACCGCGGCAGAATATAGACAAGTCAATTTTGAAGGCACGAAAGGGCTGATAGCATCGTGCCATGAGGTTGGTGTTAAGCGATTTATTTTTGTAAGCACCGTAGCTGCCGGTTACGGGGATTTGCATGACTATCCATACGCGCTGGCCAAGCGCGATGCGGAGGAAGCTGTGAAAGGGAGCGGATTGGAGGCGACCATCGTTCGACCGACGCTGGTATTGGGGCCGGGCAGCAGGATAGGCGAATCGCTTTTGAAGTTCGCACGATTGCCTTTGGTTCCTGTTTTAGGAGATGGAAACGCGATGATTCAACCGATCCACGTCGATGATGTGGCACGCGGGTTGGTTGAACTTGTGGCTGATCGCACGACAATAGGTGAGACCATTGAGCTGGGCGGCCGCGAAGTGCTGAACTGGAACGAATGGTTCCGACGTGCAAGGCGCATTACTGGAAAAGGTATCGTGAGGCCTCTCCATGTACCGCTTTGGCTCATACTTCCGATTCTGCGTGGCCTGGAACGTATAGCCGAAGGCAAATTGCCCGTCACTGCCGGACAGCTATCTGTATTCCGGCATGATAGCAGTATCGAGGTTAATTCCATTTTGAATCGTATCCGGGACGACATGCGGGACGTGGACTCGATGATTGCGGATTCGATGCCCGCCGATAAATTGAACCGTAGTGAAGTAACGGAGTTGGATAGAGAATGCGAAATATTTGCGCAACATCTGATTAACCAAAGTGTGAGCGAATATCTCTTCGAAGAATATCGAAGAGCCCACGAAAAGGGCGGCCCCCTTTCAAATGAGCCTACTAGTTTCGACAACCATGTGTTGAGATTTGCACGGCGAGGCGGTTGGAGATTGAGTGTGGCAGATGCGTATGCGCGGATGTTTATCCCGACCGGGATTTTGCGAAGAAAGCTCGTATTGGCAATGGCATTGCTGGAAAACTCGGCCGACGGAGCCGATCGATTCAACTTGGAGAAAAGTGTTCGGCCGATCACAGGAATGTTTCAGATTATTGGCTGGGGAATGCGTTACGTGGTCTTGTTGATATTTGGAGTGGCACTGTTCGGGCCGAGGCACTTGATTGGGGGTGGACGGTGAAGCGAGTCGTTGTCGTTGGATCGGGTGCGAGCGGCGTCCATTTTGCTCTTAACGCGCTTGAACGGGGTTGGGCCGTAACTATGGTCGACGTCGGAAAGAAGGGTGCTCCAGCTGTGGAGCCGGAGCTGGATTTTGATTCGATGAAAGCTGAGATGAAGGATCCGTTGGATTATTTTCTCGGTGAGGACTTCAGTGGGGCGCTGCTCCCTAATTCCGAAGGTGAATACTATGGAATTCCTCCACATAAGCAGTATATCTTTGAAGTGCCAGCTGGCGAGAGTATCGACACGCGGGGCTTTGAAGCTCTTCGGAGTTACGCGTTAGGAGGATTGGCCGAAGCATGGACCGGAGGCGCCTACCCACTGAATGACGACGATATGGCCGGATTCCCGATCGGTTACAAGGATCTCGAGCCGCACTATTCTGCTGTTGCCAAAGAAATTGGGCTCACGGGCGTCGATGACGACATGGCCAGATTTTTCCCCGTTCAGGATCATCTGATGGAGCCCGTTGCCATGGACGAGCATGGCGAGTATTTGAAATTAAGGTACGAGGAAAAGCGCGCAAGGATCTGGAGCCTGGATCGAGCGGTGATGGGGCGTTCGCTTGTTGCGGTGCTGAGCCGGGATCAAGATGGACGCGAAGCTTGTAATAAGAGCGGAAGGTGTTTGTGGGGATGTCCCCGAAAGGCGCTTTACACCCCTTCCATTACGCTCGAAAAGCTAAAGACATTTGAGCGTTTCACTTACTTAGATGGCAGGCTGGGCGAGTGGCTGGAGGTAAAAGACAACGGTGAGGCTGAGGCGCTGATGGTTAGGTGCTTAGGGAACGGGACCCGCGAACGGATTGAGGCGGATCGTTTTGTATTGGCGGCGGGTACGCTCAGTTCTTCGCGGCTTTTTCTTGATACTTGGCGACGCTGGAAACAAGAAGTGGTAAAACTCGAAGGTTTGATGGATAACCGTCAAATCCTGATGCCTTTCTTAACCCCGGCAATGATCGGAAAGCGATGCGACACCCACAACTACCAGTATCATCAGTTGATGATGGCTCTGGAAGGCGAAGCCCCAGACGAGATGGTGCATTGCCAGATCACGACGTTGAAAAGCGCCCAGTTGCACGCGATTCTGCAGAACGCGCCAGTGGATTTACGCGGGGCGCTGAGTATTTTTCGCGTCATCCGGACGGCGCTCGGTCTGGTAAACATTAATTTGCGCGATAAGCCGCGTAAAACGAACTATGTTACCATCGAGCCGCGGGGCGCGGATGAAACGAGCAAGCTGGTTGTCAGGTATGAACCGGATGTGCGTGACTCTATGAGAATCAAAAAAGCGTGCCGCCGCGTAAAGCGGGTCTTGCGGCGGTTAGGCTGTGTCGTTCCTCCGGGGATGACCCGGATCCGTCCGATGGGAGCAAGTGTTCACTATGCTGGAACACTACCTATGACCGAGGAGCCTACGCTTTTTAAGGTCGGGAAGGATTGCCGCAGTTATGATATCGGCAATCTTTACTTCGCCGATGGGAGTACATTTTGCAATCTACCGGCGAAGAACCTAACGTACACTCTGATGGCCAACGCCAGGCGAATCGCAAGCGAATCATTTGAGGAACAAGTGATTGATTAATCTGGCTTTTTCGGAGAGTGTCAAAAGCCAAGAAAAGGCACAAGTGATTGAACATTCAGGTTGTAATTACAAAGAATCAAAAGATTAAGTTTTATCAATTTTCAAAACGCTTTCGAGAAGTTCGCGTGTGAAGCACCCAAACCCACGTTTATACCCCAACAAGTAGCATCAACTCCGATTTTTATAAAGATCTTTTAAGGTTTATTCGCCAGTTTTGAAATTTGATTCCAGAAAAAAGTTTCAACCCTCAAAATCTTTCAAATTACCTGCGAGATTTAGGTGATCTTAAAAAAACGATGGCATTATAAATCCATCCGATCAACAAACCGCCGACATAACCAACGATGAAGCCGTAAACAGCACCAATAAAACTACCAAAAAATGTTACCGAGTATCCGATAAAAAATTGTCCTAAAAGGCTCAAATGCGGTCCGACAACATCTCCGCCTTTTAGCACCAACCAATTAGTAGCGATAAAAATCACCAAAGCACTGATAATGCCGAGGACGATACCAACAACCTGACCATTTAAACGCAACACCGCCTGTTTTAGAATTTTTTCTTCAGAATTAATCGGATCATTTTTGCTCAATTCTATTTGCTGTTGATAGAAAGATTCCAGTTTATCTTGTGTCATCATTTATCTATTGTATTCGCTTTGGAATTAGTGGTTGAGTCGAAGCGAGTTTGGACAGTTCATTATCTTCCTTCTCCGTTACCTCTTCGTGATACTCATTTTCCACATTTACTTCCCAAACGTCATAATTGGCCCCCAAAATATTTTTGACCGCTAACATTGCCGTCAGCATCGAGTGGTCTTGATTATTATACTTGTGCATCCCGTTTCTACCAACCAGATGCATATTTGGCAATTCGGTTAAAAACTCTCGGATCGTATTTACAGATTCAACATAGATAGAATCGTAAACCGGATAAGCCTTCGGCATTCTGACAACTGCTCCGTCTTCTACATCTTCAGAATTGACTAAACCTAATTGATCCAATTCTTTAGTCGCAAGTTTTATAAGGTCTTCGTCAGATGTCGTCCATAAACCGTCGCCCTCAAAACAGAAATACTCTAAACCCAAACAAGTTTTGCTCGGATCGGGAACCATCTGCGGACTCCAGTTTTTGAAATTTTGAATTCTCCCGACTTTTACTGCTGCATCATGTATGTAAATCCAATTATCTTTAAATAAGTCAGCTTTATTAATAATTAAAGAAACCGTTAGAAAATCTCTGTAACCAAGATCATCCGCCGCTTTCAACACATGGTCGGGAGCGGGCGGATCAAGTTTTCTGACCAATTCCTGCATCGGCATACTGCTAATAAAATCAGTTCCGTCAACCACCTCGGATTTCGTTCCATCGCCTGTTTGCAAAGCCGTGATCTTTCCTTCTTCCCAAAAAATCTTCTCGACGTTCGCATTCATTTTCAACTCACTGTGATTCTTTTGAATGCTGTCTGCAACCATTTCCCACATTTGTCCGGGACCTTTTTCCGGGTAATCAAAAGCATCAATCAAGGTTTTGATTATATCGCTCTTTTTAGTTGGACGACTGGAAAGTAATGCGTTTTTGATGGTTGAAACCAGCGACAATCCTTTAATTCGCTGAGCCGCCCAATCCGCAGAAATTTCATTACAAGGTATGCCCCATACTTTTTCCGTGTAGGTTTTGAAAAATGTGTTGTAAAGCCGTCTTCCGAAACGATTACATATCCAATCTTCAAAGCTTTTTTCCTCTTTAACCGGAAACGCCTGTGCTTTCATATAACTGCCGAGCATCAGAAAGCTGTTCATTATTCCTAATCCCAAAAGTGCGTTGGTCGCCTTGAGCGGATAATAAAAAAACCTTTTGTTGTAATATATACGGGACATCCGCGAGCGTCTTAGGAACTTCTCTTCGCCCATAACTTCACGCCACATCTCGTCCACGACTTTCACCTTAGTAAAGAAACGATGTCCGCCAATGTCAAAAAGATAACCTTTATAATTGACCGTCCGCGAAATTCCGCCTACAACATCATCTTTTTCCAAAACGACAGATTTAACCTTCTCCTTACAGAGTTGATAAGCGGCGGTTAAACCAGCAGGACCGGCACCAATAATAACGACTTTTTTATCTTTATTTTCTTTCATTAGGGATATAAATAGGATTTAAGGATTATCAATGAAATCATTTACTGCGGACATTTTTCCTTTAAATTTGAAAAAATGAATATAAAGCGTAACTATAATGTTTCGAATAGTTGCACTTAACCAGCCAAATATAAAACCGGTTAGAAAACCGTAAATCAAACCAATAAAACTTCCGAAAACAGTTACCTCATAACCGATAAAATATTGATTCAGAAGCGCAAGTCTCGGACCGATCTGTTCTCCGCCTTTGAATATTAAAAAATTCGTGGCTAAAAATATTACCAAGCCCAGAAGCGTGCCTATAGAGATTCCCAACGCAACCGAATCTAATCTAGCCAAAGATTGAATTATCAGTTCATCAGCAACATTGATTTCTTTGTTTTTTTCTTTTTTAGATTGTGATGAGTTCATAATGTTTGAAATAAAAAAAAGACCTGATGGTCTTTTTTTGTAAAATTAATTTGTCTTATTAACTAAATTAACTAAATACTGCAATGTTCTTTAAAGTGTCTAAATACACATCTACCATCGTGATTTACGTAATTAACCACAAAAAGCCCAAAGGGGAAGACAGGCAGTCATAACTAAGTTAACCTAAAGTTTTAGCTTGATTGAAAGTTTATTCGTCAGGAAATATTACTGCATCGGCGAAAACAACCGTTTTATTAGGATGTTTGTCTTACTTTGATTAATAAAAGTTTGTAAAAATTAATTGTAAAAAAGATCTCTTTGAGCTTCATCAATATATCTTTGTTTCTGAGTTTTTTCCCGACTTTAAAGTCAATTGTCATTGAAATGAACTAAACAGCAAACTTAATTTTTTCCTAACAAATTATCAAAAAGGCATTTTCCCAATTCTAAAGACAAACTATAATGGTACACAATTTTCGGACAGGTATTTAAGGTGTAAAATCGCTGTCGGCAGGCGAGTTAGATTTTATGCCGAAACATCGGAAAAGTTACAGTGCGGATATTAAAGCTCGGGTCGCGATCGCGGCAATCAAGGGACAGAAGAACACGATCAGTGAGATCGCTTCCGCGGTACGACGCATCTACGGTACCGCATTTGCGCTCGCAAGTATCGCCGCCGCCAAAGGCAAACACCGCACTGATTAAGGATCCCCGCGTTTTGACGCTGTTTGGTCCCGGGAGATCGAAAAAGCTCACAACGAGACCGATGTTTCCATCGTCGTCGACACGGTGGAGAACGCAAAACGTGGACATGCGCACGACTGGCAGTGGATTTTTACGATTGCGGAAAATACATGCAGCCAAATATCGCTGGTCCGGTCGAAGTTTTGTCGCGATTAAACGTTTTCTTACAAAAGGGCGATACTTGATAAAGTGAAGTCTTGACGTACAGGTTGGATCGGTCTATTTATGCGAATTGGTATTGACGCTACTTGCTGGGGAAATAAACGGGGATTCGGTCGTTTTACGCGTGAGCTGCTCGAAGCCATACTGGAAATCGATAAAACCAACGAATATCTGTTTTTTATTGATGACAAGACGCCTGACAGCAGCGATATCCCGCAGCGGGTACAAAAGATCGCGGCCAGCACCAGCGCTTCACAACTACAGGCGGCATCAGCCAGCGGGAGACGCTCTTTAGGAGATTTGTGGGCTATGAGCAGGGAGGTTTTCCGGCATAAAGTCGACATTTTCTTTTTTCCGGCCGTTTATTCTTATTTTCCGGTATTTAATCGAACCAAAATTATTGTAACGCTGCACGATATAATTGCCGACAAGCACCCCGATCTGATTTTTCCAAATTCGAAATCAAAGTTATTTTGGAAACTAAAGCAACAAGCCGCAATACGCCAGGCCGATTTGATACTGACGGTTTCGGAGTATTCTAAACAACAAATCGCGGAGTACTTTAAGCTGTCTGAATCCAAGTTGCGGGTGATCAATGAAGGAGCTCGACCTATTTTCAGGGTAGTGTCCGACGATCGGACGGTCAGGCAAGTAATGAATCGGTTGAAACTGGAAACGAATGAGATGTTTTTGTTGTACGTCGGAGGTATAAGCCCGCATAAAAACTTGAGTTCATTGATAGATGCTTTTAACCGGCTAACAAAAAAACCCGCTCATGAGAAAGTCAAACTGATTCTCGTCGGCGATTACCAGGATGATCCGTTTTTCTCTGCATATCCGTCCTTAAAAAGACAAATAACCGAGCTGGAACTGGACGATAAAGTTACGTTTGCGGGTTACGTTACAGATGAAGATCTTGTAGTACTTTACAATGCCGCGACTTTACTTGTTTTCCCTTCTTTCGAAGAGGGATTCGGCCTTCCGGCCATTGAAGCGATGTCGTGCGGGACGCCTGTCGCCGCTAGTAACTGCAGTTCTTTGCCGGAAGTCATAGGAGATGCGGGCAAATTCTTCGATCCCCGCGATTCTGTCGACATGGCCAATGTCGTTGGGCAAATTTTGGAAAATTACGCAGAACGAAGCATCATGAAGGAAAGAAGTTTGCAGCGGGCAAAAGAATTTTCCTGGGAAACAGCCGCGCAGAAAATGTTGGGTATATTCGAAGAATTAAAAAGCTAAGTCGGTGATCATGAAAAAACATCTCAAATTTTGCATGGTTACAACCTTCTATCCGCCATTTAATTTCGGTGGTGACGGGATGCATATTTACCGTTTGAGTAACGTTCTGGCAGAGCGGGGTCATACGGTAGACATCTTTCACTGCGAAGACTCGTTTTTGATGCTAAACAGGAACCCTCCAATCGGTGATTTCCCAAACCATCCGAATGTTCGAGTTCACGGTTTGACCAGCGGTAAGGGGTTCCTTTCGCCGCTCCTTACCCAGCAAACAGGTGTGCCTTTCCTGAAGAGTGAATTGAAGAAAGCACTGCAGGCAAATGATTATGATGTGATCCACTTTAATAATATGTCGTTGATCGGAATCACGGCACTAGGCTACGGTTCCTCTTCAGCCGTAAAGCTTTACACTACTCATGAGCATTGGTTGGTTTGTCCGATGCACGTTCTTTGGAAATTCAACCGAGAAGTTTGCACGAAAAAAGCCTGTTTCAGGTGTCAGTTAGTCGGGAAAAGACCTCCACAGTTATGGCGGTATACCGGATTGCTCGAAAAAATGCTCAAACACGTTGACTGCTTCTTATCTCCAAGCAGATTTACCCTGAATAAACACCTGGAAATGGGATTAAAGATCCCTATTAAGCAAATGCCCTATTTTTTGCCGACACCCACGGCAACAACAGTAGATGGCATAACCGAAAAACCGCATGACCGCCCTTATTTTCTCTTCGTCGGGCGCCTTGAAGAAATCAAGGGTTTGCAGAATATAATTCCTGTTTTTCAGAAACAAGAACAATTTGATCTGCTTGTCGCCGGAGACGGGGAATACCGGGAAAAACTAGAGTCGATGGCGGCGGGCGATATGAGCATTAAATTTCTTGGGCGGGTGGATCAAAAACGGCTTGCCGGACTTTATCAATCAGCGCGTGCGGTTATCGTTCCATCGATTTGTCTTGAGACTTTTGGGATTATTATCATCGAGGCATTTTCTTATAAAACACCGGTAATCGTAAATGACTTGGGAGCACTGCCGGAAGTAGTGGCCGAAAGTGGCGGCGGCTTTGTTTTTAATACCACTGTCGAACTGGAAGACGCGATGGATAAGATC
This sequence comes from Pyrinomonadaceae bacterium, assembly GCA_037969475.1. GTDB lineage: Bacteria > Acidobacteriota > Blastocatellia > Pyrinomonadales > Pyrinomonadaceae > Aridibacter. Next base: position 8,742 of record JBBKXN010000020.1, on the reverse strand, counting down.
GGTTCGGATTTATCCTTACGAAACGATCTTGGAACTAAGGGGTATAAAGCTTTCCTGAAGTATTGGAATGTTGAGGCTCATTTGACAAGATATTTGGACATCATTCGTTCGCTGCAGAGTAGCAAGGCTGCCGGCCCAAAGCCCGACTAATATTGCTGAGGGTATGGTTCTTAAGCCTTTTTAAGGACTGGTAAATAAGTTAACACATACTGGCTTTTTGTTCGATGCATGTTTGGCTCAAACTGTGTATATTTGCATCACTATTATTCATTTATATTAAATAGAAGCTTCGTGGAGACTTTAAATATCCCGCGGAGACTGCTGACATTGGACTTGAGAAGCGATTGCGATGTCGAATGCTATTTCCTTTAAGATTCCGGTAATCACTTATCATTCCGTAGACGAAAGCGGTTCGGTAATTTCGGTTGATCCCGACGTTTTTGAAACGCAGATGAGAATTCTCGCTGAGTCGGGAGTCAAGAGCTATTATGTCAGCGAACTGATAGATGCGATTAATGGAAAGGGTTCTATTGAAAAGAATAGCGTAGTGATCACATTTGATGACGGTTTTGAAAACTTTTTGTCGACGGCTTTTCCGGTGATGGAAAAATACGAAAAGAAGGCGACAGTTTTCCTTGTATCGGGGCATTGCGGCAAAAAGAATGATTGGATGGGCAATCCGCCGGAAGTTACGGGAAATAAGTTGCTTTCGTGGAATCAGATTGAGGATCTTCACAAACATGGCGTCGAATTCGGCGCTCATTCCCACACGCATCCGGATCTGACAAAAATTTCACCTGCGGAAGCGGAAACAGAAATTGGCCGTTCTAAATTCATGATTGAAGATAAATTAGGCGAGCGAGTTAAATCTTTTGCATATCCATACGGTAAACTAAATGCAAGTGTAAGAAATTTGGTTGCCAAAGACTTCGATGCAGCATGTTCGACGTTGTTGGGAAAAGTGGATTTTCGCAGCGATTCTTACTGTCTAGAACGTGTAGACAGTTATTATATTTCGAATCCAAGAGTCTTTGCATCTCTTTCGACTACAGTTGTCGATCGTTATTTAGGGATCCGGAGGTTAGCGCGCGCGGTAAAATCACGTGTATACAACACGTAATCCGTACTTTGGCGGTTAAGTAATCAGTTTTAGTTTTGACCGAGGTAATCATGTCAATAGTTTCAAGAATAGGCCGACATACCAAGTTATCAATACAAGCGGCGTCCCACCACCAAGGTCAAACTCCGCCGTTTATGATTGTTTTTATTAACTCGATCTGTAATTTAACGTGCGAACACTGCTTTTATTGGCAGAATCTTAACCAGAGAGACGACCTTAAATTTGAAGAATTTGAAAAATTATCGCTCGAACTCGGTAATTTCGAAAATCTCAATCTTTCAGGAGGGGAACCCTTTATTCGCGAAGATTTTGCCGAGATCTGTAATCTTTTTATCGAGAATAACGATGTAAAAAGCATATATGTGCCGACCAACGGTTATTTTACGGATCGGACAGAGAAGTCTCTGCGCAAAGTGTTGAAAAGTAAGACATTAAAGCTCTTTGTATGTGAACTTTCGCTCGACGGAATGCCTGAGTATCATAATAAATTTCGGGGTAACCCGCGCTCTTTTGAGAAAGCAATGGAAACCTACGAAATGTTGGCCAAATTGCAGGAAGAAGATCCGCGTCTTTTGATCCACGCAAATACGGTTGCAATGAGCGAAAACATGGAAGAGATCTGGGAATTGACCGAGTACCTTTATGACAATTGTCCAAAGATGGAGCACCATAACCTCGCCATTATTCGCGGTGACCGCAAGAATCCCTCGCTGCGGGGACCGCAGCTCGAGAAATACAAGGATCTTTACAGACATGTCGCGGAAGTCTGGACCGACCGCGAAAAGAACCGTTTCGGTGCAAGTGTCGAGCCATTGCTGCAATGGGCAAAGGTGAAGACGATTGAAGCTGAAAATCAAGTCATTCCCTGCAAAGCTGGAATTTTGACAGGTGTAGTTTACGCAAATGGAGATGTCAGTGTTTGCGAACAGCATTTTCCGCTTGGAAACTTACGTGAAAAGAGCTTTTTTGAGATATGGGATTCGGAAGAGGCGAAAAAACTGCGTGCTCAAATCAAGGCAAAGGCCTGCTATTGCACCAATGAAGTCTTTCTGTGGTCAAGTATCGTTTTTCAGCCTATTCAACTCACAAGAGCGATTGTTGGTTCAAAAACTACTCGGCATAGTCCCAGAAACCCAGTTTCAACTAAAGCTTGAGATACCCGGCCGCCGGAATATTTTTGCTTAACTATTATGCTGGGATATCCTACTTCGCAAATCATCCTTTTAGGAGTGTTGGATTGTGATAAACCAGAAAGTTTCTGTTTCCGTAATTGTTCCTGTCTATAATGGCGCCGAATTTTTGGAAAAGTGTCTAGTCGCGATCTTCGCTTCGGAGCATCCGGCTTTGGAAGTGATTGTGGTCAATGATGGTTCGACTGATAATAGTGCGGATATTGCCCGAAGTATGGGAGCGCAGGTGCTTTTAACGGGACGGCCACAATCGGGGCCGGCTGCGGCTCGTAATTTAGCGAGTGAGAAGGCACGAGGCGATGTTCTGCTGTTTGTTGACGCTGATGTTGTCGTCAAGCCCGACACAATCTCAAAAGTTGTCACTGTTTTTCAAAGCCGGCCCGATATATCGGCGCTTTTCGGTTCATACGATGACAACCCCGGTGAGAAGAACTTTCTCTCACAATACCGAAACCTTCTTCATCATTTCGTTCATCAGAATTCAAGTAGCGAAGCCGCGACCTTTTGGGCCGGACTTGGCGCGATCCGCAGCGAGGTTTTTGCCGCGGTGGAAGGGTTCGATTGTGAGCGGTTTCAAATTCCTTCAATTGAAGACATTGAACTCGGAGGTCGTTTGCGTTCAAATGGTTACAGTATTTTGCTCGACAAGACTATTCAAGCCCAACACTTGAAAAAATGGGCCGCCGTTTCGATGCTGCGGACTGATATTTTCTGCCGCGCCCTTCCATGGTCGAAATTGCTTTTGACGAGGCGCGAGATGATCAACGATCTCAATTTGAAGACCTCGGACCGCCTGAGCGCAGTGCTTGTCGGTATCTGCATCGCAATTCTTCCACTTGTCTTCTTTATACCGGCTATAGTGGTTCTGATTCCTCTCTTGTTGCTTGCAATTTTGTTTCTAAACTGGAGAATCTTCAGTTTTTTCCTTGCGAATCGGGGACTGCTTTTTGCTGTAAAGGCTTTTCCGTGGCAACTCCTTTATTTCTTTTATAGTGGTGCGACTTTCGTACTATGTTGGTTTCGATATGCCCTGCCGCGGTATTTAGGTTTTCAAAAGGGAGAAGATATAAGTGGAATCCGCATCGTCAGATAACAACATACAAAAAGTGTTAAAAAGCGGGAAAAATATCTTTGGTATTCCGAATGAAATCACGTTTTTGATGTTTTGCACGTTTTTCGCCTTCTTGATTCGATATCTCTTAATACCCGCGGAAACAGTGCTAACACCTGATGGCGGCCATTACGCTAATTTGGGGCAAAAGCTTGTTTCAGGAGATTTAAGCGGAGGTGTTAGTGGTTATTGGTCTCCACTGTATCCGATTTTCATGGCTGCTTTTTCGCTGGTTTTTCAGGATATGGAATTTGCAGGAAGGATGGTCTCTGCGTTTGCGGGGTCAGCATTGGTAATACCATTGTATTTCCTAATCTGTGAATTTTACGGTAAAAGAGCAGCCGTTTTAGGAGTGTTTTTATTGATCTTTCAACTTCCGTTGATCGAATCATCCGGATGGGTGCTGACGGAATCGCTATACACTCTGATTTTTACCTCCGTCGTATTGACGGGCTGGTACGCATTAAAGAGCGGAAGTGGGAGAATATTTTTTCTAATCGGTATGCTTTTCGGTGCCGCTTATCTGACTAAACCCGAGGCCGCGGCGTTTATCGGATTGTTCCTTATCATAGCCTTGGCTGCATATTTGATTAATCGGAATTTTACTTTTCGCCGTTTAATGGCAGGATATCTTCTTCTGTTGTTGGGGGTATCCCTTTTCATGTTGCCGTACGTCCTGGCCGTCTACGGCAAAACGGGTGAGTGGACTTTGAGCCAGAAGATTTACTATAACTTGTTGGCTCCGACCGAGAATGAAAAAAGTCATCTTGCACTTACCGATGACGGACAATCGACGGTGAAAGATCGGATAATTGGTAATGTTTATCAAACCGAACATCAAAAGGCGGACATTTCTTCAACCGATTCAGAACCCGACTCCGGTTCTGGTGGATTTGAGTCAAAATATTTTGTAGGGTATACGCTGAGTAGCCTGAAAAGGGAGCTAAAAGAGTATATTCCGATGCTGCTGCCTTATCCGCTCATCTTATTAGTGATAGTTGGGTTCTTTTCCAAACCATGGACAAAATTGCGTTCGGAAAAGGAATTTTACCTGTTTTCATTTTTTTTCTGTACTCTTCTGGGTTATGCCGCCGCGGCAACTGAATTTCGATATTTACTTGCAATAGCACCAATTTTGATTTGTTGGGCCTCAAACGGAATTATTGAATTCAGCGATTGGATTTCAAGATCGACATCGAATTTTTTTGACGGGAAATACAAAATTAAACCGTTAGCGTGGCAGGTCACTTTCGTCATTATTTCTATTGTTATCTTTATGCTTCCGGCATTTAGCTCAAAACTTGCTCCCATTGGATTGGAATCTAGTTTTGAAGATAAGTGGGCAGGCCAATGGATAAGAGAGCAAACGACCTCATCCCCGCTGATTATGGCTCCAACTCCGGTTGTTGCATACTATGCCGGAGGCGAGAGTATTTTTATGCCCGATGAAGAGTTTTCAGTCGTTCTTGAGTACGCTAAAAGAAAGAAAGTAAATTACTTGTTTTTCAGCCAACGCCGATCGGAGAAAACCCCTAAGTTCAAGTTTCCAAAAGAACAATCATTACCCGAAGGTATAAGACTCGTACACCAGGAAGAACGGATTTCAGGCAATAAAACTTTCATTTACCATTTGTCGGAGTAATTGTGTCAAAAACTGACCACTTCCCACAAATTCCCGGAAGCCGGCAATCTCAAATTCGATTGATTTCCCGAATAGTAGAATTGGGGTGAAAAAGAAGTGTTCCATTGGATTTCCGATCGTGTTTGGGTTATTCAGGCGGTACGTTCAGGAAAAGGTGGCGAAGGTCAAGACGCCGCAAGCTTTTTGTCACTCTGTTTTTGGCCCGGTTCTGTGTGTTGGGTTTAACTTGGGTCGCTACTACTTTTAAGCACTTTACTTGTTTAAAAGAAGTTTTTTATAAATTTGATATTCGCATACCTTAAAAGCAGACGGACAGGACGTGAGATATAGTAAAGAGGTGTAAACACTTTCGGCAGGCGAAAAATTGAACGGTAAAGCGCGTTTGGCGTCAGGATAAGTCTTATATGATAAGTAAATAAACCAAGCAGAGGTTTAACCTTTGAATCCTCTTTTCTTTAAGACTAAGCAAGTACGCATATTTATCGACCTTCAAACTCGGGCAAAACTCTTCAGCAAAAACTCTGTTTTCGACCTGCTCGGCTATTTTTCAGTATATTTCATTTTTTCCAATTTCCTCATATCCCGGATAGTCTGTTCTCACGCCGAAGCGATGCGGATAAGTCCCGCTTGAGCCAGTATATGCCGATGGATTTCGGGAGCATCCACGTAATCAGAAACGTCCGCCAGTTTTAGCCGGTCCGAGGTGTGGAAATCCACCGTCCACCGCTTGCCGTTTTTTGAGAATGCCTCTTGCTGTGCGTCAGTCAGCTAATTATATTCGCTGTTTGAAATATCGTGTTTAATTTCAGGCATAATTATTTATTGATCGTCGCCATACAAATAACTCTCATCGTCGGACCATCGTTGAATCGAAAACCGACATATAAAACAAAACCCTGAATTCGTTCCCCGCAAGATAACCTGAAACTGAATCCCCTAGATAACTGGAGTCCGGTGCGCCTGAAGGAGCGGTTGAGGATTTGAGAACCGGATTGTTTACGCCGATAGTCCAGTCTAATCCGTCCGCAGATTTGGCGTAATGGGTAAAGTTCCAATCCGGCGCGTACCAAATATGCCACTCGTTTCCATCTTTGATTATCCCGCCACCCGTACCCATCGTTGGGGGGATATCTAGAATCTGATTTGATTTCGTCCACGCATTGCCATCCGTCGATGTCGCATAGGTCAGTAGATGGGTATCAGGCGACAATCTCCGCGCCGAATAATACATCCGATAGTTGCCCGTTCCGAGTTTGAATACTCTTGGCTCAACCACATATTGATCGTCATAAGCCCCCGCCGCGCCGACTTCGACAATCGGATTATTCACGTTTTTAGTCCATGTGATCCCATCAGAACTGGTTGCCATTCCGATGCGGCGTTTGCCGTTTAGATACGAGTGATAATAGAGTTTATAAACCCCATTCTCGACCAGTATCGAATTGGGCGAAATCTCATTGCCTTCCCGTGCTTCGGAAGCGGATAAAACCTTGCCCACTTTTGTCCACGTTAGACCGTCAGAGGATGCAGCGTAACCAACCGTCGATTGATTCCCCCCCCCCCCCCGGAACCGCTTCGTACCACATTCGGTAGATTCCGTTTTCCTTTAGAACTACCCTCGGCCCTGTTTTTATTGAGTCAATAGATTCCGCGCTGCCCATCGGAATTAGCGGATTCCCCGCGTACCGTTTGAGTAAACCTGACACGTTTACCGGAGTTGGGGTCGGGGTCGGAGTCGGCGTCGGCATCCCAATACCGTGCAGAGATTCTAACGCCTTTACCCGCACCCGCAGATCATCAATTTGCAGGGGACGCGTTTGACCAAAAACGGGGACGGACAGCACCAAACAAATTAAAATTACTTTCGTCTTTTGTCCAGCCTGTTCAACGCTGCGGATCAACCAATGCTTTTACTTCACTGTTAGTGCAGGTGTTTCCATCATAATTAAGCGCGCTTCTCTCGGCGAAATCATATTGTTGAAATCTTTGTTTAGTATCTGTATTTCCAAAGGTTGCTCATCATTTTTTGCCGGCTGCCAGACCTTTACACTTAACACATAGCAATCGCAGCAGCCGTTTCCCTTTTGTTCCAAAAGGCAAAAACACCTGTAAGAAAACCCAACCCGTAGGAAAAATGCAGCACGGCAAATCCGAGCCAGACCAAAGGCAGCATTCCTAATTTGGCTTTTCTTAATTCAAGAACCGCGGCGGAAAAGCTCACCACCAAATATAAAGAAAGGATCGCAACAAGGGACCACCGGACGTATTCGAAAAAAATCGCAAATACCGTTAGAAGCAAAAGCGTTGAAACAAAAACAAAAGGGACAAATTGCCTTATGCTCATTTGCCGCGGGTGTAGCTGCAGTACTCGGACCTTCCAGTATCCATATTGAAAGTATTGCTTCCATAAGGAACCAAAAGAGCTTCTACTGTAGTATCGCGAGCGAATATCGGGTGATAGTAAGATTTTTCCCCCTAATTTTCGAATTCTGTAATTGTATTCGTCATCTTGATTGCGAACCAGTTCCTCGTTGAATGGTCCTGCATTTTCGATCGTGGTTTTTTTATATCCTGGAAATGCCACAGTATCAACAAAAAGTTCCTGATTATTGATAGTTCGGAAAGCGCTGCCGCCAACTCCAAATTTCGAACTCATCGCCAATGCAATCGCCCGCGCTGAAAAAGTTTCGCCAATCGTTTCTATCGGCCCGCCAACTCCTTCGCATCTGCCCGATATCAGGTGCTTAACGCAATTTTCAACATAATCCGGTTCGATCTCACAGTGACCGTCAACTCTGATTATAATTTCCCCTTTTGCACTGGCTATTGCACGGTTTAACCCCGCCGGCGCAATTCTTTGCGGATTATCAACTATGACTATAGGAAATTGAGATTCAGTCTTTATCTGTTCAATTGCATCTCGAGTATTATCCGAGGACATTCCATCGGCGATGATAATTTCCAGCAGTTCAGTAGGGTAACTCTGTTCAAGAATTGCCCCTAAACTTCTCCTTATAAAAGTTGCTTCGTTGTAAACCGGCATTATTATTGAAACAAGAGGCTTTTTGTTAATGATTTCTTCATTTGCGGTCTCTTTCATTTTCACAAGGTTCGAAGTAGAGATGTCATGTTTATCCACGGGATAATTAGTGTTCAATCAGATTTCCAAAAGGTCAAAATGCCCGAACGGCCATTTACACCAGCTCTATTCGATAATGTCGAAAATTTCTGATTATTCTGATTCTTCAGTTGAAGATATCTGCCTCTAATTTGCGGCGATAATTTTCAAAAGTAAACTCTTCCGCAGTCAAAAAAATGCGTTCTGATTTTTGCTCTAGGAATTTGCCCGGGACGGACAGAGCTTTTTCTAAGACTGTAGAAAATGATTGTTGCCCTTTTGGATCCCACAAAAATCCGTTGGTTTCATCCTTTACATAATGCCCAATACTTCCAATATCCGAAACCACCGGGACACAACCATAACAACCCGCCTCGGCGATGACTTTTGGGAACCCTTCGGAATCAGACGGCAACAAAAAGAAATGTGACTTTGAAAGAACATTGCGAACACCGCGAGTGTCTAAGAATCCGTGAAACACCGTTTTATGATCTGATGATTCTGCCTGCCGTTCGTACTCAATCCTTTTCCGACCGTCTCCAACAAAGTCCATCCGTTCAA
>JBBKXN010000019.1:0-3795 GCA_037969475.1 Pyrinomonadaceae bacterium | reverse complement strand
GTGCAAGAGTCTGAGTTGTCACATCTAAAGCAAGACCGCCGAGTGTTTCAACCTGTCTTAATGCCGCTTCGCGTTGATGAATAATTTCTTCTGCCGCAGATTGGGTGAAAACGTCTTTGATTTCATGCGGTTTTTCGCTGACGGCCGCATTCAGGTCGCGGTCTCCGATGGTTGCAACCAAAGGCAAATGACGCGGGCGCAGCAATTTTAGGGAACTTATCAATTGTTTCGAGCTGTCTTTATCGACGAGATCGGTCAGAATCACAACAAAAGCGCGTTTCTTGAGATTTGATGAAATAAATCGAAAGGCCCGCGGATATGACGGCTCGATCAGTTCCGGTTCAAGGTCATAAAGCGATTCCAAAACCGATTCGATCTGCGCGATTCCTCATTTCGGAGGAAGGAATTTTTTGACATTTCGGCCAAAAACCATCAAACCGCAGTAATCGCCACCGCGGGTCGCCGCGGACATCAGTGCCAGACTTGCATGAATTGCGGTGTCAAATTTCGTTTCGTCGCCAATTCTTCCGGTCATCAAGCGACCGGCGTCAAGCGCGATGATGATCGTCTGGTCGCGTTCTATCTGATATTGCCGCGTAATCAGTTTTGAACGCCGTGCCGTCGCCGTCCAGGAAATATGCCGCATTTCGTCGCCGCGAACGTAATCGCGCATCGATTCAAATTCACGCCCCTCACCACGTCGGACTGATTTTCGCTGGATTGCAAGGTAAGAATTTGCGCCAAGCGCTTTTAGCTCCATTTCGCGGGCACGGCGCATATTCGGGTAAACCTTTACGCTTTCTTCTTTATTCAGATATGCCTGACACCAAACCAAACCAAATTTTGAAAGAAACCGAACAGCAGTTTTACCGAATCTGTAATTTCCTCGTCTTGGAGGCGTTAATCCGTACGTAAATGATGCGGTTTGATGCGCGTTGATCTTAAATCTTGCTTCACGATCTTCACCTAAAATCATTTCAGGCGGAAATTCGTCTTTGATTTTGAGGTTGAAATCACGCACCGAATTGTTTTCAATATGGATCTTAATCGTCGATTCATCGCCGATGGCAAAGCGCTTATCAAATTCTCGCCACATTGTCAGTTCATCGGGCAACGTTCGGCTGAGAAGATAATCTCCAAGGGTCGCAGCTACAAGCAAAATATCATATAGCAGAACAATGTAACGCAGCGCGGGAAAATTCCAGGACAGCGAGAGCGGGACAAAACCGACTGCGAGCAGAATAAAAAACAGGCGTGTGAAAACGAAGTTCATAAATTCGCTCAATTATACAGACCTCGAACGAAAAATAAGAAACTTCTAAACGTGAAAATGTAGGTTATACTGTCTAAACGTAGCGTCGCCATCCTGGCGGCTGTCGTGGTGGCATCTTGCCGCCACTCTTGAAACTGCGGGGTGATATTTTGGCATAAGATTCGAGAAAGCGAACAGATCGGCGGGCAAGATGCCCACCGGACAGCCGGCTGAAAGCCAGCGGTACCGTGTAGTTTATGACTATTGGTGAACATATTCAGGAAGCTATAAGTTGTACCGACAGAGGTTTGTACAAATTGGCTTTTGTTTCAACCTGCGCGGCGCTGGGTAAAACGATTGCCAAAGCGCTTGAAAAAGACACTGCTTCGACCGATGATTTCCGAAAAGTTCTTAAGGAAAATTGGGAGTTGATCGCGTTTATGAGCCTTCCCCGCGCGCTGCCGCTTCCTCTCAACGTTCCGTTCGGTATTAAACGGATCGACCCGAAGTTCAACGTCCATTACGGCATCGAAGAAATCGTTCTTCTGATAATCGAAAAGACGATCATCCTTGGAAAACTGCCGGAGGATTTTGCCTTTCATTCCGGCGGAGGCTTCGAAATAAAGGATGGGAAACTGCAGATTCCGCATACCTTGGTCGGCGGCTTGCTGGGAATTACAGTCGTTCATCCAGTCAACAAAGATGAAGCGATTGGTGAGAAATATTGGATCAATATTTCTGATTTCAAGATGTTCGTGTCCGAGCTTTGGGGAAGGATCGATATCGCCGTGCGTGTGAAGAAATTCTACCTCGAACGCGATTAAGCAGGGACCAATTTTGCTGTACCTGGGCGGAAAACCGCCAGATTCCAAAAGATCAAGATTAACGACACCGCCATGATTCCGAATAAATAAGCCGAAGGTTCGTAAAGCCGACTTACGATTATTATCGTGAATGCCGTGGCCGGTATTCTCAAAAGTTCAGAGATCCAAAGCCAGTTTCTTCCTTCCAAAATCCCGCCCCAATTTATTATTTGCCACCATAAAAGAAAGGACCCCAGCCATTTCGCTCCGATGCTCCAGCCGTAAAGGTTTGAGATAATTCCCATCATCAAAAGAATTCCCAAAACAACCTGTAAAACGAGATAGACTCTCGCATTTGCAAACATCGGAGGGCGGAAACGGACCTGATTTTCGGTCGTAATTTCAACAAATTCCTTCTGCGGAACTCCGCGCGGACGCCAACCTGCGGGCATAAACCAGACGCGGATCTTGTCCCACCAAAAAGGTGTCTCGCGCGCAAAATTCCACAGGATCTTGTAATAATGAAAATTGATCGAGATCGGATTCCAGGATTTCGGATGATCGTAAATTCCGTAAACTACCTTTTCCTGTTCTTCGGCAAAAGACCCGAAAATTCTGTCCCAAATTATCAAAAATTCGCCAAAATTCTTGTCCAAATACGGTTTGTTAACACCGTGGTGAACGCGGTGATGCGACGGGGTTGTAAAGATAAGTTCAATTGGCCGCCAGAGTTTTGGTACGAGTTCGGTGTGGTGCAAAAACGCGATAAATAGATGAATTCCGACCATTGTATAAATCGCCAAAGGCGGAAAACCAATGATCACCAAAACCCAAAAGAATAAAAAACTGGTTAATCTTTGCGTAACGCTCGCCCTAAGCGCGACGAAGAAATTCATCTCTTCCGCTGAATGATGCGGAGAATGCGCCGCCCACATTATGTTTATTGCGTGCCCCCAGCGGTGAACCCAGTAAAACACAAAATCGACGCCAAGAAGGAGCAAAATTGCGGTAAACCAATTTATTTCGATCGTGAAAAGCCGGAAATTTTCGTACAAATATCCATAGCTGACAAAAACCGCCGCGGCGACCAAAACGTTCATCGTCTGGTTGCCGAGCGCGGTTCCGAAATTTGCGATCGCTTCGCTAAATGTTATGTAGGTTTTTTTGTAATACCAGCAGAAAAATATCTCCAAAAAAATGAAGAGCAGCGCGCTCGGTGTTATAAAGGCGTATATGTTGGTTTCATTCATGTTTTTTTTGAGAAATATAGCTCAAAATGTTAAAAAACGAAAGTCAGAAGAACCCTTTGCGTCAAGTTTCCGCTAAAATCGACTGCCAGAATCGTGAGAACCAGGTGTTAATCGGGTCGTTCAAAAGAGACTCGGGACCAGAAAGGAATACTTCGCAATACTCTCATCCAGTCCCGAGCGATTTCCAGGGCAATATAGTTGATTTCAAATCTACATCGCTTTCTGCTTGTCCGTCAGAGGGATTTTCATCGCCTCAAGCGTAACCTTATTTAGAGTGCCGGTTTCCTTTACGCCGTTTTGCTTCTGCCATTCTTTGATAGCAGCGCGAGTGTCGTCATCGAGTTTGCCGGTTTCTTCGCCGGAGTAAAGATTCTGTGTTTTCAGCATCTTTTGGACCTCCATAATTTGCTCTTTTGAAGCGCGAAAAACAGGGCCGCGTGTCTTTGTTTCCGAAGTCGAATCGAAAGACGCTAAATCATTTGGATTCAAA
>JBBKXN010000018.1:0-73038 GCA_037969475.1 Pyrinomonadaceae bacterium | reverse complement strand
CCCTCAATGTTTCCTGCAGAAACCTGTGCACTCACCTCAAATTCATCGGTAGCAATGCCAAATAAAGAAATCGACACAACTAGCCCGATAAAAATCGTTCTAATGGTCAACAATGAGTTATCCTTTCCCGGCAGCATTTCATTCTCCCTCTTCCTATTTCATTCCAATATGACTTATCGGTAATTCGCGGTCGATTTTGAATATCTCCGAATCCGGCATTCAGGGGCCATCGCTACGTCATGCTTTGCCAGCAAATATGACCAAACTACGAACCGAAGCGAGCCATTTCAGAGTATCGTGTTACGAAATAAAACCGCATTTCACTTTCCAGCTAATGAAAATGACAATCGTTTTCATTAAGAGGCTAGTCGATTAAGAATTTCATGTCAATTCGGGCACGTAATTTTTTCGAGAAATTTAGTTTTGAAGACGGAGATCAATCGACAAGATCAAGTGATCGTAAAAGATTTTGAGGTTATTTATTAGGTGCAAACGAGATGTGCTGAGAGCAATGGCAGGGTCAATTCGTGGTGTCCGGTGATCGAAAACCCCTTCCCCGCCCCGTCGGCATTAGGTCTTTTCACCACGTTTGTTAGTGGGCGATAATGCTGAATGAAATCAAAGTTTGCAGTCGTAATATCTCTAATTTCGAATCCAAGATTCCGATTAACGGTTATTGCTTTTAAGAAAATTTCCGGCAATGTAACGGCAGATCCATAGTTAAGATAAACGCCTCCACCATTCATTTCCCTCACTAAAGAACAAAAGAGTTGAAAATCTTGATGCGAGGTTTCGCCCAGTGCACCACCGTCTGCGTTCGGATGAAAGTGACCAATATCGGCACCGATTGTTAAATGCGAGGTCACGGGAATTTCCCGCTCGTAGGCCTTGCAAAGCACCGAATAATTTGCAAATTTGGGTTCACGGCTCAATAGCTCGCGACACATTGCTTCACCTAACCCAAGTCCATCCGCCTTCCCGTTTTGAGCTGCCGTGTTCAGGATTTCACCGGTTTCTTTTGCCGCCCCAAAATCGCCGTCGCGAAGAGTTGCGTCAACATCCTCACTCGTAAAACCAACCAACGCAATTTCAGTATCGTGGACCAGCACCGAGCCGTTCATTGCCAACGCGGTAATAAAGCCCCGGTTCATTAAATCGATCAAGATCGGCGAGAGACCGGTTTTGATGACGTGACCTCCAATCCCCCAAATGATCGGTTTTCCAAGTTCTTTCGCACGCTTGATTCTGCCCGCAATTTCAACAATAGATCTCGCACCCAAAATATTCGGAAACTTTTTCAAAAACCCCGACAAGGAATCATCCTTAGAAATCGGTTTAGCGAAATTTTCCAACGTTACCTTGCTCGGTCGGGATTCGAGGTCGTAAGTATTGATCTTGCCGAACTCCGTCGGCCTTAAGTTTTTATAAATCGACATTTTTTAGGTTTCAATCGTAAACGGACTAAAATTGGTGTTGACGTCGTAATAATCCTCGTTTTCTGCTCGCTTTAGGAATTTGACGATCTTGTATGTAAACGGCGTAGCCAAAACTTCCCATAAAACTTTCAGAAAGTAGTTTCCGATCATTACTGAGACGATCTGTTGGTTTGACCAAATACCGTAAAATGCAACGGGGTAGAACACGAGTGAATCAATTGCCTCACCTGCAAATGTGGAACCGATGGTTCGCGACCACAGCCATTTTCCGGCGGTCGCTATCTTCATTTTCGCAAGTACAAAAGAGTTTGAAAATTCTCCGAGCCAAAAAGCGACCATCGACGCGATTACAATACGAGGAGTTTGTCCGAAAATCATTTCAATAGCCGCTTGCCTACCCGCATCCATTGTCGGGGCGGAAGGCAGGTTGGTAACGACTACCGACATTATCGAAGCGAAGATCATCGCTCCAAACCCCGCCCAAATTACTCTCCTTGAGCGAGCATAACCGTAAACCTCTGTAAGAATGTCCCCAAAGAGATAAGAAATCGGAAAGAACAACACCCCGGCGCCATAAATAAAATCTCCATAAAACGGAAGTTTTACCGACGTTACTTTGTGGACACCTATAAGATTTGAACAGAGAATCACCGTGACAAACGTCGCCATTATCAGATCGTAGTAACGAAAGTTTTTCGGTTGACTCGTCATCAATTTGAAACTATTTACCGATATCGCTTCGATACTGCATACCATGCCAAGAGATCTCATTCACTCCTTTGTAGGCGCGATGGAGCGCGTTTGAAAGGTTGCTCGCGATTGCCGTAACAGCTAAAACCCGCCCGCCGTCCGTGACGAAATCACCGTGATCATCCTTCGTTGTTCCCGCATGAAAAACAACCACATTCTCAAGTTTATCGGTTGCAGGTAACCCTTCGATCACGTCGCCTTTTCGGGGAGTCTTGGGATAGTTATCCGCCGCCAAGATCACGCATGCAGAACTTACTTCCTTCCACAAAATGATGGTTTTATCGAGCGTTTGGCCGCAAATGGCTTCACAAATATCAATGAAATCTGTCTCGAGTTTGACAAGAATTGCCTGTGTCTCAGGGTCGCCAAAACGAACATTATACTCAAGTACTTTTGCGCCTTCATCGGTCATCATTAAACCGAGAAATAGAATACCCCGAAATGGGAAACCGTCGACTTCCGCACCTCGAAGGGTAGGCTTGATTATTTCTCGCTCGATCGTCGCCATCTGTTTACGAGACAACAGACTATCATCGGTTATCGTACCCATCCCACCGGTGTTTGCTCCGGTATCGCCCTCGCCAATCCGTTTATGGTCTTTTGTCGGAGGCATCAGAGAATAATTCTTTCCGTCGGCGAACAATAAAACTGAAACTTCTCTTCCGAGCAAACATTCTTCGAGGACGATCTTTTCGGCGGCAGACGCATCAATCAATTCCCCTGAAACCATTGCATTGATCGCTAAAACAGCCTCTGCGCGGTTAGCAGCGACAACGACGCCCTTTCCGGCAGCCAAGCCGTCAGCTTTTACAACTACGGGAGAATCTTCATCCCCGAATTTCCCGTTTTCAAGGATTTCGATTGCTTCGCGTCCCGAGACCGCGATTTCGTACGCGGCGGTCGGGATAGCGTGCCGCTTCATAAAATCCTTGGCAAACCCTTTACTCGATTCCAGTTGGGCGGCTGCTTTCGAGGCACCGATGATCTTAAGTCCGCGTGATTCAAATTCATCAACAATTCCAAGCGCCAAAGACACTTCACCGCCGACGAAAGTGAGTTCGATATTTTCACGTTCCGCAAAATCTGCAAGAGCTTCAATGTCAGTTGGTAAAATAGCAACGCATTGCGCCAATTTTGAAATTCCGGCATTTCCATTTGCACAGAAGACTTGAGTATTTTTTTCGCTGCGCTTGATCGACCAGATTATGGAATGTTCACGAGCACCAGAGCCGACTACCAGTATTTTCATAATTTTTTCAGTCCACTTTTATACCAAAAATAGTCGCTGCATTTCAACTTGACCGACAAAACTTTCTCGGTATAAATTTACCGTGACGTAAGCCCCGAGTTTACGGTTCCACCAGAACGCAAACGCATTGTCTCATTCAAACGATCTTTAAGAAAGTCTGTCGCTCACGAGGTAAGTTATGTCTGGGAATGAGTTCGAAGATCGAAAACTCAACGTGAATCAAGTGCCCGATCAATCAGACTTTGATGATTGGGAGTTTTGTTTTATCGACTGCGAACAGGCGTTTACCTGGACCAGCAAGCCCTATCCGCCGACATGAACATTTGGCCGCATATCCGGGTTTGGCTCGGCTTGTCTCAATATTTCGCGCGTTACTGGCGCGGTATCCCCTTCTCCAAATAGTATATATCTAACGAGATACATTAATGGATTACCTTCGCTCCAACCAAAGTAAATATGGGGAATCTTGTCCGTCTGGTCCCTTAAATGAAGCAACAATCCGGCGATTGCATTTGGTACAGCTGAGGCCTCCGTTCGAAGGATTCTATATCGCCCTACTTCGACTCCTCTTATTTGGAGATTTCCTCGAAATTCTGATGCATCGCCCAGGTCAATTTCATAAAAAACGATCGGATCCGATTTCGGAATGTGGTTATCTAGTCTCTTTTCTTTTTCTTTAAAACGATATTCCTCGATATTTCCTCCTTCCCTTCTATTTGCAACAATGCGGATTTCGCCTTGTGCTAAATTCCTAACAATCCTTTCGGCAACGGCATCCATTTCAATCCCGTCTATTCTCAACTCTGTCGATCGCATTGCACGCGAGAAAAATGACGTGAGAACAATTCCAAGCACGAATAGCAGCGCAATTTGTAAACCTTCCGGTTGCGAAATAATATTAACCACGGTCGTGTAGAAAAATATGACGGTGATTACCAAAAAAGCTACCCATTTTTTCTCCGATTTGCGCCATGCCGAAATAGTAACCGCGACCGCCGCCGAGGCCATAAGCGTTAGCACACCCGTAGCATAAGCCCCTCCCTGAGCATCCACCTCTGCGCGGAAGAGTATTGTTACGAGAAAAGATATACCCGTAAAAACTAAGACAAGCGGTCGGGTTGCCCGAGCCCAAAATGGTGCCATACCATATCGAGGCAGGTAACGCGGCACTATATTAAGAAGGCCTGCCATCGCGGAAGCGCCCGCGAACCACAAAATCGTAATTGTGCTGATATCGTAAAGAGTTCCGAACACCTCACCAAACTTGAAATGTGCGAGATAAGAAAGCGCTCGCCCATTTGCGTCACCGCCTTCTAGAAACTTCTCGGCCGGGATTAGCATTGAGGTCACGATGCTGCTTCCAACAAGTAAAACACTCATTATTAGCGCAGCACCGGTAAGAAGTTTCTTGCCGTTTCGAATTCTACCTTCAAGAAATTCTTCCGCCTTAGGGGTCAAAGGAGATTCGTCGATTTTTGAAACATGAATCGATTCCCGATCTTCTTTCGAGATCTCTTCACCGCTTTCCACTAGGGGCATCACTACCACACCCGTTTCGAAGCCCGACAAACCGAGAGCGAGTTTCGGAAAAAACACCAACGATGCAAGGATAAGAGCGAATCCGCTACCGTTGACATTCGGGTGTTTCCAAACCAAAGCATGCCAATTTGAAAATACCTCAGGATGAATGAAAACTATTTCATATAGCCCGTAAGAAATAAGAATCACATTAAGTCCCAAAAAAACCACGACGATCCCGACGGCCAATCCTATTGCTTCATTAAACCCCTTTAAAAATACGGCGCCAAGAACTCCGATCAGAATGAGTGTCAAAATTATGCGATGATTGAGGAAGGTGAAATGGTGTTCGACGAACGGATTTTCAACAATGTGCGCTGTAGCGTCGGCAGCAGAAAGCGTGATAGTGATAATAAAACTCGTAGCGACAAAGCCTAAAAGGGCGAGGACAAAAAGTTTACCTTTCCAACGATCCAGTAAAGTCTCAAGCATCGAAATTGAACCGTCGCCATGTGGGCTTTCTTCTGCGACTCTTCGGTACATTGGAAGGGCGCCAAAAATCGTAACCAGGACAAGCACTAAGGTGGCAAAAGGAGATAAAGCCCCGGCGGCCAAAAATGCGATTCCCGGTTGATAGCCAAGCGTCGAAAAATAATCGACACCGGTGAGACACATTACTTTCCACCAGGGATGCTGCTGGTGCTTTGCAGTTTGATTGTTGTGATCGAGTTTGGGGTCCAAAACCCCTTTAAGAAACCAGTCTCTAGCGGTTCCTCTTTTTCGTTTCATAAAGAAATTCTCGCTTCCGGCGTATTCAAGGAATTTAATTCGATTCTAATCAAAAATGTACCCACCTT
The DNA here is from genome assembly GCA_037969475.1 of Pyrinomonadaceae bacterium. GTDB lineage: Bacteria > Acidobacteriota > Blastocatellia > Pyrinomonadales > Pyrinomonadaceae > Aridibacter. Next base: position 67,228 of record JBBKXN010000018.1, on the reverse strand, counting down.
TAATTACCCCACTAAATTTTTTTGATAATACTCTTATCTGGTTTGAGGTCAAATCCGTTAGATATGCAATTAGCCGGAGAGGCAAGATAGGTTGTGTTTAAAATATAACAGGGCGACGTCTCCCACACCGTCGCCCTTATGGTCACAAGTCCTCACCCCTCGTGACCAAGTGTTCACCGGGGAGGTGAACATCTAAGATTATGCATAAATTTTTTCAAATTGCAACCAACTTACTTTGCAGCAAATTAGCGCCAAAAACCGTTTACAATGAACATTTTAGCTACTTAAATTATTCATCAGAACCGGCAAAACCTTGTATAGTTTCCCGATCGACGCTTTGCAAATCAGAGAAGCCAACTATCAAAAGCAAGCCTACAAGTGCCAGTGTTGCCAAGACATATAATAATGCTATCTGTTCGAAATAAATCAATACGCCAATAACCAAGCTGACGACTATTAGCCAAATAAGCGCGCTTTTCCTGCGATTAACCTTAGGTTGTTTTCCAGTCATTTTTTTCCTTTACTCCTCAAAGACTCAAAGAAGAAATATAGCGGAAATCTCCCTTAATTTCCAATCGATATCAAGGGATCAGTCTATGACGGTAAGCGGTAGATCACCAGTGCCATTACTTATATCCTCGTTCTGAATAATCGGTGGGATCTTGCTCCGGCGTTGACCGCGACCCGAAACATCAACAACGTCGAAAGGCTGCAGCTTCAAATCCGCGATCGTTCCATTTTCAATCGCATCCAAATCTACCGTTATGATTTCGCTTCCCGCTGAATTGCGCCTAAAAATTGTAATTTCATTTACCTTGGCACCCTTAGTCAATCCACCCGCTGAAGCGATTGCCCTAGAAACAGTCAGTGTCGTTCTTAGGGATAACTTCGTGGGATTTTCGACTGCTCCCGTGACGTAGATCGGCTCCGCTTCGATCACTGTGATCAGATCGCCGTAGTAGATTTTTGGATTCGCTGCTTTTTTCCCTTTGAGTAAATCGGAGATAGTTACTGTGAAAATATTCGGGCTCTTCGAATCACTAACATTAATGAATTGATTCTCACTGACCCGAACCTTCGGATCCACCATCCTCTTTTCGGCCGTTTGAAATTCGCTATCAGCACCGCAGCTTGAATCGAAACGACGAAGAATCTGTATTTCCCCGCTCGCTTTCTCGGTTATTCCGCCTGCAATTATCAACAATTCATTTAAATGGACTTCTCTTCTGATCCGGAATCGCCGCGGCTGATTTACAGCGCCGAAGAGTCGAACAAGCGAGCGATTCGTGCGATCCAAAATTGTAATTACGATTTTTGGATTGTTAAGAAACCTAGCGTAATCTCGTGCGACTTTTTCTGCGACATGTTCGGGGCTTTTACAGGCTGCAAATACAGGTTCTTGCGTGAAATTAATACCTGCCAAGTCCCCTTCCGGTGTTAGCGAGCCGCGCCAGTCGTATTCTATGCTTCCTATTACATCGACATCTATAAGATCACCGAAATGAATTAAATCGTCAGGGTTTTGTGTCGAATCAATCGTCGTCGGATTCGCATATTGGGTGGGTGTTTTGCGCGAAGAATTTAGATCAGGGGCCTTTTCCACAGGGTCGAATTTCAGCTCTTCAATTTGCGCGTCTATTTTCGCGGTCAGAAAAGGCGAAAACAATAAGACAAAGACAACTAAACACTTTGAGACCCTATTCATAGCTTACAAGCGACAAGCGTACATTAAAATGAAGGAGAACTGGCACCTTTGCTTCTGACTTTCTTCTTTTGTTCCGTCTTTGTTGATCTAAAAGTTTTTCGATTTCCTGACTTCAGAGTTTTTGGCTTTGGGTAATTGACGGTGCCCGGCACTGCGAAACCCGAGAAAACCCAATTGCAATTGTCGCATAGCAAATTATACCGGAAAAAGAATTTTGAAATTAAAGATGTGGTGCGATACCCCAGTCGAATTCGTCGGCTCGAACATCTTGGACATCTCTGACTAATCATTTACTCATACCTCTCAGTGTCTGGTTTTCGTTGAAACTATCGTTCAATCGTGGGATCGACCTTTTCGCGAAGCCGATTCAGTTCGGAGGCTATTTTTTTCGCAAACAAATCGCTTTCTTTATTCTTCATTTCGTCTCTCGCGAGGTAAAAAAGCGCGTCTTTATAGCTCGCGATAGCGGCCTTGAAGTTTCCATTTGCTACCGCGTCTTCCGCCTTTTTGATTCGATCCGTAATCTTAGACGAAGCAATAAATTCTTTTACGACATCTGCAGACTCAAGTAATCGCGCATCATCGGGGTAAAAATATAATGCCGAGTTTAATACATCAAGAGCTTTTTTTGCGGTTTCAATTTTCCCTTCAATTATATCACAGCCCTGCGCTTCTTGGGTAAATACACGGGATTCAATTGCCGCCCAACCAATGAGATGGTATTTGTGAAATTCCTTCGTTCTTCGGCGCCCTCGTCTTATCGCTCCAAAACGGGGCGAGCCTACGGGTATAGAATTCAACTCTTCCTTAGTAAATGTTAAATACTCTTCACACATGTCGAAGACTTCCAAATGCGCATCTGGGAGTTGCCCGAGAGTTCTCGCTGCGTTTGATTTTCGTTCGATTTCGGACAATACCCTCGCGTTCTGCTCCAAAGTAAATTTTGTCGCACCAATGGGAACCGATTGCGCGGCACGATTTAAGTTGGAATCTAAACGTCGCTTAATCGCGAGATATCTTCTCATTGCATTGCGCAGGTATATTTCCCGCAGCAATACGGACCCCATCAATAGTAGACCAGAAATAATTCCGGATGGGATCCAGGGAGTTCCGCCGCGAGGTTCCTGCAACAACCACCAAACAACGAAAAATACCAAAATGACGATCGCAACCGTAAAAAAATAATAACTAACGGCGGGTAGCCAAAATGGTCTCTTGTAGTTTCGATATTCTTTGGTAGCGGGAACGGTGGTGTTTACTCCGATAGATCTTCTGTTCAAGTGACCTCCCATAAGATTCTGACCTCAATTCCGAATTATCGATCAACCCACAAATGTTGCAATAAAATCACTTTACACAGGTAATATGTGATTTTTCGAGAGACATGTCAACATTTTACGTAGTCCTTTTTGCTAATTTAACCCTCACCGGGTCAAATTTCGAGGAATATCAACTGTGTTTTTTAGCCACTAAAGATCATAAACTTTGCCGACGGTAAGTATTTCGAGATTGTCCAATTCGAGGTCAAGGATCTCGGAACGAACCGCATCGTAATACATAGGCTTAATATTAATCACATAAATCCGACAATTCTTATGCTTGAATTTAGCAAGTTCCTTTTCAAGACGAGACGGGGTGAAATGGTGAGACTCTTGCGCAAGTTCCGTAAGTCTATCAGGAAACGCACATTCTATCAGGAGGGCGCCTAGATCTTCCTCATCGTTTATCGTTTCCCAAAAGACATCCATTTCAGACGTGTCGCCGCTGATGGCAAATTTCGATTTTCCGTCAGAAACAAGGAAACCCACAGTCGGCACTTTATGATTTACGCTTATTGCTTTCACTTTGAGGTGTTCGACCTCAAATTCGCTGTTTTCAACGAATGGGCAATACTTTAAAACTACTCCGTTTTCGTTATCCAGCTCGGAAAAATCGGGATAAACCTCCCAGTTAAATATATTTGCCTTCAATACTTTGATCACGTCTTCTGAAGCGTATAATTCGACGGGCTTATCAATAGTTGCAAAAAGATCGTCGATAAATAAAGGCAGGCCAGCGACGTGATCAATGTGTGCGTGGGTGAGAATAACGTCGCGAATTTGTTCTTTCTGTAATTGATTTGTTGACATCGCCAGGCAACCAGCATCAATCGCAACCTTGTCATCGATGACAAAGCAGGAGAGGTGTTGTTTCTTTGTGACAACACCGTTTTCGATCGTGCTTGGAAGTAGCTGAACCCTCATATTATATTCTACCTGGCGCAAGTCTGCGCCCTACCCCCATCAATTCCATAGGTTGCGCCGGTAATCCAACCGGCTTTCTCCGACGCCAGAAAATATATCAAATCGGCAACTTCAACCGCCTCGCCGGCCCGCCCCAATGGGTGGGTATCTTTCGAATGTTCGAGGAATGCCGCGTATTGCTTTTGATCCATCCCGCTTCTCTTGTGGAGGTTGGTAACTACGACGCCCGGATTCACCGCGTTTACCCGAATCCCTTTAGCAGCTAATTCTAAGGCCGCACACCGGGTTAATTGATCGACGCCGGCTTTCGAAACACAATATGCCAAAACGTTTGGAAATGCTCTTGGACCGGCAACACTCGAAACATTAACAATATTACCTTTTGTTTCCTCAAGATGATCGACACTGTTTTGCATCATATAGAAAACCGTACGCAAATTTATGTCCATCACCTTATCCCAATCGTCCATCGATGTGTCGGAGATGGACCCGGAATCAATTATCCCAGCCGCGTTTATCAGAACGTCAATTTTTGCAAATTTATCGATGATGAACGAGAAAAGCCGGTCGATTTGGCTCCTTTCGCGCAAATCCACGAGATGCTCTGTGATCTTGCCTTGCAAACTAACGGATTTTGTATGAAGAGACTTCAATTCAGATTCATTTCGCCCCACCGCAATAACCTGAGATCCGTTCTCGGCAAATTTGAGGGCAGTTGCATAGCCGATTCCGGAGCTTGCTCCGGTTACAATGACAACCTTATCTTGCATATGTTTCTGACGGGACTTTCGATTTGTTTTGCTCTAATACAAAACCAAAATTCTAATCCTTTCACTTTATTTTTTCAAACAAAAAGGCAGCCACGAATAGCTGCCATAATTTGCTTTGGAATTAATAAATATTTTGAATATGATCAAACGCCATCGGTCTGAGGTTGTTTAGGAAACAAGCTCTCGATTGCCGCTTTGGTTTCCTCGCGTTTTCTGCGCTGTAGGTCATTCACCCAACTTGAAACATTTGAAACCACTTCCCGTGCGGCTTGATTCTTCTCGCGCTCATCAGTTTCTTTGACCTTTTCCAAATTACTAAGGTCTTTCCGTCTTATTATCTTTATTTTTGCCTTATCAGTAATCATTCCTTTTCCTTCTATATGTATGAATTGTGTATTTGTATTATTACTTTTCGGAAGATTTATATTCCACAATCTTTTTTTCCGAAACTTTTTCTAACTCTAAACTATTGACGAATCTTCATTTTCTTTTTGCTATAGCGTTCGAAACATTTTTGCATTTTGCAAAATATTCCGTGACGCATTCGCAATTTACCAAATTAAGGATACGAAGGTTGTTTGAGCAATGTTCAATCTATTTAACCTGAATCACTAGTTTCAGGCTGTAATAGATTAACGAAACGGTTTGAGGATCTTGCAATAGTTCGGCACATCAATTGCTAAACTATTCAATTAATGAGTATATCAGATGCCATGATTATTTACCTCGCTTGCGGCGCACCCTTTGGTGTCCACTATTTTTTTTCCGGTAAAACACGCGACGCCCTCGCGTTTTTCAAATCTGCCGCGGTTTCATTATTTTGGCTTCCCGCTGCATTTCAATCGTTACATAGAGAAGTTGCGAATAGGCTGCAAAAAACTGATTTCGATGTGAAATCTCATTTGGATTCAGATGAGCGTGAAAGAATTGAACGTGCGAAAAAACGATTTGAACAATTTATACCAAAAAATCGATCGGGTTTGATTTTCGAATTCCGCGAGCTTATTGAAAGGTATTCGGGTTTAGTGAGGGCCGATCGTGCTGAGATCGATGCGGCAAGAACGAAAATTGGTGAGTTATTCCCTGTTTCAGGGCACCGTAAACCCGAACTCGGAATGATCTGTTTGAATAGACGCAACCGCTTAAGGTTAAAATCTCATCTTAGCCAGGCACGTGGGGAATTTGTTGAACTGCTCGCGACATTATTTAATTTAAACGTTTCTAGGAAAAAAGAGCTTAGCAGCCTTGCCCGTGAATTTGTTAAACTTTTAGATGATACGGATGCGTTGGATTTAATCGAATCACTTTTCAACGAAATCCCGCAAGAAGATGACAAGAATAGCGTCATAGTTCCGGAGAAAGTTTTATGGAACCTCAAAAATCAATCACTCTCGACAACCAAACCGAATTCGAAGGAGTTGAAAACACGCGCGGCGATTGCGATGCTGCGGAAAGACGGCTAACTACACTCTTAAAAGTAAATGCCGATTTTTTGCGGAAAAACTCCCGTTACGATTCCTTTGAAGAACAACTTGAAGCTGAATTAATGGTAAATCCGATTTCTGCCGAAAAAGCTTTTGGCTATTTCGGAGCTCTTTTGGGAACGTTTCCGCCGGCCTCGTTTTTTGGACGATTTCTTTTCGAAACTGACCCATTTAGCCGCGGCGATGGATGGATCGCTATTTTACTTCTCTTCGTGACGATCGTTACCGCGATCACCGGATACTTTTCGGGCAAACTCGTCGGAAAAGTTGTATCGAGTCTCGAAAAATACACGTGGTGGGTCATGATGTTCTTACTCCCTTTTGTTGGGCTCCTTTGGGGTATGATTGCCGGAGCAGTTGGAGGGTTCTTCATTTTTATTATCGGCGCCGTTTTCGGAGCCGCGATCGGTGGTGCGGTCGGCGCGATTGCACTTCCTGTTTTTGCCGCTTTCCATAAAATTCTCAAACGGGGTGATCAAATCGAACAAAACGAATTTCTTCCAATCGCCCTTGGTATCACACTGACAATATCCGCCCTAATTCTCGGGCTTCCCTTATAAGTTATTTCTTTTTGTTACTTCCCGATCGCTGTTTCGGGAAGAATTAACGGAAAATTCACCAACCCGTAACATTTTTGTAACAGCCCCTTCATTACAATCTCCAGTATGAAGAATTCGACCTTATTTCTATTTATCGCAATACTGTTTTTTACGGGCAGTGTTTTCAGCCAGACAGATAATGATGATACGCAATTTTGGAACGAGACGACTGTAGAGTTTCCATTAGATAAAGACAACAAAAACGTGAGCGGAATTGTTATCGGAAACCTCCGGGTGACTGATAATATTTCCAATCTATCAGATAAACGAATCGGTTTTGCCGTTAAATACAAGCTAAACAAGTACCTAACCCTTCAACCAAGTTATATTTTTCGCGTGCAAACCTCCTCGGGACCGACCCGATACGAGCATCGGGCACGTTTCGATTTCACACCAAAAAAGACGTTCGAAAACTTTTCATTGGAAAATCGAAGCCGTTTTGAGCACCGTTTTAAGACGGCAGATCGAAAAGACGAAACATATTACCGGAATCGGACAAAGGTTGGAATTCCGGTAAAAAAAGATGGCGAGACGATTTTTACTCCGTTTGTCTCAAACGACACATATTTTGATCTGAGGAATACCAAATTACATCGCAACGATTCTGTAGGAGGTATTAGCAAGGAATTCGGCGATAGTTTTACAGCCGACTTCTTTTATCAATATCGACATAATTTTCAGTCAAGCCAAAGACATCTCCATATCATCGGAGTCAACTTCAAAATAAAAGTTAAATAATTTCGCGGACTGTCGAGGTTGTAGGGAGGTTTTTCAATTCCTTCCGATTGATATGTAGTTTCGCGGTAGTTTGCTAATATACAGCCAAACGTTTCAAATAAAACTATTTGGCTGATGCTCGCTTTACTACATCTTTTCTCGATATTTCTGCTCGTGTTTCTCGGCTTCTACATATTTGTTGCCAACCCGAGGAGCCGTGCGAACCAAACCTTTGCTGCCTTTATCTCTTTCCTTGCGCTGTGGGCTGCTAAAGACCTTATATTTTGGAATTTTGAGGACAAACTTCTTGTCTGGGATTATTGGGCATCCGCAAGTTTTATTATTGCCCTTTTGATGCAATGTGCGCTGGTGATCTTCGCATGGGTGTTTCCCGAAAATGCAAGAACACCTCGAAAAAAGGCTGCCGTGCTTTTTGCACCTGGATTGATATTGATTCCTGCGGCATTAGGCGGACTGCTTTGGAATAAGGTTGGAATTGAAAACGGAAACTTTGTTTTTGAAACCTCTCCACTCGCATATGCTTTCGTAATTTACGTTTATTTCGTTTTTGGATACGGCGCGACCGTTTTATATCGAAAATACATTAGATTTCGAGGGACGCAGAAGGGCCAGCAGGTCGGCGCTATTCTTTGGGGGCTTTTTATAACCGGAGTCCTTAAAACCATTGCAAACATTATTCTTCCATTGTTTGGAATCTACACTTATCTTCCTTACAGTACGATTTTGGTTCTGCCCGGTGTGCTTATTTACGCCTACGCGATCTCTAATTTCAAGCTCTTTTCCTTCCAAACCGCGCTCGATCAATTCAGACTTTTTCCAATTGCCTGGAAAATCGCCTTGAGCATTGCGACCGTAGCGGTCTTTAGCTTCGCACTCTTCCAAATCCCGATCGTTTGGTGGGCGTTTCAAAAGGGCATGAATTTCGAAGCTTGGCGCAGATATCTTGTTTTTAGTCTGATTTCGGCTCTAGTCCCCAATCTACTTCTGGTGCTTCTGATCGTCCGCTCGATCACACGCCCGCTTCAACGCGTTACTTTGGCTGCGGTTCAGGTGACCGAGGGAAATTATGGAACCGAAGTAAATTTACGAGCGAGCAACGATGAGATTGGTCTATTATCAGCATCTTTCAATGAAATGAGTCGGAAAATGGCTTTAGATATCGAGGAAATGAAGCGTCTCAACGAGAAGCTTATACGAACAGAAAAGCTTGCGGCTATGGGAACCCTTTCCGCCGGGGTTGCGCATGAGGTCAACAATCCACTTGCGTCGATTTCCTCTTTGATTCAGATGCTTCAAAAGAATGGAAAACTGGACGAAGATGCCAAAGAAAAGCTGAATCTGATAGCATCGCAAATTTCCCGTATCAAGCGCGTTACAAGCGACATGATGGATTTTGCGAGGGTGCGGAAAGCCGCAAAGGCAGAGATAGAAATCAATGAAATTGTCGAAAAGAGTATTCGGCTTGCAAGTTTTGATAAATCGTTTCAAAAACTAACGACTTCGACCGAGTTTACCGCAGGACTTCCTAAAGTTTTTGCTGATTCGGATCAAATTCAGCAGGTTCTCCTAAATTTGCTTTTAAATGCACGAGACGCCATGCCAGATGGGGGAAATCTCGAAATAAGAACCGCACTTATTGATGAATGCGTCAGGGTGGAAATTTCTGATACGGGAATAGGCATTCGCGGCGATGACGCTAAACAGATATTTGATCCGTTTTTTACGACAAAATTAACTGGTGACGGAACCGGGCTTGGACTTGCAGTCTGTTACGGAATCCTTACGGCTCACGACGGAAGTATCGACGTAATTAATCTCGAAGAAGGCGGCACAAAGTTTATAATCTCACTTCCGGCAGTAAACGTGGCCTCTAGCCATAAACCAGATATTGAATTCCGTAACAAAGAATAAATACCATCACACACCCTAGAGAAAATCCCGGTCATGAAATGATCCATGGTATATATAGATTTTTCTCGTAGGATTAGCAGCTCGCGAGTGCCAGTCGTTGTTTTTATCGAACCCCCACAAATTTCATTATTTTTCTGCTTAGTCGCGCAAAATGATGCACATTCTTGACACGGCGGGTAAATCGTTGCACCTTTAAATATCCATTTTTTCAAACAAAATTCGAGGACACAAAATGAACAAATATTTCTGTAGTCTTTTTCTCTTAGTATTGTGCGCATTTTCAGTTTTTTCGCAGGAAATGCGAACGGCCTACGTAGGTGCGAAGATCATTCCCATAATCGGCAGCCCGATCGAAAACGGCTTCCTTCTGGTACATAAAGGGAAAATCATCCAAGTTGGAAGCGCCTACGGTATCAATTTCACTGCCGATACGAGGATCGTCGATGTTAAAGGCAAAGTAATAATGCCCGGGCTTGTCGATAGTCATAGTCATATCGGAGACGTAGCGGGAGCAGATGGTTCCGGTCCTATCCAACCCGATATTCGCACTTTGGACTCGATAAATCCTCGGGCAGCGAGTATCCAAAGAGCTCAAGCCGGCGGAATTACGACCGCAAATATTATGCCGGGTTCCGGGCATCTCGACAGCGGACAAACCCTTTATATCAAGCTTCGAGACGAAGCAACCACCATTGACGACTTATTGATCTACGATAAAGACGGCAAATACATGGGCGGGATCAAGTTTGCTAACGGTACAAACAGCATGCGAGGAACGGGCGGATTTCCCGGAACGAGGGCGAAATCAGCCGCCTTAGTACGTGCAGAATTTATAAAAGCTCAGGAATACAAAGAAAAGATCAAAAAAGCCGGCACTGATAAATCGAAACTTCCGCCGCGTGATCTGGCGATGGAAACTTTGGGAGAGGTTTTGGATGGTAAACGGGTGGTGCATTTCCACACGCACCGTCATGACGACATACTTACTGCGATACGCCTTCAGAAAGAATTTGGTTTTCGCCTTGTCTTGCAGCATGTTTCAGAAGCCTGGAAAGTAGCAAAAGAAATTGCCGCTGCGAAAGTTCCCGCGTCGATCATTATGATCGATTCGCCGGGAGGAAAGCTCGAGGCAACAGACATCAAGTGGGAAAACGGATCCGAGCTTGAAAAAGCGGGTGCGCTGGTCGGTTTCCATACCGATGATTACATCACCGATTCTCGCCTTTTCCTTCGCAGCGCCGGTTTTGGGGTTCGCTCAGGAATGTCGCGGGATAAGGCTCTCTATGCAATGACAATGGCAAACGCCATCATGCTCGACATGCAGGATCGCGTTGGTTCTCTCGAAAATGGAAAAGATGCAGATTTTATTGTCCTTTCCGGGGACCCATTTAGTATCTACACAAAGGTTGAGCAAACATTTGTCGATGGTATTAACGTATTTGATCGAAACGACCCGAAGGATTACTTGATCGCAGTTGGGGGTTATGGTGCCGGAAATGATCGGCTTATTCACATCGGCTGTTTCGATGGCGACTTGGGAGGACACCAATAGTGAAATATTCAAGATTCAAAATTCACAATTTCTCGGTACTTTTTGCATTGCTGCTTACCGCACACAGCTTACTTCTCACCGTAGATGCTCAGGTCGCCATTAAGGGTGAGACCGTTTACACAATGGCGGGCACTCCGATAAAAAACGGCGTCGTGTTGACAAACAACGGCAAAATTACCGCGGTAGGCCCTGCTTCTTCGGTAAATATTCCTTCAAATTATCGAATAATCTCAGCAAAGGTTGTCACGCCGGGTTTGATTGATGCGCACACAGTAATAGGTTTAGCTGGCTATTTAAATCAACCGCACGATCAGATGCAGATTGAAGAATCTTCACCGATGCAGCCTGATTTGCGTGCGATTGATGCCTATAACGCCCGCGAGGAATTAATATCTTGGGTCAGGAGTCTTGGCGTTACAACGATTCACACCGGACATGCACCTGCCGCGCTCGTTTCGGGCCAGACAATGATCGCAAAAACTTCTGGAGACAGTGTCGATGAAGCAACAATAGTACCGCTGGCGATGTTATCAGTGACGATTGGCGAACGATCGCGCGCAAGCGGTGGAAAATCGCCCGGAACCAACGCAAAACAGGCAGCGATGCTCCGCGCGATGCTCATAAAGGCTCAAGAGTACGGAATCAAGAAAGACGCGCCCCGGGATTTAAAAATAGAAACCATGAAGAAGGTCTTGGATGGAGAGATTCCGCTGCTCGTGACCGCTCATCGATCCGGAGATATCATGACCGCACTCCGGATCGCCAGGGAATTTAATATTAAAATTGTTTTGGATGGCGTCTCGGAAGCTCAACTTGTTATGGATGAAATAAAGGCTTCAGGATTTCCGGTAATTGTTCATCCGACAATGTATCGTGCGGGAGGCGAAACCGAGAACCTTTCAATGGAAACTGCTTCGAAACTTATGAAAGCCGGAATCCCGGTCGCGCTTCAAAGCGGTTATGAGACCTACGTGCCGAAAACTCGTGTTGTTTTATTTGAAGCCGGACAAACGGTCGCTTACGGCCTAAATCTTTCCGAAGCGTTATCGACGATAACGATCAATGCCGCAAAAGTGTTGGGTCTTGAGAAACGGATCGGTTCGATCGAGGTTGGCAAAGACGCTGATCTCGCATTGTACGACGGCGATCCTTTTGAGTATGTGACACACTGCGTCGGAACAATAATAAATGGGAAAGTTGTAAGCGCGATCGTCCGGTAACCTTGGTGCTGAAGTTTTTTCTGGAAACTCCTCAATCACGCGGAGTTTCCTCGCTCTGTTTTTAATTCTTTAACGAAACTTGCTGCAGCCATCCCTATCAACTGAGTTCAGAAAGGCTTCGGCAAAAAGATAATTTTCGTAAACCTTCCCGAAATTTATCTTTACCAATTGATCGCCTTTTTTGTGAACGTGTTCTCGCCAGCTATCGTTTAGACCTGAAAAAGTGATCGCAGGAATCCCAATATCGCGAAAAGATTTTGAATCCGAGCTCGCCCCGCCAAAAGTTTTTACTGTAAAACCGGCATTTCGTTTTTCCGCAATTTTGCGTCCCAGATCCATCAACTTCTTGTCCGAAATGTCTTCCAGAGCCCACGTATTTTCAAAACCAAAACTATCTAGATTTATCATTGCGCAGTAATTCATTCTCTCATCTTCCGGAATTGCCTGCGCCATTGCTTTCGAACCGACGAGACCTCGCTCCTCTTTTCCAAACGCAATGAATTTATAGGTTTTCTCGTTTCTTTGAGTTTTTAGCGAGCGATAGAGATTCGCAAGGATAACGATACCTGTCCAGTTGTCAATAACGCCGCATCCAAGCGAAGTTTTATCATAATGCGCGCCGACCAAAACCGTTTCGTTTCCTTTTCCTTTTAGTGTCAAAACTATATTTTCGACCGGGCCAAAAACTTCAACCTCTATATCGTTTTCGCTTGCACCTGATTCCTGAAACAGTTTTTTTACCGAGGTAAAACGTCCCGCATTATCGCAATTGACCGCCTCGATCTGGCTTTTAAACAACTTGAGATTTGTCGGCTCCAATTGGGATGTGGAAACCCATTTACAGCCCGGCAAGAAAAAAACCAGAAAAATTATCGGGAGGAAACTTCGACAGCTCATTTTTTCTTCCTAAATGCATCGCAAGGCTTTGCGTCGATCGCGACGACAAAACTTAAGGTAAACCGATAGCCGTAATACACCGAGGCGTGATTTATGTTTTTGACCTGATCGCGCTTTGAATGCAAATAGCTTTGCCAATTATTTGTGAGTCCGTGGATGCTGATCGCGGGAATCTTATTTTCGATAAATGGCAACGAATCCGAGCTCGCTCCATCTATCCCGGCGGTTCCGGTGGGGAGTTTTAGAGCCGCAGATATTTCTTTTCCCAATTTCATCAATAGTTTGTCGGAAATGTGCGGCATAAACTGAGGATAAGAAAACCCAAAACTGTCCAGGTTTAACATTGCGCAGTAGTTTTCGCGTGTGTCTTTTGGAATCGCATTAGCCATCGCTTTCGAACCGATCAACCCCTGCTCTTCTTTACCAAAAGCAACAAATTTGTAGCTCTTGTCCGTTTCCAGGCTCCGCATTGTCTTATACAAATTAGCCAAGACAACAATTCCTGTCCAGTTATCGATCGCGCCGCAGCCTCCGCCTTCCTCATCATAATGGGCGCCGATGATAACCGTTCCATTCCCGTTTCCGTGTTTTTCAATGACGAGGTTTTCTACATGTCCAAAATCTTCGATCTTAACGTCGCTCTCATCTGCCCCCTTGTCAACAAAAAGTCTTCGCACACCCTCCAATCTATCTTTATTTTCACAAGGAACGAGTTCGACATCCGTCTTGATCTCCTTGTCCGTCGCAAGCGGAAGGCTTGACGGCGGCTGCGACACTCCGGTGTGTGTAAACACTATCAAGAGAATTGGAAAAATGTGAAGCAACTTCATAGACCTACTCCGTTTAATGTTTTGTATTTCCCAAGATTTGATTAACGGCGTGGGGCAAGACCCCCTTGATCACATCAAAACATTCACGCACCCCTTTTGGCGAACCCGGCAAATTTACGATCAGCGTTTCATTTCGTATTCCCGAAACTCCGCGTGAAAGCATCGCAAATTTCGTACTATCGATAGTTGCCGCCCTCATCGCTTCAGATAATCCCGGCGCATCCTTTTCAATCACCGCGAGCGTAGCTTCAGGTGTATTATCGCGCTCGGCAAAACCGGTTCCTCCAGTTGTCAAAATTAAGTTAACTTCGGTTTCCGTCAATGAATACAACGTTTGACGAAGATTCTCAAAATCATCTGAAACGATAATCCTGTCAATTACTTCGGCACCGATCTCTTCCAAACATTCCTTTAGAGCGATACCCGAAAGATCATCTGATTCGACCCGTGTGTCGCTCACCGTCACAGCGATTGCGCGAATTTTATGATCCATGGTTGTAATATTCCTTCAGCCAGCAGCGATCCATTATAACGAGTAAACCAGATTCCTCGGCTCTTTTCGCCGCTTCATGATCGATCACACCTTCCTGCATCCAAACTGCCTTTGCACCGACGGCGATTGCTTGATCTACGGCATCTCCTGCAAATTCCCTGTTTCGGAAAATATCCACAAGCTCGATCGTCTCCGGCGCATCGGCTAGGCGACGGTAGGCCTTTTCACCCAGAACCTCGGTCTCATTTGGGTTTACGGGAATCACCCGATAACCCTTTTCCTGCATAAACGCCGATACGCCATTGGAAGGACGCCGCGCATTTGATGAAAGCCCGACAACCGCAATCGTTTTACATTCGGCAAAAATTCTTTTTATTGTCTCTTCACTGTTCATTCCTAAATCCTCTAATTCAAACCCCAAGTGACCCTAGTTTTTCCCTGTATCTCAGTCTATTACTATAAACCATGCTTGCTGCGACCCCCGCCACAACCAGAAGCATTCCAAAAAATGTCGATATCGTTTGCTTCTCACCATAGATGATCCAGCCAACCGAGATCGCGTAAACCAACCCCGAATAAACGATGATCGCAACACTTGCCGCACGTTCGCGCGAAAACGCATTTGTCAGGAACACCTGCCCTAGCTGGGAGAATATACCGACGAGCAAAAGGTAAAACCACTCTATTCCCAGCGGAGTCTTCCAGATGAAAATTAAGAACGGCAGCGAAACAACAACACCAACAAACTGAAAGTACAAAATGATCACCAGTGGATGCTCTGTGTCTTTTAGTTTTCTAACAAAATTATAAGCCACACCCGAGCCAAAAGCCGAAACCATCCCGAGCGCAAGATAAAAAAGCGAGACACGGGAATCAAAATTCTTTATTAAAAGTACCCCGCCGAATGCGATCGCATAGAAAACCCATTGAAAGGCTTTTACGCTTTCCTTAAGGAAAAATATCGCGATAAACGCCGTAAATATCGGAGAAAGATATTGAATCGTCGTAGCGGATGCGAGCGGAATATTATGAAGTGTTATAAAAAACAAAACCAATGCGGCCGTTCCCGCAATTCCCCGATAGATCAAAAATGGTTTGTTATTTCCTGCCCAGTGCACATTTGCTTTTTTTATGCCGACCCAGCAAAACAGGCCGGCGACAACACATCTGAAAAAAACGATCTCCATCACGGGAATATCCGCGAGCTGTTTTACGAAAACGTTTGCCATAAAGAATGAAAACGTCGCAAAAAACATCTGAGCCATGCCGGAACTTAAGATACTTGTCGGATGAGTGGTCACAACTTTGTCGAATCGAATATAGAAAAATAACAGTCAGAATACTATATCGATGGCATACTCTGTAATCTTAGCACCCAACTTTTCGATCAACCTTAAACCTGCTTTAAAGCAGAAGCATTAGCGCTTTAAATAATAACCTGCGATTTAAAGCATCGCCTTAAATCTGAATAGAACCGCTTTAAACATCGAAAGGGTTTGTTTTAAAGGGCCGTCGGAGGTCCCGGGAGCGCTGTATTTACGGGCGTTTAAAGCACGTATAGGTGCTTTAAAGCGGTCGCTTAAGCGCTTTAAATTCGCTTTAAAGCAATTTAAAGCAGCCTTAAACCTAAAAAGCGGGTGCTTTAAAATATGCCGAAAATGCTTTAAAACCGTTATGCTATTGCTTTAAATTAGCCCAAATTCAAAACCTATGTTCAAAAAAGTATTGATCCTATCAGCCTCAGTCGGTGCCGGACACGTCTCCGCCGCAAACGCGATCGAGAAACAACTCATCAATCAAAAAGCCGCGGAAGAGATAAAAAACATCGACGTACTCGAATACACAAATCCCCTCTTCAGGCGTCTTTACGGCAAAGCTTATATCGAAATGGTGAACAAAATGCCCGAGGTTTTAGGCTGGATGTATGATTCGCTCGACAAGCCCTGGGAAAACGAAAAGCGCCGCCTAGCGCTCGACCGTTTAAACACTCAGCCATTTATCAAACTGATCAAAAAGGAAAAACCGGACATCGCCATCTGCACACATTTTCTTCCCGCGGAAATAATTTCGTGGCTTCGAGCTAAAGGAAAGATCGACACAAAACAGGCGATCGTCGTAACCGATTTTGACGCACATGCAATGTGGCTGATGCACAATTACGAACATTATTTTGTCGCACTCGATGAAACACGTGTCCATCTCGAAAAGGTCGGGATACGCCCCGAGACAATATCAGTCACGGGAATTCCGATCGATCCCGTTTTCGCGGAAGAAAAAGACAAATCGGAAATGCGTGCAAAACACGGACTCGAAAATAACAAACTAACGATCATAGTTTCCGCCGGCGGTTTTGGCGTTGGAAATATCGAATTGCTTCTAGAAGCCTTGAGTGAACTCAAAACCCCTTCACAGATCATCGCCATCTGCGGACGCAATGAAAAACTCAAAGCAAAGATCGACAAACTCGCACTCAAAAAGCTAAACAACAACCGCGTAAGATTCCTGCCGATCGGCTACACGAAGCAAATGGACGAGCTGATGTCCGCATCCGATCTGATCGTCGGGAAACCCGGCGGTTTAACCACATCCGAAGCACTCGCGAAAGGTTTGATCTTCGTTATCGTAAATCCCATCCCCGGACAGGAAGAACGCAATTCCGATCACCTACTCGAAAAAGGCTGTGCGATCAAATGCAATACGCTGCCGACACTTAGCTACAAGATCGATAAGTTAGTTGCGGACAAAGAACGGCTTAAAGCGATTAAACGAAATATAAAGAATCTTGCTACTCCGCGGAGTGCTGGAGCGGTGGTAAAACGTCTGCTCGCTTCAAATTCGAATGCTTAAGTTTTCTAGCTAAACAAACAAGGCGTCCACTAGCTACGAATCGCGTATAACATCTGCAAGTATTTAGGAAATAGTGTAATGTTATCGATTCGCCTTTAGCGAGAACTGCATGAAGACACTAATTCGCAACTTCACCCATAACCCCAAAAACGACATATTATCGGGGCTCACCGTAGCCCTGGCACTTGTGCCGGAAGCTGTCGCATTCTCATTTGTCGCCGGCGTCGACCCTCTGGTCGGTCTGTACGGCGCATTCATGATGGGAATCGTCACGGCGCTTTTCGGCGGACGACCGGGAATGATCTCCGGAGCGACGGGAGCGATGGCTGTCGTCATGGTTCATATGATCCAGCAAGGTAATCAGGCTGGACTCGCACTCGAAACTCCGGTCGAGAACCTCGGTCTTCAATGGTTATTTATTACGCTTCTGATCGTTGGCGTGATCCAGATCCTGGCAGGCGCGTTTAGACTCGGAAAATTCGTCAGACTAATTCCTCATTCCGTAATGATGGGCTTCGTAAATGGGCTCGCAATCGTGATCTTCCTCTCTCAGCTAGGTCTATTTAAAGAAAAAACTGAATCAGGAATGGGCTGGCTCAGGGGCAGCGAACTTTGGATCATGATCGGTCTCGTCCTCCTAACGATGGCGATAATGTTTGGCTTGCCAAAGCTTACAAAGAAAATTCCTGCCGCGCTGACCGCGATTATCATCGTTGCAGCGATCACGATCTTTGGCGGACTGGATGTAAACACCGTCGGCTCATTTATCATCGATGGCGGAGGAAAAGGGCTGGAAGGCTCGTTGCCAAGTTTTCAAACACAAATTTTCTTTTTGTTTGATACGCTCAATGGACATTGGGGTTTGATCATCTCAACCGCTTTTATATTAGCCGCAGTCGGGTTAATTGAATCGTTGATGACGCTAAACCTTATCGACGAGATCACTGAAACACGCGGAAGCGGCAACCGCGAGTGTGTCGCGCAAGGCAGTGCAAATATGCTCAACGGGCTTTTTGGCGGAATGGGCGGATGCGCGATGATCGGTCAGTCTTTGATAAACGTCGAATCAGGCGGACGCGGAAGGCTTTCGGGGGTTACCGCAGCGATCGCATTGTTGTGCTTTATTTTGTTTGGCGCACCATTGATCGAGCAGGTTCCGCTGGCAGCCCTCGTCGGTGTGATGTTTATGGTCGTGATCGGAACATTTGCGTGGAGCAGTTTTCGCATTATCAATAAGATCCCCAAAACAGACGCGATCGTCCTTATCACAGTTTCGGCAATAACCGTCTGGATCGATCTTGCTATAGCCGTAATTGTCGGCGTAATTATTTCCGCGGTAGTATTTGCCTGGGAAAACGCGACAATGATTCGGGCTCGCAAACGGTTAAAAGAAGACGGCACAAAGGTTTACGAAATATGGGGTCCGCTCTTCTTTGCTTCATCCCAAACTTTTGTCTCAAAGTTTGACGACGCAAAAACCGATCCGCAGAAGGTCGAAATAGATTTTATGGAATCGAGAGTCGCTGACCATTCAGGAATCGAAGCCGTCAAACGAATCGCAAACCGTTATCTAAAATTGGGTAAGGACGTAAAACTCACCCATCTCAGCCCGGAATGCACCGTGCTCCTTTTAAACGCAAATCCCGATTTCGGACGTGTAATCGAAACATCTGTCGAAGATCCGAGATATTACGTTGTATCTGATCTATTGGATAAAGAGGTCTAGACGGGAGATCCGTTCGCGGTTCTTCGCAAAACAAGAACTAGAGAGCTTCGAGAACTTCGAAAATCCTAACCATTGCGAGAGTATCAAGATGGCAGTATTCTCTTAAATTTTTCATTGTCCGCGTTTTCTTCACCGGGTCTTCACCTTTGAAAACCTCGTCAAACCAACGCGCAGATGCCAACCCGCCATTGCCAATTGCCAATTCTTTATAACTTAGCTCAGGTGCAAGTATCGGTAGAATACTCTTAATTGAATTATTCAGAAAACGCGGATCGCGATAGAGTTTTTTCGAGAATATCTCGTAAAGATCAAACACACGCCCATTCACGGATTCGAAAAAATCAGCATATTCAGGATAGAGCTCGCCCATCTCTCGATTTCTGCCCATCTCAAAAGACTTGTACCAAACGAGCACGCTGCCTGTATCGCCAATCAAATCCTTCAAGCTAGCTGCAACCTCTCTCGGTGCCTCGCCTTCTCCGTTCGACAAAAATTCAAAATGTTCGTGCTCACTTTCAGGCGTTTTTAAGACATGAAGCGAATGTTGAAAAATAATCTGATCGAGCGGTTTCATACCTTTGATTTGTGGAATCGAAGGATTCACCGTTTCAAAATCAAGAAAATATAGCGGATACTCAAGCTCTGCGAGCCTATCCGAAATCCCTTCAAGATCCATCACAGTCTCGCCCGCTTTTATGAATTCAACCATTTCACTCTGCGCCGCGGGTAAAACGAAATCCTCGGGAATATCTTCAATCGCAAAACAACCCTCGGCTATCAGTTTCGAAACATTATCCGCATTTATCCGCGGAATATCGCAAACCGTCCGTTGCGGAAGTTCAGGATATTTCCAACGGAAATACGGACAATCCAATTTCAAATCGCAAAAGTTTTCAAAGGCTACACTCGGCTCGCCTTTAAGTAGCTCAAACGCCCAATCAATGTTTTCAGCTATAACGGGCTGAAGCGCATTGATCTCGTCGGTAACGTCGCTAATCTTTATTAAACCTTCAAGATCGAGCGCATCCCCAAGCACATAATCTCCATCAACGTTTATCAGAAACGCCTTCGAAATCTCCATTCCCAATTCCCGCGCAGCAAAAACCTGAAAACCCAGATCAAACATATTTTTGCGAAGCGTATCGTTGTTCGTTCCCGGCGCGCGATATTTCGAGGATTTAACTTCATAAATATGCGAACCGCCATCACCCGCATTTTCAACAAATGCATCAAACCGCGCAATAAGCCGCTCCGTAAAAACCGACTTCTGAAAAACGTAATCTAAATCTTTTTTCGCAGTAAGATATTTCTTTACGAGCTGCTCAAACTCATACCCCTGACGACCGCGAAATATAGCTTCCGGCGGAGTAACACCCGTCATCTTTTCAGGATGATGATGCGCCAGCCAAAATTCGCGCGGGCATTGCAGGTATTTCTTGAAGAGAGATTTTGAGAGTTGGTACATATGAAGCTCCTGAACTGTTTGAAAATACTCTATCTCAATTAAATCGATTTCTTTCATCAGACGATCGGTTTCTGTTAACGCAGAATGATTTTTTGATAATGCTGGATATCGTCGTAGCTCAAATCCTTGCCGATATCTTTGGCTTCGATATATTCGACGGGTTTATTTTGCTTCGTAATAATAAAATCAGGAGGGCCGCATTTTATTATGGCAGGCTCATTCGTCACCAAAACTCCGTCAGCAAAGCTTTCAAGCAAAGTCTGCAAATCACCACTATAACTATGTTCGCGGGAGATTCCGGTGATGAATTTTTTGTTGATCCTTTCGAGGTATTCGGAGATTGTCATGCGAATTCGTTTTGACGAAACTAATAATCAGTTTTAGTAAATCCGAAATGAGATAAGATTTGATAATTCTAGCACCTCAGGTAGCTTTTCGTGTAGTTGCACAAAGGTCTTTTGCGAAACAAAACTCGCCAAGAGTATAAACTCGAAGAAAAATATTGTATTCACTTTTCGAAAGGCGTAGAGTTTAAATATACAGCACGAGACAAGATTTTGATCTTTTTGAATTTGGAGTCAATTGAATTCGGAGGTCTTTTTTAGTGTTTTGTGCGTGGCTTGGAAATCGAGTCCACTTCGAAATTGTTTCCCAGTTGCTCCCGATTTTTTGAAGCTAATGGAAGTTGGAGTTTTATGGAAACTTTCAATGTTTTTCGATTGCTTATTATTAAAGAAGTTCTGCAATCTAAAACGCTTAGCTTGGATGGATTTCCGTTGTAATAAGCATAATTTCTTAACCCCCGAACACAGGAGCTTTACAGTTTTCGTGTTTATCAGACGCCCCTGAGCCTCGCGGTTAGAACGGCGAGGTTTAATGGCAATCAGGAGTTTTTATTATGCCAAGACACGATATAAAATTGTTGGAAAAGAAGGTAGATTCGCTTAGCAATGCGCTTGCAAAACTAGGTAATGAGGATGATTTTCAAGAGTTGGTGCTGATCTGGAAGAGACCGGGTTGGACGACTCCTGCCGAATTTACATTTGTATCGGCAATCCTTGATACAATGAATGCCGAGGTGAAAACCCTCGGTGAATTAAAAACTTCGCTTCTCAGAGGAAGCAAGGAAGTGATAGCAACAAAACAGGCTGCGGGATAGGTAGCGATAAAAGATCCGACTGTAGGTCTATGCAGCCGGATCTTTTCTATTTTTGATCAGGAAATATCATAGAGTTTTCCGTCGAGATAAGTGTTTCCTCTTTCGAGTTCTTCTACGTATCTCACTTTCCAACCTTGCTCGGAAAAAACCCAGGTTTCGCGGTGAATAATATTTGTAATCACTTCATGCGGACTTTCATCTTTACGGTCGGGAACGTAGCGGACAAAATGCTGGTTTGTATAAACGATCGCTTCTTTTCCTTTGAAGCTTAAACACTCAATTTTTATTTTAGTGTCCTCGCTGATCCTCAGGATTCCTTGATAATTATTCGCGCTCGCGGCGAGTTGTTTGACGGAATCTTTTGTGTAGATCTTGCCGTCGAGCTCTTTAACGGTGAAATCATCCGATTCCATCTGCAACTTTGCATCTGCATCTTTTGCAATATCACCTTCGATAGTTTGATTAATTAGGCGCTGAATATCACGCTTGGCGATTGCTTCTTGATTTTTCCGGTATTCAGTTTTCGGAGCGTCGGATTTTTCCTGCATGCAATACTTCTGGACAACGGCGGACGCGATACATAGGCAATCGTCGTCATTTCCTGCCAATGAACGGCTTATCGGAAATGATAGAAAAATCAAGATACATATTGAGACGAGTAAAGACTTAAACATAATTTTTCCCTCTATTTATTGAGAGAACACCGCTGCATTTGTGTTTGTGGCAGATATTTCGTTCGGAGGATGACAATATACTACGCGCGGGTTTCTGGTGAGCGGCTTACCTTTCGCCCACTTCCTTGCGGTCGTGTTTCTGAACTTTCGGTTACGCGCGCGTATCTGCTGTTGTCACTTTGTTTTCGTGGATCTCCTGCAGACTTCGCACGTTTACCTTTTTATCGCTTAATTTGGTCGAAATTGCTTCGATCAGGGCTTCCGCGCCGGTCATCGTGGTAACGGTCGGGACATTATATTGGAGGGCGGATTTGCGTATTGCCTGTTCGTCGTAGTGGGACGTCTTGCCGAGCGGCGTATTGATGACAAGCGCAATTTCACCGCGTTTGATGTAATCGGCAATATTTGGGCGGCCTTCGTTTACCTTAAAAACTGTCTCGCATTCGAGCCCGACTTCTTTGAGACGATTCGCCGTGCCGTATGTGGCGATCAGCGAGAACCCCATTTTTGTGAGTCGGCGGGCGAGAATTACGGCTTGTCCTTTGTCCCCATCATTGATCGAGATAAAGGCCTTACCTTCCCTCGGGAGATTCAAGAATGCACCTTCCATCGCTTTGCCAAACGCCTCGCCGAATGTATCGCCGATTCCCATTACCTCGCCGGTCGAGTGCATTTCAGGTCCCAAGATCGGATCGACTCCGGCGAATTTTTTGAACGGAAATACGGGCGATTTTACAAATATATATGGAACTTCCAGGTGTTCGGGCAGATTGAATTCTGCGAGAGTTTTGACGTTTGCCATTACAAGCGATGCGATCTTTGCCAGCGGCACTCCCGTTGCTTTTGCGACGAATGGAACGGTTCGCGAAGCTCTTGGGTTTACTTCGATAATAAATACACGGTCGTCCTTGATGGCGAGTTGGAGATTCATCAAACCCTTTACTTTTAGAGCCTTTGCGAGAATCCTTGTGTAATGTTTGATCGTTTCGATGTGCTCTTCGGCAACCTTTTGAGTCGGAAGTACGCTGCTTGAATCCCCGGAATGAATCCCCGCTTCCTCAATGTGTTCTTGTATCCCGGCAATCACGCAGGCGGTTTCATCGGCGATTGCGTCAACATCGATCTCGACCGCACGCTCTAAGAATTTATCGATCAATATCGGCTTTTCAGGCGAAGCATCGACCGCCGTCCGCATATATTCATCGAGAGTTTCTTCGTCATAAACGATCGCCATTGCCCGACCGCCGAGTACAAAACTCGGACGCACAACAACCGGATAACCGATCTCTTCGGCAATTACTTTTGCTTCTTCCGGAGAAACGGCCG
This sequence comes from Pyrinomonadaceae bacterium, assembly GCA_037969475.1. Classification (GTDB taxonomy): domain Bacteria; phylum Acidobacteriota; class Blastocatellia; order Pyrinomonadales; family Pyrinomonadaceae; genus Aridibacter. Next base: position 43,589 of record JBBKXN010000018.1, on the reverse strand, counting down.
TTCCATTTGCCGGCTGCGGAATGTTTAGTTCTTTAAGGAGTGCGGAAAACCTTTTCCGATCTTCGGCGAGATCGATTGAATCCGGCGATGTTCCGATAATCGGCACGCCCGCTTCGTGTAATCTGTCTGCGAGATTTAGCGGAGTTTGCCCGCCAAATTGAACTATCACACCTTCGGGTTTTTCCGTGTCAACGATATTCATCACATCTTCAAAGGTAAGCGGCTCAAAATAAAGTCGGTCCGATGTGTCGTAATCGGTTGAAACAGTTTCGGGATTGCAGTTGACCATGATCGTTTCAAAATTAGCATCGGAAAGTGCAAAAGCAGCATGGCAGCAGCAATAATCGAATTCAATTCCCTGCCCGATCCTATTTGGTCCCGAGCCAAGAATCATAATTTTACGTCGGTCGGTCGGTTCTGCCTCGTTTTCCTCTTCGTAGGTCGAATAAAGATAGGGTGTAAATGATTCAAATTCGGCTCCGCATGTGTCGACTCGTTTATAAACCGGTAAAATTCCCAGATCTTTCCGTCGCGCGCGCACTTCTTTTTCGCTTGAATTGGTGAGAAACGCAATACGCCTATCGCTCAGAGCATATTCTTTTGCACGGCGAAGTGTTTCGGTTGGCACATCGTTGAGCTTTCGGTTTTCGATGCGGTCCTGCAGTCGCATAACCTCAACCAATTGCTCCAAAAACCAAGGATCGATCTTTGTCAGACGATGAACTTCCTTGATCGAATAACCATGCTGCAAAGCGTAGGTAATATAAGAAAACCTCTGCGAATTAGGGCGCGAGAGTTTTTGTTGTAAAACATGGTCTGGGATATCTTGTAAACGTAGGGGTTTTACTGCTTCCAACGAACGCAGGCCCTTAAATAAAGATTCTTTAAAGGTCCTTCCGATCGCCATTACCTCGCCGACCGATTTCATCTGCGTTCCAAGAACATCTTCCGTGCCGGGAAACTTCTCAAACGCCCATTTTGGTATTTTTGTCACGACATAATCGATCGTCGGCTCAAAGGATGCGGGCGTCTTCTTTGTAATGTCATTGGGAATTTCATCGAGCGTGTAGCCGACTGCTAGTTTTGCAGCGATCTTTGCGATGGGAAAACCTGTCGCCTTACTCGCCAAAGCAGAGGACCGCGACACACGCGGATTCATTTCGATGATCCGGACGTCGCCATTTTCAGGGTTTACGGCAAACTGTATGTTCGAGCCGCCTGTTTCGACACCGACTTTACGGATACACGCAATCGACATATCGCGCAGGCGCTGGTATTCAACGTCGGTCAATGTTTGCGCAGGTGCGACGGTAATCGAATCTCCTGTGTGGACACCCATCGGATCAAAGTTTTCTATCGAGCAGATGATTACGACATTGTCATTCAAATCGCGCATCACCTCGAGCTCGTATTCTTTCCAGCCAAGAATTGATTCTTCGATCAAAACCTGAGAAACAGGCGAAGCATCCAAACCTCGTTCGACGATCTCCTCGAATTCTTCCGGGTTATAAGCAATTCCGCCGCCCGTTCCGCCAAGCGTATATGCAGGGCGAATTATCGAAGGATATCCGGTTTCTTCAACGATTCTTCGTGCTTCATCCAAACTGTGTGCAAAATCGCCTTTCGCAGATTCGATGCCGATCTCGTTCATCGCCTTTTGGAAAAGCTCGCGGTCTTCACCGACCCTAATCGATTCGACATTTGCACCGATGAGTTGGACGCCGTGCTTTTCTAAAACGCCCTGTTCATAGAGCTCGATAGATAAATTCAGGCCGGTCTGCCCGCCAACTGTGGGAAGCAGTGCATCTGGTTTTTCTCTGGCAATAATTTCGGAGATGGTTTCGAGAGTGAGCGGTTCGATATAGGTTTTGTCGGCAATTTCAGGGTCGGTCATGATCGTCGCGGGGTTTGAGTTTACAAGGACGACCTCAAAACCTTCCTCGCGAAGAGCACGGCACGCCTGGGTGCCCGAATAATCAAATTCGCAAGCCTGGCCAATCACAATCGGACCTGATCCGATGATTAAAATTTTATGAATATCGGTACGTTTCGGCATAAAAGATTAGAAATGTTTTTACGATAAATTTCGGCAATTATACCGAAATTACTTTGAATTGCCGAACCAAGAGTTCATAACGCTCACGTCAGGTAGAATTCTTATCAATATCGTCTGGGATTCCCGTTAATGTCCAAATACAGTGTTGCGAGGTTAGTAGAACTGAAATAACAGCATTGAATTACGATAACTGTCCCAAGGGACGTCTGATACTAGCCAAGCGATTTTTCGACAGGACATAAATAATAATTTAATTATCCACGGCAATAAATCGCTTGGCTATTTTCAAATGCTCCTGCGGAGCGGGGTTGAAGAAATTGTTCAAGACGACGCAACCTACAAGCTAAAATTTATTCTTGATAATACTATAATAACTGCAGAATTCTTGATCGGGATAAAATCGTGCGTATTATCGATGTTGCAATAAAAAAATACGTGCATTGATGAAGATCCATTAAGAAAACCCCAGAAGCAAGCCGCCCTGAAACGTAAGCAATGAGGCAAAATAGGCTATCACGGTCATGTAGGTAAACATAAAGATTACCCAGGCCCACGAGTTAGTTTCCCGCCGTACCACGGCTAGTGTCGACATACATTGCATTGCGAGAACAAAAAATACCATCAAAGAAAGGGCGGTAAGCGGTGTCCAAACCGGGGTCCCATCTGCCTTTTTTGCACTCTGAATTGCCTTGATCAATGTCGGACTCGTTTCATCTGCATCTGCGCCAACGTTGTAAATAATACTTAGCGTCGAAACCAGAACCTCCCTTGCCGCAAACGAGGCGATTATTGCAACGCCTATCTTCCAATCAAATCCAAGAGGTGCGATTGCGGGTTCGATAGTTCGACCGAGCATTCCGGCGAAGCTGTTTTCGAGTTGCTGGGAGACGAACGGGTCGTCAGTTTTTGGTTCGCCGTCTTTCGTTTGGCTTTTTTCACTCCGAACCCCAAGCTCTGAGCCCGGAACTTCCGCACCTCTTGGAAAATACATCAATGCCCAAAGGATGATCGAGATCGCCAGAATCACCGTCCCGGCACGTTTTATGAAAAGCCACGCCCGCGTGAACATGTTTTGCAAAACCGTCCGGAGATTCGGCAAACGATAAGGCGGAAGCTCCATCACAAATGGCGGAGGAGGAGACTTCAAGATCGTTTTCTTTAAAATGAATGCCGCAATGACGGCGACAAAAATTCCGAGCGCATACATTGCGAGCATCAAAACAGCACCAAGCGAAATAAATCCAAAAACGGTTTGTCCGGCGAAGAATGCCGCAATCATCAGCGCATAGACTGGGAGCCGCGCGGAACAGCTCATAAAGGGAGCTATTAGAATTGTTGCCAGCCGGTCTCGTCTGTTTTCGATCGTTCGCGTAGCCATTATTCCCGGAATCGCGCATGCAAAACTCGACATCAGCGGCAAAAAAGCCTTTCCGTGCAGCCCAACGCGGGACATCAGTTTATCAAGCAAAAATGCCGCGCGGGCCATATATCCTGTGTCTTCGAGGATTGAAATAAAGAGAAAAAGAAGCAATATCTGCGGAAGGAAAATCAATATCCCGCCAACTCCGGCAATAATCCCATCGACAAATAGGTCTTTGAGAATTCCGTCCGGCATCTGCGAACCGATAAAACTACCAAAAGCTCCAAAACCTTTATCGAGCAGATCCATCGGCAAAGCCGCCCAACTAAAAATCGTCTGAAAAACTAATAGGAGGATCGCGACCAGAATAACGAGTCCAAAAAACTTATGCGTAAGGATTCCATCTATTTTCTCTGAAAAGTTTGCTTCGCTTTGATCTAGAGGTTTTACCGATTCCTGATAAACGTCAGAAATAAAATTATATCGTGCAAAGATCTGCTTATTTACCGCGTCGTTATCTGTAAAACTCAAATGCACGTCGCCTTCGCGATGTCCGTTTGATAACCAATTCACCCGGGGAGGTTCATCGCTCCTCGCTACTTCGAGGGCTGCCGCTGATAGCTCATCGATTCCCATTTTTTGTGCAGCTTTGAGCCTAACGACCGGGATTTCAAGGAGTTTGGAAAGTTTCTCGGTGTCAATTTCGAGGTTTTGTTTTTCTGCTAGATCGACCATCGTCAAAGCGATCACGACAGGGATCCCGTATTCCAGAAGTTGAGTTACGAGGTAAAGATTTCGTTCAAGATTCGTTGCATCGACCACCGCGATTATTGCGTCCGGCCGCGGCATATCTTTCAAACGCCCCATAAGCACTTCCCTAGCGATTTGCTCATCGAGAGAGGTTGCATCAAGGCTGTATAATCCTGGAAGATCGATGAGCTTGATATTCTCATCACCGACGCTCCAGTTTCCTTCCTTTCTTTCAACTGTGACACCGGAATAATTTGCAGTTTTTTGGCGAAGGCCTGTGAGGGCATTAAAGAGTGTAGTTTTTCCGGCATTTGGATTGCCCGCGAGAGCAATGACGAGCGGCGAAGATTTCGTTTGCAGTGGGATATTCGGGTTAGTGGCGTTGATCGATTCTCTCAATTGATGGTTTGCTTTCGCTTAATTCTATTCTGAGATAATTATCGTTTCCGCTTCGTTACGACGCATCGCAAGATTATATCCGCGAACCCGGATTTGAATCGGATCCCCAAAGGGCGCTGTTTTTACTACCTTTAATTCGACCCCGGGCACAATCCCCATTTCCATCAAGCGCTTTGAAATCGCACCGTTGTCTATAACTGACTTTACTTTTCCAACCGCGCCGATCTCCAAATTTGCGAGAGTCATTATCGTTTCCTCCGAGACATCGTTTTTCATATAATCAGACCGACCAAATCATCGTCCTATATACAAATTTGACTATACTCTAATTGAAATCAATTTTCAATTTCATTAAGGATAGGTCGGTGATAAGTAATTGGGTAGAGTTAGATTGATTGTGTACGGATGTTTTCAACTATCTGCCGAACGGCACCGAGTTTATCTTCGGCCCCTAAAATAGGTCGTCCGATCACAAGATAGTCGGAGCCTCCCGCGATTGCGGCACCGGGTGTCATGACGCGCTTTTGATCATCGTTTTCAACAATTTCCAGTCGAACGCCGGGGGTGACGATCAGGAAATCTTCTCGTGGGATGTTTTTTCGAATCAGCTCGGTTTCATTTGGAGAAGCAACGACACCGTCCAAACCGCAAGAATTTGAAAGCTTCGCTAAGTTTAAAACCTGATCCTCAACATCGCACTCGACACCTGCTTGTTTCAGCGTTTCACTATTCGAACTCGTTAAAACTGTTACCCCGATAATCTTGGGTCTTTGCAGATTCTCTTTTTCACAGACTTCCCTAACCGATTCGACAGTTATGCGAATCATTTCACCGCCGCCGCTCGCGTGAATATTAAACATCCATACGCCGAGACGGGCAGCTTCGACAGATGCTTTTGCCACGGTAACGGGTATATCGTGAAATTTAACATCGAGAAAGAGCTTGATTCCATTTTCTGCGGTCTCCCGGACAAAATCTGCCCCGGCGGCCGTAAATAGTTGGAGGCCAATCTTAAATGCGCCAACTGAATCGTTTAAATCGGCGATGTGTTTTCGGGCTTCCTCTACGGTAGGAACATCGAGCGCTACAATTATTTTATCCTTAATGTCGTCAGGCACTTTTCTTAATTTCCTCCAAATTCTTGGGCGAGCGCTTTCGCCAGGTGCTTATTACAGAAGGTTTAGCCTTTATAATCTCAAGCATTACTTTAAGTTCTTCCGGCGAAAAGTAAGTGCGGGTTTTTGAATCTACTTTCGCATCCGGGATGTTGCCATAGAGCCATTTTCGATATTCAATCAATCCTTCGCCATAGCCTCGCGCGATGGCTTCGATATCAGCTTTTCGTTCGAAATCGATAGTAAATTCTTTGGAAAGTAGGCTAGCGAGTCCCAAAAGTTCGAAGCGATTTTTTCTTACGTAGTATGAAACGTGGGCGAGCTCGTGGGCAATGATAGCGTGTATTCCGGATGATGGCGCGCTCTTTTCGAAAACCTGAGGATTGACATAGATGGTATAGCGCATCCGCTGAAATGTCATAAATCTGGTTATGGAAAACTGGGCTTTGAAAAAGGCGTTTTCACTTTCGAAGATCTTTACGCGGATCTTTTTCAGTTTTATCTCAGGGTAGGATTTCCGTGCTATTTCGAGGGCGATTGAGCGGGTCTTTTCGACCGCCGATAGCTGAGCGGTCGCCGTTTCTACACTTAAGAACGCAAAAATGGAAAATAAGAACGCGCAGAATATTATAAAGACACTCGCCTTTTTATTATCGGTGAAAAAATTCATCAATAAAACCGTGATTTCCGAGGTGCCCTGTTAATCCATATCCAATGGATTCCTAAACGGTTCCGTTGAAGTTCTATCCGCCTTTTTCATCGCATTCTGGAATTTTTCTTCAAGTATCCTTTGGCGATCCTTTTGACTTAGTTGCTCTTGAGCAAATAATTGCTCGGTAAGCTGTTTTCGTTTATCGAGATCGGTTTTTAGATCGTCAAACGACAAATGTTTCTTACCTTTTTCTTCATGCGATATGATAGCCCCAGTCAAACCGTCGATGGTTAACGTAGATTCACAGCACGGGCAAATTACATTGATCTTTTCCATAACAAAAACAATTATACAGGATAATTCGAAAATCTCGTGTAACTTTGCGGTCAAAAAAAAAACTCAGCAATCGGAAGTAACCGAATGCTGAGTATCAACCAAAAACCTCAATTCAACTAGATGTCATAATACATTGAAAATTCAAGCGGATGCGGACGCAAGCGCAACGGCGCAACCTCGTTTTCACGTTTGTATTTGATCCATCGTTCGATCAAACCGGTCGTGAACACGTCGCCTTTCAGTAAATATTCGTTGTCTTTTTCCAAAGCCTCGAGCGCTTCATCCAATGTTCCCGGAAGCGATGGCACATCCTTGAGTTCTTCGGGCGAAAGATCGTAAATATCCTTATCAAGAGGTTCACCGGGATCGATGCGATTTTGAATTCCGTCTAATCCGGCCATCAATAACGCTGCAAACGTCAGGTAAGGATTGCACGAAGGATCGGGCGGACGAAATTCGATCCGTTTGGTTTTCGGACTTGCTGAAAACATCGGAATTCTCACTGCCGCCGAGCGATTTCTTGCGGAATACGCAAGATTAACCGGTGCTTCAAATCCAGGAACGAGTCGTTTGTAACTGTTAGTTGTCGGTGCAGCAAAAGCGATCAAAGAAGGGGCGTGTTTTAGCAAACCGCCAATATAATACTTCGCCATCTCGGAAAGTCCGGCATATTCATCGCCCGCAAAAAGCGGTTTTCCATCCTTCCATAAAGATTGATGACAGTGCATACCAGACCCATTGTCGCCATATAGGGGTTTTGGCATAAACGTCGCGGATTTGCCGTGAGCTGCTGCAGTGTTTTTCACAATATACTTAAACAACATCAAATTGTCTGCAGTGTTTAGCAGATCGGAAAAACGGAAATCGATTTCACATTGTCCGGCGGTCGCAACTTCGTGATGATGACATTCGACGTGGATTCCGACTTCGCCCATGATCATCGTCATCGTATTTCTTAGATCGATGAGCGAATCAATCGGCGCTACCGGCACATAACCGCTCTTTGGTTTAACATGATACCCGAGATTCGGATTCATTTCGTCACCAACACGACCCGAATTCCAATGCCCTTCTTCAGAATCGATATCGTAGCCGGCGCCATCCTGCTGATTGTAGTAAGAGACGTTATCAAAAACAAAAAATTCCGCTTCTGGTCCGACACACACCGTGTCGGCAATCCCGGTAAACTTAAGATAACTTTCGGCTCGTTGAGCAACGGACCGCGGATCAAGCCCGTAACCTTCTTTTGTGATCGGCTCGACAACATTTGCAATCAAACAAATCGTTGTTTCTTCAGCAAATGGATCAACCCAACAGCGATTTGGATCCGGAATCAATAGCATATCGGATTCGTTGATCGCGGCCCATCCTCGTAAGGACGATCCGTCGAACCCGAACCCTTCCTCAAATGTATCTTCCGAAAGCTGCTCGATCGGATAGGTTAAGTGGTGCCAAGATCCTACTAAATCGGTAAATCTCACCGAGACAAACCTCGCCCCCTGATCTGCGGCATAAGTTAAAACGTTTTTGGCTTTCATCAATTCTCCTGAAAATCGTGATTGTAATTATCTCAAAATTTGGTCAACGCGCACGTCGCGCACCAATTTAGAAAAAGAGATATTACAACACCGCACCAAAAGTTTAAAACTCCCACCGCCTTCTCGGCGGGTTATTGAGAAATTTCTACTTTTGTCCCCAGGGTAACGGCAACGATTTTTCCGGAATCACTTTTCAGCTCAACCCTGTTATAACCCTTTACTTTCCCAACCGAATATATTTTTCCTACAATTTCTTCTTTTTTGGAGTCAGTCAAATTGTCCCAGGCAGGGGTTACATTTCCTAAAAATGTGTCGTCCTTGATTCTCGCCGTTTTTACGAATTCGTGCAGGAATGATCGCTCAAGTTGAACCTTCTTCTCGCCATCAGTAAGTTCGCGTGTTCCAACGTAGAATGAAGAATAAATGAAATACCCGCTGGCTATTAGCCCTATGATCAGAACAACCGGAAGAATAATATTTTTATAAGCCCGCAATCCGCTTATGGCCGTCATAGCTTCAACCGTTTTCGAAGAATCGGCGTTTCTTATTTTATTTGGCGGCCGGTTTGGATTATCGTCTTCTGAGTTCTTATCCGTAAGAAGATCCACAAGTCTAAGCGTTTTACTTGCCGCCTCAGAAACAAATCTGTCGTGACTTCCCCCGTATTTATCTCCAAGTCGTTTCGCGTCGGCTTTTTGTCTTTCTTTTGCGATCAGATCCACATAGCGATTTCCTATTGCAACGTTGCATTCGACTGCGGATGCGATTAGCAAGGGTGCATAGAAATTTTCACCCGTCTTTTTCTTAAATGCTTTGATTCGCTTGAAGAATCCGCTTGTTATCAATGCGTCAAATTTTTTCGTCTTTTTCGCCTCGGTTATGAAATCCTCAAACCTGAAAGCCGCAAGTACAAGCTCGGAATCTTCATCATCGACTGAATAAACCGGAATGCTCGCCCACTCCGCGTAAAGCTCATTTAAAGAAGCAATCAATTCATCGCGTTCGAACACCATTTGCCGCTTGTTATCCCTCATTTCTTTTGAAAAGAGACGTGTGACAACGAGGTCAAACTTGCTTCTAACACTTTCAGAAAAATCTGAATTCCTATAAAACCGGGCAAGTGAAATTATGGATTTCGAGTTTAGATTGTTGTCCTCGCAGTATCGACGTAAATTGGTGGTCGATATCGCACCGTCACGCTCAAGCAACGCCGCGTGCCATTGTTGGTTCAAATTTCTAAGGGACGATTCTGCTTCGGTCTGCTGAACTGTATCGAGTGCCTTGAATTCTTCGATAAACGCATGAAGTGCCTGTTTTACGGGAACAACATCGAATGCACGAGGTGAAACGCGGAGCTGTTCGCGTTCTATCCCGCAAAAAACATGCTCGACCGCTTGTAAGCTGGAAACCTCGTCAACCAAACGTTGACAATATAAATCCTTTTCGCTCAATACTTCGTTTTCTTTTGCTATACCAATTTCTTTTTTCGCTTTCGATTTTGGCTCCGGTATCTCCGAATCGGATGATTCCGCTATACCAACCGCATCAATTTGATCGCCCGCGATCTCAATGCCTACATCTGAATCTTCAGGAAAATCGCTATCATCGTCTTTCGCCGTTTCAAACCGCTCGACATTGACTGCCTCTGCTAAACTTTCGTCTGCTAAAATTTCGTCTGCTTCGTCTGCTTCGTCTGGCTCCGGCTCTGTTTGTTGTTTTGATAATTCCTGTAGCTCGTAGGCTTTCGGCAAATCCCAATCTTTACGGGCTGCGGGCCCCTGACCTCCGTCGAAAAGATCAGCCGTCTTTGAATCGTAAACCTGCTCGATCTCTTCGGACATGTCTTCAACCGGATCCTGGCCGGATTCTTCAATTTCTTGTCCTGAACCGTCGCCGCTCATCGCAGTTGAGGCCGTTGATTCGTTGTCGATTCCGGAGTTGTCAATTTCCTCACCTTGCTCCGCTTCTGAATTGGGAAGCATTTCCTCGGATTTTTCATCGGATGACTGATCCGCCTCGATTGAATCATCGTCATTTTCCAACAATTCCAGATCCGAATCTTCTTCGGTTTCGCTTTCTGGATTGCCCGAACTCGAGATTACAGTTTCTTCGAGTAAATTCTCTTCTTTCAATTCTTCGATTAAGTCTTCAAATATGCTCATACTTTTTGTGACTGCAGGATTTAGGGCTTGGATGGGTGATTCGACTGAAGGTCTTTTAACGGCATTTGTGGTGGGTAAGAAGTAGTCAAATTGTTGAGAATCTCGCTGTTAAACGAGGGAAATGGATACACCTATGACAAATTGTGTCAGTTCTATTTTGACAAAACGTGTCATTTTCCCCTCTCAGAAATTACGGAATTCAAACGATACTACCGTTTTCAGGCGGTTCTGTTTTGTCCGTGGGTTTTTTAAGCCCAAAGACTCATCCTCAATAACGCAAAACGTGTGCCGTTAATCCGTTTCGTTATCGCTTACTGAAATTTTGCGGGTTTCCAAACAAAAATCAACAAATCGCTTACAGAATATGCTATGCTAGTCACCATATTTTCACCCAAGAACAAATCCTAGTTGAATTATCTATCAAATTATTATAGAAAAGAGTTTTTGTTTAAATAAGGGCAATTCTAATATTAAAACACGGAGACAATATGTCAGCAACAAAGCAAAAATCTAAAGCTTCAAAGTTCCTTACCGTTCCGACGCGACCGATCCCGGTCGACCGGGATCGGTCTGTCGCGGGGCTTTTAGAGAAAATGGAAGGTGCCGGTTTCGGCGCAAAGCAATTGTCAGAGGCACATCGAATTTGGATCGATATGCTTGACGACAATGTAACAGTTTATTTATGTGGTTCGGGTAACCTGATCTCCGCCGGCCTAAGGCGTCTCCTTGCATACGTAGTGAAAAACCGCTTCATCGACGTACTTGTGCTATCAGGTGATGTTCTTTTCCAGGATATTCATGAAACACTCGGAAGAAGCCATTATCAGGCTCATCCAAGCATGACCGATGCGGAGCTTGAGACTGCAAGCATTACGCGAATTGGAGATATTCTCTCAAACGATGACGAGTATCAGGAAGCAGACGAATGGATTGGGAGTGTCATCAATCAACTGGACCTTTCGCGACCCTATTCAGTGCGGGAAACAATGCATTTAATTGGACGCGAGCTTGCCGAGATTGCCCATGAAGATGGTGTTTTGACGGCTGCCTTCAAATCCAGAGTTCCAATCTTCTGCCCGGATCTCCCGCAAACTCCGCTTTCTGTAGGTATCGCGCGCTGCCGTTTTGAAAAGAAGGTCGATTTCGTTCTTGACAGCACTCAAGACACGATGGAAATGATGCAAATTGCCCAGCGTACCAGAAACTCCGGCATAATCACCCTTGGAGGAACGAGCGCTCAAAGCATGGTTAATACCTCCGAAGTTAGTTCGTACATTACGCGCACGAGTGTGAGAGGACATAAATACGCTGTTTCGATAAATAACGGCGGTGTTCCACTCGGCGTTAGAACTCCCTCGATCGAAGGAAATCATCAGGATCTCTTTGGAAAACTTTTGAAAAACGCTTTGACAGCATATGTTCCGAGTGATCCTTCAATCGCATTGCCGATGTTGGTAACTGCACTTTCTCAAACTGCCGCAAAATTTATCAAGTCTCGTAAGTCACCACAGTTCATTTTAGCCGGAAAAGATATCGGCATTGAAGTTCCGTAAAAAACAGGATATTTTTGATGGGGGCGTGATGAAATTATGGAACCACCATTCCAATTTTGTCGCGCTTTTGTGGTTTCGAAAGGGCGGAAACGATATAGCTTCACCGCTAAAGGTTGTTTCCCGAACTTCTCGCCATTGCGGCTCGTAATAGAATCGTGTGAGACCAAAGTTTATTAGCTTTAAATTATAGGGTAAAATCTTTAGGAATTGAATTTTATTTGGAGAGAAATGATGTACAGAAAAGGATTTATTAAAGATATCAAGAATCAGGTCTTAATTGGATTTCTGATTATTTCAGCTTTTGTTTTTTCGTCCTGCAGCACAGGCTTCATGTCTGGGCCGGCAGCGACGGAGCCGGCTAAGCCGGAAACGAAGGCACCTCCTGAGCGCGTTGTCGTTGACGGGGTCCGAACTTCGTACGCGGATCTGGTTGAAAAGGCTTCTCCGGCGGTCGTCAGAATTACCGCTATGGTTAAGCAAAACGTAAGGCAGAGCGATACAAGTTCCCCGCTCGAAGATTTTTTTAAGCAATTTCCCGAACAACGTCAAAATCAGCGCCCCTCTCGCGGTTTTGGATCGGGTGTTTTGGTGTCGGACGACGGTACGATCTTAACAAACCATCACGTAGTTGCGGATGCCGAAAAAATCACTGTAGAACTAGAAAATAATGAATCGTACACTGCAAAAGTTATCGGTTCTGACCCACCCAGTGATTTGGCAGTGATAAAAATTGAAGGTAAAGGATTCCCCTTTTTAAAACTTGGAGATTCTGACAAAGTCTTGGTCGGAGATATAGTCTTAGCGATCGGAAATCCGCTCGGAATCGGCCAAACTGTTACGTCAGGCATCATTAGCGCGAAAGGGCGAAGAACCGGTTTGGGTGATGGTAGTTTTGAAGACTTTCTCCAAACTGATGCTCCGATTAACCGCGGAAATTCAGGCGGTGCACTGATAAATCTGACGGGAGAATTGATCGGAATTAATTCACAAATTCTTTCGCCGACGGGCGGAAGCATTGGTATCGGTTTTTCGATTCCGTCAAATATGGCTAGTTCCGTAATGGAACAACTGATAAAAACTGGAAAGGTTCGCCGCGGAATGCTTGGGATCAATATTCAGAATATTTCGCGTGAAATCGCTGAGCAGCTTGAATTGAAAGACACGAAAGGGGTTTTGGTCAGTAATGTTCAAGTCGGTAGCGCCGCCGATAAAGCCGGTGTCAAACGCGGTGATGTTGTAAAAGCGATCAACGGCGAGGCGGTTGAAGATGGAAATTCCTTGAGAAACCGGGTTGCCGGAACACAACCGGGTACGGAAATTACTTTAAAAATTGTTAGAGACGGAAAAGACTTGGAAGTGAAAGCTACACTTGGTGAATTTGATACAAAAACTCAGACAGCATCGAATGAAGAGGATTCAGACCCAAAAGGTGGTAAATCAGAAGATGGCGAGCAAAGTGGAAAACTTGGATTGAGCTTGCAGCCCCTAACCCCTGAGATTGCGAAGCGACTCAATATCGCTTCGGAAATAAAGGGTGTTATCGTGACTGCAGTTGATGAGAATAGTGCTGCCGCTGAGGAAGGAATCCAGCGTGGTGATGTGATCCTGGAGATAAACCGTAAATTGGTCGCGACGCTTGCTGACGTCAGATCAGCTTTAGAAAAGTCGGGAGACAAGCCCGTACTTGTGCTGATTTCGAGAGCGGGGCAAACGGTTTTTGTTTCCGTAAAACCCAATAAAAATTAGCGAATAACATCTATTTATTGCAATTAAAGAGCCCGAAGCATTCGGGCTTCTTTTTTTATGATAAAATTTGGCTTAAGAATAAAGTTTTGAGGTAGTTGGAGAACATTTATGCTCGGTAGAATTTATTTGGTATTGTTGTCGGTTGCTGTGGTTGTTATGGGAGCTTTGACCTATCTTTCCTATGGCTGGCTTCAGAGTATTGGTGATCCGCAAAATGCGATACAAAATTATCAGGATTACTCCGGAATTAGCTGGTCCGTATTATGGGTATGCTTTCTTGCTTTGGTCATTGTCGCAAATGTTCTTTTATGGAAAACGCGAAAAGCATGGGCACTTTGGGCTTCGTTATTGTTCTTTGTATCTTTTATCATCATTCAAACATTTTGGCTTGAAAATGCTTTCTTTAATTTTGTGAAAGAGAATACTGCTTCGGAAAGTAAGTATTTTATTAGGCCATTTCTTGGAATTACGATAAGTGCTATAGCAACGATAGGAATTTTCTTCGATCAGTTTATTCTGTTGCGAATGCGTGACAAGTTGCCTTCGAAAGACAACGTACTTACTGCTCCCGAGACTAAAGATGGAAAAGATTCCTGAATTCTTAGAACTTGAATAATCTGAACCGCCTAAAGTACGGGTGAGTAAGAGAAAAACACATTCAAGCCATTTTCGTAAGCCTTATTGTCGTAGCATTTCAAAAAGGCAAACATCGTTAACTGGAAAACCTAGATGTATGCTGATAGGGTCAACTGCAAAATTGCCCGCTCAAATTTAACGATAATAATTGTGAATTCGACGACAAAGCGCTCGTTTTGAAGGTTGCTTCGGTTACGACAACCGCCGGAATGATTCTTTTACTGGCAGGTTTAGATCACAAACAAAAAACCCTCGGATCTCTCCGAAGGTTTGTATTTATTGGTCGGAGCGACAAGATTTGAACTTGCGACCTCTTCCACCCCAAGGAAGCGCGCTACCAGGCTGCGCTACGCCCCGTCAAAGTCTTGTTAGATTACGGGTGAAGGAAATCTTTGTCAAATCGATTTGCGGTTCAGGTTCCGGTCCGAGTCTCGCACGCCATTTGACTTCAACATTTCACGCAAATCAAGCAACTGAGAGACCAAGGATTTGAGAGCCTCCCGGCGATCATCATCTAGCTCAAGATCACCCATTTCGGCGCCATTTTTCGCTTTACCGGTCTTCGCTTCGACCTCAAGAATTTCTTCGTCGATCAAGCTTGGCTGATCTCCCGGAGAGAGTGAGACACTATCCATTTCCGCAAATTTTTCCTTCCCACCGCCTCGATTTTCTGCCTGTAAACGCTTTTTCGCACCGGCGATCGTAAATAAATCCTCATAGAGGAGGTCTTTTATACGAAGGGCGATCTCTACATCCTTTCGGCGGTAGGTTCTTTGCCCGGACTTATTCTTTTTTGGTGAGAGCATCGGAAATTCGGTTTCCCAATATCGCAGCACATGAGCCTGCACACCAACCAGTTCACAAACTTCTCCAATCTTGAAGAAAATCTTTTCGGGGATTATTGTTTCAGTTTTTGCCATTTTGTTATTTAAATATGTTAAAGTCTTGTGTAAAACACAACACGCTTATTCTAAGTGTTTAATGGATTTGTGTCAACAAAAATATGCGTAGCGAATTTGAATTCCTGAATAACCTGAGAAACGACTTGAACTCGTCATTTATCGGCGACGATTGTGCTGTTTTGCCAAAAGACGCAAAAAATGACCTTCTGATCACCGCTGACCTGCTGGTCGAGGAGATTGATTTTAAGGTAAATTGGTCTTCAGCTAAAGACATTGGACACAAGGCTTTAGCTGTCTCAATTTCAGATGTCACTGCAATGGGCGGAACTCCGGAATTTGCTCTCGTCTCCATAGGAATTCCCGCGACGATTTGGGAATCGAACTTTCTCGATGAATTTTACGAAGGTTTTGGTGCTCTCGCTGCCGAATTTCGTGTTGAGATCGTTGGCGGCGATATCTCAAGAACACCGGATAAAATCGTTGTCGATTCGATAGTTTTGGGAAAAGTTTTAAAAGGAAAGGCGATATTGCGCTCAACTGCAAAAGCGGGAGATTTGATTTATGTCACAGGAGCTCTTGGCAGTGCGGCGGCAGGACTGAAAATTCTTCAGCGAGAAGGTTCCCCAAAAGAGTTGACGAAAATCTGGCAACGTCAGCTCGTTGAGCGACAATTGCTTCCCTATCCTCCAAATGGAACGAAAATTTTTGAGTTTGCGACGTCGATGATCGACATTAGCGATGGACTTTCGAGCGACTTGAATCATATTTGCGGGGCGAGCGGAACGGGTGCGAAAATTTACGCCGATAAGATTCCGATCGACCGTAATGTGTATAAGTGCACCGATGATCTTGATGATAGCCTCGACCTTGCTTTGAATGGAGGCGAAGATTTTGAACTTCTTTTTACCGTCAATCCGAATAATATTGCGTCTCAAGTTTTGGAAGATTTTCACCTGATCGGAGAAATCACGGAAACGCCGAAGATCATTTTGATCGGTCGCGATGACAACTCCGAGATTCTCGTGCCGAAGGGATACACACATTTCTAGGTTTCTATCCATCGTTTCGACGCCTGCTAATGATCACAAGTCTCTGATGTATATTTGCATCAATAAAAAACGCCTGCATTGCGACAATCCAAGATTCCTCTTTCTTTTAGAGAAATCGTTGCATGTCGTCATCGCGATTTTAGATTCCTTGGTGACGATCCGAAAAAACTGCCTAGCCATTCATGGCCAGGAACAGAATCCCCGAAAAGCATTGAAGGACACGAGGGACGACTGAAATACGAGTTCAGCCGTCCATACAGGACTCAAAGATTCCTTTTTACAGTACCCAGCGATAAATCGCGTGGGCTACTTTCATTCGGTCTGCTCCCGCGAGCGGAAATAAATGAAACTGCAATAAACCTTTGCCGTCGTCCATGTTCCCGCGTATTGGCGAACCGACCTTCCAATTCGATTCGATGTTTGCACCCCGAAAAATTCTGGCGGGTAAATTCGCTTTGAGTTAAAGCTGCCCAAATTTTATCGATTGATGCGTTCAAGCATGTGCCATAAACTACTTTTTCTTCTGACAAATTTTTCTCCTTTTTCTAATCGCTTTGAATTTACTGCAGTCGTCAGAATAAATCGGAGACCGAATCTTTATCAAGGGTTTTGCCGGTTTCGAGCAAAGTCTTGATGCCGCTTACTATTGCTGCCCAGCCAATGCTAGTGGATTTGTATTCTTTGGAATCCCGGTCATTACCAACGTGGGTAATCTTAAATGTGACCATTTCACCTTGAGATTCAATGTCGTAGGAGACTTTGGTGGTCTCACCGCCGGGCACAATAAAGGTAAACACAAGTCGGCTGGGCGGATCGGATTCGAGAATTTTCCCGTGAAATCCCGGCTCGCCGTTTTTGCGGGTTTCGCGAATCTCGGAGCCCACTTTCCAATCGGTTTCAAACGAACTCCCACCAGTATCTCTCAATAAGCTCAGGGGTTGTAAGTGCTTTCCAGAGCTTTTGGGGCTTGGTTTTTATAAATGTGACGTAAACGAATGCTTCCTCTTTCATTATTCTTTCTCCTTAACTTCGAGCGCCTTTTTCAGATCGCGTATCGCATCGAGTTGTCGATTTTCGTATTTGTTTATCCATCTGCTCGAAATCTCGTGTATTGGAACGGGATTTAGGAAATGCAGCTTTTCCCTTCCGTTCCAGACTATTACAATCAAATTTGCGTACTCAAGAATCTTCAAATGCTTGCTTACACCCTGCCGCGTCATATCAAGGTCGACGCAGAGATCATTGAGCTTTTTACCATTTTTTCGACGTAGATGATCAAGAAGTTTTCTCCGGCTTGGATCTGCTAAAGCTTTGAAGACCTTATCCATATTTCCTTTGCAAACTCTGCAAGATACTTCGCGTTCTTTGCCGTGAAAAGAATAACCGCAAAGTACACGAAGGCCGTCGCAAAGAACGCTAGGATAAGCATACAGTCAAGAAAACCATTATGCAACTTTTTAGTTGCATATGACATATTTTTTAAATTTAACACAAATTTTAAGTCAAAATTTCGCTGACATCGTGTAACATAGTGTGGAATAAAATGATTGGGCTCAAGATGTTGTGGCAAAATAAGATTTGAAATTATGCCCGAAATAAAATAAAACTATAAATCAGGAGGAACAGTCCATTGATAACAGGAAGGGTTCTGTTGCTTAACTTCTCTTACGAACCGCTCGGCACGATCGGCGTGGCGCGTGCAATTTGTATGCAGGTTTGCGACAAGCTATATATTGAAGAATACGACGGCGAAAATGTTTTGCGTTCGCCCAGTACGGTGTTCAAGGTTCCGAGCGTCGTTCGTCTTAGAAGCTACATCAACATACGCCGAAAGCGTCGTGAAAACACGATGAAACGTGTGCGCATATACATACGTGACCGTTATTGCTGTCAGTATTGCGGCGACCACAGGCAGGCAAAGGATTTGACGCTTGATCATATACTGCCCAAGGCTCAGGGTGGTGCGACGACTCCGCAAAATCTTGTTTCGGCATGTAAAAAGTGTAATCAACGCAAAGGAAACCGCACCCCTGAACAAGCCCGTATGCCGCTTCTTACCTCGCAAAAGCTGCTTCGTCTGGGGCTTGATCACGTATTGCTTTGCCACTACGCAGAATCACGTCCTGAATGGAAAAAGTATCTCTTTATGACTGATTTTGCAGAAGACGAGAAAAAAGCGGCCGCCTGAAAAATGGAAACGGATAATGCACATGGATAATTATCCACTTTCCATTATTCATCCTCCATTATGTCTAATCTTTACGAAAATGATTGGCTCTACGACCTGGTTCACGAAAAAGCCGCTGATAGTGAGCAAATCGCCTTTTACGAAAGACAGATCGAACGATACGGTCAACCCGTGTTGGAACTCGCCTGCGGAACCGGAAATTATCTTGTAACTCTCCAGGAAAAAGAAGTCGAAATCGCCGGGCTCGATGTTTCTCCTGAAATGTTAGTCGGAGCGAAAACACGTGCTTCAAAGAAAGAGCTCAAATCAAATCTTATCAATGCGGACATGCGCGATTTCGATCTCGGTCAGCAATTTTCGCTCATATTTATCGCCGGAAATTCTCTCCAACATCTCAATACGATTTGCGATATTGAATCGTGCTTTGACTCGGTAAAGCGTCACTTAAAGCCGGGCGGAATGTTTATCGCAGAGGTTTTCAACCCAAGTTTGCAGTTGCTTACACGTGACCCGCAGGTTAGATACTTTGTCGGCGAATACAAAACGGATGATGGTTGGATCGTGATAAACGAAAACGTTTTTTACGATCCCGCGACACAAATAAATAATATCCACTGGCATTATAGAAATCAGCATGCAAAAGAAGAGCACACCGTCACATTCACAATGCGACAGTTTTTCCCGCAGGAGCTGGATTATCTCTTTTCAAAAAACGGCTTCAAAATTGAAGAGAAATATGGCGATTTTGACGAGCGAAAGTTTGAAAGCAAATCGGCGAAGCAAATAATCGTTGCAAGCCTCTAATACCTAAAAGGGCGTAACAGGTGACGGGTGACCGGCAACAAGAAAGGGATTTAAGAACCCGTTACTTGTTGCCGGTCACTCGTCACTGTCCTACGTTCCCTACCTTGTTTCAAGGCTCCAATTAGAGTAATTTAACGTCTTTCTGGTGGCGAAATATTATGGAATTCATACTCGACGTAATAGAAGTTTTGGCAATTTTGGCAAGCGCATATGCCGGTTTGATCGAAGCAAAGCGCCAGGATATGGATTTCGTCGGGCTGACAACGGCCGCGATGGTTACGTCTTTTGGCGGCGGAACCTTACGCGATCTGATGCTTGATCGCACGCCCCTATTTTGGATAGAAAACTACCACTATCCGGTGATCGTCTTTTTCCTTTCAGCCGCTGCGCTTGTGCTTTTCAAATATAACAAAGAGCTTTTTCGCCGCAGAGTATTGCTTGTGATCGATGCGCTGGGTTTGGGCTTGTTCAGCGCAGTAGGCGTAGGGATTGCCCTGCAACTCAATACTCCGCTGTTTCCCGCAGTGCTGATCGGTGTTATCACCGCGACGGCCGGAGGCGTTTTGCGTGATATATTGCTAAACAAAGTGCCGGAGGTTTTTCTTAAATCGACACAGCTGTATGTGACGTGTTCATTCATCGGATGCTGGTTTTATGTCGGTTTAACAATGCTTGGTTTCGAACATCTCTTCGGGCTGATCGTCTGCATTTTTGTAACGTTTTTATCGAGAATTCTCGCAGTAAAACTCGATCTCTCCCTTCCTTTTTAACACTTATCACAGGCTACTCAATCGGTAGAGGTGCCGCACTATTAATACGTGAGTATCGGGTTCAAAACCCACTCGGTCTGCCATTTTTATTTCGAAAATTTTACGATATAATTTAGTCAGCTACGCAGAGTGACTTGGATAGGTCCAACTTGCTCTTTTTTTTATGGAGAAGAAATGAAATACGAAAAGGAAGATGAGATCTTAGCGCTGATATCCGACTTTGAAAGTCGCAAGGTCGAACGCGGCGCCTGGGGACATCCCGAACATCTAATTCTAGCCTATCACTACGCATTAAATTACGATTTCGAAACAGCCCTAACCAAAATGCGCGAAGGAATTTTCCGACTCTTGGAATCTTTTGAGATCGATCTATCAAAGGAAATGCCGTACCACGAAACTCTTACCGTTTTCTGGATGCGGACGGTGCGCGACTTTGCAAAAACAAAAAATGATCATTCAGTCGAAATTATTTCTGAAATGATCGAAAAGTTTGATAAACATTACCCGGCGAGCTTCTATTCCCACGACTTACTTTTTTCCGATCGAGCCCGCGCCGAGTTTGTTGAGCCAGATCTAAAATCATTTTAATAAAAATAAAAAGCTTCGGATCTACTAGAGTAAACCAGAGGCTTTTGAAGGTCGGGGACTACGAAACTCGCTTAGTTATTTAAACCCGCAACCCTTTCTTCATCGCCCAGAATGACGACATCCGATGCCGCCTGACGATAATTCGTATAGTCGACAACATAGCTAAAAGGCTTCATCTTCCCTTTCTTATTCGCCACAGCTACCGTATTCAGTTTTGTCGTAACCCAAACACCGCTCGAGAGTTTTTGCCTGATCGCCGTCGCATTGTAGCTTGCGAGCACGCCGTCTTTTGTTTGACCTGTTGTCTTTGCTTCAGGAAAACTGCTGCCCCAAAATTTAACGATTTGAGAATCGTCGACTGACACAAAGATCGAACCAAAGAAAACGCGAAATGGTTTTACAAATGGATATTTCTCGGCAATCTCGTTAAACGTCTCGATCGATGGTTTATAAACCGTGTATCGGGCAACCTTTACACCATCAAGTTCGGTAAAGTAATCGAATTTGACGGGCATTTCACCCAAATAGGGCGCGGCCCAAAAAGTTTCGGTTGCATCTGTATCGATGGAATCCTCGCTTAGCAAACAGCTTGGAGCCTGCCTCTTTTTATTTTTCCCCTCATATATGGTTTCGTCAGTCTCGAAAAGGGATTTTCCACCTGCGGTTCGGGCAATCTGACGAATTTGCGAGAAGGTTTCGTTTATCTTTTGATTCTTCCAGCAATTCAATAACAATTTCTGGTCATAAACAAAATTGTCCATTTTGTAATAGAGAGATTTTTCGTTTTTGATTGCGGCCGCAAGTATTTGATCGGAGTCTTTTTTGTCGATCGCCTTTGCAAGTTGAAACGAAATATCCTGAATTCCCTGGGCAACTTCTTTTTTTGATTGTCTCGTCTTTACGATATAAGGTAATCTCGCCCCTTTCCCCACAGCACCAACGACCGCCATATTCGAACTCGCCTTCCGTGAAGTATCATCTTTGTATCCGATGTATTCGCCATTTGGATTCTTAATAAGCGCTTTGTAAAACTTGCTTTTTGACATGTATTTTACGATTCTTGATTCCATTTTATCGGCGATTGCGTTTTCCGATAACTCGTTCCAATCGTCGTCCCATAATTCGGGGAGCCGCCAAAAACTCTCTTTCTGCGAAGTCTCGCGAGCGATTTTTCCCATCAAACGAAACCCGCGTTTTTCGAGCTCGGCCTTTGTTATTCCGCCGCGTGTTTTCCAAACGTTATAGAAATCATATATGTGTCGTAGCTCATGCATTGAAACGATAAAGAACTGAGAAGATTTCGCCGATTCCGGTCTGAGATAGAGTTTTCCGTTAAAATTACCTTTTTTAGAATTTGGAAGAAACGCCTCCGCCGAAGCCGCGATCCGACCCGAAACTTCATCTTTCATCGGATGGATCTTCACATCTTCCGAATTGAAGACTTCCCAGATCTGCGCAAGCTCCCATCCCAGTTCCTCTGACCATTTAGTGCTGTTTAGTTGGTCTGATACTTGCTGCAAAGCTTCACAGAAGAGTGTGCGCTCCGATGGCTTGATCTCGTTCGAAAACCTCGCTGGGTTAAGATTTCCCGGGTTACATCCCTCGCCAAAATGCATGACAGACGGATTCGAAAAAGCGTTTTTTTTTGACACTTCCCCTTCGCCGGATAGCTTCACGACATCAAGATTTGTTTTGAAATTTTGTATGGAATTTTGAACTGGAATTGCTTGCCCAAAAACTGCGGAGATCATTGCAGCGCTCAAAATGAACGCACAGAGTACGGATTTTTTCACGAAAACACCTCACTTCGGTAGTCGTGCAATCTCAGAGAGATCCACGCTTTTGCGCCTCCGCATCGCTACGGAGTTGCCTTTATCGGTTAGGTGACAGCAAAATAGGGGCAATCTATTTCGCAGCTTAACCAATCAATCTAAAGTATGAATAATGATCGTTCTCCACAAAACATCTGAATCGTCCCGGATCGTGCAATAAATTCCGTGATATTCCCTACGCTTTATGGCATAATTTCGCTTATGCAAATTTCGCCTTCACGAAGATCGATCTTAAAACGCCTCGGCATCGCCCCGAAAGAATCCTGTTGCCTTTAATTCACTAACTCAACGTAAGACCTTTTTAAGAATTATCGCTTTACCAAATAAAGATTCGAGAAGTCCAACTTCATTTAGATTTGGTTTATATTAGTCTTTTACAAAATATCATTATGCTTAGACTTCAAAACACATTATCGGGAAAACTTGAGGAATTTCAGCCTTTAGAAGAGGGCAAGGTTAGGTTTTATATGTGCGGACCTACGGTTTGGGATTTTGCGCACATCGGGAATTTTCGTTCGTTTACATTTGCCGATGTATTGCAGCGTTATCTTAAATTTAAAGGTTACGATGTAACTTATGTGTTGAATTTGACGGATGTCGATGACCGCATCATCAACGAATCGGCAAAAAAGGGTATCACGATAGAAGAAATGACTGCGCCGTTTATCGTTGCGTTTGATGAAGATATGGCAGCGCTCGGAAATCAAAAACCCGATGTACAGCCAAAAGCGACGGAACACATTGCGGAGATGATCGAGATAATTCAAAAACTTCTCGACAATGGCAAGGCTTATGAATCCGACGGTTCGATATATTTCCGGATTTCAGCTTTTCCGGAATACGGCAAGCTTTCGAAGATCAAATTCGAAGGAAATATCGAAGGCGGAAGCAATCGAATCGACAATGATAAATACGATAAGGAAGATGCAAGAGATTTTGCACTTTGGAAATTAGTCGATGAAAATGAAACACCCGGCTGGGATGCGCCTTTTGGCCGCGGCCGCCCGGGTTGGCACATCGAATGTTCTGCAATGTCGATGAAATATTTAGGCGAGACCTTCGATATACACGCCGGCGGAGTCGATCTACAATTTCCGCATCATGAAAACGAAATTGCGCAAAGCGAAGGCTCGACGGGAAAGCTCTTTTCAAAATACTGGCTGCACGGAGAGTTTCTAAAAATTGACAACGACACAATGAGCAAGTCGTTGGGAAATGCTTACACGTTCAGGGACATGCGGGAGCGCGGGTTTTCACCGCTGGCAATCAGGTATTTGCTCATCTCGGTTCCCTACCGAAGGCAGCTCAATTTTACGTTTGACGGTTTGAAAGGGGCAGAGACGACGGTCGAAAGATTACAGCAATTTCGCCGGCTGGTAAAAGAGGTCAGAACCGAGAGCGGCTCTGACGAAAAAGTGCAAACGGCAGTCAGTGATGCACTTAAAGAATTTGAAAATGCGCTGGACGATGACCTGAATACTTCGCAGGCGCTAGCGGCAATCCATAACCTCGTTCGGGAAGTAAATACCATTTTGTCTGAAGAGGGTCTCAAAGAAAGTGACAAAACGGCTGTGCTTGATGCTATTGAAAAGTTTAATTCCGTTTTGGGAATCTTCGGAAAACAAAGGGAAGAGATTCTTGACGAAGAAATTGAAAAACTTATCGCAGACCGCCAGGAAGCCCGAAAAGATCGAGATTTTGCACGCTCAGATGAGATCCGTGATCTGCTCGCTGAGAAAGGAATCATTCTTGAAGACACAAAAGATGGCATGCGTTGGAAAAGGAAATGATCAAAAGTTGAGATGAATATTAGTTTTCGGGAAATACGAAAAGATGATTACAATTTCTTGTACCTGCTTAACAAGATCTTGTTTAAGGATTATGTTACGCAAATCTGGGGATGGGACGAAAATTGGCAGAAAGCACGATTTAAGAATAATTTTGATCTACAGAATGGGGAAATAATTGTTTGTAATAAGAATAATGATGTCGGATTCTTATGGGTTGAAGAAAATCCAAATGATACGTTTTTAAGATCCATTCTAGTCTTGCCCGAATATCAGAAAAAAGGTATCGGTTCGAAAATAATTGTTAATCTCCAAAAAACTTCACAAAATCCAGTTGTATTGAGGGTTTTTAAATTAAATCCTGCCCGAAATTTGTATGAGCGCCTTGGTTTCCGGGTAGTTGAGGAAACCAAAACTCACTTCATCATGAAAAGCCAGGAAGAAGCTTAGCCTCAGTTTGCCGGCTGACTTTCCGCATCAGTCGTCTTTTCAATCAATACGAGATAAGCTTTTTGACCAGAAGTAGCTATAATTTTGGGGTCGCCGATTCTATATCTTTCATCGAAAAAATACCTTAGAGGCTGTTTAGTAGAATCGAATTCATTAGCTCGAAATGCAATGAAAAATCTATTTTCGGAAATCTTAGCCGCATCAATTTTCTTGACGCCTCCAAAGTCGCGGGGAAGGAAATATGCTTTATCTTCTCTAATTTTTGCAAGACCATCTATCTTTGTGACCTGAAAATTCGGGTCATTTCTGAGCGAAAACCAAAATTGGTAAGCAATTAGATCCTCAAATACATAAATATTAGTACTCTCGCGAGGCTCTTTCCCTTTTAGATCCGCCGCAAACTCCTCCCAAACACACCAAATTTGTGGTTCACTCTTACGACTCGCATTAATTCCAAATCCTAAAAGAAATATTACCAGAACCACGGCGGCGGCAATCGCCCGAAAAGATCCCGGTTTAAGTGCACCCAAAATCATCCCAAGGAGTATCGCAAATGGTGCGGCAACAACTATCAGATGCCGTGTTCCCCACACTGAATATGGCAGAATCCAACTCGCAAAAAAAGCGATCAATACAGGAATCGCGATAAAACTCAGGAGGAAGAGAGGTTCCCGCGTCTGACTTTCTTCGTTATCAAAGGAAAATAAAAAATATCCGGCTGCTGCAGCAATTACTAGGAGTAGCGATATGCTGACTACCCACCGTGAGATCGGATCGATATTGCTGATTTGGTAAAAGAATGGCTCGATGAGATTGAATGCGAATTTCACAACTACCAATACTCCCGGGCGATCGGCCCAACCAAGGTTTTGCGACACATTCGAATTCACTTGAAATGCTTTAAGCAATAGCCATAGCCAGGGAAGATAGCTTACGACGGTGAGACCAATGCTGACCGCAAACTTTCTTACATACGCTCGATGAAGGATTAAAACGATCAAGATTTCGGATCCCATGACCAGCCACCCGAAATAGTGGGTATAAACAACCACGATATTAATAAAGGTAAGAATCCCGATGCCATTTCCGTCGTCCGTAAAACGCTTGAAAGCCCACATCGAAAACAGCGAAAAGCAAAGAAGAAGCGAATACATTCTTACTTCCTGCGCATATTTAATTAAGGAACCATTAACCGCAAAAAACGTCAGCGCAAATGCTATGGCGGGATTATTGAGGTTTAACCGTTTGCATAAAAGATAGAATGGAACAAGCGCGAGCGTCGCAAAGAAAACCGGGAAGAGCCTTAGCCAAAGAATCGATTCTCCACCCAGCATGATCCACATTTTCAGGAAGATATAAGAAAGAGGCGGGTGTATCAGATCCTGCGCGACAAACCACGGAAGCGAATTCCAGGAGTGTTCGGCGGCATGAATACTGAAGATCTCGTCAAACCAGATGCATGAAGCAGTTAAATTCCAGAGCCGTACCAGAATATAGGCCATGCAAATCGAAGCAAATATCAAAAGCCACGATTTGCTGTTTAACTTCATTCTATAGGGTTATACCGCTACACAATTTTCCCTCGATGCTGGCATAGCTGAGCGAGACTTCCGAAAACTGATCCGATTCATTGCAATATGCAAGGCAAGTCTCAAAGGGTTTTGAATATATGTGGATGCTTACGGCGCGCTCGTCGAATTCGGCAAGATTTAGAATTTGGTGAATTGGTTCTTCGAGTTCGACCTTTGCAGCAAGGCATTCTGCAAGATCGAATGTATCGGTTTTTTCAAGCTTGCAATAACCCTGTGCTTCAACAATATCCACGACGCGGTAATTTTGCCCGCGAAGCTTTCCGATCGGCACCGTCATCCAACACATTTGGTCAGCATGATTATGAATTCGTGACACCTGGCCCTTATCCCAGCAAATTGCCATGAGCTCAAATCGCTCGTCTTTATAAATCAGATTCCGCGTATAGAATTTCCCGCTCCAATGAAAATACGACTCGATCGAATCTGTATTTACAGGATTGTCGCTTAAATATCGATAGACTGGATCGCAGTGAAATTCGTCACCGGGAATTTCGCAAAGACCTTGGATGAGATTTTGTATCGTTACTTTTTTCATAAATACTAACCGTGAAAGTCACGAGAAATCACGAATCCTGTGTTCATTAGCTTAGTGAAATTTCGCGCGTCCTACGGTAAATATTTACTGTGATTTTGTTAGAAAGTCAACGAACTCCTTTGGATTCCTTGTTAATCCTGGGAATGTCGAAATGGGTTTTCCACTTGAATCCAAAATCGCGTAGAAAGGAAGCGCGACCGTCTTGAAGGTTTTTTCCTGAAATTGCTGTTGTCTATAATAAATCTCACCTTCGCCATCCGTATATAGACTTACCAGGACGTACTTTTCCATCTCGGCTCGCACTTCCGGGAGTGGAAACAGGTTTGCTTCCATCCAACGGCAGTTTGTGCAGGTGTAACCCGTGAAATCAACGAATACCTTTTTGTTTTCGACCTTCGCTTTTAGGAGCGCCTTTTCCAGATCGTTTTTAATCCAATCAAGCTCGGCATCCTTGTCACCTAAAATATTAAACGCGGAATCTGCGTTTTTTGGTGGAAGAAAAGACTCGAGTTCCCCAAGCTTTCTCCCAAGGATTCCCGTAAACATATAAAACGCGAGTGCTATAAAACCGACCGAAAGCAGAATCCGAACGGGCGTTTTCTTCTTAACAGGTGAATCGAGTTTAAACTTAAAGACACCTAAGACGTAAAGCGCGATCGCGATCGCGAGCAATACCCAAACCAATAGGACCACTTCACGCGAAAATATCGTTCCGAAATTGACCGCGTCTGCCGAATGCTTGAACATCGAAGTCCAAACCAGATCGACATTTGATAAGAATTTCATCGCTGCAGCAACTTCAAGAAATCCCATAACGACCTTTACCGAATTAAGCCAACCGCCGGATTTCGGAAGCTGTGAAACCAATTGCGGCGCTAGCGCGAGCACGAAAAACGGAAGCGCAAATACGCTTGAAAATGCCAGCATTCCAAGAAGAGGCATCTGCCACTCGCCTTGAGAAGTGGAAACCAGAATTGTCCCGACAAAAGGAGAAGTACATGTGAACGAAGTGATCGTAAACGTCAATCCCATCAAGAGTGCCCCCAAATACGCACTTCCCTCACCTTCTTTTGTTCGTGTAATCTGATCGAGTTTTGTTAAGACACTATTGGGAATTCCTATCTCATAAAATCCAAAAAGATTGAAAGCAAAAAATAGAAATATTCCCGCAATCAAAATATTTACCCATGGGTTTGCGGCAAAAAGATTTATCCCTGCCGCGCCGACGAAAAACGCCAATAGCATTCCCAGAAGCGTAAATGTTGCAATAATCCCTATCGAATAAACGAGTGCCAAACGAACTGATTTTGAACGGCTTCCGGCCGAATTCTTTGTGAAATAGGAAACGGTGATCGGGATCATCGGAAAGACGCAGGGTGTTAACAGAGAAAGTGCGCCGAGAGAAATTGCTAGCCAAATAAACGACCAGATCGGTTGGTTTTCGGTGTTCTGACCAAAGTTCATGATCGAATCATTCGATCCCGAACCCTTATCCGAAGAGGCCGCAAATGTCTTCTTCACATCTTCAAAACCATTAAAGGTTACACGCACGGTTTTTGGCGGCAGACAGAGGCGATCGTCACAGAGCTGAAAACGAACATCTACTGCCAAATCTTTTCCGCTTGCCTCTCTTTTTGCCTCGAGTGGAATGCTGAATTCGCCTCTGTCCTTAAAATAACTCGTTTCGATTTCGAAATTCGGATCAAATTCTGTGATCGGCTTTGGCGTCGTTACATCTCCCGCGATCGCAAAATTTCCTTCTTCAGGAAGTTTAATGGTAGTTGCAATTGGTCCGCCTTTCGGCTGTTCTAATGAATATAGATGCCACCCCGGTTCGATTTCCGCCAGCAATTTCGCCTCAAATTTATCGCCGGTTTTTAATTCTTTGCTTTCGGAAACCGAAACAAGTTTCCATTTTGTAGGATTTTGTGCGGAAACCGTGATGGAAGAAACGAAAAGTAGGACAATCGCTGTAAGGAAAACTCTATATTTTCGAATTTGAATCATAATCACAATAAAATCTTAACATTTAATATCGGTCGCAGTTAGCCAAAAACGTTTTCATTTTGCACTTAATGCCCCGTGTCATTTATAATTTACGTTTGAACAAAACATTCTGTTTATATTAAGAAAGTCGCTTATACTTTTATTCCAAGAGTGACCAGGAGATTAATTTGGCTAAAACAACAACCAAGAAAAAGAGTCCCCCGACAAAATCGAAAGCTGAATCGAGAAACGGTTCGGGAAATGAAAACGAAGTAACGGATATTGTTGACGTTGAGCAGGCGAAGTCCGAATACGAAAAACGTCGAAAGTCCCAAATTGCTGCGATCAAAAAGCTTGATACGGATCTGCTTCGGGACATGCTTTATCAGATGGTGCTTGGAAGAGTTTTCGAACAAAAATGCGCGGAAGTTTATAGAATCGGCAAAATAGGCGGATTTTGTCACCTTTACATCGGCCAGGAAGCGATTGCGGTTGGTGTCCAAACGCAGCTAGAAGATCGCGATTTTGTAATCGGCTCGTACCGCGACCATGTACAAGCAATGGTCCAGGGGATATCCCCGGAAGCTGTCTTGGCGGAGCTATATGGCCGCGCCGGTGGAAACGTCGGTGGTAAAGGCGGCTCGATGCATATGTTTTCGAAAGAGAATAATTTCTTTGGCGGACACGGAATTGTCGGTGGGCAGATCGGTGTCGCTACCGGGATGGCATTCGCGCAAAAATACAAGGAAACGGGCGGCGTGACGATTTGCTATTTTGGTGAGGCCGCGGTAAATCAAGGGATTTTTCACGAATCTCTAAACATGGCCGAGCTTTGGGACCTGCCGGTAATCTATATTTGTGAAAATAACAAATACGGCATGGGAACTTCGCAATCGCGCGCTATGTCGATTTCGAGTGTTGCGAAAAAAGCAGAAGGATACGGTATGGCAGGTGAATTTATCGATGGAATGGATGTAATGGAGGTACGCGCTGCAACTGAACGTGCGATCAAACGAGCCCGGGAAGAATCGAGACCTACACTTCTTGAGATACGTGCGTATCGTTTTATGGGACATTCAATGAGTGATCCTGGAAAATACCGAACCACCGAGGAGATCAAAAAATATCAAGAACGCGATCCGATAGCACTTTTTCAGGATTCATTGAAAGCTGCAAAGGTGTTCACAGATAAAGATTTTGAAAAGATAACCGAAGAAGCAAAAGCAAAAACACAGGAAGCTGTTGATTTTGCGGAGGCTAGCCCGTTACCGGACGAGTCGGAATTATTTACGGATATTTACGCTTAAGACGTGATCGCAAAAATTATTAGACGAATGTCTTTCGGTACCGTACGGTTCGAGAAAGAGTGTGAAGCAGGGGTAACAGCCCCTTACCGCTAACTAAACTTATGGCAGAATTAACAATCAGAGATGCTTTGAATGAAGCACTAAAAGAAGAATTACTTCGTGATGAAAACGTATTCATAATGGGCGAAGAGGTCGCAGAATACGACGGCGCGTATAAGGTAACGCGTGGGCTCTGGAAAGAATTCGGTGATAAACGCGTTATCGACACGCCGATCACCGAACTCGGTTTTGCTGCGGTTGGAGTCGGTGCGGCGATGGCTGGTTTGCGCCCGGTGATTGAATTTATGACTATGAATTTTTCGGTTCTCGCATCCGATCAGATCATCAATCATGCCGCTAAAATGTTTTATATGTCCGGCGGGCAGTTCAATGTACCGATAGTTTTTCGCGGTCCAAATGGTTCAGCTTACCAAGTTTCATCGCAGCATTCGCAGGCATTTGAAGCTTTCTATGCAAACTTCCCGGGCTTAAAGGTTGTGATGCCCTCGACCGCAGCGGATGCAAAAGGTTTGTTGAAATCGGCGATCCGTGATGATAATCCGGTGATGTTTTTGGAACAGGAAAGAATGTACGGCGTAAAGGGCGAAGTTCCGGAAGATGATGATTTTACGATTCCACTGGGCGTCGCTGACATCAAGCGCGAAGGAACGGATTGCACAATTGTTGCGCGTTCGATGACCGTTCCGCTGGCAATGCAGGCCGCCGAGCAAATGCAAAAAGAATTTGACGTTTCGGTTGAAGTAATTGATCCGCGCACCATCAAACCACTTGATATTGAAACGATCGTCGAATCCGTCAAAAAGACGAATCGCTTGGTTATCGCCGAGGAATCGCATTCATTCGCATCGGTTGGTGCGGAAATTTCGCATCAGGTTGTAGAACGAGCATTCGATTATTTGGACGCCCCGATCAAACGAATTTCGACTGCTGAAGCTCCGATGCCATACGCGAAAAATTTGGAAGAACTGGCTTTGCCTGATGTTCCGAAAATTGTCGCAGGCATTAAAGAAGTTTGCTATTTATGAATACGAAAAATACTATTTGGAGATTCGCAATTATCTTAGTTTTGTTTTCGGGCGTTGTGTTTACACAATCTAAGACTGAAACAGACTCATCGATTCCGACATTGTTACAAGTTTCGAACTACGCTGGAAGCGAAATGGAATCGGTATATATTGATATGTTAGCAAATGAACTTCGTGCCAATATAAAAAGTCGCGGCGTTGTAATCGTTTACTGCGGAAAGAAATGTCAATTTGGCGAAGTTAACGCTCATCTTCGTGGTTTGGGATTGTCTTTCAAAGGAAAAGGCATCGATAAAGAATTAATTTCGACTCTAAATGGCGGATACAAGGAAAAGCTGACGATTGAATATTGGTATGTTCCCGAAGGTGCTTGTCTAATACCGATCCCCACCCCCACCGTTGCCGTCGAGGATGTACAATTTAAGGGTAAATATAGGAATAAGTATTTCAAGAAGTATTTTAAAGGGGAGTTCGTCCCGTATGACTGTTGCGGAGATCCTGAATAATTAATATGGCAAACAAAATTTTAATGCCCAAGCTTTCACCGACGATGGAAGAAGGACAAATTTCGAGTTGGGTAAAAGAAGAAGGCGACGCAATCGAGGCGAATGAAACCATTGCGGAAGTCGATACCGATAAAGCGACGATGGAAATGACTTCGCTTGAACCTGGAACGCTTCTAAAGATCATTGTACCCGCCGGCGAGAATGCCAAACTGGGTCAGAGCATCGGCATTTTAGGGGAAAAAGGAGAAGATATCAGTGCGCTTTTGAAGGAAATTGAAGGCGAAAGTTTTTCTGACGAAGCGTCCTCCGAACCGAAAGAGGTTGAGAACGCGAAACCTGCGAATCAATCCGAGTCGAAAGCCGAAGATACGCAACAGGAGAAATCTTCCGCATCGCTTACCAAAGGCCAACAACCAAAAACCGCATCGCAATCTTCAAATGGCCGTCTGCTCATTTCACCGATCGCCGCGAAAATGGCGTCGGAAAACAACATTAACTTGCAATCCGTTGCCGGCTCGGGGCCAAACGGCCGGATAATCAAGCGCGATATTGAAAAAGTCCTCGCCGGCGGGGGAGCTCAAACCGGATCGTTTATGCAAACGGTAGAAGTATTCGGAGCATCCGCCTATCGCGATGAAAACACGTCGCCAATGCGCAGAATAATTGCACAGCGTTTGGCTGAATCGATCGGTCCGATCCCGACATTTTATCTTACTGTCGATATTGAAATGGACAATGCGCTAGGGCTTCGTGCAGCGGTCAACAATCAGATCGCGCCGGATAAGATCAGCGTAAACGATATCATTGTGAAGTTCGCGGCAATGTCTCTTATGAAGCATCCATTCGTAAATGCTTCGTATCAGGACAGCAAGATTCGTTTTTACGAAGATGCGGATATCGGTGTTGCGGTCGCAATTGACGAAGGATTGATCACACCGATCGTCCGCGGTGCAAATAAAAAAGGCTTTGCTCAAATTTCTAATGAGATAAAAGAACTTGCCGGGCGCGCAAGAGGTAAGAAACTACAGCCCGAGGAATACACGGGTGCGACGTTCTCAATATCAAATCTCGGTATGCTCGGAATCAAGGAGTTTACTGCGATAATTAACCCGCCTGAAGCGGCGATCCTTGCGGTCGGACACGCGACTCTTACTCCTGTCGTTAGAGACGGTCAGGTAACGACGCGTAATATAATGAGCGTTACGATGTCATGTGATCATAGGGTCGTGGACGGCGCTACGGGTGCGGAATTCTTGCAGACGTTTAAAGCGATGCTTGAAAATCCGGCGATAATGCTAATTTGACACCTGGCCATTTTACAAGCTAAGACCGCAGATAATCGCGGATTTCGACATTATTTGTTCGAATCCAATCTATCTGCGGTTAATTTTTTATTTTGGAAATAGAAGAACCGCAAACAAACTACGCACCGCACGTCGCGCTATTTGCCGTCCAACTTATGTTTGGCTCGGCACCGATTCTCGGAAAATTCGCCCTCGAAGCATTCCCGAGTTTTGCGATTGTCGGATTTCGCGTCGGATGTGGAGCGTTTGCTTTTTACCTTTTGCAGAGATTTCGCGGGGGTCTTTGGCTCGACAAACGTTCGCACTATTTATATTTCGCGCTCTTTGCTCTTTTTGGAATCGTATTAAACCAACTCCTGTTTTTTCATGGACTTTCGCTCACTACCGCAACAAATACTTCTTTGCTCGCAGTTTTGATCCCGGTTTTTGCGATCGTCATCAGCTCTTTCGTCGGCAATGATTCGCTGAGCTGGAAGAAGATTTTCGGGATCATTTTGGCAGCGTGCGGCGTAGTTTATTTGATTGACCCAACAAAAGCGAGTTTTTCATCCTCGACAACACAAGGGGATATTCTGGTCCTTCTGAATAGTCTTTCGTACGCCATATATTTGGCTATATCAAAAAAACTGATAACAAGATATGGTTCTCTAAAATCGATCGCCTGGTTATTCATATTTGGATCGATCGTAAACATCCCCATAGGGTTAGTCTCATTGCAAAGCGTTGATTTGGCAGCGGTCAGCGGTCAATCTTGGGTAGCTCTCGCCGCAGTCGTAATTTTTCCAACGATACTCGCGTATTACTGGAACACATGGGCTCTTGCACGGGTCGAACCATCCGTTGTCGCGGTTTACGTTTACTTGCAGCCTCTGATCGGAACATTTTTGGCAATCACAATTTTAGGCGAAAAATGGAATCCGCGAATTTTCATGGCGATGGCGCTAATTTTTGCCGGCGTGTTTTTGGTGACAAGAAAGCGCAAGAAGATCTTGCCGGCGAATTGATTGCTAGAAGAGTTCAGGTGAGAGCGTGAGGGGGTTTTTGTTACGCACGAGACAAGCTAAAGCTTGGACTCTGAACGTGTCAGCAAACCTTCTCACCGCCAATGAACGTGCTGACTATTTCACAATTGTCATCTAAAACTACCAGATCAGCGCGTTTTCCAACCTCTACGGAACCACGGGTTTTCTCCATTCCAAGCAGTTTTGCGGGGTTCATTGACGCCATTTTTCCCACATCCATCTCCGAAAAACCGAGGGACCGCATCATTTTCACTGCATCGAGCATTGTTATCACACTTCCGGCAATTGAGCCGCGCGCATTTTGAGTCTTGCGGTTTACAACCGAAATCTTCTCGCCCCAAATTTCATAATCGCCATCGTCCAAGCCAGTCGGCGAAACAGAATCCGAAATAATCGAGACTTTTTCCGCGGATTTTGTTTCCACTGCAAACTTCAGCATCCTTGGATCTACATGGATTCCGTCCGCAATGATATCAAACGTGACGCCGTCATTTGTTAGCCCCCAGCCGGCAACGCCTGAGTCACGATGATGTATTCCCGACATCGCGTTAAAAAAATGAGTAAGATGTTTTGCTCCGGCCGCGAATGCTGCATCAAGACTTTCACGATCCGCATTAGTGTGGCCGATTAAAACAACCCAATCGTTGCTAACCATATCCGTGATCAAATTAATTCCGTTCTCAATTTCCGGCGCAAGAGTTGTAATATGTTTCCCTTTTTTCAGTCGCGGCAGTTGTGAAACCTCATTCCGATTTTTGAACGACTTAAAAAACTTCGGTCGGAGCGCACCGCACATATTTTCGTTTGCAAATACGCCCTCATAATGAACCCCCAAGATCTGCGCCCTCGGTAGTCCATACTGAATTTTCATCGCCTCATCGATTGACTTGATCCCGGTTTGATAATTTTCGTCCGAATCCGGAACGAGTGTGGGGATCCAAGAGGTGACTCCTTTTGAAGCGAGAAAAATAGAAACCGCCGCAAGATCTTCAGCCGATGCCTCATTTACATCAATTCCAATCGCTCCATGGTTATGTATGTCGATAAAACCCGGATAAACGGTTGCGCCATCCAAATCGATAACCTCATCGGCATCAATTCGGTCTTGGGTGATTTTAGAAATGCTACCGGCCTCTATCAAAACGTCCGCTGCATTTTTACGGTCGGGTAATATAAGATTTGCATTTTGCAGTAGAAAGCTTGGTTTCATAGTTGAAGTATTCATAAATCAAAAATGCCCGCACCGCAAACACGGAACGGGCAAAAACCGAATTTAATTCGAGTTTACCAGTAAAACTTTGCAGCAAACTGAAGCGTTCTCGGATCACGGACGCTTATTACTTGACCAAAAGTCGAAGACGTTACATTCGTACTCAAACTTCTAAAGTTTGTATGGTTCAGAATGTTGAAAGCCTCTCCACGGAGTTGAAGTCTCGTAGACTCGCCAAATCGCAGATTCTTCACCAATGTGAAATCAATGCGGTTTGTCGGCGGGCCAAATACGACGCCTCGCCCGGACGTTCCTACCGTGTTAGGGATCGTTGTCGATGTAGTAAGCGGATTTGGTGTAAAGCAAGAGGTATTAAAATACTGCTGCTGAGTTCCGGCACCGCCTTGATTTGGATCACACGTAATATTTGGGCGTCCACCGGCGATCAACGCCGGAATAAAACCCAATCCCGCAGGATCAAAACTCGACGTAGTTACGGTTAGCGGCAACCCCGTCTGCGAGGTAATGATTCCGGAAACCTGCCAACCGCCTAAGACCTTTCCGACGAAGTCCGTCTGTTTATCAAAAAACGGAAGTTCATACACATAGTTGAGCGTCAGGATATGGCGCCGATCCAACGAGGCACGGCCATATTCTGAGCGAATATCATATGAATTCTGCGGAGCGGTCGAGCGATCCGTTTGGTTGTCGGTCAAATTCTTCGCCCACGTATATGCCAAATTTGCCTGCGAGCCGCCGCCAAATCGGTGCTGCCCGGAAACTTGTAAGCTGTGGTAATTTGAATTGTATTTCGGCTGTACCAAGTTAAGCGAACGGAAACCACGATATGGTCTGATCTGATCAAGAATTGCCGAAGCTGCTGTTGAGAAGAATGCGGTACCCGGCGTTTGGCACGCGACTGTTGGTGTAGTTGAAGCGCCGGTCGCACACAACGTGTTTAAGGCCGTTCCGGCTGGGATCTCATTCATTTCAAATGCGCCAATCAAATGCACGCCGCGAGATCCATAATAGCCAACGGTCACGATCGTATTTTTTGTCAACTGCTGCTGAAGATCAAGCGACCACTGTTCGGAATATGGTGTTATCCAGTCGGCTTGCACGCCCCGGACGTTTGCAGCTGTTGCCGCAGCAACGACGTTGATTCCCGAACCAGTTGGGAGCGGCTGATCGAGTCGCGTGCTGCTCAAAGTAAATGTTTGCTGATAGGGCTGATTCAAGCCGATTTGCTGTAGCAATGTTCCATTTAACACCTGATCGTGGTAAATCCCAAAGCCCGTCCGAATTGAAGTTTCGCCTTTGCCAAATGGATCCCATGCCAATCCGACGCGCGGCGCAAAATCCGTCTTCGGCGCATCCATTATGAATTTTCCCCAGGGAGACGAAATTGGCGTACAGTTAAAATTACTTGGACCGGTCGTATAATTCTGCGAATTAACGATTATTCCGTTGCAGAAGTTCTTTCCAGTAGCCGCAACTCTGTTTCCGGCTCCCGTAACCAAAGGTGCTTGAGCGGAATCCCAAAGCCCGGGGACAAAATTTGTAAGTCGTCCGTTGTTATCCCAGGGTGATCCAAAGAATGAATAGCGAACGCCAAAATAAACGGTTAAATTCCTGCGCACACGCCATTCATCCTGTGCATAGCCTTCGATAGTCTTTTGTCTCAGGTCCGCCGTGTAATCGAAACTAGCTTGGGTAAAAGTGACGTTTGTACCGAGCAGGAAGTTTGCCCAACTTTGGAGGTTATTGTTTATCGTTCCCGAAACACCCGGCGCGTTGATTCGCGCAGTGCCTCCCGGTGTATTGAAAGCGCTAAATGTTCCTTCGTTGCTTCCGGCGAGAGCGTTTTCATTTTTTCGGTACAAAGAATAGATCGCACCAAACTTCATCGTGTGACTGCCGGCTACCCATGTCAGACTGCCGCTATAGTTTTGCTTATTTGAGAAATTGTCATAAGGACCAAAACCCTGCAGATTGCTGAAACCATTGCCGCTAATAGTAGACACGCGGTCACGCTGATTTTCATATGGCAACGGAATTGATATTGGTGAATTACTCCGCGCCAATAATCCTGCATTCGTGCTTAATATCGCGCCATATCCATAAGTATAGCGTCCTTCCACGATTACCTTAGGACCAATAACATAAGTTGACTGAAACGTGTGGGTTCGACCCGGAGAATTTGTTTCTGTATTTGAAACTCCCGGCAAACCGGAACCGCTCGAAAACAGAGAGTTTGCATCCTCGGTCGGGATCTTATCGTTTTGAAAACGGTAATACATCGACCATTTGTCATTGAAACTATGGTCAAGCTTTAGAATTTCCTGCTGAAACTTCGCCGTATTTCTTGTCGGAAAATTCAGAGCATATGTGGCTGCATTGGTAGGCAATGGCAAGTTGTTGTAAATGTTATTGATATATTGCTGCGCAACTGAATTGATAGGTCGAAGTGTCGACATCGGAGTTCCTGCGGGCAATACTGTATTACAAGTTGTTCCCGTTGCTTGCAAACAAATAGCGACCGGAAAAATTCCCTGCTTCAAATTGGCATCGGGCACCGTCGAATTCAAACTAGGGTAACGAATATCCCGCCTGAATTCTTGCGAAAAGAAAAAGAAGGTGCGGTCATACTTTTTAAAAACGCTTGAATCGGGATCAACTTCGCCAAACCGGAGAAAATACACGGGTCCTCCCAACGTCCAGCCGAAATTGTTGTAACGGAAAGGTCGTCGACGTGCTTTACCATTACTATCTATTCCTGCGGAAGCGGTTTGATTCGTGAAATAGTCATTCGCGTTGAATTTTTCGTTTCTAACGAATTCATAAGCGCTGCCGTGAATTTTATTCCCGCCGGATCGGGTAACGACATTGATTTGACCACCACCGCTTCGTCCCGATTCAGCCGGGTATAGCGAACGCAAGACACGAAACTCACCGATCGAATCAACACTCGGGTAGGCTTGAATCGTTAAATTAGATCCGCGGTCGGTTACATCAGCCCCGTCCACGGTAAATGTATTTTGACTGCTTCGCGCACCGTTTACGGAAATCTGAACAGTGTTAGCCTGGCCTTCGGGATTTACCGTTCCAACATAAACCTGATCGGATAAATCATTCGAAACGCCGGGCGCAAGAGTTACAAGTTGAGTAAAATTACGGTTGTTGATTGAGAGCTCGCGTACTTGATCGCCATTTATGATCGTTCCATTCGTAGCCGATTGCAGGTCGACGGCGACGGCATCAGCCTCAACCGTAACCGTT
This sequence comes from Pyrinomonadaceae bacterium, assembly GCA_037969475.1. GTDB lineage: Bacteria > Acidobacteriota > Blastocatellia > Pyrinomonadales > Pyrinomonadaceae > Aridibacter. The sequence continues at coordinate 5,090 of JBBKXN010000018.1, read as the reverse complement.
TCTTCAATCGTACCGGCCTCCAAACCGATGTCAATGGTTCGACGCTGACCGATATCCAGCTTGATATCGCTTTTCACCGATTTCTTAAAGTTTTCTGCTTCAACCGTTATTCGGTATAATCCAACGGCTAGATTTGGCGCTGAATATACGCCTTGATCGTTCGTGACTGTAGTTCTGACAATCGTATTTTTTATAGAATCCGTAATGACGACTGACGCACCTGGAACGGATGCACCTGACGAATCGCGAACACTTCCAACGATCGAACCCGTGATTTCTTGTGAAATAACGGTGCCGATGAGAATGACGAAAATCATAACCGTCATACTAAGAATCCCGACAAAGTTCTTGAAAAAATATTTCATTTTTTTTCCTCTAGGACAAATTTCTGATCAAAATACCTTCCCTAAGCTATAAGAAATATTTAGGAACTTGGAGTTTTCTCCAAATTTTCGTTATGGCTGCGTTTATGGAATGGCGGCAGAATAATTAGAATCCAATAAAGGATTAAGCTCTGGTTTAGAGGGACTTAACGCTTCTTCATCGAGTCTAATAACGCGGAATTTATGGCAAATTTGGTGCCAATACTTTTGCGAATTCCTAGATTTTTCGACAAATGGACTCGGATCGAAATAATTTACTGGTTGCGTTATAAAATTATGTCGAAGCGCGGTAAATGCCCATTTGAAATGCAAAGGTTTGGAGCAGAATAAATTTACGTGTCGCGTTGCTTGTCTCAGATCATTTAAAGGAAAAAAAGGAAACGCGATGAATAAACCGCGCTTCCTTAGTACTAACTAAGCTCTCTGGAAAAACTAGAAAACAAATTTTCCAGAAAGTTGCAAACGTCTCGAACTACTATCGATCGATGTTCGAATTCGTCCAAATGTCGAAGAAGTCAGCGTTGTTGTCGGTAACCCGTAGTTTACCGCGTTGAACGCGTTCTTGGCATCAAGTCGAATATCAAAACTCATGCTCTCGGTAAATCTGAATTTTTTCGAGAGCGAAAGATCGGTACGAAAATCGGGATTACCGATAAAGTAATTACGTCCGACATCGCTAAATTCACCCGGCGCCGGTGTAGAGAACATCGCGCGTTGAGATGCGTCAAAGAGATAGCTAGTGCCGTTTTCTTCGACAAGGCTTCCCAAATTACGCGGACATCCCCCACAATTTGCAGGTGTCGTGACGGTATTTGAGAATGTGAACCGCCCCGAGTAAACAGTAAATGGGCGACCGCTGGAATAATTAGTCAATCCCGCAAGCTGCCAGCCTCCAATCACCCAATCAAGCGGTCTCGAAACATCCGAGGCCCATTTCCTTCCGCGCCCGATCGGGAGCTCCCAAATATAGGTAAAGTTGAAAATGTGCCGCCGGTCAAAATCTGACCAAGCGTAGTTCAGATCCCGATTATTGATATCAAATGCCGCACTACTTCCCGATTGGGACGTACTGCCGCCAACCACCGTAAACGTCGGATCAAAAGATCCATTATCTTTCGATTTCGACCAAGTGTAGCTGCCTTCGATACCCAAACCATTCGAGATTCTACGCTTTATCATTACCTCCACGGCTTGATAATTAGAATATTGATTTGTGTCCAAAATTCTAAGTGTTCCAAATTGCGGGTAGGGAATAAATAAGAATGGGCTAAACCCATTTGCCGCAATCATTTGTTGCCCGCCCTGTGTGCGTTGAGAAATCGACAAACCGGCCGATGAGACATTCCCGCCGGAAATATTCGTCGCGTTTGTGGATCGAAACGTTGCCGTTCCGGTATTATTTGCCGCACTCCCAGTAAAAAGAGCGTTTATCAGGGCACTGTTGTAGGCTGCATTCCCGCGAATCGCATTGAATTCCGTTAGGAAATCACTAAAACCCGACGGCTTAGCTCTAATATCAACCTGATTTCCATTGTAAGCACCGAATAAGTGCCTTCCTTTCGTATTGATATAATTGACCTGAGCCATTAAACCCCAGAATAGTTCGCGTTGTACGCTTGCCGACCACTGATAAACTTCCGGATATTGGCTGCGAGGATCAAATACGGTTTGTGTCACGGTTCCAAGCGAAGCCGGCTGACGCAAAGCATCGGGCGAAGCGGTTGGAGTCAAAATCGGTAAACCGGATCGCAACAAACCTCCTCCTTGTCCAAACGCAATATTCGAAGCGCCGACGTTGTTTCCTGGTGCACTTTGGAAAAGCTGAGCACCATTTACCTGTGAGTTCAATCGATCATACGACTTTCGGAAATTCGCCCGAATTGATGTTTTGCCATCACCAAATGGATCCCAGGCAAACCCAAGCGAAGGGCTAAAATTATTGTAATCGTTATCGAACAACTTCCCTTCCGCCCATCGAACAGTATTTGATGGCGTACCGTCGGCTGCCAGCAATGAATTAGGGGCAAGGACTGGAAGTCCCGTCGATGTAGGAGAAAGTTTAATTTCGTACCGAAGCCCTAAATCGAGCAATAGGTTCTTGGTTATTCTCCAAGAATCCTGGAAGTACATATCAAATTCCCGATAATTGTGCTGGAAATTCCAACGTGTACCGGGAGCTGAAAACGAAGCGCCATCGGGAGTAGCGACAAATGCTTGATCATAATTCCCAACACGACCCAAAAAATCGTTGATCTGGCTTCTTAAACGCGTCGCATCGTTGGAATTGATGCCCGTCGTTGGAAGTCCAAACGCGGTAAAATTATTATTCCTTGAGGCACTGAAATCAACAATACCCTCGATCACAGATCCTGCGACGGAAGAGCGGTCATCTTTGTGTTGACCAAATCGGAAATTTATGCCGGTTTTAAATAGGTGATTACCCATTGAATAGGTGTAGTTATCCACAAATTGCAGAGTTCTCACACCTCTGGAATTACCTCGGACGTTTGTATTTGGAGTTGTTACAAGGTTGAAATTGAAATTATAGAACGCATCGGTTTCGGGGGCAATAAAATCGAAAGTGAACTTGCTATACCCGAAAATCGCTTCGTTTGTGGATTTTCCGGTCGAATAACGATGATTGAGCGCGAAATTTATAGGTTTTCGATCGGTAACAACCAGGATAGGCGTTCCCGGAAATGCAGCGCCACCGCCGTTGACCGAGTCGCCAAAAGATTGCTGCCGTCCCTGTGCAAATCGACCATAGATCGCATTATTATCATTAATTTTATAATCAATTCGCGTTACGAAATCCCACTGCTCTTCTCGCTGTCCGGCGAGAAAATTAAATCCCGCAATGTTTAAGCCGTCTCCGGAACTGTAGTCATTAGGCGCCGGCATCGAATTAATTACGGATAAAAGTGCCGTATCCGGGCCTATTCCAGACGGATTACCTGCAACGTTGTAAGTTGCAATACAATTAGTAGCGGCGGCGTTTGCACATACCGGAAGGGTTGGTGCACCGCCAGTATTGACGCTCGGATTAGTTGAACCTGCCGGGTTGTTTACACCGCCACGCACATATCGAAATTGGCCGGCGCGTGCTTCCGGAGTATAAACCGTTCGCTGTACCAATCTCTGTTCGGTCGCGCGAAGCATCTGCAGATTAACGAAGAAAAACGCCTTATCTTTGAGCGGTTTGAAGAATTCTGTTCCCTCGCCAAATCCTGGATTTACAATCGGTCCGCCAACGCTGCCGCCGAAAATATGCTGAATAAATTTCGGTCGTTCCACACCCAACAAATTGTTTTCAAACTCGTTCGCATTGAATCCGGGAGTTTGATAATACTCAAAAAGATTTCCATGAAAATCATTAGTTCCACTCCGCGTCACAAAGGTAACTTGAGCACCCGAACTTCTTCCAAGTTCCGCAGTAAAATTGCTAGTGACGATTTGAAATTCTTGAATAGAATCCGGATTCGGGCGGAGTGGAGTAAAGTTTGACCCCCCAGCACTGGATTCGTTTATGTCGATGCCATCGAGAGTAAAGTTAAAAGCACGATCACGTGAACCATGAACATGAACACCCCCGCCGGTGTTTGAACCGACATTGACGCCCGGTTGAAATTCGACCAGATCCAATGGATTTCGGCCGCGGAGACCAACAATAGGAACCGCCTCGATTGTTTTTTGCTCGATTGTGGTCCCGAGATTTCCGGAGGTGCTCGTTTGAACTAATTCAGCGGTATTTTCAACATTGACCACCGCTGAGACGTCTCCGATCTGCAGTGCAAAATTTACCGTCGTTGGTAAGTTTACATATGCCGCATTATTCTTAGAGACTATTTTTTTGAAGCCTTCTTTTTCTACCGTGACCGTATATATTCCGGCCTGAATTAGATTGAACGTGTAGCTTCCACTGCTCCCGGTCGTTGTCGTCAAAGATGTTTTGTTCGCCTGATTGGTAATTGTAACCGTTGTCCCTGGCACAGCTGCACCAGATCCATCGGTGACCGTCCCGGTAAAACGGGATGTAGTTCCCTGCGCAAAAATAGAAATGGCTAGACACAGACTGACCAATAAGATTGATAATATCGAAAGAAATCTCTTACTCATACGAATCCTCCATGGCTAAAATTAGGCCGAGGCCTGTTAAATGTTTTTAGTTGCGAAAGTGCAATTGCATTATGACATAACGTTTGATTTAGGGAAAACTTATTGGCATAACGTTCGCTTATGGTACCAATGCGGTCTTCTCCTTACAAAAATCTTCTTAATCTCAATTTCGGTGGAAGTTACAAGAATTTACCTTAACTAAATCTTATAAACTGAATGGCTCGATTTGTAAAGTAATTTTATGCCTTGCGAGCGAAAATATAGATTTGGATCACTTCCAGCATTGAATTCTCACATATCGTGTTTCGGCTCTCGGTGAAAAGAAAAACAACTCGCCTGGATAAAACCAAGCGAGGGAATAGTTCACTATTAAAAGATCGCTAGAAAAGTAATCTCAAAAATCAGCAGAGAAAATCGCGACCAAAAACGCGTTGGTCGGTTCAACTTTAGTGCCATTAAATTCATTTTGAGGTAAGAACAGCGGGATAAAGAAGTTTTTTAGGGGTAATATTCGAATGGGCATCGACGAATTTGGAGACTCGCTCAAAAATTCCGAAGGGCGGCCGGGTAAATCTGGACACGAAAATAAAG
>JBBKXN010000017.1:0-21215 GCA_037969475.1 Pyrinomonadaceae bacterium | reverse complement strand
CGCGAGACAGTTCGGTCCCTATCTGGTGTGGGCGCAGGAGAATTGAAGGAATCTGTCCTTAGTACGAGAGGACCGGGATGGACTGACCTCTAGTGTACGAGTTATCACGCCAGTGGTATTGCTCGGTAGCTATGTCGGGTATGGATAAACGCTGAATGCATCTAAGCGTGAAGCCGGACCTAAGATTAATTCTCCCAGTGAGACTCGTGGAAGACCACCACGTAATAGGCTGGAGATGTAAGTACAGCAATGTATTTAGTTGACCAGTACTAATTGTCCCAAGGCTTGACCATAAAATTTGTTTGCGAGCAAATTTAATGACAGGCATACATTTAATAAATTTGTGGAACATCTAAACTAAATTTCAATTTTTCCGGTGGTTTTGTCGGTAGGGTCACACCCGTTCCCATCCCGAACACGGAAGTTAAGCCTACTAGAGCCGATGATATTGCATGGGAGACTGTGTGAGAAAGTAGGAAGCCGCCGGATTTACTTTTTGAAGCCCGTTCACGATAATAGTGAACGGGCTTTAAAACTTTTAAATTGAGTTCAATTTTGCACACGGTGAATAATAATCTCGAAAATTTCGAAAAGTATTTTCGATTGCTATCGTATCTGGTTGCGGCGTTTGGATTGCTTGCCCTATTTTTCTCCGGCGGAGTCGGGGTGATCGTTGCGATTCTTTTTATTTGCGTCTTAGTATTTTCTTGGTTCGTTGAGGATTCAAAATGGCAGCTTTCAGGCCGAATCAGTACGATCTTGATAGTGTTGACAATTCCATTTTTCATACTCGAATGGCGTTTTCAAATATTTGGTTTTGGGTCGGGTCGCGTCTTAGCGGTCGATGGACTATCGAGGCTGATCCTTTTTTTATGTGCAATAAAACTGTTGCAGAAGAAGACCGATCGCGATTGGGTATTCATCTACATTATCTCGTTTTTCGAAGTCCTTCTGTCCGCGGGGCTGACTATTAGCCCGCTATTCCTGCTATCGCTATTTGGATATTTGCTCTTTACAATAAGCGCGGTGATCGTTTTCGAAATTCGCAAATCTTCACGCGAGGTTTTTTCCAAAGTTACTAGACAAGAACCCCTCAAATCCAGCGACTTAACACATCCGTTTGCCGAGACGCCTGGTTTAGTTAGATTTCCAAGGGTTGCGGTAACATTTTTGTTTCTCATTACGCTGTTGGCGGTTCCACTCTTTTTTACGCTTCCGCGTGTCGGAGGGGCCGGTTTGGGAAGCGATCTGATGGGCGGCGGCAGTCAGATCACGGGTTTCTCCGATTCCGTAAGTTTAGGGGAGATCGGAAAACTCAAGCAGAGTCAGGAAACGGTGATGCGAGTTCGTATCGAGGGAGCGGGCGCAGGTAAACTTTTGAAAATTTATTGGCGGGGCGTTGCTTTAGACAGTTTTGACAATCTTAGCTGGAATAAATCACAGGCGAGTCGAGTCGAAAGAATAATTCAGAGTTCGAACGGGTTTTTCAACGTGAATTTTCCAAGACGAGTATCGACAAATGTTACGCAAACATTTTATTTGGAGCCGATTGGAACTCCGATTCTCTTTTCGCTGTCGAAACCGATCTCTGTTCAGGGGAATTTTGAGATATTGAGGAAGGATCCTGACGACAGCTTAAGAGCTAATGGAATTGGCTTCGAAAGATCCAGTTATGTCGTACGGTCTGATCCGTCACTTCCCGAACTCGAGAGACTCGAGACCGATACAGGAAATTATGACCTTGCCGGACAGCGTTTTCTCCAGCTTCCGACGGATCTCGACCCCCGAATTCCAAAACTTGCTTCGGATGTTGTCGCGCGCGCGGGCGCCGAGAATATGTATGAGGCAGCAGAGGCAATCGAAACGTTTTTTCGCAACGAATACGGCTATTCCTTAGAGATGAAAGCTGGTGGTAAGCAGCCTCTTGCAGATTTCTTATTTAACGTACGGGAAGGGCATTGCGAATATTTTTCTACAGCGATGGCGATAATGCTTCGAACCCGTGGAATCGCAACGCGTATCGTCAATGGATTTCAGCAGGGGGAATTTAATGAAACGGCGGGCGTCTATGTAGTTAAACAAAAAGACGCCCACTCGTGGGTTGAGGTTTATTTTCCGGAAACAAACAGCTGGATAACTTTTGACCCGACTCCGAGCGAAGGGAGGTTTTCTGAAGCCGCGGCGCCTTCAATTATTGGAAGATTTAGCAAGTATCTGGAAGCACTAGAGGCATTCTGGATCCAATATTTTGTCAGCTACGATTCTGTTGAACAGCGCTCGCTTTTTGAGAGTACACAAAACAGATTTTCAAATTACAAAGACACGGGTGCGGGTTGGATTCAAAAAGCACAGCGTCAGCTGGAGCTTTGGTGGGAACAGGCTCGAGGTGACCAGGGACTTCAAGCTAGCTTGCTCGCGGTTGCCAAAGCTGTCGGTTATACCACGGCTGTTTTTACAGGGCTTCTTTTCTTAATATTGTTGTTGAGGCAAATAAAGCGGTTCGAACTGTGGCAAAACATTTCCAAATGGCTAAAACGAAAGAATGGGGTTACAATTGTTGAGTTCTACGCAAGAATGCAAACGATTTTACAGCGCAAGGGTTTGTCACGATCTTTCGATCAAACCCCTCTTGAATTTGCATTTAAACTTGGGATTCCGGAAGCGGTCAAACTTACAAAAAAATATAATCGAGTTCGTTTTGGTGAAAAGGAATTATCACACGATGAATCAAATGAGATTGAGAAGTGGCTTGTAAGGTTGGCGGGCGCCGAGGTAAACGATGAATAGGTTTCGGACACAAACCGGTATTTTCTTTCTGGTTGGAGTTATATGCGCTGGCGTTTCGGCCTATTTTTTTTGGAGTCTGACTGCATTTTACGATGATATCGCCTATTTTGGGTTAACACGGGAGACAGTTTTATTAAGGGATGACTTATCACCCATCGTCTATGGATTGAGATTCACGACCATAAAATTTCTTTTGTTAGGGTTAGCCGCTTGGCTGGTTTCTATATTGTTTTTTATTGTTGGAAAAAAAGTTAGGCGGGAAAAGTAATGAAAAAAGTTGGATTTGTCAGTCTTGGATGTCCGAAGAACCTCGTTGATTCTGAGGTCATGATGGGACAACTTAAAGATGCTGGCTACGAAATAACAAATGATTCGAGCGATGCGGAAACGATCGTTGTTAATACGTGTGGTTTCATTGAGTCTGCGAAAGAAGAATCGATCGAGGCGATCCTCGAAGCTATTCAAATAAAAGCAGATGGGAAAGCGAAGCGGGTTGTCGTTGCCGGATGTCTCGTTGAGCGTTATCGGGATGATCTGATGAAGGAGCTCCCGAATGTCGATGCTTTTATTGGGACGAATCAATTGGACAGAATTATCGATGCGACCGAATTAGACAAAAAGGATTTTCAGGAAATTGAACTTACGCCGATAGGTAATAAAACCGCGACATATCTATACGATGAATACACTCCAAGACTTCGTGCGACAGAATCACACACTGCATTTATAAAAATTGCGGAGGGATGTGACCGCCCGTGTGCATTTTGTTCGATTCCTTCAATGCGGGGTTCGTTTCGCTCGAGGCGTTTTGGTTCGATAATGAAGGAAGCTCAGCATTTGGCGGATCAAGGCGTAAAAGAATTAGTTTTGATCGCACAGGATTCATCGCGGTATGGTGAAGATTTAGGTGACATTGACGGACTTGCGATTCTTATCAACGAATTGTGTACGATTAAAAAAATCGAATGGGTTCGCGTAATGTACACGTATCCTACGCACATATCGGACGGGTTCTTGACAGCAATTGCAAATAACAAAAAAGCGGTGAAGTATCTCGATATGCCTCTTCAGCACGCGTCGCGGAATATGCTAAAGGCGATGAAACGCGGCGGGACGCGGGAGAGTCTGGAAAGACTGATCAAACGTGTCCGGGATGCGGTTCCCGAAATTGCAATTCGGACAACTTTTATCGTTGGCTACCCGGGTGAAACCGACGAAGATTTTGACGAGCTGGTGAAGTTTGTGCGGAATTGCGAGTTCGACAATGTCGGAGTCTTTACCTATTCGGACGAAGAGGGAACTCCCGCCTATGACCTGGCTGATAAGGTCGACCCCGAAATCGCGGAAGAAAGGCGAAATACGTTGATGTCGCTGCAGCGGGAGATTTCGAAACAAAATAACGAATGTAAGGTTGGCAAAACGTTTAGAGTAATGTTTGAAGGTGTCGCAGACGAATCTGAGCTATTGTGGCAAGGACGTCTCGAAGGACAAGCTCAGGAGATCGACGGACACATTCTGATAAACGATGCACCCGAGGATTTCCTGCCGATTTCCGGGAAATTGGTCGACGTTAGGATCACCGAAGCTCATGAATATGACTTAGTAGGGGAGATAGTCTGAGAATTCCTTGATGCCTCAAACCACCGAAAAGAAATCTTTTCTTGATAAGTTTTCACTTGCAATATCGACGTGCGGTGTCGGTTATTTGCCGCTTGCACCCGGAACTTGGGGTTCGCTGGTTGGCGTTGCGATTTACCTCGCATATCGTATTTTCAATAGTAATGCCAGAATCTATCTCCTGGATTCTAACTGGGTTTTTCAACAATATACTGCCTTTCTTTACGCGTTTACGTCAATTTTTTTAGCAGTAATTTGTCTCGTCGGAATTTGGGCTTCGGCGCGGTCTGTAAGACTATTTGGCGAAAAAGACCCTCAAAGGATAGTTGTCGACGAAGTGATGGGACAATTGATCGTGTTTGCTTTTGTGCCTTTTGAGATAGATCGTTGGTTGGTTGTCGCGGGGTTTGTTTTGTTTCGAATTTTCGATATTTGGAAGCCCTATCCGGTGAGAGCGATTGAAAATTTACCAAATGGAATCGGTGTCTGTGCTGATGACATTGTTGCCGGTGTTTACGGTGGAATTTCTTTGGCGATTATTTACGCGATTAGCTTGAGCTTTTGAATTATTGCGGTCAGAATTTTCCGGCGAAAAAGAAAAATGGTAGGGCGTGCAGGGATCGAACCTGCGACCCACGGATTAAGAGTCCGTTGCTCTACCAACTGAGCTAACACCCCCCAAAACCTGTTGAATTATAGCAACATCGCCGATCAAAGTCCAAAAGATTTGCTTACGCAAAATCGGTTTCGTTTTCCCGTTCTGTATTTGGAAAACTTACTTTAAACAGAGAAAATAAAGGGAATGAAAGAATGTGGAAAATGCGGAATTTGTTATGCCGACGAAGTCGAATTGTGTCCGCAGGATCAATCTAAAATTCGAATCAGCTTACCGGGCGAACAACTTCTCGCAGGAAGATATTTTCTGACGCGGCGTATTGGGCGCGGTGCAATGGGGCAGGTCTATCTAGCAAAAGACAAAAACCTCGGCACACGGGAAGTCGCGGTTAAGACGGTCAGGCAAGATATTCTCAATAGTGAGGATTTAGCTGAAGGAGAAGCGATCGCACGTTTCGAGCGTGAAGCGATGTCCGCGGCATCCATTCGTCATCCCCACATCGTCGATGTTACTGATTTTGGCGAAACTGAAGATGGCGTTTTTTTTCTAGTAATGGAATATGTCGAAGGAGAGAGCTTGCACAGACTTCTAAGGCGCGAGGGTACACTACCGATCAAACGGGCAATTAAGATCCTCGGACAGATTGCAGACGGTGTCGAAGCAGCTCACGATGAAGGAATTCTGCATCGGGATCTGAAGCCGGCAAACATCTTTATTACGCAAAAAGGCAAAAATAAGGATGCGTTTATAAAAGTCGGGGATTTTGGTTTGGCGAAGATCGTAAATCAAACGGTGACGGACGCGAGCTCGGATGCAACACCGTCATCGAGGGGAATAATAGGAACTCCCGAATTTATGGCACCGGAGCAAATGCAGCCAGAGCTCGGTGTCGATGTCAGAGCGGATATTTATGCGCTCGGAACAATTGCTTACCTGATGCTCGGTGGTCGAACGCCCTTTACGGGAGATCTGATGGAACTTGTAATGCAAAAGGTCATTCAAGATGCACCGCCGCTTTCCGATCTCCGTTCGGACATCCCGAAAGATGTAGAAAGCGTGATAATGAGCGCACTTGAGCGTGAACCCGACAATCGGATCGGATCGGTTTCGGAATGGATCCTAGGCCTTGAGCAAGCTGCGGAAGATGTCGGAGATAAAGCGAAACCCGGTGTCGCTAAGCTTACGGTTTTAGCACCCGTCGGTGCCGAGGTTTATGTAGATGACGAAAGAAAAGGGAGCATTGGGCGGTCCGGACGGCTGGTTTTATCTACCGTTCCCGCCGGACAGCATATCCTACGGGTCTCCCGAATAGGAGAGCGCGATGACGAACGCGTAATTGAAATCCGCGAAGGCGGTGAAGAACAAGTAATTCAAGCTGAGCTAAAATCAAAACACGGCTCTCAAAGCCAGCCGACGTCGTCGCAGGGAATGGGAGGCAGCGGCTCTGAGAGTTCGCTGATGCCGGGAATCGTCGCGTGTATTCAATGCGGATCGAAATTTGCCGAAGGTGTACAATTTTGCGGACGATGCGGAAACCGATCGTTTTCTTTGGTTAGCGAAGGCACCCAAAAATCGGGAGCGGTATGTCCGCGCTGCTCGGCAGATTTAGCGACAAATTCGAAATTTTGCGGACGGTGCGGGCTCAACACAAGCCAGACTGCCGGCGCTGCAATCCATCAGGTCAAGCCGATACCCCCCACCTCTTACAACCAATCTCCGGCGGGTTTCGATAAAAAAACCTGCGGTAACTGCAGGTCTCAATATGATTCGAATGTGAAATTTTGCGGACGTTGCGGTCGCAATATCTGAAAGCCTGATTCGGGGCCGATTTTGAATATAAACGATTATCAACTAGAATTTAATGACTGCTATCGGTAGCAGTGGCTGAACGCTAGTATCGCTTTAATTTCACCTCTTTTTCTTTCGAACTGCAGCAAATGACTGATCGATGAAGATTTGTCCCCAGTGCAACAAAACCTACGACGACGAGACGCTAAATTTCTGTCTCGACGACGGCTCTGTGCTCAATCGTTCGACGCATTCCGTGCCGGCTGAGACGGTGGTCATGGAAGCTCCTGACCTGACCGCCGCCCGTCAATCTCTCGGGACTCAAGCTACGCAACAGACGTGGGACAATTCTCCTCCATCTCAACCCGCATCATCCGGCTCGAGATCGTGGCTTTGGGTGTTGGGAATCCTAGGCGCAGTTGTTTTTTTATGTGGCGGGGGATTTGTCGCGCTACTTGCTGTCGGCTCTTTTGTCGATGATGAAGAACCGCCTACTGTGGTCAATACAAGCGAAACTCCTCCCGTCGAGAAAAAGGCTCCTAAAGACAGCAGAATTTCCAAGGAAACCTTTGATCTGTCGAAATGGGATATCGAGGGGAATGATTACGTTAGTTCGAAAATTGAGGATGGGGAGCTCGTATTGACTTCGAAGGAACGATATTATTACGTGATTCTTACGAAGGGCATTAAAACTTACGATGCTACCGTTAAACTCACTTTAAGAAATACCACGGGAGGTGTGGCGCCGCTGGGTTACGGGCTGGTAATACACAGTGAGCCGGTGAACGTGCTCGAAAAGGATTATGCGCTCTTGATTAGGTCGGATACCAAGCAATATCGGATCGTCAGGCATTCGCAGAAGCGTGAGCGGAATATCGTAAATTGGACCCGAACGTCCGCAATTAAAAGCGGGTCAGCAGTAAATCAACTCGAAGCTCGTGTAAATGGAAAGGAAATGAGCTTTTATATCAATGGTGTATTCATTCGAACGGAGAAGGATTTCTCAACGTATCAGGATGGTGTTGCGGGAATTTACACAAGTGGAAACGTACCCATCGGTTTTTCGGAAATTGAATATAATAAATAATTATCCCGGCGATTTGAAAATATGAGAGTTTGCCCGAAATGCAATGAATCCTACGATGATGAAAGCCTGAATTTCTGCCTCGCCGACGGTGAGTTATTGCTTGAACTTGAGTCGCAGGACGCTCCCCCTACGATAATGATGGATTCCGCGCGTGTGACCAATGATGGGAATTGGGGGGCTGATCACGATCGGGGAACGTCTCAGCAAGATCCAGGTTTCGCGCAGAATCAAGTTTTCCCCCAGAATCAGCAGATCTACCAACAGCCTTTTGGGAGTCCGCAGATGATGGTGCCTCAGGCGAGTAAAGATCAACTTCTCCCAATGGTTTCCGTCGTTTCCGGAGTTGCGAGCTTTGTTCTTTCACTGTGTTGCTATGCCGGATTGCTTTTGGGTCCCGTAGCGCTGATCACAGGGTTTATTGGAATGAAAAACGTCGGTAGCAATCCCGATAAGTTCGACGGAAAAACTTTGGCAATTGTCGGCATGATAGCGGGCGGGATAGGCTTTGTAGCATCCTTGCTGATGCTAATATTTTGGGTTTTGATCAATCTCGTAAACTAGGGAAATATAGATGCAAGTAATCCTTCGCGTAATCGCGGGACCACATACCGGTCGGATTTTCACGTTTGACCAACACGACACATTCCTGATCGGACGAAGCGAATCCGCAAATTTTTGCCTGCCTGAGGATCGTTTCTTTTCCCGAAACCACTGCTTGCTTGAAATCGCGCCACCTCAAATTTTCCTTCGTGATTTAGGATCCACCAACGGAACTTATGTAAACGGATTACGTGTTGAAGCGGTCCACTTGAAATCCGGTGACCGGATCCAGGGTGGGGAGACGGTCCTGGAGGCTGAAGTTCATTCCGATTCTCATTCTGAAAGCGAGACCGATCGAGGTTTTCAAACGACGATTCCTTCCATAATTACGATCGAGTGTTTGAATTGTGGAACATTGTCAGAGGCTGAAGCCTCTCGTCCGGATTCAAAACTCTCGTATTTATGCGAGAGCTGTCGTGCCGCACTAAAACAAAATCCGCAGCCGATTCCAAATTATCAGATGATTCGTATTCTGGGACAGGGAGGAATGGGGAGCGTAATGCTAGCGCGGTCGACTAAGGATGGTCGTGCCGTTGCGATCAAGACGCTGCTCCCCGAAGTTGCCGTTAGCGAACAGTCTCTCAAACGCTTTATGCGCGAGATCGAGGTTTCGGCAAGTTTGCAGCACCCTCATATAGTAAGTTACGTTGAGCATGGAACGCACAATGGGATCGTGTATTTGATCAGCGAATACGTTGGAGGCATGGACGCCTCAAAACTTGCGAAGGAGCGGGGCGGAAAACTAAATTATCAGGAAGTTGTGAAAATAATCGAGCAGATTCTCGCGGCGCTCGAATTCGCTCACGGACTCGGGTTTATCCATCGCGACATAAAAGAGCAGAATATATTAGTTGATGGAAACTATCCGAATTATGTTTCAAAACTCACGGATTTCGGTTTGGCAAAAAGCTACAAACAAACCGGAATGAGCGGTGTAACAATGGTTGGAGATGTCGCCGGAACGATTGCATATATGCCGCCGGAGCAGGTTCGTGATTTCAAGGAGGTAAGACCGCCATCGGATATATACGCCACGGGAATGACGGCATATTCTCTTCTTACTGGTTCGCACGCACTCGATATTTCTCCAAAAGCTGGGATATCGGAAACGGTTAAGGCAATCTTTGAAAAACCTCTAATTCCAATCAATGCGAGAACGAGCGATGTACCTCCTCAAGTTGCCTTCGTTATCCAAAAAGCGCTTGAAAAAGAAGTGGAAGACCGTTGGAAATCTGCTGCCGAGATGCGTCAGGCTCTCATAAAGTCGATCACGTGATTTCTTCGTTTGCGTGTTTGCCAGATACTTTACCATCATCCCAAACGAAATCTGGATAGCTCACCGCGATTATTAAACCGATCCAAACCCATAAATGACGGGCGTCTTCATAGGAACCTGCGAGTCCCTGATATATAAAAGCGCTCAAAAAGCCGATCCCAAGCGAACTCGTTAAGATCGTTTTTTTATCTGAAAAACCAAATGGAAGACATATCCGAAAAAAACAAAAGCACATCCAACAAATCGCAAAAAAGCCCGGAAGTCCTGCCTGGCCGAGGAGGTTTAGCCACATTTGATGAGCATCTTCAAGCGATTCCAAACGACCGGATGGATTTTTATAAGATACGTGAGCTACGTTTGTCCCGATTCCTTGACCAGAAATTGGATATTTCAAAAAAGTTTTTAAAGAATTCTGCCAGGCCAGAAATCGCGAAGATGGATCGAGACGCTTTTTGATTTGAGGGACAACTATAAAAACAGGAGAGGTATCGCTTTGGATCGGTGTGAAGACGGTTGAGGCAAAAAATAGCGCCGCAAAAACAATTCCCAATGCTAATCCGATCCGTGCACGTCCATTTTTTTCTGTTTGGCGCTTGGTCAACCAAAACCAAATTCCTAAACTAAGAAGAATTCCGCCGATTCCCGGCGAGATCGTAAATATACAGGCGATTGAAAAAAGAGGAAATAATACGATCAGAAAACCATTTTTTATCCAACCAAGCTTAATGGAAGCCAAAATCACCATCAATCCAAGTGAAAAATAATTACAAAGCATATTCGGATTTAAGAATGTGCTTTGGATTCGCGGATAATTTCCCGGAGGGAGAGTTCCGTAATGCGAAAGTGTGAAATTAAGCATCCAAAAGTCCCGGTCCGCATAAAACATGATCAGCGAAAAGAAGGATACTGCTGCCGCACAGACGGTCGCAGCTATCCAAACGAAAAACACGTGCTTTAAATGCCGTGTGGATCGAACCAAGTTAGCCGTTAGAACAGCCATACCGACTAAATAGACGATCGACAGATATTTGATCCCGCTGCTGTAAGGAGTTTGTGAAAATAGAGTAGATAACAGCAGCGCGCCCAAATAAAACATCAGGACCCAAAAAGTCCTGCTCCATTTAAAATGCAGTTTTCTGAGGATTAAGAAAACCGACCAAAGCGAAAACGTCAAAAGGAACAACAGATCAGTGCCGACGATTCGATTGTTCAACGCGAAAAAGTAAGGCTGCATGAAACCGATTGAGAATACTAAAAAAAGAAATGGAATCCAGACAATCTTTTCAGAAATTGAGAAATGTTCCGGGGTTTTCGTTTCTTCGTCGATCATTCGGTATCGGTTTTTTAAAAGGTTAGAGCGTTTTGGTGATCTTGGAAAGTGATCTTGGCAAATCCGGATCCATTCCCTTTGCTTCGGATAGCATCGCGACAAAAAGTTGACCGGGAATAATAAATGGAATAGGCGAAAGAAACTCATCGATTCCCCGCGGCATCACGATATTTCTTGAAGCAAGCTTTTCGATTTGGCTATCATTTGTGATCGTAAGGCTATCTGCGTGTAGCTCACGGAGCTGTTTGAGAAGCCGTATATTACTCGTTTTCGTGACACCTTTTGGCGCAAACATTATGATCGGAAAGCGACGTTCGACGATCGCGAGCGGTCCATGGAAAAAATCTGCTGAGGAAAATCGTTCCGCGACTACATAACAGGTTTCCATTAGTTTTAGCGCTAACTCGAAGGAATTACCGTAATTGAGTCCCCGACCGACCACAACGCAGTTTTCCATAAAGACGTACCGCTCAGCGATTTCTGCTACCTGCGGGGCGAGCGCCAAAGCTTGATTAGCAAAGTCGGGAATCTTCGTCAGATCTGTCCGTTTTGATTCCGGCAGCAGCGCGTTTGCGAGAAGATAAAAGTGGAGCATTTGTCCGGTGTAAGTTTTTGTTGCCGCTACCGATTTCTCTTTTCCGGCGTGGATGAGGAGTGTTTCGTCAGCAATTTGTGTTATCGGCGAGCGGCTGTTGTTTGTAATACCAAGTGTAAAGGCACCGAAACTTTTTGCGCTTTCAAGCACCTGATTGATATCCGATCCCTCACCGGATTGCGATACTCCGACGACAAGAGCGCGATCGAGCCGCATCTTTGATTTATAGAGTGTGTAAACGGAAGGCGCCGCGAGAGAAACCGGAATACCGCATTTCGTTTCGAGCAAATACCTACCAAAAAGCGCCGCGTTATCCGAGCTTCCGCGTGCGACAAGGATAATCATATCTATGTCGCGATTGCGCAAGAAACGCCCTATTTTATTCAGCTTTTTTTCTTCGGCATTGATTGTCTTTTCTAAAACCGATGGCTGCTGCGCGATTTCCTTGAGCATTAGTGACATATTATTCTGCTGGTTCCTCAACGGCTTCGGTCATTTTGTCCTCGATCTTTTTTTCCGTTTTTAGTTCTTCCATTATCGAATTAATTATCCCGCCGATGAGGATCACAAGTGCCGTCAGATATAACCACAACATTAGAATAATAACTGCACCGATCGAGCCATAGGTTCGATCATAAGTATTAAAATATGCGAGGTAAGTTTTTAAGCTATTCGAAAGAATAAGCCAGAGACCAATTCCCACGATTGCGCCGGGGGTGATCCAAAACCACCTGAAAGGAATTCGGTTTGGCAAAACATTATAAAGGAGTTCGAAAATTGCTAACAAAACGATAAGCGTTAACACCCACTGTAAGGAAACGAGATAGAAAGGCGACGGCTCGTCTATTCCTATCCAACCGAGAATAATGGACGCGAACTTCCATCCGTAGAAAACCGCACCGAGAGCTAGTGTAATCAAGACCGTCAGGATAAATGTAAATGTAACCGAAAGCGATTTCGTTCGCCACCAGGCTCTAGTTTCAATAAATCCATATGCTGCATTCAGTGCGATTCGCAGGCTGTCAATACCTGCCGAGGCAGACCAGAGGGCGACGATGAGTCCGATCGTAAGTTTCCCGCCGGAACTGTTTTGCATCGTTTCCTCAATCGTGTTTCGCACGAGCTCGTAAGCGGAAATCGGCATGATTTGTTTCAAATAGAAAAACAATTCGAGCTTAAACTTGCCGGAAGTTTCAAGGAAAATTCCAAATAAACTTACAAAGAAAAGCAGCAACGGGAAAATCGCAAACGAAAAATAAAACCCCACCTGCGCAGCGCTGCTAAAGATATCATCCTCAAAAGCTTTTTCGTAGAGTCTTACAAGAATTGTTTTAAGAGGTAAGTCAAACACGGATACATTTTGCCACAGAAGCCCTGCTAAAAAGAAATCGATCGGCATTTTCAGAGTTTTGCGCTAGGGCTTTATGCCGCCTCGAGCTTTGCAAATTTTTCGATCAGCTTTTTCTGACCAAAACCCGGAAAGCTCACTGTGAGTTTTGTCGCATCGCCGGAGCCTTCGCGTCTCAGCACCAGGCCTTTTCCATATTTTGCATGGCGGACATGTGTTCCCGGAATGAACTTTCCCTTGGGTTGCGTTGGCGCCTCTGATCGATCTTTTGACGCAAATTCTTTGAGCTTTTCAAATCCTGATTTCTCGGGTCGTACAGGAGGTGAATCATAGACAGAATTCGAGAGTTCTTTTTTCTTATTAAAAAACTCGGCAATTGCGTCGGCGTTGTTATAAGTTTTTCCGGCATATGTCGAACGCTTTTTCGGTTCAGGGTTTTCACCTTTCAAAGCCTTTGCAGTGTATTTGTTGTCTTCCACGGTCGAGCTTTTTGCAAATGAAAGCCAGGAATTTCCGCGAGAAACATCCTCGAGCAGTTCGAAGGGAAGTTCGTTCAAAAACTGAGATGGTTCGGCAGCCATTTCCTCACCGTAGACGCGGCGTCGGGTTGCGTGAGTAACATAAAGTGTTTTCTCGGCACGTGTAATGGCAACATATGCGAGGCGACGTTCTTCTTCGAGTTCCTTTGGATCGTTGATACTTCTTGCGTGAGGGAAAATACCATCCTCGAGTCCGACGAGGAAAACTACTGGAAACTCAAGCCCTTTTGCCGCGTGGACCGTCATCAAGGTGACAGGAGAACTGCTGTCAAATTTATCCGTATCAGATGAAAGGGCGGCGTGATCGATGAAATCTCGCAAACCGGTTTCGTCCTCTTTATCATAATCGACCGCGGCATTTACGAGTTCTTCGAGGTTCGCCAGCCGTGCCTGTGATTCATCAGAATTCTCAGCCTGCAGCATTAAAGAGTATCCGGTTTTCTCGATGGCCGTGATCACAACGTCCGACACAGGCTTTTCGGTTTTCGAAGCGTCCTCGATTTTCTTTCTTAATCCATCGACGATGCCCTTAAAAAGCAATAATGACTTGCGCGCACGCGGGGTAATGTTGAGCGGTTGATTATAACCATTTGCGGTAATGATCTCGAGGGTTTCCCAATACGACAAACCAAAATCTCTTGCACGCAAGGAAAGCTCGTCGAGCGAAGCTTTCCCGAGTCCGCGGGTCGGTGTATTTATAACCCTCAGAAGCGCTATGTCGTCAGACGGATTCAACGCGAGTTTCAAATAGGCAACGATGTCGCGCACTTCAGCGCGTTCATAGAACGAAAAGCCGCCAACGATGTTATAGGGAATCCGCATCCTTCTAAGCGCTTCCTCAAAAACCCGGGACTGTGCGTTTGTCCTGTAAAGAACGGCAATTTTGTCGGCACGTTTAAGCCTTTGATGATCGTAAATTTTCGAAGCGACAAAGCGGCCTTCGTTGTCGGAATCGAAAGCCTGAAAATATATAAGCTTTTCACCACTGGAATTTTCGGTCCATAGTTTCTTTTCCTTGCGACCGATATTATTGCTGATCACGGCATCCGCGGCATCAAGAATATTTTGCGTCGAGCGATAATTTTGCTCCAGTAAAACGGTTTTGGCTTTTGGAAAATGCTGCTCGAAATCCAAGATGTTTCGAATGTCTGCCTGCCTAAAGCCATATATGCTTTGCGCATCGTCACCGACGACACAAATGTTTTGTTGTTGCTCAGTCAGATATTTAACAAGTGCAAATTGGAGTGGATTCGTATCCTGATATTCGTCGATCAAAATATATTTAAAACGTTCATTATATTTTTCGCGAACCTCGCGGGATTTGCGTAATAGCTTGACGGTTTTGATTAGCAGATCATCAAAATCGAGCGCATTTGCGGTTCTCAGGCGCTCCAAATACATTTTATAGGCGCTGGCAAATGCTGCCCTTCGCTCATCCGTATATTCCACCTTAGACGCAAACATTTCATAATCTTCACCACGATTCTTCGAAGCGCTTATCGAATAAAGGATTTGCCGCGGCGGAATAGTTTTCGGATCGAGGCCTAAATCTTTAACGCAGCCTTTAAGAACCCTTTGCGAATCATCGGTGTCATAAATCGTGAACGACTTTTTATAACCTTCGTCAAGCGTTTCGATATCCTGGCGAAGAATCCTGACACACAGGCTGTGAAATGTTGAGATCAATGGCGCTGAGGGAAGTTGTTGTCCTTTCAGCAGCTCGTTTACGCGTTCGCGCATCTCGCCGGCCGCTTTATTTGTAAACGTAACGGCCAATATGTTGCGCGGTGCGATCCCCTTTTTTGAGATCAAGTGCGCTATTCGAACGGTAATTACACGTGTCTTGCCGGAGCCGGCTCCCGCCAAAACGAGCAATGGACCATCGGTCGTTTTAACCGCTTCGAGCTGTTTTGAGTTTAATGAAGATAAAATTTCCATTTACTTTATAAGTGCCTGAATTTCCCGGAATTTCTCGTGTTTAGAATCCTTCATCAATTCAAACAGTGCCATTTCAACACAAGCCGCAATTGCTCCGCTAGCCTTCATTTTATCGAGTCCGGTCTGGAAGTTTTGTGCCGATCTCGAGCCTACCCCATCTTCCAAAATATGAACTTCAAAACCTTCTTTTATCAAATCATGGGCAGTTTGATTTACGCAAATATGAGTTTCCAACCCGCATAAAAGCACCTGCTTAGTATTTGTAGCGTTTAGTTTCTCGATAAATTCGTTTGCGCCGCACGAACTAAACGCTGTTTTCTCAATGAAGTGAAAATGCCCTGGCAGCACATCGAGAATTTCTTTTGCCGTTTTACCAAGGCCTTTCGGATACTGTTCGGTAACAATGATAGGCAGATTGAGAATCTGAAAACCACTCACAGTATTTGCAATGTTTTGGGCGATTATTTCAAAATCAGGAACCATTTCACGAAACGCTTCCTGAAAATCGACCACAACGAGCGCGGTTTTATCTTTGTCTAGGAGATTTGGATGCGGCATTTTTCAAGTTTTTGTTTTGAGGCTTTCGATATTGTCCTGTTTACGAGCCTTTTCCTGAGCCTCCTTTTCCCTGTAATAAGTCTTGAAAAAGGCATAAGTAGCGCCGGCGCAAAGGATCAGAATCAAAATCATCATTCCCGCGATGAAATAAATTTCACCTAACAGACTGTTCGACATAGCTTCCTTTATTTTTCACTGGGTAAGCGCACGATTTCGTTATCGACCTGAGATTTGTCCAAATCTTCGCCCATAGCCCATTTAAGTAGCGGCGGCGTGATAAGAGTCGTGATCATTACCATAATCACGATCGCACTAAATGTATCCTTACTCACAACCGGCACCTGGACGCCTTGAGCATTTGCTAGGGTCAGTCCGGCCCCAACGCTTGCGAAAAAGAGTACGACCTCGCCTCTTGGGACCATCCCAAAACCAACGGCCTTTTTATTTATATTAGGACCAAATGCTCCGAACGCGCAAAATTGTTTACCGAGCACCGCAGCAAGGGTAAGCGCGGCGGCAAATCCCAAAAGCGAGGGATTGCCAAATGCCCTTAGATCGACCTGCATACCGACATAAACAAAAAATATCGGTGCAAGAAACGCCGTGATCGGCGTAAGAAAATCCTCAAGATGGTGCTTCTTATGATCGAGAAAGTGTTCAAAGTGGGCTTCGTCCAGAATCACACCGGCTGCAAAGGCTCCGATAATGGCAGCCAATCCAACCAGAGAGGCAAAATATGCCGTCAGAAAACAAATCGCAATCGAAAGACCGATCACCAAACTCTTACTTTCAAAGTGGCTAGCCGATCTAAACAACCTCGGCATGAGTAACCGTCCCAGTAGCACTGAAACAAACAAAAAAGCGATTGCTTTAAACGCGATTATCGCAAAAACAATAAGCTCGAGTTCGGTACCTTTTCCGGCCGCTTCTATAGAGCTATCGACAATTCCTAATAGCAATAGCGCGAGTACATCATCTATTACCGCTGCGCCCAAGATTATTCGCGCTTCCCTTGTGTTGATATGACCGAGATCTCTTAGAACTCTTGCGGTAATCCCGATGCTCGTCGCCGTCAACATCGCACCAATAAAGATGTGTGCAAGCGTTGGGCCCTCTGGAATGAAAAGATAAGCAGCAAGCCAACCTAGAAAAAATGGCGCCACTACTCCAATAAAAGCAACCCCTAGAGAGGAAGTGCCAACCTGGATCATTTCCTTGAGATTGGTTTCTAAACCAACTTCAAATAGCAGAATTATTACGCCCATCTGCGCTAACGCTTCGATCACGACATCCGTTTTCAGTCCTTCAGCGTAAGGAAATCCAAAAAGAACGAGATTTCCGATGAGGATTCCGGCGACTAGTTCTCCTAATACAGAAGGCTGCTTAATCTTTTCAAACAGTTCGCCAAAAAGACTGGCAAAAAGTAAGATGACCGAGATGCCGATCAATACGGTTGGATTTAGCCCATGACCTCCTCCTTCGGAGGCAAAGACAGTTTGCGACAAAACATTTATTAGGATAAATGCAGCTAGAACTATGTAAGTTTTGCGTTTCATAAATGAATAATTGGTTACTAAATAATGAGACATCGAACGAAATTTTTCAACGACCGCAGGTTGATTCCGCTGTCAAATACTTTTGAAAATAGTTGGAAATCATTGATTTAGCGGTAAAATACATTTATCGTTTCTAATTACGATCGCCACACAATAAGGAGCGGAAAGATTGATGTCAGAAAACGAAGAAACGGGTATTGAATCGGTTTTGCATGAGGATCGGATTTTTGAACCGGCGGCGGACTTTGCAGCAAATGCAGATATAAAGAGTTTTGCGGAATATGAAGAAATTTACGACGAGTCCGAAAAAGACCCCGTGGCTTTCTGGGAATCCGTCGCGGAAAATATCCACTGGTTTAAGAAATGGGATACGGTGCTTGAATGGAACGAACCTCATGCAAAATGGTTTATCGGGGGAACAACCAATGTTTCTTATAATTGCCTGGATAGACACCTCGAAACCTGGCGGAAGAATAAGGCGGCCATAATCTGGGAAGGAGAGCCGGGCGAAATTCGTACGATCACTTATCTCCAGCTTCATCGCGAAGTTTCAAAGTTTGCAAATGCTCTAAAGGGTTTGGGAATTGAAAAAGGAGACCGTGTCGCGATATATATGCCGATGGTTCCGGAAGCGGCGATAGCGATGCTCGCCTGCGCAAGAATTGGCGCCACTCATACGGTTATTTTTGGTGGGTTTTCGGCGGATTCGATTTCAGATCGAGTAAATGATTGCCAATGCAAGGCCATTATTACTTCCGATGGCGGATACAGGCGCGGAAATGTTCTAGAGCTAAAAAAGACCGTTGATGAAGCCGTCAAAAATTGTCCAAGCGTCGAAAATGTCGTTGTTTTGGAAAGAACAAAAACCGAAGTCGATATGAAAGCGGGGCGAGATCATTGGTGGCATGATCTTATGCGAGACGCCGACGACGATTGCCCGGCGGAAGAACTTGATTCAGAACACCCGCTGTTTATTCTTTACACATCGGGAACGACCGGAAGACCAAAGGGTATTTTGCATACAACTGGTGGCTACTTGACGGGGGTATTTATCACAAGCAAATGGGTTTTTGATCTAAAAGATGAAGACATATACTGGTGTACGGCTGACGTCGGCTGGGTGACGGGCCATTCGTATATAGTCTATGGTCCAATGGCAAATGGCGCGACCGTTATGATGTATGAAGGAGCGCCGAACTACCCGGATTTCGACCGTTTTTGGGATATCATCGAACGCCACAAGATCACTACGCTTTACACCGCGCCAACAGCAATTCGCGCCTTTCTAAAATGGGGCGACGAGCATCCCAACAAACACGACTTGTCGTCATTACGCCTGTTGGGTTCGGTCGGCGAACCTATAAATCCCGAGGCGTGGATGTGGTATCACAAAGTGATCGGTGGCGGTCGTTGTCCGATCGTCGATACATGGTGGCAGACGGAAACGGGCGCGATCATGATAACCCCGCTACCCGGGGCGACGCCAACGGTTCCTGGAACGGCAACTCGTCCATTTCCCGGAATTCTGGTCGATATTCAAGATAGGAAAGGGAAATCTCAGCCGACTAATCAAGGCGGTTTTCTTGTAATTACTCACCCTTTTCCTTCGATGCTCCGCACAATATGGGGTGACGACGAAAGGTATAAAAAGGAATATTGGTCCGATATCCCAAATGCATATTTCGCCGGCGACGGAGCAAGGCGGGATGAGCGAGGCTATTATTGGATAATGGGGCGCGTCGATGACGTGATAAATGTTTCCGGACATCGGCTTGGCACGGCGGAGATAGAATCAGCACTCGTCTCGCATGAAGCCGTTGCCGAAGCGGCTGTAATTGGACGTCCCGACGAAATAAAGGGGCAAGCGATTGCGGCTTTTGTCACGCTTGAAGGCAAACATTCAAAAACACCGGAGCTAAAAGAAGAATTGCGGGCGCACGTTGCGAAGGAGATCGGGGCGCTCGCGAAACCGGACGATATTAGGTTCACAGATTCGCTGCCGAAAACCAGAAGCGGAAAAATTATGCGGCGACTTCTGCGCGAGCTTGCATCGACGGGCGAGGTTGTCGGCGATGTTACGACGCTCGAAGATCTTACTGTATTGGAAAAACTACGGGAAGAGGAATAGCCAGAAAATACAGTTTATTATTTTTGGGGAAAAAATGAAAAGGATCAGAAATTTGCCAGCGGTCGCAATAGTGCTGTTTGGGATTGTATTTGCTACGCAAGACCTGCATGCGAAGGATGAATGGATAAGGGTAAAGACCGAAAACTTCTCCATGATAGGCAATGCAGGTGAGAAAAAGATAAAGGACGTTGGCCAGAAACTTGAACAATTTCGCTATGTTTTCACACGATTATTTCCGGCAATGGATGCAAAGTCGTCCGTTCCTACAGCGGTGGTTGTTTTCAAAAGCGAAGGATCTTTCAAACAGTTTAAGAATATCAAGTGGGCGGCAGGTTATTTTCAGCCCGGCGAGGATATCAATTACATTGCACTTCACACCGGTAACGAAAGAGAACAGCTTTATTCAACGATTTTCCACGAGTATATCCATTATCTGGTCAATAATAATATCGGCAGATCCCGAATGCCGCCATGGTTCAGCGAAGGGATTGCGGAGTTTTATGATCAGTTTAAAATCGAAAACGATCAGATTGTTACCCTTGGATTGCCGAACAATAGCCATCTACGTTCGCTTCAGAATTCTTCGCTAATTCCATTCGATACATTTTTTAATATCGATCATTATTCTTTGCATCAGCAGGGAAGCCATGGTGCGAATGTCTTTTATGCGCAATCCTGGGCGTTGGTCCACTATTTGATGAAGGGAAATAATGGGGCGCGGGTCGATCAGCTCTCCAAATTTCTCGAGCTTTTGGTCAGTGGAATGGATTCCCAAAAGGCTTTTCTTGAGTCATTTAACACCGACTATAAGACGATGGAAAATGAACTGAAGAAGTACGTCAAACAGAATAAATACGGAATAAGCGTCGCGACATTCCAATCAAAGCTCATCTTTGAGGATAAAATGGAAACCTCGCCGATGTCTGAAATTGAAGCAAATGCCGAGCTCGGCGACCTTCTTTATCATATCCGGAAATATGACGAAGCAGAAGAACTTCTGAGGGAGGCCTTGGCAACCGATCCCGATCAACCCTCTGCAAACGCTACGATGGGGATGCTGAAGATGCGGCAGCAAAAACCCGACGAGGCAAAGACTTTCCTTGAAAAAGCAACCCGGGCTGATTCCAAAAACTATCGGATATATTATCAATACGCATACGTTCTAAGCCGTGAAGGTCGTAGTACGGGAAGTGTGATAGATCAATTTGGAAGCGAAACCGGCGCGAAAATTAAGGGAGCACTCGCAAAGTCAATCGCCCTAAATCCGAACTTTCCAGCGAGCTACGATCTCTTGGCTCGAGTAAGTTTAATAACTGGCAATGATATAGAAGGCGGCATCGATAACCTAAATAAGGCGCTTGCTCTTTCTCCGGGAAATCAGTATTACATGCTTAATTTGGCAAACCTATATATGCGGAAGCGGGATTTTGATTTGGCGCTACCAATCGTTGA
>JBBKXN010000016.1:0-3892 GCA_037969475.1 Pyrinomonadaceae bacterium | reverse complement strand
TCTACGAATCCGGGTTTAACACCGGCGAAATGGACGCTTTTGACGCCCGAGATATTGAAAACGAACACATTTCAAGACAAAAAGGTTGAATCAGGCAGAACCTATTATTATTACTTAATTGCTATTGATTCGGCGGGAAATATTAGTGAAAATTCGGAAATCGTGTCTGAAACGGCTCCGTGATAATTTATGAAAATTTGTCGAATTCTTTATCAAAACAAGGCGCATTACGGTCGTATTGAGGGTAATAATGTCAGCTATTATTGTGAATCGTATGCAATTGGGAACATAACAGAAGCGACTGATTTCGAAGGTTCGATCGAATTGTCCGCGGCGAACTTTTTGCCGCCGACGATTCCTTCAAAAATTATATGTGTCGGCCGAAATTATGCCGAACACGCCGCTGAACTCGGCAACGAAGTTCCGAAAGAACCGCTCCTTTTCCTGAAGGCGCCTTCCTCAGTTATTACCAACGGCGAAAGCATTGTGATCCCAAAACAGTCGGTTCAGGTTGAACACGAAGGCGAACTTGCGATAATCATCGGTCGCGAATGTAAAAATCTGAACAAAAGCGAGGATCCGCAGAGTTATATTTTTGGATTTTGCTGCCTGAACGACGTTACAGCTCGTGATCTACAGAGAAAGGATGTTCAATTTACGCGCGCAAAATCATTTGATACTTTTTGTCCGGTTGGTGAAATTGTTGAAACCAGACTTGATTTTTCCAACGTCCGCGTTACAACTACGGTGAACGGTGTCCTTAAACAAGATGGCCGAACTTCGCAGATGGTTTTCGACATTCCTTTTTTGGTAAGATATATTTCAAATCAAATGACGCTAAAGGCGGGCGATATAATCGCGACAGGAACACCTTCCGGGGTTTCGAAACTAAATCCGGGCGACATCGTAGCGGTTGAAATTGGCGGAATTGGTTCGCTTTCAAATCCGGTGTCGAATTAGATCTTTTACTGTTCATTTTGAATCAGGATACGAAAAAGAAGCATTAATAGATTAGGAGAAAAAAATGAAATTTTTTATAGATACGGCAAACCTCGATGAAATCCGGGAGGCCGCGGAACTTGGGTTGATCGACGGCGTCACAACGAACCCTTCATTGGTCGCAAAAGAAGGCGATATTGATTTTAAGGAAAGAATCGCGGAGATCTGTAAGCTCGTCGATGGCGATGTTTCGGCAGAAGTAACCGCGCTCGATACCGCCGGGATGCTTTCAGAAGGCAGGGATTTGGCAAAAATTGCCGAGAATGTAGTGGTAAAATGCCCGCTTACCTGGGATGGCCTAAAAGCCACCAAGACGCTCCATTCAGAAGGAATAAAAGTAAACGTAACACTTTGTTTTTCGGCAACCCAGGCGATTCTCGCAGCGAAGGCAGGTGCGACCTATATAAGTCCTTTTATTGGAAGACTCGATGATATTTCAGAAAATGGAATGCAGTTGATCTACGATATTGTCCAAATTTATGGAAACTACGGTTATGCGACGCAAGTTTTGGCGGCAAGCATCAGGCATCCGATGCATATTGTGGATTCAGCACTCGCAGGCGCCGACGTGGCAACGGTTCCTTTCAAAGTGCTTAAACAAATAGTTAAACATCCTCTGACCGATAAAGGGTTGGATGCATTTCTCGACGACTGGAAAAAGAGCGGCCGTGCTTAAACCTTAACCACAAACCAATTTTGCTTAAGAGGCGCGCGTAACTGCGTGCCTTTTTTGCATAAAGCAATAAGGGTATTATCTTAAGCATCCTAACGTATTTTGCTTAAGATTTTTATCGCTTCCACTTGAATATTAAGCTTATACCCAGTAATATAAGCGTACTGATCGTTAGCTTGCTAACATTATATACTTAGCATGCGAAGGGTGTTTACATGAAAATCGCTGAGACTACATCATATTTACTGGCTGAAGTGGCCAACAAATATCGCGCGGAATTCGAAAAAGTCATGACCGAAATCGGTCTCCATGGTGGCCAGGTCTTCGTTCTGCAATTGCTATTCATTAATAACGGGCAGAGCCAGGTTGAACTGGCGTCCAAACTCAATATTTCTCCACCAACCATCAATAATATGGTTAAAAGCTTAATGAATAATTCTTTTGTAGCATGTGAGAAATGCGCGTTGGATGGAAGAGTTATGCGGGTTTATATATCTGAAAAGTCAAAAAGGCTTGAAAACGAGATCAAAGAGAAATGGTTGAAGTTTGAAGAGGATTTCTTCATTTCACTCACTGCAACCGAGAAACTTGTCCTTTTCCAATTACTGGAGAAACTTAAAGTTGTTGTTTAGCCTTTAAAACGGCGCATTTAATTCCGTCGTTAAAGCATGGCGTCAGGTCAAACCACGATACCGAACCCGCAATATATTCTTGGCGACCAATGCTACCAAAGTTGTTGTTCCTCTTCTGCTTTTGGTTCAATGAGTGATAAAATTTAATTTATTGGTCGATCATGAGCAGAGTAAATAGGTTAAATCAATTTCTCAAGACATTTTCGGAGTATCAAAAATGAATATTTTATTTGCAACAGACGGCACGAAACATAGCGCATGCGCAATTGAAACAATAAAGAATTTCAGCCTCACTAAAAATGACAAGATAAAGGTCGTATCTGTTATGGATATGGCGGTTCCACTCGCGATTGATATGTACGCAGGCTATTTACCTTCAACGCCGGAGATTGAAAAGCACGTTCGCGAAAACGCCGAACGAGTTCTGGCCGAAACTTGTGAAGCGATTATTGATATCTGCGGAAATGAATTGGTAGATGTTTCTCGTGAACTTCTGATCGGCTCTCCGGAGAGCAGAATCGTCGAAACAGCTGAAGAAATGAACGCGGATCTTATAATCGTCGGATCCCACGGTTATAATCGATGGGAAAGACTCCTTCTCGGGTCAGTTTCGGATTCCGTTGTTCATCACGCACCGTGTTCCGTGCTCGTCGTGCGAACCCCGCCGGAATCAGCTTGATCAATTAGACTTCCTGAGCCCTGGAACGGTTGGTTGGGATTAAGATTGCCCAAAAAGACTAAACCCTGAATGTGGGTGAAATTTGAACTAAGGAGATGGGCAGCTCTTTTTATTAACCTTGTATTAATGTGCTTTCTTCGATCGGCATCGTAAGTTGATGAATGAAAAGAATTTGGTTACTGTCATCTCGCGCAATATTGATGGAAGAATCCATCGCACATGGACAGCGGAGCTGATTGAGGAAAACGATGAGTTTTATTTATTTCTTGGTATTTTTGACTCTGAGGTGAAGCATCCGAACCTTGGCGTAATCAGGCGAAATACGATCAGTTACGAATATTATTGGAAGGAAAGATGGTTCAATGTCTTTCGATTTCATGAACCCGAAGGTGATTTGCGAAATTATTACTGCAACGTAAATCAGCCGCCTGTTCTGGAAAACGGTGTTTTGAATTATGTTGATTTAGACATTGATCTTCTAATTTGGAAAGATTTTTCGTACGAAGTTCTCGATATGGAAGAATTTGACGCAAATATTTTGAAATACGAGTACTCAGTGGAAATTCAGGATCACGCCTATTCAAGCCTTGGAGACCTAATTGCGATGATCGAAAATCACGACTTTCCGTTTGATTACAAAGGTTGGAATCGTTGAGTCCGTGCAACGGGCAAGTGATTGGATCGAAGCTTTCGCGACATTGGAAATTTTTTCTTTTGGCATATTTGAAATATGTTTGGTTGATGATCTTTTAAAATAACCTTATTTTATGGGAATCTAAAAGAGGTGACGCTTCGCGGTTTTTCCTGTGATTTGGATCAAATACGTTGTAGAATTTGCGATAACGTGAAATTCGTTGGTCGCAAACTTTGGATTAGCTGCATTCGGGGGAAAGATGAATAGATTAACTC
>JBBKXN010000015.1:0-85061 GCA_037969475.1 Pyrinomonadaceae bacterium | reverse complement strand
TTTAACAACTGTCTCCATATGGAGCCGCTGCATTATGCGGTATTAGCTTAGGTTTCCCTAAGTTATTCCCCACCCAAGGGTAGATTACTTACGTGTTACTCTCCCGTACGCCACTCTATACACTCTCCGAAGAGAGCTTTAATCGTTCGACTTGCATGTCTGAGGCACGCCGCCAGCGTTGATTCTGAGCCAGGATCAAACTCTCGTTAAAAAGTTTTCTTCTGGTTTGTTCGATTAAACGAACTATGATTTACGAATTAACATTGGATTGTGCATTACCTAGTTTTCAAACACCAAAAATTTTGCAATCAAAATCGCTTCCCATCTTCCGAGAAGCGAACTTACGATTATAAACAAAAACTGAAACCTGTCAACTGCCCACACATACTTTCCGCATTCCTGTAAAAAACTGTGTTAAGAGCAATTTCAGATTCTCTATCTTGCAAGGAAAATTGTCAAGCGCAGATCAATTGTTTTCTATTAATTTTCGCCAATAAATTGCAATAAAAGGTCCGCCACTTCCCTGACCGCGCCAAAGCCACCATTTTTACTGGTCCGATAATGAACGATCTCACTCAAGCTAATCGGCGAATCCCCGACCAAAACTGGAAAACCGACTTCGCCCAGCAAAGCCAAATCAGACATGTCGTCTCCGATGTATGCAACTTTGTCGGCTTCGATGCCACATTCCCTGAGAATGTTTTCAAAATCAATAATCTTATTCTTTGAACCCTGAACCAGATAGTCGATATTTAGCTCGTTCGCACGCCTTGCCAAAATTTGTGATTCCCGTGCCGTTATAATGCCGGTCTGAAATCCGGCCTGGTGCCACAACTTTATTCCCTGTCCGTCATGAACGTGAAATGTCTTGAGCTCCTCGCCGTCTTTGGAAAAGTAAAGTTTCCCATTAGTCAAAACGCCATCGCAATCCATTAACAACAGCTTGATCTTCTTCGCACGCTCTGCCAACTTGTCCGATAAACCGTAATTATTCATCAATTCAATATCGCCAAATTATCCAACCTCAAAAATCTCCACATTGCTCATTTTCCACTGTCCGCCAACCTTACTCATTCGGAACACTGCCTTCCCGCTCTCTTGATTCCGGCTCAAGAGTTTTACCGTTAACCTTGTTTCAACCAGGAACGTGCCATCATCCAATGGATCAACTTTAAGCACCGTTGTCACCCATTCTTGCGCCTGTCCGGCCACTCCGCTTGCAAACTTTGAAACCTCGCCAGGGACCGTCATCGAGTCTATGCGGGATTTGTCGTTCGCGCTTACAGCCAAGTCGAAGGAGCTAAAGAATGCGGACAATGCCGGATCAATGCCGCTTGAACCACCGATTTTTTCTCGTTCGGTTCGCGCCGCCAGGGTTGCGCCGTATTCACCGTCCGTCCTAATCGCTTCGTTGAAAAACTGAATCGCCTTCGCACTTTGACCCGTTTTCAAAGCGAGCTCACCAAGCCCCAAATTCGCCCGCGCGAGGCTTTGTGCTGACGGAAGCTT
Organism: Pyrinomonadaceae bacterium; assembly: GCA_037969475.1. GTDB lineage: Bacteria > Acidobacteriota > Blastocatellia > Pyrinomonadales > Pyrinomonadaceae > Aridibacter. The sequence goes on along the minus strand of JBBKXN010000015.1, from coordinate 83,552 downwards.
TTCGTCTAAAACGGATTGGAAAATTCTTTCTGCTTCGGTAATCTTTTGTTGTGCCAGAAGCGAACGCCCAAGCATTATTTTAGCGTCATCGAATTGGGGGTAAATCGATAAAACCGTTAACGCTTTTTTTTCCGCATCCGCAAAACGCTGCCTGTCGAAATCTTTTTTTATAAACAGTAAGGGATCGTTTTCTGAAATTGCCCTTGGCGCGACATCGTCTACATAATCAGTCTGCGGGTAAATTTTATCCGGATCGATCTCGGCCCGTACAATTTTTTCCGCACTCTGAAAAACAGCTTCGCTAAAACCATTTGAAGGAATCGAAACATTCGAAGTTATTCGTTTTCCACTTGACGTCAATCCCACGACATCAACGTTCGTGGGTACTTCGCTAATATTCCGCACAGCTACTTTTGTCTGACCTCCCTGCTGCTGCGGGAGTCCGATCATTAAGTTCATAGAAGTTGCATTATCGATCATAAAATCAAGGTAATCTTTCTCGGCCGAAAACGCTGCACGAAGTTCATCGAGACTTAAATTCCCATCTCCGGCCAAACCTTGAATTGTTTTAAAGAATTGATCCTTCGAGTTCAAAGCAAGAAACTTCCAAATCATCGCACCTTTATTTGCGGTCGCAGTGTAATAAAAACCATCAATTGGCGAAGCAACGATTAACGGCGCGTCGCGATTTGCGATTGCCGAATAATTTGTACGTTGTTTTAAACGCTCGATATCGGCAACATCCTTCCCAAACTTATTCTCGATAAGCCGTGTCGCGAGATATTTCGATAACCCTTCACGTATAACTCCATATCCGACTCCGTTTACCTCGACCGCATTTCCAAGCCAAAACTTCGCGGCCGCTTCGGCTAGGATCATCGCCGTCTGTGAGTCAAGTTTCTGTCTTCTAAAAACACTGTCGTCAACAAAAACAGTACCGCTATCAGAAAATCCGGCGCCGCGGTTTACGGCAACGATCCTCATCGGAGCCGTTATGGACTTACCGCTAAATGTGGCAACAAACTCATTTGCTTCTTTTAAGAATAAAGCGAGTTCGTTTGCCCGGCTTTTTGTCCGGGTATCACCGCCAGATGGCGCATAAACCTTTATGCCACTAGCTTCGACAATTTCCCATTTTCCCGAGGTAAAGAAGGGCTGTCCGTTCAACTTTTGCTCAAATCCACCCGCGGTACTTTCGCCTGAGCTGACAATGGTAAGACCTGCCGCATTATTGATGCGCAAACTGTACGGCGCGAAATCCGCACCGCCGGCAAAAAACCAACTGTTAGGGGCCGGATACCAGAAAGACATCGGAAGAAATTGCGTTTCAACCGGTGAAAGAGAGTTGAGCGCGGAATTCGCTTTGACTCTCAACTTGTATGAAACCTTAACGGAAAATGTTGAGTTAGGCGAGATTGTCGGAAGACTGACAATGGCGCGCTGAAGTTTCAAACCGTCGCCGATACTTTCCTCGCTTTTTCTAAAGTCTGCCGCGGAGCCGTTGGCGGTAATCGAGCTGATTTCAGCCTGATCACTGATACGCAGCGTCAAACGCGAAAAAGTCTGGTCGCTGGCATTTTTCAGGTTCATCGTAGCCACTACATCTAAGTTGCGGTCAGTGGCATAATTTTGTGGTAAGGAAGCGATAATGTCATACTTCAAAACTTCCCATGTAATCGAAGCACGATCCTGTGCCGTTACCGAAAACACAAATATTAAACAAACCAAGCTGCAAATCAATGGTTTAGAATTCTTCATATAAATAAGTTTTATGATCGACACATCTATTTCTTCGTTCCGACTGCACACCAAAAAGGCACTTCGGCGCTGAAGCGAATATCTTCCAAACCCGCCGCTTTCATCATGTCGTCAATCTCGTTCTTTGTGAATCTTTGCTCGAGCCTCGTCCCGAAACGATCAAGAGAATCGGTACGCATCGTATATATAGTCTTGTCTCGGTAAATTGAAAGCGGAAAAGCAGACACATCAATGCCGAGCTTTTCAGCAACAAGGGCGAATCTCGCCAGGGGTAAATAAACTGTAAATGCTATCAATTCAGCGACAAGATGTTTGACGCCGGTTGGTAAACTCGAGATGCCTTTCCGAACTACGTCAGATATTTTCCAAAGAGCTCGGAACCACGCTGGTCGATTGTCGAAAGCATAATAGAGATAGACTAAGAATGGCGCTCCGGGCTTGACCTTCGAAACGCATGCGCTGATCCCCTTTTGCGTATCCGGTATGTGGTGAAGCACTCCTAATGAATAGCCAAAGTCCATCGAATTTTCCTCAATCGGCATTTCTGCAACCGAGGCATTGTAAAATTCGCAGTTTTTCAGTGAGGATAAATTTCGCTTTGCGACTTCCAGCGCGTCTTCGCTTGCGTCAATACAAATAAGTTTTCCGACTTTCTGAGCAACTTTCTTTGCCCAGCGTCCGCTTCCGCAGCCTAAATCAAAACCGATCGAACCTTTCGGCAACGCATCCCACGGAAAAATGGAAAAATAGCTTTCGAATATCTGCTGATGCTCGGCCTCTTCCAGTTCGGATTGATCAAACTTACTCCATTCGGCCCCGAATCCCTCAACTGTTTTCGAGTCTAAATTAGACGACATATTTATTGTTTATCACGAATACCGGATTTTGCCGATGGGCAAACCTCAACATTTTTGATTAACCAACTCGTGAATCTGTTTCAATTTAACCAATAGTTTTTCAAAGCGTGCCAGCGGTAATTGATTCGGACCATCGCTCGGTGCTTTTGAAGGGTTATCGTGCACTTCCATAAAAACCGCATCTACCCCACACGCAACTCCCGCCCGGGCAAAATCCTCGATATATTCCGCCAACCCACCGGTTGCTTTTCCCAGCCCGCCCGGAAGCTGTAAAGAATGCGTAACGTCAAAAACTACTGGAACGCCAAATCCTCGCATGATTGGAAAACTTTTAAAATCGACTACAAGGTTATTATAACCAAAACTCGCGCCGCGTTCAGTCAGCAAAGTTTTCTTGCAACCGGCCGCAGCGAGCTTATCGACTATATTCTTTGCATCCCACGGAGCCAAGAACTGCCCCTTTTTAACATTTACGGCCTTTCCTGATTCGGCAGCGGCGACAAGTAAATCCGTCTGACGGCAAAGAAATGCGGGAATCTGTAAAATATCGGCAACCGCCGCAGTTTTTTCCACTTGCCACGGTTCATGGACGTCGGTAATCACGGGGACTCCGATTTCGTTTTTCACCTTTTTTAGTATTGATAATCCAAAGTCCATCCCCTCGCCGCGAAAACTCTCGATCGAACTCCGATTGGCTTTATCAAACGACGACTTATAAACCAGATCCAAACCGACCCGTTTACAAACTCCGCTGATCTCGTTTGCCATAAACAAAGCGTGTTCTTCACTCTCAACCACACATGGTCCCGCAATAATGGTCAAACGACCGTCTCCAAAAGTAACATTGCCAACATCAAATGCATTCATAAAAACGTTTTAAAAAATCAACTTATTAAATCAATTTATTCATCCCCAACCGCAGCCTTTTCTTTAATATCCACAAGTTCCTTTTTCACTGGCGTTTCTCTGCTCACATCCTCTTTTAAGTTTTCACTTTTTACACGATTTTCCCAGGCAGCTTCGACAAACGAAACAAAGAGCGGATGTGCGTTCAGAGGTTTGGATTTATATTCCGGATGAAATTGGCATCCGACAAAAAATGGATGAACATCTCGCGGCAACTCGACCATTTCTACAAATTTTTTATTTGGTGAGATACCACTGAATATCAAGCCCGATTTTTCGAGTTTTTCGATAAACTCGGGGTTAAACTCGTAACGATGGCGATGGCGTTCGGAAATTTGTTCGGCGCCGCCGTAGATCTCACACGCCAGACTTCCCTCTTTTAGGTTGCAATCCCATGCACCGAGACGCATCGTTCCGCCAAGTTCTTCAACATCAACCAGGTCCCTCAGTTTGAAAATGATATGATTTTCCGCGTCATCACGAAATTCACTGGAATCGGCATCGGCTATTTCACAGACGTTTTGAGCAAACTCGATACAAGCGGTCTGCATTCCAAGGCAAATTCCAAAATAAGGAGTTCCTGATTTTCGGGCATATTTTATTGCCCGAATCATTCCCGCAACTCCGCGTTTGCCAAATCCACCGGGAACCAGGATCGCGTCGAAATCCTGAAGGCGGCTTTCGTAATCTTCTTTCATTAGCTTTCCAGATTCCACCCATTCAACATTTACGCGAATATTGTTTGCAACGCCAGCGTGTGTCAGCGCTTCACGAAGTGATTTATAGGAATCCTCTAGCTCGACATATTTTCCGACAATTCCGATTTTTACTTCACCTTCGCCGGGTTCCATAATCGTTGAAACAAGCTTTCGCCAATCTCTCAAATTCGCATCGGGAAAATGCTCGTTCATTTCAAGGGAATCTACTATCAATTGATCAAGCCCCTGCTCGTGAAACGCTAAGGGCACTGCATAAATAGTTTCGACGTCAAGTGCGGAAATAACCGCATGTTCTTGAACGTTACAAAATAATGCGATTTTCTTACGTAATTCGAGAGGTAATGGACGCTCCGATCGACAAAGAAGAATGTCCGGCTGAATACCGATTTCACGAAGTTCTCTTACTGAATGCTGAGTTGGTTTAGTTTTGAGTTCACCCGCAGCTGCAATGTACGGCACAAGGGTAACGTGAACAAAAATCGCGTTACTTCGTCCTTCCTCGTTGCCCATCTGCCGCAACGCTTCCATAAACGGCAGGGATTCAATGTCACCGACCGTTCCGCCGATTTCGACGATCAATACATCCGGCTGGTCCTTCTCGGCAACCGCACGAACGGCGGCCTTTATCTCATCGGTAATATGAGGAATTACCTGGATCGTTTTGCCCAAATAGTCTCCGCGTCTTTCTTTTTCAATTACTGATAGATAAATTCTACCGCTCGTCCAGTTGTTTGCCTGTGACATTTTCGCACTGGTAAATCGTTCGTAGTGCCCGAGATCAAGATCGGTCTCGGCGCCGTCATCTGTGACGAAAACCTCTCCGTGCTGAAACGGCGACATCGTACCAGGGTCAACATTTATGTAAGGATCGAGTTTCATCATCGAAACCGTCGCCCCGCGTGTTTCGAGCAAACATCCGATCGAACTCGCCGCTAATCCTTTTCCCAGGCTCGAAACCACACCACCAGTTACAAATATGTATTTTGTTTGTTTTTCAGTCATTATTATCCTCGATATTGTCGTTTCCTATTCCTTTTCCGTCTTCTTTCTTTTTATTATACGTTCCTTTCTTTACTTCTTCGACCGCCGTTTTTCCTTTGGCAGATTCAGGATTGAGCATCCCGTTTATTGCGTTTACGCCCGATCCCAAAAGCGTAGCATTTTCCGCCGCATTTCGTTCAAACTCGTCGTTTGTGCTGACCCGAGGTTTGCTCAATAACTTGAGACCGATCAATACGGCAAAAATCAGTAAAACAAAAAATCCTAGTCCGATCCAATCTTGCATAAACTAACTCAACATAAATGGAAGCCGATATTTGATGCTTAGTAGGCTTTCATTGAATAATCCGTCGTCCATTTTCTATTGATTCCTTTACCATTTCAAAATCTTCTCGAGTATCGACACCAATAGAGCTTTCGGAAACTTCCACGACCTTGATCTTCGCACCGTTTTCCAGGGCCCTGAGCTGCTCAAGCATTTCAGTTTTTTCCAGGATAGTTTGTTTGAACTTCGTAAATGCGAGCAAGAAGTCGCGTCGGTAAACATATAAACCGGTGTGTTTTCTAAAAAGCTCTAATAGTTCCGGCATTTCCAAAAGTGCATTTTCCACACTTCCAAATTTATTAACAGCTTCTCTTGGATAAGGAATCGGTGAACGGGAAAAATATCGCGCGTAGCCATTAGCATCGGCAACCACCTTTACAACGTTTGGGTTTAAAACCTCGCGGTAATCTTTTATTTTTTCGCATGTCGTTGCCATATCGGCAGTTTCATCCGAAAGAAGTGCCTCAACCGCCAACTCGATCGTTTTCGGGGAAATCAAAGGTTCATCGCCTTGAACGTTTACCACAATTGTTCCTTCCGGCAAGCGCTCCGCAACCTCCGCAATCCTGTCGCTACCAGATTCGTGTTTGGATGATGTCATAACCGCTTCATCACCACGCTCCTGAACCACATCAAAAATTCGTTTGTCATCAGTAGCAATGATCACCCGCGAAACACACGATGCCTGCTTAGCCTGCCCTAACGTGTGTAGAATCAGGGGTTTACCGTTTATCGGAAGCAACAGTTTACCCTCCAGGCGGGTAGACTTATACCTCGCCGGTATCACTGCAATCACATTTTGTTTAGGATTTTCCCCGTGTAACTCCACGGGATTACAGCCTATCCCTTTTCGAAACTTAATTCAAGAACACGCGTAAACAATTTCTCCAGACTCGCTGTTTGGCAGAATCCTAAAGTTTGGCTAAACTCTTCAAGTGGAAAATATTAATCCAGAAGCTCCTGAAAATTCGTTCGACTCCCGTGAGGAAGACGAACTCATCGAAGAAGTATACTCACCAAATAATCCTCCGTGGAATAGCGGTGTCGCACTGCTCTTATGGCTTGCCAGCGTCGCATTGATCGTATTCGTGCCCGCGGCTTTTTTGATTCCGTATCTCCTAAGCCAAAAAATAGATCTATCCAATCAACAGCAACTTGTCGATTTCGCTCAAAACGACGTGACATCGATAATGGTTCAGATTGGAGCCATCATTCCTGCGCATATAATCACGCTAGTATTAGCGTGGTTTATAGTTACAAGATTCAACACGTATTCCTTTAAGGAAATGCTTGGGACAAAATGGGGCGGATTCAAATGGTGGCACGCTATTTTGCTTTTTTTTGGAGTTCTCGCGCTCGGCCTGGCTACGACTTCGATTTTTGGCCAGCAAGATAATGAATTGTTAAGACTACTTAGAAGTTCGCGGTACGTCGTATTTCTTGTCGCATTTATGGCGACATTTTCTGCCCCGATTGTCGAAGAGGTCGTCTATCGCGGCGTTTTATACTCAGCGTTTCAGAGAACGTTTGGTGTTGTGTTTGCGATCATTTTGGTTACATTCGTTTTTGCATTAGTTCACTTTCCTCAATACTGGGGGGATTATTCAACGCTGATAACACTCACTTTTCTCAGCTTGGTAATAACGCTGATACGCGTAAAGACAGATAACCTTCTCCCCTGCATAGCGTTTCATTTTCTAATAAACGGAATCCAATCGCTCGTCTTAGTATTTCAGCCATATTTACCAGAATCTCTTGACGCCACAAAACCAGCTGAAGCTGCGTTCTTTTTAGTTCAGTCCATATTTAAACATCTCGCATAAAAATGAGCGGAAGGATTTTTCCTTCCGCTCCGAATATCAACTTTCGCTAATCCTACTTGTTATCGACCACAGGTTCGCTGTTCTTGGTCACCCTGGGCGCATCATCCTGGCGAGAAACCGGAGGATCCACTCGTTGCGGGGGTTCCGAACTTCTCGGCTGGGGATTATAACTGCGTTCGCGAGGTTGCGACGGAGCAGGCGACGATCTTTCCTGTCTTCGTTCAGGCTGGCCCGAAGGCTGTGGCGGACGCTGATCCCGACGGCTCGGTCTCTCCCCATCTATTCGATCAAAGGTACGTCTGCGCGGTTGTCGCACTTCACCATCTTCGCTGACATCAACGGGACGACGCGGGGGGCCATCCGGTCCGAATCCACCTGAACCATCTGCGTTTGGAATTACTTTTCCGTTTTCATCGCGCTCGATTTGCGGTTGACGAGAGGATTTATTGTCGCTCGCCGCCGCGTTTGAATTGGTTATAGAATTATTTTCGTAAGCTTGTCGTCTCTGATTATAGTAGATATTTGGAGCATAATATACATACTGCGGTAGTCTGAAATAATATAGATCGCGTCTCAATCCAAAACCATAAGGCGAACTCCAGCCGTTTCCAAACGGTATAAAGCAATAGCTCCCAAACTGCGGTGAATAAGCCCAAAGTCCATACGATCCAAAAGTGTCCCACCCGGTGTTACGATAACTATTCAACAGCGTATTTCTTGTAGCGCTGCGCTCGAGCTGAGCATTCGCCTCAGAAAGTTCTTTCGCCCGCTCACGGCTCCAGTTTTCTAAATCATCACGTTCGTCCCGATCAAATTTCGAAACCGCAACTTCTCTACCGCTTACATCCGCAGCTCTGGATTTTTTTAATGTAGTAGCGTTCAAATCTCCGACCTGCGCTTTACCTTTGCGTACTTCAAGTCTGCTCGTACCATTCAAATCCGCGTCGACGCGATAAACGCCCGATTTGACCAAATAAAATCTGGAAGTCGGGGTCAGGATCGTTATTCGGAAATCATCACTCGCATAGACTTCAAACATTGCGCTTCCGCGAGATAGCTTCAACTGCAAGTCATCGAGGTTTGTGGTTATGAACTCAAATTCCGCGTTTCCACCGAGCCTCGCGTACGAACCGGGGTTTAGTAAAATTTCTGTGCGCGACGTTGCGCCTGTTATCACTTTATCTCCGACTTCCACCGAATCCCCTTTAATCAGAAGTCCTGCGGTTAAATCTTTTCGTTGGATCGTCACCTGCCCTCGAGTGTAGTTTACTCCTCCTGCTTTCGCGGAAATGACATAAGGGTTTCCCGCAACCGAACGAATTGTGGCACCATCCTGGGCATTTAGTCCGGTAACAAAAATAGCCCCGAATAAAACCAGCAACGAAATTATGGCGGTATTACATTTCATTTTCTTGCTCCTGCTAACAATCGAAAAAGGGGAAAGTTAAGGAAAGTTTATTCCTTTTCACCAATTTAATCAATGATTTGCTATTTCATGTTATCTGTTCTGCCCACTGTTAAATAGGTCCCTTTCTTTATTTGAGCTTTGAGTCGTCAAATAGGTTGCCGAGGAATTTAGTTAACAACCTTTGCAGTAATTCTGCAATCATAGTTCTTGCCTGCTAAGAAATTAATGGGCGATTCCGTAAGAGGTAAATTATGGCGACCTATCGCGATCCAGTAAGATGTTTTGCACCGCTCGAAGTAATCGAAAGAATTCTCCAGATTCGAAGTGAGTTGGGCTATCCAAAAGCGGTTTACATGCCGAGTTCAGATGAGTTAGTCGATTTTCTCGATGCCCACGGATTTGATATATACTCGTTTGCGGATGAGGGCAGCGAATTAAATTTCGGCGACTATCGTTCACCGATCGCTCCAGGCGGAGACAGTATACACGCCTCTTTTACTGCGCACTAAATATTTTTGATTTCCAACAACTAAGGGACGCGGAAGGTAGGGAAACCTCCTTTCGCTTTCCTTTTTTAAATTGATTTGACGATAAAGACAGTCGCGTCGTCATCGAGCGCCGCGCGTTTCGTGAATACAGCTATATCCTGTCGTATGAACTCGATCATTTCCCGTGCCGATAGATTGCACCCGTCTAATACTCGCTTGGCGAATCTTTCCTGGCCATATTGGTCACCGTCAGTGTTTTCAGCTTCCGTAATTCCATCGGTATAGAGTACTAACACGCTTCCTTTTTCAACCCTTATGAAATGTTGGTGATATTCGCTATCCCGAAACATACCCAACGCAAAATCACCGTAATCGACAAAAGCATGTGTACCATCCTTTTTCACAAGGAGCGGCGGGTTATGACCGGCGTTTGAATATACAAACGTTCGATTTGTGGCATCGAGGTTTCCATAAATCGCGGTGATGAATTGGTGTGACTCAACTGAGTCCCAAAGCAAATTTCCAACCTTCGAAAAAGCGACGTTGGGTGAATAACCCGTTTGAACCGCAGAACGCATTGATGCACGCAAAAATGCCATAAGCAGCGCGGCCGGAATACCTTTGCCGACTGCGTCCGCGACAATTATTGCGATCTGGTCGTCAAAGACCTTAACCCAGTCGTAATAATCTCCGGAAACTTCCTCGGTCGGAAAAACATACGCACTAAGGTCAAAATCTTTTAGCTCAGGATCACCGGGGGGAAGTAATTCAAGCTGTACTTCACGCGCGATTTCGAGCTGCGCCTGAATACGTTTTTTCTCAACGAGCTGCTTATACAGTTCGGCCTTTTCGATAATAATTGCGACCTGCGAAGCGAGCATTTCAAGAATCGAAAGATCATCTTGGCTGTAAGCGTTAAGCTTGTCGCTTTCAAGATCAAAAACGCCAATAACCTTATCGTTCGAAATAATCGGTGTTACAAGCTCCGAATTTGTCCGTTTTCGCGCTGAAAAATACCTGTCGTCTTTGGAAACGTCGGGACATATCAATGATTTGCCGGTCTGAGCAACGTAGCCAATGAAACCTTCACCGAGCTTCAAACGCGGCTCTATTTGATCAAAACTGATTTTGTATCCGCGGATGACCCTGGATTTGAAAATGTAGGGGCTTTCTTCATTGTCGTCAAATTCGATCAAATAAATGCCCGCCGCATCGTAAGGAATTAGTGAACCAAGCGTATCCATCAGGACCGTGAGCACTTCCTGAGAGTCCATCGATCGGCTGATGGTCTTAGTTATATCGTGGAGCATTCGCAGTTTATCCAAAACCGTGAGCGCAGAATCCGGAAACGATCCTTCCCGGGTTTCTTCAATTATCGTTTCTTCTTTTTCCATCAATCTCAGCCTAGACCTTTTTTCGAAGCCTGGATTTCCAAATATTCCTTCCATAACCTCGAAACCTTTATGCGATACTCAATCAGCTGATAGCTTACATCATAGTGTCGGGCGATGTCTCTCGAGGTTTTGCCTTGAACGATGTAAAAATGAAGCCCTGCGTAAGGCACCAATGCAGCCGCCCCTACTGAATAAGCCTGTTCTTCGATCTCCGCATTGTAATCGCGCGCTCGTACATTGCCGCTTTCATCCCGCATTTCGATCGCAAGCCTGCTGGGTTTGTGTCCCAAAAAAACATGACTTATTTCTTCCATCAATGTGGCATTTTGGCGATTTTTCCCGTGCGTGGGATTAAGAATGATCAATTTCTGACCGTTTGGCAGCGTTTGCGAAGAGGCACCGCCCGACCAATCATCCTTGCCCTCCCCTAGCAGGCGCTTCTTCGTTTCTTCGGTCAAAAGCGATTCGACCTTATCAAACGAAACGACCAACAGTTTGGCAAAGCGAGCCAGATCAAAAGGATTTAAACGGTCCGTGGGGCGCCTTAGTCCTGCAAATTCTCGCAAACCGAGTGCGTGAAGTTCGTATGTTCTCCCTTTTCTAGTTGGCGGTAAATTTGTAGTATCCAAGACGTCTATTCCCAGCCGTAGTCACAATTGTTGCTGCTTATTCGTCGCTTTCGCTCTTTTCAACTTCTTCAACATCTTCGTCCAACGTCGGCCTAACTACATCTATCAGACTTTTTATGGAATTAAAAAGCATCAGCACAATTGAAACGACCAGTCCCGCGAGAATCGCAATGAATATAGTTAGAATATAATAAATAACTTGGTACCAGGAACTCGGAACGTCATTGGATTCTTGCAGGGGTATGCTTAGGAAGAGTAGTAAAAGAACTGCAGAAATTAACGAGATCGTCGACAGCAAACCGATTCTCTCGATTCTCTTAAAGAAAAGGACGTCAAATTCCCCGCTAGATTGTTTTGTCAATCCAAGCATTGTTAACATCAACGCAAGAATTGTTGCCGAGGCTGTAACAATTGAACCGCCGAAATAAAGAGCCGAAGAAATGACCGATTCTAAAAGTTTACGAGCTTCCCAACCACTATAAACCTGTCCGACAAGCCATTGTCCGACCAACGCAACGGTTCCCGAAAGAATTCCGCCGATCAATGCTTTTTTTGAGCCTATGAATATAGTATGTTCAGCCTTTTGTTCGTTGTTTTGTGTTTTTGAAGTCGTTTGTTCTCGAGATTTCATCTAGCCGTCGATTTGCCAATATGAGAAAAGGTAAGTTTTTTGCAAAGGAAAAGATTGGCGTCGGAAAAGTTAGTTAAACTTCCTTGAATTCTGAATCTACATCCTCCGACGACAACGCAACCCGGTAATTCTTTGATTGCTTTTGCTTGGTAATTAGAAGGTCGTCTTTCGTCTTGAGTAAATCGGCGCGATTATAGACCGAAAGTTCAAAATTATAGCCGTGGGTAATAGCATCTTTAGGGCAGGCTTCTACGCAATAACCGCAGAAAATACATCGGCCGTAATCGATGTTATAAACCTTTGCATAACGTTCATCGCGTCCGATCCGTTCTTCATAAGGTCTCGGATCATCTACCGCTTCGATATAGATACAATCAGAAGGACACGCCGCGGCGCACAAATAACAAGCAACACATTTTTCTTTGCCGTTTTCATCCACGTGAAGTAAGTGCTGCCCACGATACCTAGGCTGAAGTGTCACCGGTTCATCCGGATACTGCACGGTCCATTTCTCTTTGGGAATCTGAGAAAGTGTCGTTTTCATACCCAAAACAATCGCTTTGGTTGACTCGATAACGTCGCTAATTATTGACATATATATCCTCGATAGGTTTGTACGTGAAGTATAACGAAAAAGCCCGCCGCTTCCAACCGGGCAGACTTTTCCAGTGATAATATTGGTTATACTCTACAAAAAATTCGCGAGTGCACCGAAAAACACGTTGAATATGAAGACCCCGATAAAAGCGAGAACTCCAATTCCACCGGTGATCATTCCGATCAAAGCAAAGGTCGCTCCATCGTATTGGTTCGGATTCTCGTTGATTTTTCCTCTCGCCATAAATCCCGCAACAATCCCTGCAGGGCCAAGTATTATTCCAATCCAGCAGCAAATCGTCATACTTAAAACGCCGCAAATCAATGAGACCATTGCCAGAGTCTTGTTCTTTCCTTCACCAGCCGCGTCACCCGATGGTGAATCTCCTCCGATATCGATACTGCTTTTATTAATCGGAGCAGGCGGCGGTGCCCAATCATCCGTCGAAGCGGCAATGCCGGGTACAGGCTTCTTGATTTCCTTTTTCACCGACCCGACCTTTTCAGCCTTAACGGGCTCGGATGGATCAAACGGAGGTGTTGAGGGCGGCGCATAACCCGGTGGCATTGAATGATCAAACGGTGACGGTATCGGAGCCGAGGGCGCATCACCCACACTCTTTGAATCAAAAGGACTAGGTGGCGGTGTATCAGCTATTTCCAGTTCACCGGATTCTTTTCCTTTGTCAGCTTCGCCAAGAGCGTCGGTCAGATCAGGTGCATCGACGTCCGGGGAATCAAATTTTGGCGGCTCTGGAGATTTGGGAGGTGTAGAACTTTTCGTTTCAGCTTTTGGTAGATCTTTAGGATCGACTTTCACACTCGCCGAAGTATCCTTGCCTGCAACCATTGTCTTCATCGGATCAAAATCATCGGCACTCGAGACTTCCAAAATATCTTCTTTGTCCGATGCTTGCGAATCCACAGGATTTGGAGCCGGAGCAGCAGCTTCCGGAGCTTTCGGCGGTTCGACCGGCTTTGGCGGCTCCGCAGCCTTTGGAACTTCCGCCACTTTAGGTTCTTCCTTCGGAGGTATCTGAAAATCAGCCCGACTACCCACCATCGTTGCATAAGGATCAGCGGGCTTATCATCGACTAAAGGTGTTCCATCGGCCTGACAAAATTTTAAGTTGTCGTCAAAAGTCTTATCGCAAGTAGGACATCTTTTCATTATGTTTTCCTTCGTTTTATGGTTTGGATGCCGAGCGAAGTCGCATGATCCTAAGTCGACACCAAAACTTACTGATTGCTGAATTTATAGCGTTTTGCCTAAACTAATTCAAGTTTACTGAAGAAATAAGCTATTTCGATCTCCGCATTTTCGTCCGAATCAGAACCGTGAACTGCATTTTCACCCAACGACGTCGCAAAATCTTTCCGCAAAGTGCCTTCATCAGCTTCATCCGGATTTGTAGCTCCCATCAAGTTACGCCATTCGGGTACCGCATTATTTTTTTCCAAACAAAGTACGACACATGGAGCGCTCGACATGAATTCCGTCAACTCCCCAAAAAACGGACGTTCCGCGTGGACAGCATAAAACCCTTCGGCTTGTTTCGTAGTTTGATGGATAAGCTTCATCCCTCGGATGGTGAAACCATTCTCCAAAATACGGTCAATAATTTTTCCGGTGTGGCCGTTTGTTACAGCGTCCGGCTTAATAATACCAAATGTTAAATTGCTCATTTATCTATTTTTTTCCTGACTAATTATAATTTTTTTCAACTTTGCTGCCCAAAATTTAAGGGTTAACTTTTACAAAAACTTAAAGAAAAATCTAGCGTCAAAGAAGGATTTCCGTTATTTTATCCGAAATCGAGCCAGGATAAATGAAGCGCAAGTATGTTTTATTTATCAACTATCCGATCGATGCCGTCTGCCTGCTTTACTTTTCCCGGGTTTCGGCAGGCATTAAAACAAAGCGTACACTTTTTTCCAAATCGACATATTTGTTGGCTACTCGCATCAATTCCATGCGGGATATCATGTTGATTCTCTCAGCAACTTCTCTATCCGTTAGAATATCTAGATCGTTTGTCAAACTGAATTCTATTCTGTTAATCCACGATTGGTTGTCTTTCGCCGATTCACGGGTTGCAACCGCCTGAATTTCGCGAATTTTTCGGATATCTTTTTCGTCGATTTCGCCCCTTTTTATTTTCGCGATCTCGCCCATTGCCGCCTTGGTAAGAGATTCAACATTCTCCGGCGCACAAGGAAACGAAATATCAAGGCTAATGCTCGTATACGGGATCTTCCGCATCCCGGCGCTAACATTTACACCATAAACACCGCTCTTTTCTTCACGCAAAACCTCAGTAAGTTTTGTTTCGATGAGTTCTCCCAAAATATAAAAGAAAAACCGATCCCGATTGTCGTAGGGCGGTTCATCGTAAAACCACAGATAAACCCTGCTCTTTTTCTCAATCCCTTTCCGGATCACCTGCTCATACGGTCCTTTCATTCCGTGTTGGTCGACATCCAGAAAATTGTTGCTCCTACCTCTCGTCGGTAAATTTCCAAGGTATTTCAAAACGAGTGGTTTGACTTTCTCCGGCTCAAAGTTACCAACGAGAATAAAGCTAAAACCGGAAAGATCTGCAAACCTTTCGGCATAAATTCGTTTTGCATCTTCCAGATTTAACTTTTCATATTGATCAAGATCGTAGGGCGATACATAACGCGGATGACTTTTCGCGGTGATTTTCCCAACTGTATAATTGAAATAAGTTTCGGGATCGGAGAGGGAGTTTTCGTAATAAGTTTTATCTTTGTTTACGTATGAATCGAAAGATAGCTTGTTAAAGTTTGGTGCGGTGACACGCAAATAAACCAGCTGGAGCAGCGTTTCAAAATCCTTTTTCGTTGACGTACCCGAAATCCGTTCAAACAAATCCGAGATCGATGCCGTCGCGGACGCATTTTTCCCCGCGAGTTTTTTTGTAAGCTGCGTTTCCGTGAAATTTTTCACCCCGCTTGTGCTTGCGATCGACGAAGCGTGAATCGCCGAGATAAGATGATTATCCGGTACGACAGAGACACCACCCTTGTTCACGGCGCGAAGGATAATTTCGTCGTCGGCAAAATTTGTCGGTTTCAAAATTACCTTCATCCCGTTAGACAATTCCCAGCGCGTGATCCCGAGTGTTTTATCAAAAGAAGTTTTTAAAACCCTGACTTTCGTTTTAAGTGCTTCGACGAGCGGTTCGTTTGAGATCTTGTCGACATATGGCTCAACCGTCGCATTATCAGCCCGGGCTAATAGTTCTTTTATCTTCTCTTCATTGGGATAAGAGCCGGATTCTTCCGCCGGTCCCGTAACGATAACGACGCGGTTTCGCTCCGAAATCGCTTCCCGGGCGAGTAAATTAACTTCCTCGATCGTTATTGACGGCACGATCTTTTTCGCAAAGTCATATCCGAATTCAACGCCTTCGATCGCCGAACCTTTCAAGAAATTATCCACGTAACTGGAAACAAATGTAGCCGATTCGGTTGTATCGCGTTCGTTGAATTCATTTTCCTTAAACGAGAGAAAATCAAGTTTTTGGCGTGCCAGCTCCGTTTCGTTAAATCCGAATTTTTCAGCGCGCTTGCTTTCGGTCAATAGTGTCTCCAGAGTTTTCGCAACATCCTTTGGTTTTGTTTCGCCGTAAACGACGTAAGAATCTTTATCGTTGGTGAGCAGCGAGAAACCTGCAAATCCTTCAATAAACGGTGGATCAGGGCTTTCAATGATTTCGTCCAGACGCTCGTTGAGCATCCAATTGAAGAACGTTTGAATGATATTTTCCCGAATATCACGAAGGGTTTTCTCCGGTTTAGCATCGCGCTTGACGTAAACTTCGGCATAGGTCGATGTTGCTTCCTTATCGGTCGCGATTGAGATCAAAGTTTCATCGTGATCCGGAACGAGATACGAAATTCGTTCGGGTACTTTTAGACGCTTTCGCTTTATCCCTGCAAAAAGATCATTGATCTTCTTTTGAGCTGCAGCGGGGTCGATATCGCCAACAACAATTACCGAGATCAAATCCGGTCGATACCAATCCTCGTAAAAATCTATTAGCGATTGATATTTGAAATTTCGCAAGATCTCTTCCTTACCGATCGGCAAACGCTCCGCATAGCGCGAGTTCTTAAAAAGCTTTGGGTAATACTGCTCACGCATTCGCTCATCCGCACCCAAACCAATTCGCCGCTCTTCTAAAACAACGCCGCGTTCTTTGTCAATTTCCGCCGATTCGAGCGTTATTCCGGATGCCCATTCAGATAAAATCTGCAGACCTTTATCGAGCAATTCTTTCTTTTCCGTAGGAATAGATAGTTCGTAAACGGTTTCGTTAAAACTCGTGTACGCATTTGAATGGGCTCCGCTTTTGACACCAATTGACTGAAGATAAGAATCGAGTTCGTTCTTCTTGAAACTCGTCGTCCCGTTAAAAGCCATATGCTCAAGAAAATGCGCCAGGCCCTGCTGATCATCGCGTTCGAGCAGCGATCCGGCCTTGATTGCAAGACGTAATTCGACCTTCTTTTCGGGTTTACTGTTTTTTCGTATGTAGTAAGTAAGTCCGTTTTGGAGTTTGCCGATCTTTACTTTAGGATCAACAGGAATCGACGCGTCGAGGTCTATTTGCGGAAAAGATGCGGTTACAAAAAATGCAACCGCAAGAATGATGTACCCGAATTTCTTAAACATGGATTTAGAACAAGATATCAATGTCGGCAATCAATTTCATGGATATGAATTTCCCTTAGAGTTTGTCAGGAATCCTAAACCGCTGCCTTCGCACCCAAAACTTCCTGAGTAGCCTTTCCAATATCCGCAGGTGACTCAACAACTCGAATCCCCGCTTCGCGAAGTGCTTTCATTTTTTCGGAAGCCGTTCCTTTTCCGCCCGAAATGATTGCTCCGGCGTGTCCCATACGGCGTCCCGGAGGTGCGGTTTGTCCGGCAATAAACGCAACAATCGGTTTCGTTACATTTTCTTTTGCGTATGCTGCGGCTTCTTCTTCGGCAGTTCCGCCGATCTCACCGATCATCACGATCGCATCGGTTTCGCTGTCTTCCTGAAAAAGTCTTAAAGCGTCAGTGTGGTTTGTGCCGATAACCGGGTCGCCGCCAATTCCAATAGCCGATGATTGTCCCAAACCAAGTGCAGAGAGTTGGCCAACTGCTTCATAGGTTAGCGTTCCCGAGCGCGAAACGACACCAATTCTGCCTTCCTGATGAATGTGCCCCGGCATGATACCAATCTTGCATTTTCCGGGCGAGATGATTCCAGGGCAGTTGGGACCGATGAGACGCGTATCACCGCGATCCTTTAAAAATTCTCGGGTATTGACCATATCAGCGATCGGCACACCTTCAGTTATACAAACGACAAGCGGCAAACCTGCGGCGGCCGCTTCCATTATTGCGTCTGCCGCAAATGGCGGGGGTACGTAAATCACGGAGGCGTTTGCACCGGTTTCCTTTACTGCCTCAGCTACCGTATTAAAAACCGGAACGCCTTCGTGCGTCGTTCCACCCTTCCCCGGCGTTACACCGCCTACGACATTGGTGCCGTATTCGATCATTTGCTGTGTGTGAAAAGTTCCCTCTTTTCCCGTAATGCCCTGCACAATGAGGCGCGTATTCTTATCGACTAAAATGCTCAAAACGATTCTCCTGCCTGTTTATGGATTGAAACTCGCAAATTATATCACGAGGATTTATTTCTTTAATAATCCGTTTGAGGGAAATTTCATCGAACATAAACGCTTGCAACGTCGTAGTAAATTTGACCGGCGAATTTTAATGCAACAGTTCAGGTTTCTTCAAATCAATTCTTTTTTATGCGTAGACTTTATTCGTTCTATTCAGACGCTTTTTGGATAGCTCTAAAATCTATATTCGAACACAAACTGCGGGCGTTCTTAACGCTGCTCGGAGTGATCATTGGGGTCGCTTCAGTCGTAATCGTCGGAGCATCAATAAGCGGCTTGAATTCTTATGTGACGACCCAGGTTTCAAAGGTTTTGGGGGCAAATCATTTCATGATCAATCGGATGGCGCGAACGGGTCAGACAAGTGACGAAGACTTCGAAAAGATGAATAAGCGCAACAAAGATATTACCTGGGAAGAATATCTGTATGTAAAACAGAATTGCGATATATGTTCGGAAGTTGCAGCGCAGGACCAAGATGGGATCGATATTAGCCAGGATGGGATTGAAATGCCATTCGTACGGATCGCGGGTGTGACGGCAGAGATGGAGATCATTGAAGATAAAACCATCGAAGAGGGCCGTTTCATTATTGAATCTGAAGTTGACCGCTCCGCAAAAGTAATCGTATTGGGTTATGACGTGATGGAAAAATTTTTCCCCGATCACGATGCAATTGGGAAAACTCTTAAAATTCGCGGAGTACCATTGAAGGTCGTCGGTATTGAAGAAAAGAAGGGTTCGATGTTTGGGCAGGCACTGGACAGGCAAGTTTATATTCCGATTACCTTGCACTTTCAGTTTTTTGGCGGAGGCGGCGGAATTCAAGTGCACGGCAAATCCGAAAAACGTGAAGAGCTTACGGCCGCAATCGAAGATGCCCGAACAAAACTTCGCAACCGAAGAAAACTAATCGGTAGCGATGAAGACACGTTTGGCGTAGTAAATACAGCCGATCTGGGCGATCAAATTGACCAATTTACTACGGCGATCGCCGCTGTCGTGGTACCTATTACGATGATAACACTTCTCGTCGGCGGGATTGTGGTGATGAACATAATGCTTGTTTCTGTAACCGAACGCACGTTCGAGGTCGGACTAAGGAAGGCGCTCGGTGCAACACGAAAACAGATTCTGCTCCAGTTTTTGATCGAATCGGCATCGCTCTGCATTCTAGGAGGAATTCTTGGTCTGCTTTTGGCATTTGGTGTCACAAGTCTCATCACTTACGCCGCGGAAATCACGATGACCATTACCATCGGATACATCTTCCTCGCCGTTGTCGTTTCGACTCTGATCGGAGTTGTTGCCGGGCTTTACCCGGCATACAAAGCGTCGAAACTGGATCCGATCGTTGCGCTGGCACATAGTTAAAAACAATGAAACTACCAATTTCACTTGCATCGGAAGTTTTAAAGATGGCGATTGATAGTATTCGCTCCAACAAATTCCGTTCATTTTTGACGATTCTCGGAATTGTAGTTGGCGTTCTGACAGCGATTCTTGTTGCATCAATTTTGCTTGGTTTGCGTAAGAATATTGTATCCATGATCGAGGAATATGGTTCAAACAACCTATATGCGTTTCACCTGACAACCGGCTTTGGACCGCCAAATCGAGAAGAGCGCTCCCGAAAGCCGCTTACTTACGACGACGCGCAGGTAATTTTGCAGCAATCGGATGCAATTGAAGATATTGCCGTTGTGGCACCCAGTATTGGAAGTTTTGGTGAGGGCTTCGATGACAACCTTGTATACGAAGGAAAAAATTACCGATGGGCGCTAACCGACGGCGTCACACCAAACTATCCGGAAATCACAAATATGGTGTTACGCGAGGGCCGTTTTATAACTGAGAACGACAATGCCCAACGCCGCAATGTGATTGTAATTGGCGTTAACACGGCAGACGCACTTTTCCCCGGAAAAGAAGGTGGGATTGTCGGGAAAATGGTTCGTATGAATGGACAGATGTGGGAAGTAATAGGCGTCATCGAAAAGCGGAAAGCCGGATTTTTTGGCGAAAATGAAGAAGACCGAAAAGTGTTTATGCCCCTTCGAACCGCACAAAAAGTAGCCCCCCACCGTGATTTTATCCTCCACGTAATCAAAGCAAAGCCGGACCGAATACAAGATGCGCTCGAAGACGCGGAAATGGTTTTACGACAAAGACGAGGAGTAAAGTATGGCGAGGAAAATAATTTCGATGTAAAGACTGCTGATGCATTTATCAAGCAATTTGATTCCATCATGGGCGGCATTGGGCTGGCTGCAATTGCGATTTCATGTCTCGGTCTGCTTGTCGGCGGAATCGGAGTGATGAATATCATGCTTGTATCTGTGACGGAGCGAACGAAAGAAATCGGGATCAGAAAGGCAATCGGTGCTACTAAGGGAGCGATAGTTCTTCAGTTTTTGCTTGAGGCGATGACATTGACTTTCTTTGGCGGGGTTCTTGGCGTAATTATCGCGGTCGGGATCGCGCAATTGGTGATGCTGCTTGTACCTGAACTCCCGGCCTCCATCGCGCTTTGGTCAATTTTTCTGGCATTGGGCGTTTCAATCTTAGTCGGTTTGGTCTTTGGCGTCCTTCCGGCAAGAAAGGCGGCAAATCTTGATCCGATCGAATGTCTTCGATACGAATGATGTTTTTGCTTTACTTTTCGCGTTACTTATTGAAAAAAAGCGAGTTGCTGTATATTCTTTTGGAGAATGAAAATTTCGACCAATAAAGAATATACAGTCATCGGTAGAATCGATAGAGCCGATTTCCCGGAGTTCGAACTACCAAAACTCACTGTAAAGATCGATTCAGGTGCATACACTTCTGCAATTCACTGCTGCACGATCGAAAAAAACGCCGACGATGAGTTGGAAGTGATTTTTCTCGATGACAAGGATCCAAAATACACCGGAGAGATTCATCGGTTCGGCGATTTCGAACGCAAAAAAGTTCGCAGTTCAAATGGGATCACCGAAGAACGGTTTATCATCACGACCAAAATCAAGCTTGGGAAAATTCTCTATGACATCAAGCTTTCGTTGACCCATAGAGGCGATATGCGGTCGCCGGTTTTAATCGGTAGAAAATTCTTGGCGCGAAATCATTTTGTCGTTAATCCGCGATTGCGAAATCGCCTTCACAAGAGTTCGTTAAAAAAATAATCAAACTATTTTTTCATATTTCGGCAGAGAATTCTCATTATCAGTAATCCATTTTAAAAATCGCATGGAATTTTAAGGCGCTTGTGTTTTATTAAGCGATAATAGCGTATAGTAGTTTTTCGAATTTATACGTCTTTTAACAAATTTATGAAAATAGCAATTTTATCGGCGAACCCGAAATTATATTCAACAAAGCGGTTTATCGAGGCAGGCGAAAAACGAAAACACGAAATGGTTGTCGTAAACCATACGAAATGCGTTCTTCAAATCGAGAAAAAGAACCCGATTATTGTTTATGAAGGAAAGAGGCTTGAGGGAATCGATGCCGTAATTCCTCGTATCGGCGCTTCCGTTACATTTTTCGGAACCGCAGTCGTTAGACAGTTTGAAATGCAAAAGATTTTCACGGCTGTAGAATCGCAGGCGCTTGTAAAATCCCGTGATAAATTGCGTAGCCTGCAGCTTTTGTCACGTGCAGGATTGGGGATGCCCAAAACGGTGTTTTCAAACTACACAAAAAATACCGAAGCCGTGGTTGGTTTGATTGATTCGAAGCCGCTTATTTTGAAACTTCTCGAAGGAACGCAGGGCTTAGGCGTGATCTTAGCTGAAACAAGAAAAGCAGCGGAATCAGTGCTCGAAGCATTTAACGGACTCGAAGCTCGAGTGGTTCTGCAGGAGTTTATCGCCGAAGCAAAAGGTGCGGATATAAGAGCATTTGTGGTTGAAGGCAAGGTTATCGGCGCAATGAAACGTCAGGCGAAAGAAGGCGAATTTCGCTCTAATCTACACCGCGGCGGGACGGCAGAATTGATCGAACTAACCGACGAAGAAGAGGACGCAGCGATAAAATCCGCGCGGGTAATGGGTCTCGGGATCGCCGGTGTCGATATGCTGCAATCTTCAAGAGGCCCTCTAATCCTTGAAGTAAACTCCTCCCCCGGTCTCGAGGGTATTGAGGAAGCGACGAAAAAAGATATCGCAAAAGAAATAATTAGATATGTCGAGAGGCATGTTGAATAATTGTTTTGGATCTCGGATCTGCAATTTAATTTCCCCTGTTAAATTAGGCGCATCAAATGCAAATACTCGGCCAGGAAATCATCGAAGGAAAGCGCAACGTTTTCGCAATGGACGTTGCTTCACTTTATACGCGCACCCACATCGAAGTTCCGGTAATTATCGAGAAATCCAAAAGGGATGGTCCGACACTTCTGGTTTCCGGAGGTATGCATGGCGATGAGGTCAACGGTATCGAGATCGTTCGCCGTCTTCTACATAATAAATTTATCAAACCACAGTTTGGCGCCGTCATTTGCATACCTATATTAAACGTGATGGCGTTTTTAAATATGAGCCGAAAATTTGCCGATGGACGTGATTTGAACCGATCATTTCCCGGCAGTCCAAAAGGTTCGCTCGCAAGCCAGGTCGCCGATTCACTTTCCAGAAAAATTTTGCCTCACGCTGACGTTGTAGTCGATCTCCATTCGGGATCGGAAGAGCGTTTTAATTATCCTCAGATTCGTTACGACACAACCCACAAACAAAATCTCGAACTTGCAGAGGCATTCAATGCCCCGTTTACATTGGTGCAAAACAAAGCACCAAAGGGATCACTTAGACGGGTATTGAACGATAGCGGCACACCGACAATCGTTTTCGAAGGGGGGAAATCGAAAACAATCGATGAATCGGTAGTGGAAACAGGAATGCAAGGTGTTTTAAATGTTATGGATTATTTGGGAATTTGCGCTTTGGAAACAAAGCCAAGATCCAAAGAAAAGACCTTATTTTTGGAAAACAACCGTTGGGTACGCGCACGAAATTCGGGAATGTTTCAGCCGATCGTGGAAAATGGATCATTCGTAAAAAAGGGGCAGCTTATCGCTTATATTAATGGTCCTTATGCTCAATTTCAAAAAACTATAAAGGCACCGATGGACGGCTATGTTTTTTGCGTCAATCGAACCTCAGTCGTTTATTTAGGTGACGCAATCTTTCATATTGGCAGCGAGATCGGAAAAACCTCTTAGATTACCGATTCATAGCTAAATCAATTCGCTAGAATTTTAGAGCATTTAAACCTATTTTAACTCCACGGTTTGGTTATATTCCGGTACCATGACCTTCCAGCCAAATTCGTCGCGTATGTGCTGCGCCATTGCGTTCGCAGACTTCGGTTCGCCATGTGTCGTAAAGACAATCTGCGGTGCTCCGGAAATTCCTTTTAGCCACTTCAAAACTGCCTTCCAGTCTGCGTGTGCGGAAAAAGCATCGATTCGTTCTACATGACATCGAACCGGGATTGAATCGCGCATTATCCGAACTTCTCTTTCGCCTTCAATAACTCGTCTTCCGCGGGTACCTGCCGCCTGATAACCGACAAAAACAATAGTCGCGTTCGGATCGGGTAGAATATATTTGGCATGATGCAAAACCCGCCCACCGCTCAGCATTCCGGACGAGCTAACAATTATCCTTGGACCTTTCAGACTATTAATCTTTTTCGACTCATCGCGCGTGTTCGCCGTTTGCATCATTCCGGTACGAAGCGGGTGTTTTTGCTGCGCCAGGATGCTTGCGTATTCTTCATCGTGCTCGTCATTCCAACGGTTGTAGACTTGGGTAGCCTGTTTTGCCATGGGT
Source organism: Pyrinomonadaceae bacterium (assembly GCA_037969475.1). Taxonomy (GTDB): domain Bacteria; phylum Acidobacteriota; class Blastocatellia; order Pyrinomonadales; family Pyrinomonadaceae; genus Aridibacter. The sequence continues at coordinate 59,493 of JBBKXN010000015.1, read as the reverse complement.
GAATCAACTACGACAGGAAGCACCGGAATTCTCTTTTGCTCTTCGAGTTCGCGAATGAGATAAAGAATTTCCTGTGTGCGCCCGACGGCAAATGCGGGTATTAGCACGGGACCATCCCGATCGACCGCTTCATTAATAATTTTCGTAAGCTGGTCATCCGATTTGACCTCGCTGTGAAGCCGGTCGCCATATGTCGATTCGACCATTAGATAATCGCACGCAGGTGGCGGTGAAGGGTCTTTCAGGATCGGTTGGTCATAATGCCCCAGATCACCGGAGAACAGAAATTTGATGGACTCTCCTTTTTCCCGTGCATTTTCCATTTCAACGAGCACAAGACTCGCCCCCATTATATGGCCCGCAACGTTAAAACCCGCCTTGAAACCCTCACAGATCTCGACCGGTTTTCCATCATTGGCAACGAGTTGGAGCAGTGAGAGCGTGTCCTTCGCATCCCCTTCATCGTAAAGCGGAAGCGCCGGCGAATGCGAAGTCAAACCCTTACGATTTCTATACCGTGCTTCTTCTTCCTGAAGGCGCGCCGCATCAGGTAGCAGGACTTTCATAAGGTCCCCGGTCGCCCGCGAGGTAAATACCGGACCTTTGTATCCGAGCTTTACGATCCGAGGCAAAAAACCCGTGTGATCGATATGAGCGTGGGTAATGATAACGGCATCGAGCTCCTTTGGATCGAACGGTAAATCCTGCCAATTTCTTTCACGTAATTCGCGTAAGCCTTGAAACAGCCCGCAATCTACTAAGATCTTTTTGGTGTTATGCTCGAGTAAATATTTTGAACCTGTTACAGTGCCTACTCCGCCGTAAAAAGAAATTTTTGCCATTTATTGCTCCAATTTTGATTTGTTTTTCTTGCCAATTGATTCTCCACTTTTTGACAATAAAATCAAAATTGGCGTTAATTGGATTAAGATATACGCAAATTTTCATCTGGAGCTAAAAAAGAAATGAAAAAAGGAATTCACACGTTTGCAGGTTTTATTTTACTGTTAATTGTTGCCTTAGGTTGCGGAAACCTCGGAAAGGTCACCGAAATTGTAGACAAAGCAGCCAAACCGAACACGGTCACAAGTACTGATGGCAAGGTTCAGCTTACGATTCCGGCAAGTTGGAAATCCGGGCAAAACTTAAATCCGCAGGCAGTTTTACAGGTTGCGGAACCATTGAACGAACTTTATACAATTGTGATTCCTGATCCGAAAAAAGATTTCGACAAGACAGCAGACCTCGAATTCGTTACTGACCTTGTTCGTAAGAATACGGAATCAACCCTTGAAAATTCGAGTTTCGGGGAGACCAAGCTGCTCGAGGTAAATGGATATCCTGCAAGGCAATTTGAAGCAACCGGGGTTATAGAAAAAATCAAAGCTAAATATATTTTTACGCTTGTTGACACTCCGGATACATTTTACCAAATAATGTCTTGGACGCTTGAATCAAAATACAGCGAAAACAAGTCCAAACTGATGAATGTTGTGAATACATTCAATCTAAAGGATGAAGAGACTTCGTCGGCCCCGCAGCCTAAATCCGACGACGCAAAACGGAATCACTAGCTGACGGATGGCGCCTGATCTTTGATCAGAACCAAATCGCTATTGATTATGCCTCTGACGAGGAATATCTCTTTGCCGTCATGCGACCACGTAAAGTTCATGAGGTTTCCTGAGTTGAAGTTCGTTATTGGAGTTTCTTTCTTATCAGCGACCGTAAGCTGAAAAAGATTGTCAATTCCGGCCTTTTTTATAAACGTTATCGATTTTCCGTCGGGCGACCACTCAAACCTACTCTTGATAAAGGGAATTCCATCATCCTCATTGGTGTACTTGTCGCCTTCCAGAGACGCGACTTTCATTTGGTTTGCGACCCGCTGTGCATCTTTGTCATATTCGAATTTAACGTATGCTAGAGACTCGCCATCGCGTGAAATATTCGGCATCAGATTTGATGCGTCGCTATTTGGAACAACTGCAGATACTTCTCCGCCGTCAATAGAAACTTTCATGATCTGAGCGCGAGCACCGTCATTTCGCTGCCTGTTGAAAAAAACGGTTTTGCCGTCATTTCCAATCTGTGGATGAAAATCTTTAGATTGTTGGGCTTTCGTCAACATCACCGGGTTCGAACCGTCACCATTTGCCCGCCAAATTGAATAGCTGCCCGCGCGGTTGGAGACGAAGACGAGATATTTTCCATCATTCGTCGCCGTCACGTGGATATTGAATTTATTGCTCTTCGTTAACTGGCGCTCGGTGCTGTCGGCCTGATTTAGTGAGAAAATATTCGCTTCATCACCCTCAAGTTTTGTGTAAAGGAGATGCCCGTCCGGTAACTGGTGAATCCCGGTATGTCCTAAAAAATTCTTGCTTTCGGGCAATATCTGTTTTGTCTGCTTTGTGCCTGGTGAATACGATGACAAGCTGGCAATTCTGTCAATCTTGTCAGTGATCAAGGTCTTCCCGTCGTCGGATATGCTGAGCGAAACGTAATCGCTTGTGTCGTTGGTGATAGGCTTGATCTTCCCTTCTTCAAACGAAAGATGCCATACCTGCCGATTTTGATCGATACTTTTCATTCCAATAAAGACAACACCGGAATCATCCTTCAACCATCTTATTCCCCTGGAAATACCCCATCCGCCTTCATTAATGGCCTTTAACTCTTCCGGTTCCTCGATTTGTCCGTTCTCGTAATTAACAACTATTAAGCTATCGCTCTGATTAGTTTCGGTAGTAAATTTCCGCCCGACCACAAGAAGTTTTTTCGGGTCTTTGGTCCAAACAATATCGAAGAAATTGCTAAAACGGGCGCTCTTGGTTTTTAATAATTCTTTTGGGTTCTTGCCACTAATATCGACTGTAATAACCGAATCACCGCCGTCATTTGCGTCATGGCGAAGAAAAGCCATCTTGCTGCCATCGGGTGCAATAGTAACGGGCGAATCAATATCAACCGTAAGCTCTTCGCTATCACCCCCCAGAGTCGACACTCTATATAGCTTCCCGATTCCTCCTTCTTCCAAAACGTAATAAATAAACTCGCCATCGGGTGAAAATGTCGGCTGCATAAACGATTTCGAAGTCGCCGGAACGACTTCAACATTACTTCCCGTCGCTATCTGCCGAACGAGAAGTTTTGGATTTCCACTTTGCGTGTTGACGTACGCGACGAGTTTTCCGTCTGGCGAGACAGCGGCTGCGTGTGCATTTCCATCGTCCGTTAGTCGTGAAACCTGTACAGAATCAAAAGTCGATCCTTTGCTGCCCTTCAGCAACGGAAGGTAATACCAGGCTCCCACTGCAAGAGTGGACGCGAGCGCAAGCACAACTAGCGGAACAAATCGAGATCTGAATCTGCGAGAAAGCGTGTTGTCGTTAGTATCATTTTCACCGCTGAATCTATCGCGCGTCCTGTTCTCAGCTGATTGAGTCCTGTGGATCAGAGTTTTATTTTCGCTCGTAACCTGCTTTGGCAGGCTCGTCGTTTTGGTAAAATCTGCCGCCTTTAAGGTCGCAAGCTCTCGCTCCATCGTTAAACAGACACTCTTCAAATCTTCGGCAAATTCAGCCATATTTGGATAACGATCATCCAAATCTTTCTCGAGAGATCTCCGAAGAATTTCGGTGAGCTCCTGAGGTAAATTCGTATTGAATTCCGGATCCTGATGAATCAACGCAGCGAGCGAATCGCTAACTGTTTCACCTTCGAAGGGATTCTCTCCCGTCACCATTTCGTATAACACCACACCCAGACTCCAAATATCTGTGCGTTCGTCGGTCTCTTTCCCACGCGCTTGCTCGGGCGACATATATCTGACGCTTCCCATTACAAGACCGGGCTGCGTCTCGATCATCTGAACCGTTTCGTCACCCGTAGAGGCATTTTTTAAAAGCTTTGGCTTTGCCAGCCCAAAATCGAGAACCTTTGTATAGCCATCCTCGCGAATCATTATGTTCTCCGGTTTAATATCGCGATGAACGATATTCGCATCGTGTGCCGCGGCGAGTGCATCCGCAACCCGTTCAGCAACCGTCACACAATCGAAGAGGGTCAATTCGCCCGAATTCATCTTCCTGCGCAGCGTCATGCCATCGACAAATTCGGTTGCAATAAAAAGGTTCTCACCTTCTTCGACGATCTCGTGGATCGTTATTATTCCCGGGTGATTTAATGCGGATACTGCTTTCGCTTCAAACTTAAAACGCTCTACCCTTTGTTCGTCTTTACAAAACTCCGAAAGCAAAACCTTGAGCGCGATATCCCGATCAAGCTGGTCGTCATGCGCAAGAAATACCTCCCCCATTCCGCCAGAGCCGATTTTTTTTGATATTTCGTATCGTCCAAGTTTTTCGCCAACGTGCATAAGATCCTTCTGAAATAAACGTGTCGCGTGTGAATAAAGATTATAATATTATGGCCGCTCAGCCTAAAAACTTTAAACATTAAACACAAATCTTCTTATCAAAATAACACCGCAACATCGAAGTTTATGACGTTTATCTTGTTTGAAATGGTTAAATTGGTTGGATTGATTTAGTTAACGTATTCTCTTGGAAACATAATCACCGAGCTTTCGTCACGGGATTTCGTTTGCCGTTTCCTAAGCAGCGCTTTCTGCAGTAAGTGATTTGTGGATTCTCCATCGCGCAAAAACGTTGCCGATCCAAAATTCATTTGTGCATAAAACTTGTCTGTTTGATCCAGAGCAAATGCTTTTTCTGCGAAAGCGGTCTCGATACGTTGGACGATCTTCCGGGTAATTTTTTCGGATGCGGTCGGAAGTACGACCCAGAACTCGTCATTCATCGAGCGACAAAGGAAATCCATTTTACGAAGTTCACCGGAAATAACGCCCGCGGCAAACGCTAAAAGATTGTCACCGGTCGAATGCCCGAAACGTCTATTGAAATCGGCAAAATCTCGAATATCAATTGTGAGAATGGTCAAAGGGCGACCCTCCTGAAATCGTTGCGCTTCGGCGATTTGATTTTCGAGAACGACGTAAAATGCCCTTTCATTTGGCAATTTGGTTAACGCGTCCGTCATTGAGTTTGCGATATTTTGCTCGAACGAAAATGAACTAACGATCATTGGCGATACTCGCTCACCTACCGATTTCAGCAAGTTTTTGTCATTTTCAGAATAGTCGATTCCATATAAAGCAAGGACGCCGAAAATCTCCATTCCCTGTTTGAGCGGAACGGCAACGGACGCATTGCACTCAGTAAGAATTTTTCCAAAGCTCTTTCGGTCTTTCGAGATGTCTTTGACAAGGATGGGATTATCATTTTGGAATGCATCGCCCGCTATTCCATGATATTTTCCCGTTAACAATTTGGTAAATTCACGGGAAGACTCCCCGGCCGCGTGCGCCGGGTTTAGCAGCTCGCCGTCCTCAACGGTAAAAAGCACGATATGTTTGTGCGGAATTATCCCATCTATTCGACTCGCGATCAGTCGAAACATGTCGTCCGATCTCAATGAAGCACTAAAAAACTTACCTGCCTCGTCAAGGATTTCCAGACCGTCCACAGCAGCCTCCCGACCCAGCGATGCCTTGCTCTCATCCTCAACCTCTTCGAAATTTTTTCCCTTCGCTTCGACGTCATTTCGATAGAGCGCGTAGATGAGGCAAAAGAGTATTCCCAAAAACACCCCTAAAAATGCGATCTTGGCAAACATCGAAACAGGTAATAAAGCAACGACGAATGCCATTGCCGCTGAGGTAACTGACGACGTTGCCAGGATTGAATAATTTACCGCCGGGATTCTCAACGAGATTCCGTTGGTTTCGTCTTTTTTAGTTTTCATATGGAAATTGGGGTAGATTGTGATGAAGTGCCGAAAAACTAATGCTAGAAAAGAATTTCCCTTTCTAAAATAACTTTTTTTAGCAGAATAAGTCAACATTGTTTTACGCTAGAAAGGCTTATTTTTCAACGATTTCGACGATGTAATCATAAATTCTGGATAAAATTCTTATTTTTTTTGGGAATTTCGTGAATTTTTGATTTGACTAAAGGCGATTGGCTCTTTATATTGAGCAATGTTCTGAAATATGAGCATACCAAGATGGCTGTTGAAGACAGTCATTTTACATTAGAGAAATAAATTTTATCTTTGAAGAAGACAGGAGAACAATTAAAAATGAAACAGATTTTACTTTTAACCGCAGTATTGGTTATCGGTGCACTAGGACTTGGTTGCCCGGCAGAACCAACACCGACAAATACAAACACGGAAGTTAACGCTAACGCGGAAACCAACACAGAAGCCAACACAGAAACAAATGCAAACGCTGACGACGCAAATGCAAATGCCGATGCGAACGCAAACTCTGAAGTTAAAGACGCAGCTGACAAAGTCGAAGATGCGGCTGACAAAATGAAAGAAGGCGCAGACAAAATGACGGACGCTGCTAAAGATGCGGCTGACAAAATGAAAGAAGGCGCAGACAAAATGAAAGAAGCTGCTCCAAAACCATAACTCTTTATTGTTATAAGAGAATCAGAAGCGCGACGTGTTTACGTCGCGCTTTTTTATTTGGAGCAGCCTATGCCAGCTGCAATTTCAATTCTTCGGATGAGTTAGTCGGTCTTTGGCAGGTGAAATCCCGGCAGACGAAGGCAGTCGGCTTGCCATCCAAACTTTTTTTTCCAGCAAGTAAAGGAATCAAGTCGTCATGAACTCCCGGTCTAGACGCAACGACGACCTTATTCGGATAGAAACCTTTCCAGACCTCACGCTCGAGTTCGTTTCCTTGTTCTCCCAAAACGACAATTTCTTTAACATCACCTAGGTGGAATTCGAGTGAGGAAAGAACGCGGCCAAATGCCCCCGGATGACGCTTTATCTGATCTGCAACGAGGCGAAGAATTCTTTCCGCATGGTGCACGTACTTTTCCTCTCCAAAAATCTTTGCGAGCTTTAGCAAAACATCGATCGCAACTGAATTTCCCGACGGTGTCGCGTTGTCATAAAAATCCTTCGAACGAATCAGCAATACTTCGTGGTCGTCGGACGTAAAGTAAAAACCTCCGGCTTCATCATCCCAGAAATGATCGATAAGTAAATCGGCTAAGGCACGCGATTCTACGAGATATTTTTCTTCGCCCGAGACCTGGAAAAGTTCGAACAAACCATCTGCGAGATTTGCGTAGTCTTCAAGATAACCGTTTAATTTCGCGGCCCCGTCTTTCCAGGTTCGTAGAACCTTTCCGTCCGCTCGTAACTCGGCTATCAAGAAATCTGCGTTGCGGCGGGCAATTTCGAGATAATCATCCGAATTAAGAATCGCCGACGCTTCTGCGAAAGCAGCCAGCATCAAGCCGTTCCATGCGGTCAAAACCTTTTCATCCCGCAAGGGTTTTACCCGCTTCTCCCTCGCTTTAAATAATTTTTCCCTGCTCGCTTCAAGCGATGATTCCAGCACTTCCTGCGAAACTTCGAATGCCGCGGCCGTCTCTCCTATTGAATTTTTTATATTTAGTATGTTGTCACCCTCAAAGTTTCCCGCATTAGACACATCGTAGTAAAACGAAAAATATCTCGCGTCGTCTTCATCGAGTATTTCCGCAAGTTCTTCAGGTGTCCACACAAAATATTTTCCTTCAACGCCCTCCGAATCGGCATCCTGCGCAGAATAAAACCCGCCCTTTTGATCGAGCATTTCGCGTTTCACATAATCCAGAGTCTCGACCGCGATCTGTTGATAGAATTCGTCATTCGTGATCTGATAAAGATGTAGATAAACCCTTACCAATTGTGCGTTATCATAAAGCATTTTTTCAAAATGCGGGGTGAGCCAGATCGCATCGACCGAGTACCTATGAAATCCACCGCCGAGCTGGTCATAGATCCCGCCCTGTGCCATTTTCTTGCAGGTTGTGGTGACAATATCCAAGGCCTTTTGCTCACCCGTTCGCTTATAATACCTAAGCAAAAATTCCAAAGACATTGGCGCAGGAAATTTTGGTGCACCGCCAAATCCGCCGTTCGCAGCGTCGAATGTACTTGCGAAACCCCGAAATGCGGAATCGAGTTGTTCGATCTCGAGGTTGGTAAAGGTCATTTCCGCAAACCCAACGCGACGAATCTCACCTAAGACTTCGTTTGCCGAACGGAGTACTTCATCTCGCCTTTCCCGATATGCCTCCGAAACGCTGATCAGGATCTGCGAAAAACTCGGCATATTAAACCGCGGCTCGGGAGGAAAATATGTGCCTCCAAAAAAAGGAACCTGATCGGGTGTCAGGAATACTGTAAGTGGCCATCCTCCACTTCCCGTCGTCAGCTGAACAAAGCTCATATAAATTTTATCGACATCCGGTCGTTCCTCCATATCGACCTTGATGTTGACAAAATTTTCGTTCATAAGTCTGGCAGTCGCCTCATCCTCAAACGATTCGTGCTCCATTACATGACACCAATGGCACGCGGAATAACCGATACTCAATAATATCGGTTTATCGTCCTGTTTTGCTTTTTCGAATGATTCATCGTTCCAGCTATGCCAATCAACGGGATTGTGGGCATGCTGAAGCAGATACGGACTCGTTTCATTAATAAGGCTATTCGTATATTTCTTTGAGCTTTGCATTAAATTATTTTTCCACTTATCCGCGTCGTGCGCAAAAGTGCGGTAGCTTTTAGCACACAACCATTGAAGAATAGGGCTACATTGAGATAATATCAGGAGCTGAATGACCCAACGAAGTATCTCAAATCTACGTCCCAGAAATCTTCGCCCCGCCCTTTACGGCGGCGATTAGTTCCTCTTCATATTTCGCGCACCCTAAATAATTGTTAGAAACCGTTGAAAAATTGGAGGAAATCATGATACCAACAACCACATTGCAAAAACCGAATATTAAAACCGAACTGCCGGGACCAAACGCTAGAGAAATAATTGCTGAAGACGAAAAATATGTCACGCCTTCCTATCCGCGACCCGACTACAAACTTGTCGTCGAAAGAGGATTAGGGGTTTGGCTCGAAGACGTTGACGGCAACATCTTTTTAGACTGCAACGCAGGAGTTGCCGTGTGTTCTACAGGCCATTGCCATCCGGAGATAGTGGAAGCGATCACCGAGCAAACAAAAACATTGATGCATATGTGCGGCACCGATTTTTATTACCGCCATATGCCGGATCTTGGGAGAAAGCTCAACGAAATCGTCCCGATCGAAGGTGATACAAAAACACACTTCGCAAACAGCGGCGCAGAGGCAGTCGAAACTGCATTGAAGCTCGCGATGTATCACACAAAACGACAGAAATTCGTCTCGTTTTTTGGTTCCTTTCACGGAAGAACGCTTGGCGCACTTTCGCTGACGTCTTCAAAAAAAGCTCAGAGACAGGGATTCGCCCGACAAGCGCTGGACGTCGTCCATATTCCCTATCCAAACAAGTTTCGTCATTTCGCAAACGATATGCCGACCGATGAAGCAACGATTACCCGCGATTGCATAAACTGGCTCGAGAATAAGATCTTTGCAACTACGACCCCACCCGATGAAGTAGCCGGAATTGTTGTTGAAGCGGTACAGGGTGAAGGCGGGTATATACCAGCACCAAAGGCATTTATGAAAGAGATCCGGCGAATTTGTGATCAGCATGGAATTATGATGATCGTTGACGAGGTGCAGAGCGGAATGGGTCGAACCGGTAAAATGTTTGCGACCGAGCATTCTGGAGTTTCGCCGGATATTATGTGTCTCGCAAAAGGAATAGGCTCCGGTTTACCGATCGGGGCGACGGTCGCAAGGGCTAATGTCATGTCGTGGCATAAGGGTGCTCACGCTTCAACGTTTGGTGGAAACCCCGTCTGCATCGCCTCGGCCCTCAAAACCATTGAGTTGCTAGAAGGAGGAATGATCGAAAATGCGGCGGAAGTTGGCGAGTATTTACAGGATGGCTTAAAAACACTTCAAGTGAAATACAATTGCATCGGGGACGTTCGAGGACTCGGTCTTATGATCGGAGTCGAATTTGTCGAGGATCAGGAGACGCTAAAAGCAGCTCCCGATCTCCGTGATCGAATCGAAATGGAATGTTTTAATCGCGGACTGATTATCCTTGGCTGTGGAAATAGCGTGATCCGTTGGTCGCCGCCTCTTATTTTGACAAAAGAAAACGTTGATGTTGCGCTTGAGATATTTGATGAAGCGATTAGTGCGGCTCTGTAATATGATGTGCGAATCGTAAGGCGAGGTCGGAATGGGAATTAAGACCATAGTCAAAACTATCATTGGCGCAGTTATGGTTTACGAAGCTGGGAAAAACGTTTTGAGTGTTGGTAACCTGAATTCCAACGAATTAGGGGGTTACCTGGCAATTTCAGGAATTGTTTTCGTGGGGGGACTAGCACTTTTGCTTTCCGCATATAATTCTTACAGTACGCGTGACCCAGATGATTAAAAACAAGACTCTACTCAATAAAAATAGCCTCCGATTTCCATTGGCAGATCGGAGGCTTGAATCTTTCGCAAGATTTTATGCTTATGCCTTTGCCTTCTTTATTTCCTCGATCAACACGGGAACCGCTTCAAACAAATCTCCAACGATTCCATAATCCGCAATATCAAATATCGGCGCCTCGCTATCTTTATTGATCGCAACAATTGTATCGGCGTTCTTCATTCCTACGATATGTTGAATCGCGCCGGAAATCCCGAGTGCAAGATAGAGTTTCGGTGCAACTGTTTGCCCTGATGAGCCGATTTGACGATCAATCGGAAGCCAGTCGGAGTCACAGATGGGTCGAGAGGCCGCGAGGTCCGCACCTAGGACATCAGCAAGTTGTTGAGCTATGGCGATGTTTTCTTCAGACTTAATACCACGTCCAACCGCAACGATGATCTCCGATTTTGTTAAGTCAACCGAAGCCTTTGCTTCTTGAAAGGGCTCCTCGGGCTTCATACGAATTTCGCCAACTTCGACATCGACCGTTTCGACACTCGCACTTCCCGATTCCGCATTGTCGCCGCGAAAGGCGCCCGATTGAAATGTTACAAAATGCGGAGCATCGCCAGTCAACTTCATGTCAGCGTCGAGTTTTCCAAGGAATATTCGTCTGGTGAATATAAGGCTGCCCCCATCATTTGAATATCGAATACAATCACCGAGCATTTCTCTTTCAAAACGCGTCGCGACTTTCGGACAAAAATCCCGCACCTGATAAGTGTGCGCCATGATGACATACTGCGGATTTTCACGTTTGATGATCGCTTCCCACGCATCAGCGTAGCCATCCGGTGTATAAATCCCGAGTTTTTCGTTTTTCGCAATGATTACCTTTTCGAGATCGTATTGAGCGATTTCCGCGCCAAGGGCACAATCCTTATCGCATGGAATTACCGCCGTTACACCGAGTCCGAGATCTTTTCCGATGCTCTGCGCTGCTGTGATCGCTTCGAGCGATGTTTTGTTTAATACGCAATTCTTATGTTCGATAAATACCAATATCATTATAAAACCCTCGCCTCCGTCTTCAGCTTCTCAACGAGTTCGACCGCACCTGCTTTCACATCGCCATTTCCGAGCATCTGAGTTTGTTTTGTTTTAAGAGGCATATATACCTTTTGAAGCTGCTGTGCCGAAGCAAAGCTCTCAACTGTCGGTGCAACTTCACGAATCTCTTTCTTCTTCGCCGCCATTATTCCTTTAAGCGAAGCGTAACGAATCTGCGAGATTCCGGATTGAATCGTCATGAGCGCAGGCAATTGATACTCAAACCATTGATACCATCCGCTTTCGAGCTCTCGCTTTACGCGCAAACTGCTTTCACCGAGACTCTCCCGGTTAATTTCGATAACGATGGTCGCATGAGGAACATCAAGCATTTCCGCCAAAACGACACCGGTTTGACCATAGCTCGCATCGTCAGACTGCAAGCCGCCGAAAACCAGATCAGGATCTTCTTCCCGTATTGCATCGGCTATTGTCTTTGCGATTTGGTATGGCGAGAGTGCATTTTCGTCATCGACCAGGATATGAATCCCCCGATCCGCACCTCTCGCTAAGGCATCCTTTATAACCGTTTTCGCGCTCGCCTTTCCAAGCGTGCAAACGATTACTTCGCCTTCACCTTTTGCGTCCTTGAGTCGCAACGCCTCTTCCAGCGCATATCCATCCGATTCGTTAGTCTGTTGTGAAACATCTGATTCGTCTATCCACTTCCCGTCGCCCCGAATTCGCAACACGGCGTCTTTATTTGCGACCTGTTTCATTAATACTATTATTTTCATCTTTTTATTACTCTGTTTTAAATATTAATATCCAATTTATGAATGACCATTCATTCTCTTTCCCCAATAAAAGCGCTTCACCCGCACTTCGCGGACAAAACGCCTAAACCTAATCTTCGTATCGCTTAAAAATCAAACAAGCGTTTGTTCCGCCAAAACCAAAACTATTTGACAAAACGTAGTCGACTTTGGCCTCTCGCGGTTTATTCGGAATATAATCCAAATCACAATCCGGGTCGGGATTTTCGTAGTTTATCGTCGGCGGCAAAACATTTTCCGTCAAAACCTTTACTCCAAAAACCGCTTCAATTCCGCCGGCTGCGCCAAGGGCATGTCCGGTCATAGATTTTGTGGAGCTTACTGGCGGGGTTTTTTCCTTTCCGCCAAAAACTTCCTTGATCGCAAGCGTTTCAAATTTATCGTTGTAGGGCGTCGAGGTACCATGAGCATTTACATAGCCGATCTGCTCCGGTTGAATACCCGCATCCTTTATAGCCTTTTTCATGACGCGAATTGCACCCGAACCAGTTTCATCGGGCATTGTTACATGAAACGCGTCGCTGCTCATTCCATATCCAACGATTTCAGCGTAAATTTTTGCGCCGCGTTTCTTTGCGTGTTCAAGTTCTTCAAGAATCAAGATCCCGGCTCCTTCGCCAATAACAAAACCGTCGCGCGCGGCGTCAAAAGGTCGCGAAGCTCCTTTCGGATCATCGTTATTTGTGGAAAGTGCTCGCATCGAAGCAAAACCGGCGACCGACATAGGCGTTATCGCGCTCTCTGCACCGCCACAGATCATAGCGTCCGCATCCCCGCGCTCAATGATCCGGAAGCTGTCCCCGATCGCGTGAGCCCCTGCTGAACAAGCTGTGGCAGTCGCGGAGTTCGGGCCTTTTGCGCCATGGCGAATAGAAACGTTCCCCGAGGCAAGATTTACGATCGCCGAAACGATAAAAAACGGTGAAACTCGGCCGGGCCCGGATTTTAGGAGCTTCTCATGTTCGCGCTCAATGGCCCAAAAATCCCCAATGCCTGAACTAATATAAGTTCCGATCATCTCGGCATTTGAATCATCGATCACAAGACCGCTATCCTTCATCGCCTCATCCGAAGCTGCAATCGCGAAATGCGTGAATGCCCCCATTCTGCGAGCTTCCTTTTTCTCTAGATAATCCTGCTCATCGAAATTCTTGACTTCACAGGCAAATTTCACGTTAAAATCTTCGGTGTCAAATTTTTTGATGTAGTCTGCTCCACTCTCACCTTTCATCAACGATGTCCAAGTCGATTCAACATCATTTCCGCAGGCTGTTACCAAACCGAGTCCTGTAACTACAACACGACGTTTCATAATTTCTTTAAGTTAAAAGTAAAAAAACTAAAGGGAAATGTTTATTGTTCTACATTTCCCTTTATATTTTCGATTAGCTTTGCTGCTGCTCGACGTAAGCGTAAGCGTCCTTGACACCTTGAATCTTCTCGGCGTCCTCATCCGGAATTTCGATATCGAATTCCTCTTCAAAACGCATAACGAGTTCAACCAAGTCAAGGGAATCCGCTCCCAAATCTTCGATAAACCGTGCGTTTTCAGTCACTTCCGCCTCATCAACACCCAATTCATCAACGATGATTTGCTTAATTTTTTCTTGAACTTCTGACATATTATCTCCTAGTTTCTTATAACTTATTTATAGTATTTCTCAAACTTTCTGAATCCTCGACATTCATACATCGAACATCGCGATTGATTTGTCCAACCAAACCTGACAAAATTTTTCCGGAGCCCACCTCGACAAACGTGTCAACACCGTTTTCGATCAAATACTCAATCGACTGCAGCCATTTTACGGGTGACGAAACTTGCCGCGTTAGCGCTTCACGCGCTCGGTCGCCTTTGACATTCGACGAACCTGATACATTTTCAACGATCGGACAACTCAAATCTTCGAAGTCAATATTTGTTAGATCAACTGCGAGTTTTTCTTGCGCGGGCATCATCAACGAACAATGAAATGGAGCCGAAACATTCAGCTTTACCGCACGACGGGCACCATTTTCCTTCAAGATCGCGCAAGCCCGGTCGACGGCATCTGAATCTCCGGCGATAACGACCTGTTTCGGCGAATTAATATTTGCCGCCGAACAAACTTGCCCTTGGGCCGCTTCCGCGCATCCTGCTTCAACCGATTCCGAATCCAGACCCAATATCGCCGCCATCGCACCTGCACCGATCGGTACGGCATCCTGCATATATGTTCCCCTCTTTCGCACAGTCATCACGGCTTCTGCTAAGCTCAAGGCACCCGCCGCAACAAGCGCAGAATACTCACCCAAGCTATGGCCCGCAACAAAATCAGGCTTCGGAAATCCTTCTGCTTCCATTGCGCGAAAAGCAGCGATCGAAGTAGACAATATCGCTGGCTGGGTGTTTGCCGTCAATGCCAAGGCTTCATCGGTTCCCGCAAAACACATATCAGAGATTGGAAAGCCGAGTGCTTCATCCGCCTCATGAAATGCCTCTCGTGCGGAGGAAAATCTTTCAAAGAGATCTTTCCCCATGCCTGCGGATTGACTTCCCTGACCCGGGAAAATATACGCGAGTTTGCTCATTCAAATATCTAAAATCGTACCAACGTTCCGCCCCAGGTTACGCCGCCGCCAAATGCTGTCATCAAAACGAGATCGCCTTCTTCAATTTTTCCGCTCCGAATACATTCGTCCAGCGCAATCGGAATCGACGCAGAAGATGTATTTCCATGCTCGGCTATGTTGGAATAAACCTTTTCTTCCGGAACATTTAGACGGGATGCAACCGCGTCTGTGATTCTCTGATTCGCCTGATGTGGAATAACCAGTTTGACATCGTCCACCGTATAACCGGCTTTCTCCAGGATTTCGTTCGAAATATTAGACATTGATCGGACGGCGATCTTAAAAAGCTCGTTACCCTTCATCTTAAAAAAATGATCTCGATTATCGATCGTTTCGTGAGTCGTACCAAGTTTGGTTCCGCCTCCCGGTGAATAAAGCTGCTCATCGTAGCGACCGTCTGAAAGGATCTTTGTCGCAAGAATTCCCTTATCATCAGGGACCGGCCCAAGCACGGCGGCGCCAGCTCCGTCACCAAATATCACACAGGTTGATCTATCGGTGTAATCAACATATTTGGTTAAAACCTCCGAGCCGATGACCAAGGCGTGTTTGATCTGTCCGGTTCGAATCATCGATTCAACCATCGTTATTCCATACAGAAAGCCCGAGCACGCAGCAAACACGTCCATTCCGGCTGCGTTTGTCGCGCCCAGTTCTTTTTGGATCAGGCATCCGGTTGAAGGAAGTATCTGATCTGGAGAAGTAGTCGCGCAAATGATGATTTCAATGTCTTTGACATCAACATCACAATTATCCAGTGCTTTTTGCGCAGCTCTGACGCCGAATTGCGAAGTATATTCGTCATCCGCCGCTTTTCTACGTTGCTTGATTCCAGTCCTTGAGGTGATCCACTCGTCCGATGTCTCTACGATTTTTTCGAGATCGGCATTTGTCAGTATACCTTTTGGATAATCATGCCCCGTGCTAATTATTCCTGCGTTCATAAAAGTTCGCTTTGCTAAACTTCGTCTTTTACGTTCAGAATTTTTCGACCTTTGTACATTCCGGTTTTCGGATCAATACGATGCGGCTGCATTGGCTCACCGGTATCTTTATCAAGATAAAATTCCGGCGTTTTCAAAGCATCGTGTGCGCGACGCGTACGCGTCCTTGATTTGGAATGTCGTCGTTTTGGATTTGGCATTTCTTACTCCTAAATTAAAATGCGAAAGCAGGGTGATTCAACCTGTTTTCACTAGTCTTTCTTAGCTTTTATTTCACTCAACGCTGACCAACGTGAATCGATTGCTTTCTCATCACATTTGCAAACTTTCGAATTTTTGTTCGCCCCGCATTCGGGGCATAAACCTTTACAATCTTGCTTACACAGAGCCTGTGAAGGAATCGAGAGCATAACCTGCTCCTGCGCAACTTCTACTAAATCTATCTTATGACCCACTAGTATTGAAACATCGAGCCCTTCCGCCTCAAGCTCCATTTCTACATCGTCGTTTAGCCGTTTAGCGTTGATAAAAGCCGTCTCAAACTCAAAATCAATCGGCGTTTTCACCAATTCAAGGCACCTTCCGCAAGCAATATCCAACTCAGTCGAGATTTCCCCTTCGATTAAAGCCCACGCGGCCTTATTGCTTAGTTTTCCATTGAATTTTAGATCCTCTTTTGCAGATGCAAATTCGTTATCAAATTCAATTTCGTCAGGCTTAATCGAGAGGTCAAACTCAATCTGAGAATTCTCAAGTTTTGTTAAATCGACGATCATTTACAGCAAGAAAAATAAAGCTTTCAAATAGCGGAAATACAAAGAAGCAATTATAACCTTTGCAAGTTTAGTGTCAAACCGTAAAAACCCGATACAAAACTAGCGTAAGTTCTTGCAAGAAAGTCCTTATAACCCCTTTTTCACTCCGCTTCCGATTGCGTCATCCAATTTTTCAAATCCTCTTTCTTTGATGATCTTTGCCAAGCCGAGATTCACACTTCTTGCAAATGAAAAACCATGGTACACGAAACCCGTATATGCTTGAACCAAACATGCTCCTGACGCAATCTTTTCGAACGCATGTTCTGCGGAAAACACACCTCCAACACCAATGATTGGCAATTTTCCTTTCGAAGATCGATAAATCGTGCGAATCACCTCGTTTGAACGCTCCGTAAGGGGTTTTCCGCTCAAGCCGCCCGCGCCGATTTCGGTTACAAAATCCCTGTTAGTTTTTAGTCCTTCCCTTTTTATAGTCGTATTTGTTGCGATTATTCCGGAAATCCCCAGCCGCATCGAAATATCAACGATTGCCTCGATTTCAGTTTCGTCCAAATCCGGCGCAATTTTTACGAGAAGAGGCTTGCCGTCATGCCCGCTGTCCCGTGTCCGCCTTCCGCCCTGGGCCTTTAAATGCAATTCCTCGTTACGCTCCTGCAAAACCCGCAAAAGCTTCTCCAAATTCTCAGCCTGCTGCAGCTCGCGAAGATCAGGCGTGTTTGGCGACGAAACATTCACAGCTATGTAATCAGCAACTTCGAATGCCAGATCAAAGCTTTTCAAATAATTATCGATCGCATCGTCATTTGAAACATCTTTATTCTTCCCGATGTTTACCCCCAAAACACATTTTGGAGCAAGTCGCCTCAGCCGTTCGACCACTGCCCGTGTCCCGTCATTATTGAAGCCCAATCTATTTATTAATGCCTTATCTTCGGGAAGACGAAACAAACGGGGTTTTTGATTCCCGTCCTGCGGTTCGAATGTAACTGTTCCAACCTCAACAAAACCGAAACCCAAGGCCGCGAGCTGATTGACAACCAAACCATTCTTATCAAACCCTGCCGCCATTCCAAGCGGGTTGGAAAACTTCATTCCGAATCGATCGAGCACTCCAAAACTATTTACCGCAAAACGCTTTTGCGCAGCATTTTGTGCGAATTCGGAACCAAGTCCGGTATTTAAAGCGTGCATTCCAATATCGTGAGCCGTTTCGGTTGAAAAACGGAATAAAATCGGTCGCAAAATGTTCTGGTAAATTTTCGACATCGCGGGTTTCGATAGATGTTAAATGATTATCGGCAAAACAAAAAACTTCCAACCTCGAAGCTTTGTTTTTTTTCATTTCCTTTGCTAGGATTTGCCAAGTGTCAAACGAAATAGATTTTATCGAAAAAGCAATAATCATGGACAGTTCGCGAATAAATCGCGCACTGTCAAGGCTGGCGTCGGAAATCGTCGAGGAAAACCAGGGCGCAGAAAATCTATACCTTGTCGGCATCCGCCGGCGCGGCGTTCCGCTTGCTGAATCGTTGGTCGAAAAAATCGAAGAACTCGAAGGCACCAAACCCCTTTTTGGGATCATCGATATTACGCTTTATCGTGATGATCTTTCGACGGTTGGTGCAAACCCGATCGTCAACCGAACGGAGTTAGACGTCGATATTGACAACAAAAATATCGTTTTGGTTGATGATGTCTTATATACCGGCCGAACAATACGCGCCGCGCTTGACCAATTAATGGATTTCGGAAGACCGAATCGAGTCAAGTTAGCCGTTCTCGTTGATCGCGGAAAAGAGCACAGGGAATTACCCATTCAAGCCGATTACGTAGGAAAAACGGTTCCAACTTCAAAAAGCGAGATCATTAAAGTAATGCTTAAGGAATACGACGACAGAGAGGCGGTAGGCATTTACGTATTGCCTGAAGAATAGTTTTGAAGCAAGGTGGAGACCTTGCTTTTTTTTGCACCTGGAATGCAGAAATATGGAAAAACCTTTTCATCGTAAAGATTTACTCGGGATTCGCGATCTTTCGGCCAAAGAAATTATCGGCATTTTGGATACCGCGGAAAACTTCCGCGAAATTTCAGATCGTGAGATTAAAAAAGTTCCTACTCTTCGTGGGAAGACCGTTATCAACCTTTTTTTTGAAGCTTCTACACGAACTCGTACATCTTTTGAGCTTGCCGCAAAACGCCTTTCCGCTGACTCTGTAAACGTAAGTATATCAACGAGTAGCGTATCAAAAGGTGAGACATTAGTTGATACTGCGTTGACGCTTGATGCGATGTCGCCGGATTGCATTGTTGTGCGTCATTCAAGCGCAGGAGTTCCGCATCAACTCGCCAAGATCAGTCGTGCCGCAGTGGTCAATGCCGGAGATGGAACGAATGAACATCCGACACAGGCATTGCTCGACGCGATGACGATCCGCGAACAGAAAGGCACGATCCAGGGATTAAAGGTCGCGATTTTGGGGGATATTCTGCATTCACGTGTCGCGCGCTCGAATATACATCTCTTAACTAAACTCGGAGCTACCGTTCGCGTGGCTGGTCCCCGAACCCTCGTGCCGCCCGATTTTGCACACTTGGTCGAGGAAGGTTTAACGGTCGCACCAAACGTTGAAGACGCCATTCGCGACACCGATGTTGTAATGATCCTACGGATTCAAAAAGAACGTCAGGATTCCGCTTTTTTCCCAACTTTAAGTGAATATGCAGTTCACTATGGGTTGACTCAGGAACGTCTCGACCTCGCAAATAAGGACGCAATCGTTCTACACCCGGGACCCATGAACCGCGGTATCGAAATCGCGTCGGACGTCGCGGATTCTTCGCGTTCGCGAATCCTCGATCAGGTAAAATACGGCGTAACGGTAAGAATGGCAGTTCTGTATTTGGCAACCGGTGGAAAAGCGGCCGGATAGACCGCAAAACCTAAACTTCATCAAGCTCTAAGTTTTTGTTGAAATCCGTTAATTTCGTGATACGGTGTAATCAAACGAAAAATTATCCCACCTGGTTGAGGCACAAACTAATTTCAGTATTTGAAATTAAGGAGACCCCCTATGAGAAAGTTAGGTATTTTGACATTATTGTTTGTCTCGGCGATCACCCTAAACGTTTCGGCAATAAAGGTGAATGCCCAAACAGATGCGCAATATTTAAACGGAATGGTTGCGGACAAGAAGCCAACTCTGCCGACAACGATCGGCTCATTTGTATTCGAAGATGTATATTCGATCTGTCCGTTAGGATGCCAAAAGGCTTATTCTTCAAAATATCTTGCCTTCAATGCCTACACCCCAAATATTCTTCGGCAAAACGTTACGAACAAGCAATTATCAGACGCTTTAATTCCGTTGATGCTGAGCGATTATTGCCAGTCGGCGACACCAAGCCGAAATATGGGGATCGTGATCTATCTGTTTGACAGAAATCGGACCCCTATGGGCGAGGTTTATGTAAATGCGACGAATTGTCCCGGTAATGCTGTAGTAACAACGGTACCGACAGTCACAAACCCGATAGCTATCAATCCCGGAAATAGTGGTGTCGATGAGGTAGAAGTAAGTTACACGAATGTTTACCGCCAGGTCTGGAACGATCAAGGAAGCGGAGCAATGCAGTCTGTATCGTTTTGGCGTCCGGAACCTGCGGCTGGATGGGCGCGTGTCGGACACCATGCAAAACAAGGTTACGGAAACCCGACGGACTACACATTGGTAGTTAGGGCAAGAACTTCATACGCGCTTGCCAATCCGATCGACTATTTACCAGTTTGGAATGATGCGGGCTCGGGTGCAAATCAGGATGGTTCCGTTTGGCGGCCGATTTGCCCAAACAACTATATATCGTTAGGAGATGTCGCAAGCGGGAATCATTTCAAACCGCGAACCGATGAAGTCACATGCATAAGCCGATCCGCACTCGTAGCAGCGCTGCCCGGTCTTGCAATTTGGAACGACACCGGCTCCGGCGCTAATTCTAATTTCGGGGCGTGGAATATTGTAGCGCCTTCAGCCGACTTTCAATTTGACTATGCAAGTCGCGGATTGTTTTACAGTGTGCCGTCGCATAATCGCCCGGCGGTTAACACCATTGGAGGAATCTGGGCCATCCGAACCAGTAGGTCGCAAAACACCGGAACTTCCCCGACAAACGCATCTGGAAGTACGGTTGAGGACCAGTATTGGAATGCAGTTGTAAACAGCACGCGGATACAAGATTTTCAAAGCTATTTGAACAATTACCCCAACGGAAAATATACGCCTCTTGCTCAATTGAAAATAAATCAGCTGAGCGGAAATACTGTTGGGGCAAGTTCGAATGTCGAGCAACAGTATTGGGACACAATCAAAAACAGCCAGAACGCACAGGATTACCAGGGTTATCTGAATAATTACCCAAACGGGCAATATTCTGCGCTCGCGCGCTTGAGAGTTAGCCAACTGCAGGGCACAAACACAGCGTCTTCTTCGGGAAATCCGCTTTTTTCGCAACCCCTGATTCCGGTCGCAACTGGCAATCAGACTCGGGGTAACGCGATTCTGGCAAAAGCTCAAATAGGCAATCTAGGCGAGATTATGCGGCTTACGAAGTATTGGATAATTACCGAACCCGGCGATCTGGACAGCAAAGCGATCATCAGCGACGAACTCAGAGATGATTATCCAAAATTAACCGCAGCATTGCGTGAAGAGGACGCAGACTTCTTCGTTGCATTCGCAATGGTCGATCAAGCCACGGGCCGAGCGATCGTGGGAAATAGTAGTGCGCCGAATCAGACACAAATTGGCGAACTGCTGGTATTTACGTCGATTCCGTCGAGTAGTGGAATTCCAAATATTCGAATTTTATTCCGAACAAAGAAAACGCGAGTTTTTAATCAGCAGGGCGGCACTTTTAACCGTCACCCTGCGACGAACGCAACAAGGGAATTTACAAAAGACTTGAAAAAAATAAACTTCTAAAATCGATAAGCGAAGTTACGTAAAGTAAAAGAGTAATGAAATTGATATGAAAATTTTGAAAATTTCGCGCGTTCTCCTTGGGTTAATGGTGTTATTCACTCTGGGGGATTTCGCCTCTTTACCGGCAAAGCAAACGCGTCACAACTACCGCCAAATATCGACTCAGACAAGCGGCGCACGACAAACAAATTATTTAATTACGCCAACTTCGGTCGGAGATATTCAGATAGGGATGACAGTTGGCGCTGCGCGAAACGTTTTCAAAAATGCCAAGTTTACACAAACAGATTACGGAGAAGAGGGCGTTTGGGTAGAGGTACAACAAGGCCAAAAGAACCTTATCCGTTTTACAACCGATCAAGAAAACACCGGTGGCGATGATGACGGAAATGTCCCGATTGATGAGTCTGCAAGAATCGAAACCATTGAGTTTACGGATGAGCGATATAAAACCGAGGACGGCGTCGGCATCGGAACGACTATCGAATTGGCCGAACAAACATTTGGGAAACTAATAAAAATCGATTTTTGGGAATACGACGCAAGCGAACACGCGGAATTCTCCAATGCACCTAAGAGTTATTCATTCACGATAAGCCCAAAAGAAGATTCTGAAGATGAAGCACGAGCCGGAATTTACGGCGACGATGAATTCTCAACAACGCAATATACAAAAGGTGCTTTTATCAACCTGATGCAGGTCTCAAAGTTGGATGCGGAAGACTAAAATTATGAAATCCATCCGCAACGACGTCTCAAACAGTACCCTCTGTGTTTATTAGTAAATGAGTTGCGCCAGTTTTTTTGCGACGCTAGCAATCCTTAATTTGAGACTTAAATCCGCTCATTTCTAAATTCCATCATCGCGCCGTGATACCAATGTGATTATTTGAGCTTTCTGGTCCAAATGCGATTAGCCGCGTGCCAAATCTCCAAACCCTCGAAAATCCGTATATAGCGGTCGTTCTTTTTGCTTTCTCTTTTTTTTGTTTAATATAGATGAAATATTTTAGAAATCTTCACCTAATTTGGACAGGTTGAAGGATAAAGAGCTAGCTGACAATTAAATGAAACTCTTAATTAAAAATGGTCACTTGATTGACCCTATCGGGAAAGAAAATACCGGAATGAACGTCCTTATCGAGGACGGGAAAGTGTCCGCCTGGCTAAGGCAGGATGAGGAAGTGCCAAAAGATGCAGAAGTTTTTGACGCGAGCGGTTATTTGGTCGCACCCGGTTTTATTGATCTGCACGTACACTTGCGTGAGCCGGGTCAAGAACACAAGGAAACTATCGCAACGGGTTGCGCGGCGGCGGTTGCAGGTGGTTTTACAAGCGTTTGCCCTATGCCAAACACAAATCCGATCAATGATAATGCGGCGATCACGCGTTATATGATCGAGCAAGCTGAGCACGCGGGATTGGCAAACGTTTTCCCTGTCGGCGCGATAACAAAAGGCTCAATGGGTCAGGAACTCGCAGAAATGGGCGAAATGAAGGCTGCCGGGGCAGTTGCAGTTTCCGATGATGGAAAACCTGTTCCCAACGCCGGAATGATGCGCCGCGCGATGGAATATGCGAAGGATTTTGATCTTCCGGTTGTCGATCATTGTGAAGACAAATCGCTATCAAATGGCGGCGTAATGCACGAGGGTAAGCTCTCGCTGCTACTTGGCTTGAAAGGAATGCCAGCGGCGGCCGAAGAAAACGACACGATTCGCGATATTTTGCTGTCGCGCGAAACCGGAGCGCACATACACATCGCTCATATTTCGACCGCCGGAGCAGTTGAAGCCGTCCGGCAAGCGAAGCACGAAGGAATTAATGTCACATGTGAAGTTACTCCACATCATTTTGCGATCACCGACAAGGCGGTAGAAGGTTACGATACAAATACAAAAATGGCCCCGCCTTTGAGAAGTAATGACCATTTAGAAGCGGTACTGGAAGGAATCAAAGACGGCACGATAGACGCAATAGCAACAGATCACGCTCCGCATCATATAGATGAAAAAGCGCTTGAATATGATCGGGCGCCTTTTGGAATTACAGGCCTAGAAACTGCATTAGGTCTTGCAATGATAGAGCTTGTAGATAAAGGAGTTATAAATCTTGAACGACTTGTAGAAATGTGCTCGGCAAACCCCGCTAAGATCTTTCGTTTGAAAGGCCGCGGAACGCTCATGCGGGGTTCGATAGCTGACGTTACCATCATCGATCCCGAACTTGAATGGACTTACCGAGTGAGCGAATCAAGATCAAAATCAAAAAATTCTCCTTTTGATGGTTGGAAATTTACCGGCGGCGTAGTCGCAACTATCGTCGGTGGAAAAATCGTTTACAAAAGGTAAGCCGTTATTCTTAAGGAATCCTATTCCACAAAATAACGGCCGTAAATTACGAGAAATGCTTCACAAACATTCTTAATGCGAAGTTCATTCTCCTCTATGTTCCTAATTGAACTGAAACCGGAACTTTGTTGGTTACGATATCAAAGACGGGGGAGCGCTTTTGAGCAAGTTCGACGAGCTCCTGTAATTTTTCTTCCGGAGCATCGGCTTTAATTTTGAAAATTACGTTGATGTTTTCGTAACCATTTCGCACCGATTCATCCATTCCCAAAAATCCGTGCAGATCCAGATCACCTTCAAAACTGGATTCGACTTCCTCAAGCTCGATTCCCTGCGCGGCTGCATGATAAACCAGACTCGTCGTTAAACAGCCTGCTAATGCTGCAAATAGGTATTCCACGGGGTTTGCGCCTTTATCCGTTCCTAGCAAAACGGGTGGTTCATCCTTCTGAAAGACGAACGGCTCGTCTCTGCTAAAATTCTGACACGCCCCATAATAATCATCGACGGTTGTCTGATTATTTCCGCCATTAACCCATTTGTTGCTTGCCCGAAAATTAAATTTGGCAATTTCCGGTTTTCCTTTTATTGCCTCAACCGTTTCGAACAGTTCTGTGACATTCACGCCGTTAAGGATTTTTTGTTGTCTTGCTTGTTGTTCTTTCATAGAAATTCTCCTTGTAATTTCGTGAGAAATAATCGGATCAAAACCGCTTGCTAAAAAAACGATTATGATTCTTTGTAACTAAAAACAGGTGGAGTGTATTCAATATCATATGCATACTTCAATTCGCCCAGTGACTAAAACAACACGCTCCAGGCACTATGAAATCAATTTGGCGAATTGCCGATATTCTACCATCATTTATTCAAATTTTGTGTAGATTCTTTACTTTGCTTGATGCTTCCAAAGCAATGTTTGATCCCTAAATCATTCTCGAAGGTAAGATCGCGATTTTTTAGCTTTTCTCCTATAACCAATAAATTTAGTTATGGTAAAATCGCTAAAAATTTTCACGGGATGATATAACAAATGGAATTTCTTGCAGATCCGCAGGTTTGGATCGCGCTTGCAACGCTAACACTGCTAGAATTAGTGCTCGGAATCGACAATATTATTTTTATTTCGATTCTTTCAGGTAAACTGCCGCCAAACGAGCAGCCAAAAGCCAGATTTATCGGTTTATCAATGGCTTTGGTAATGCGTATCATTTTGCTGTTTTCACTTTCGTGGATCATCGGGTTGACGGAGCCTCTACTTACTGTTTTTGGACGTTCTTTCTCCGGTCGTGATCTCGTTTTGTTGATCGGCGGATTATTTCTTATTGCTAAAAGCACACATGAAATTCATGGATCGCTCGAAGGCGTCGAAGGCGCACAATCCAAAAAGGTTTTTGCGTCGCTGACGAGTGTGATCATACAAATAATGCTGCTCGATATTGTATTCTCGCTCGACTCGGTCATTACCGCGATTGGGATGGTGAAAGAGCTTTGGGTGATGATCGTTGCGGTTGTAATCTCAATAATTGCCATGATGTTTTTCGCCAAGCCGATCGGCGATTTTGTCGAAGAACATCCAACGATCAAGATGCTCGCTCTGTCGTTTTTGCTTTTGATCGGCTTTACATTGACGGCCGAAAGTTTTCACGTTGAGATACCAAAAGGTTATATCTATGGTGCGATGGCGTTTTCAGTATTCGTCGAAGTGCTCAATATGCAGCTTCGCAAACGCGGGAAACCAGTTGATCTGCGCGAAGCATATTCCGAAGATGAAACTGCGGATGAATTTGTCGATGGGTAGCTTTCAATTTCGAGGCTGGCAAAATGAGTTACCAAGATCCGTCTCAATGGCGGGTACAACCAATGAAAAACATAATTTCGATATTTATTCTCATGTTTATAATTGCCTCAGCCATGTCGGTAGCTCAAGACCGCGCTAAGCCGTCGGGTTCCTCAAAATCACCAAAGGCGAAGATTGAAAGCATTTACACTGATCTGGTAGCTGAAAAATGTAAAACGATTGAATCGGATGATTCCGGTGCCGGCTCTTACGAAGGCGAGTGTCCCGGAGTCGGCGGCTATGCGCTTCATGTTCTTGAAGGTGATATCCGACAGACGATAAATTTAGTTCAAAAATCCAGCGGAAATGTTTGGGAGCTAGATCTCTGGTCGGTCGTTTCGGGAGCTTTCTCATCAGTCGGAGAAAAAGCTGAATGGCGGGTCAAACGTGTGCGAGGAAATGCGGTTCCGATCGCGCTTATCGTTCGTTTTAATGCTAGCGAAGATGTCGAAAATTCAGAAAACGTTACTTCACGACTCGTCGTAGCGAAAATTGCCGGAGAGTCGATTTGTGTAACAGATATCGTGGAGCCGGTAAAAAATGCCAACGAAATAGCGCGAAAACTCGCCGACGCGTCAGCTTCAAAACCGTGTAAAGAAAGGCGCAATTAATAATAAAATAAACGCTGCCAAAATTCGACTTTATGAAGGCAAGAAACATATTGGGCCTTATTTCGGAAAAATATAGGGATCCCTCCACTTGTGAGGCATGTGGCGAAGAATTTGCATGCGGCGCGAGCCTAAAAGGCTGCTGGTGCATGAAGGTAAATCTCAATGATGATAATCGGGCCGAACTCAAACAGAAGTTCAAGAAATGTCTCTGTCCAAATTGCCTTGAAAAGGTCGCCTCCTCGACAGCCCAAGGTTCCTGATGTTCAGCGACTTCGAAAAGATAAACCAAAGATTACTAGAAAATGATTTCACTTGTGAGTTCCACCTTCTTACCGCCGTTTGGATGCCAAAAGCCTATTTTTGAGGCGTGAAGACACATTCGCTCAAAGTCGCTCCCACCAAACCTCTTGTCTCCGACGATCGGATGTCCGATGTGAGCGCAATGAATCCGAAGCTGATTTGTTCGACCGGTGACAGGCTCGAGTTCTACTAGCGTTTTATCGGAATGTCGTTCCACGACGCGAAAACGCGATTCGGAAAGTTTCCCGCCTTCCATAACATTCCATTCTTTGAGATCCTCATATCGACCGATCGGCGCATCGATCACACCTTCATCATTTTCAACGATACCATCTACCACAGCCGTGTATTTCTTTTCGAATAGTTTTCGTTTGAAATGGCCGCAGAGCACTTTCGAGGCCTGAGGTTTGGTAGCAATCAGCATCAATCCCGAGGTTTCACGATCCAGACGGTGAATCAAGTGGGGTCGTATAAACTTGTCCTTTGCGGACTTCTCGCGGTTTAAGTAGTGTGTCAGCGCATTGAGCAGGGTTCCATTCCGCTCGTAGTTTGTCGGATGGACAAGCATACCGGCGCGCTTGTCGACGACTAAAATATCCAGATCCTCATAGACGATTTCAAGCGGAATATCTTCAGCTTTCATTCCTTTTTCCTGATCGATATCTACCTCAACCTCAATGAAATCATTTGATTTTAACACTTTACCTGTGTTTTCGATGTAGCCGTTTACCTCGCAATTCCCTTCTTTTACGACGCGACGCAAGTAAGCCTTGCTCATCGAACGAAACTCGTTGAAAAGAAACTCGTCGAGGCGTTTCCTGTGGAAGTTTTCCGTTATTTCAAATTCAAATCTAGTCATTTTTCATTTAAGATTTACCATTAGTCTGAAAGAAAACCAAAATGGAAAATATCGAAACGCTCGTAAAAGACCTACCGGACATTAAGGGCGCGCGGCGTTTTTATGCCGAATTAGTGAAAATGCAGCCGGGTCAGTCGAGGAAGCTTGAAAAAGACCAGGGGCTTCTTTCAGACGTTTTGACCATTTCAAGTTACAGCCCGCTGCTGGCAACCACGATTCTTCAAAATCCCGATTATATTACGTGGCTGAAGCGCCAGCGAAAGATTTCGGGTGTCAAGGAAAAGGACGAGCTTCTTGAATCACTTGCCCAATTTGCAATGACGAATTCCGGGCTTGAAACAAATGTATTGCTCGCGCGTTTTCGAAGACGCGAATTGATTCGCATATATCTAAAGGATATACGCCGTCTCGGAACAATAACCGAAGTGACCGAAGAGATATCAAACCTGGCTGACGCGATTTTGGAATACTCTTTGAGAATCGCACGCCAGGAACTAGATAATCGCTATGGCACTCCGTTAGAAATCGACGAAAAGGATCGTTCAAAACCAGCGAAATTTGTTGTCGTGGCGCTTGGAAAGCTTGGTTCAAAGGAATTAAATTATTCTTCCGATATCGATCTTCTTTTTCTTTACTCCACCGATGGTTCTACATCGGGGCATGGCTCGCGAGGCGTTTGCTCAAACAAGCAATATTTCGTAAAACTTTCGGAATTTATCGCAAAACTCGTAGGCGATCAAAAAGGTGAAGGAGCTGCGTATCGTGTAGATATGCGGCTGCGTCCACATGGAAGAGTTGGCGCTCTTGCGATAACTCTCAATGAAGCAATTAACTACTACACCGGAAATTCTGCGCAAATGTGGGAAAAGCAGGTGCTGATTCGTTCGCGTGCCGCTGCCGGAGATCCAGAAATATACAATGCATTTTTTGCAAAAGTTTCACCGAGCGTTTTCTCGTCGGACATAACGGTCGGCGACGCGCTTCGAAACGTCCGAATTTCAAAAGAAAAGATCGATACGGAAAAATATGCAAAAAACGGATTTGACGTAAAACTTGGCAAAGGCGGGATTCGCGAAATCGAATTCATCGCGCAGGCACTCCAACTCGCGTTTGGCGGGAAGGATCCCTGGCTTCGCTCGCCGCACACGCTGATCAGCTTGTCGAGAGTCGCTGATAGAAAACTCATTACGGAGCTCGAATTGACACAGCTTTTCGAGGCTTATGAATTCCTCCGTCGGCTAGAACACAATGTTCAAATGGAAAATGGTCTACAGACCCACTTCATCCCAGATGATATAGAAAAGCGTTTGCTGATCGCGCAGAGAATGGGAATTCATTTCGTAGCAGATTTTAATAAACAGCTGGATGAGCATTGCAAGGCCGTTACCAGCTGTTTCACGCGTATTTTCGGCGAAGAATATATTAAATTCCAGCAGGAAATCCCTGACAGCGATCGTGAAGGGCACGAAGATCTGGTCGAAAGGGTACACGAGATTACACCGCTTCTGACATCGATCGAAAAGTCTGATGCGGTAAACGATTTCGATCAAGAAAAACTGAATTCTTTAAAACTGTTCATCGAAATCGCTCCGCCGTTTGCTGAAATGTTGGCAACAAGTCCAAAACTTGCCGCTTGCGTTCCCCTAAGTTCGGCCACATTCGGTAATCCTGATTATAAGACAGAGCTGACACGGTTGGTCGGAGAAGCAACGGATTACCCGGCTCAACTGAGCGTACTCCGCAATAGTTGGGCGCGTTTTATGGTGGAGATCGCCGCCCTTGATGCTTACGAAACGCTCGATCGTTCCGAAATCAAGACATTCCAAACATCTCTCGCTGAAGCATCCATTCATGCCGCGATGCTAATCGCAAGAAAGAAACTTTCTCACGATTTAGGACAAGATCTTACGAGCTTTGATTTTGGAGTTCTCGGTCTGGGAAAACTCGGCGGCGGCGGAATGGATTATGGCTCGGATCTTGATCTGGTTTTGATATTTGATGATAAAAAACCAAGCCCGGTCAGAGGTCTTACCAGCATGCAAGTCTATTCGAAGGCTGCGGAAACCTTTGTCACTGCACTTTCGAGCCTGACGCGCGACGGCTCGCTATATCGTGTCGATTTACGCCTCCGCCCTGACGGCAAAAATGGCGCGACCGTGATCGGACATTTGGCATTGATAAATTATCTGGAAAAACGCGCTGCAATATGGGAGTGGCTGGCATATGTAAAACTTCGCGGTGTGCCGAACGGCGATAACTTCGCAGAGGATGTCGAGCGCAAGTGCCGCAATGCCATTCATCTTGCAGCAGCAAAGAGGGAAAAGATAGAGCTAAAGCAAGAAACTAAAAGGATACGGGATCGCCTCGAACAAGAAAAATCAGGCAGTAAGCAAGGAAAGGAAATCGACATCAAATTCGGAGAAGGCAGTTTACAGGATGTATATTTCACGGTTCGATATTTGCAGCTGAAAGATTCGGTGATGGATGACATTTCTGACCGTTCGACTCAACATTCCTTAAAACGGCTTTTCAAAAATAAGTCCCTTTCTGATGAAAATTATTCGTCCCTTTCCGACGGCTATGAATTCTTAAGCGCCGTCGACCATTCATTGCGGCTTACTGTCGGCCGCTCGACCCGGCTTCCGCTTGGAAATAAGAAATCCCTTAAATTGATAGCTGATCGGATGAAACTAGAATCGGTAGATGAACTTCTTGAGAAACTCACATTTTATCGTTTGGCTATCCGTGCCGCCTTTGAAGAAATTCTTGGTGACGTGTGACAATCGGAGAAAGTGTAACAAGAGGACGGTTCCTTGTACCGCACGTCCCGTAAACTCCTCATATCATGATCAACATCTATAAAAACAAGGTGATCAGCCTTTTCGTTTCAATAGTTCTGCTGGTTCTTCCCGCAAATGTTTATCTTCAGGCAAAAAAGGTCAAGAATCCCTCGTTTGATAAGATCAAAATGCTTGTCCAAAATGGTGACGAATTCGATCAAAAGCCCGCAATTATGACGTTTACGGGCGATTCTATAAACATTCGTTCGACGGAGAACCTTTTCGATAAAACTCTCAAATATACAGATATCACGCGTGCGGAATACTCATATTCAAAGAGTCCGCGCTGGAAAACCGGCCTCGGACTCGGTGCCGCCGGACTCGCATTTCCTCCGCTGCTGCTGATCGCGATTCCTTTAGGTTTTACGAAACATCGCAGACATTGGCTCACGCTTCGCACCGACGAAGATTTTGCGGTTCTGAAAATCAGCAAGAAACACCGCAAGTTTTTGATTCCTACTCTCGAGACAAAAACCGGAATAACGGTCGAGGCGGTCGGAGAAGAAAAATGAACTTCGCGAAGGTAATTTTGACTCTTTTTTTGTCATCAGTTTTTTTCACTTTTGTGGCGGCCCAAAGCGAGACTATAACCAATGATGAAGTTGTTCTGATGTCTCGCGCCGGTTTGAACGAAGAGCTGATTTTGCGGAAGATCAAAGAGTCTTCGGCGAAATTTAATACATCGGCGCGGGATTTGATCGATCTCAAAAAATCCGACGTTTCTGACCGGATCATCGAAGATATGATGAACAAGAGATCATCAAATGAAACGGCGAGGGCCAATTCAAAGCAAGGTTATTCGGATTCCTCAGAACTTTCCGACCCTCTCTCAGCCAACCCTACCAGCTTTGGCAACACATCGCGCAAAGATTATGTCCGAATCGTTTTGTCAGATGATGAAGCTCTCAGGAATGCCAAAACGATTGCCATAAATAAGTCCTCGCTCCAACCCTCGCGTCAGGCACTGGAAAAGGAACTCCTTAAGAAAAAAGAATGGAAAGATATTAATTTAAATATCGTCCGCCAAAACGATTCGGCGGATCTCATTCTCGAGATTGGATACGTTTCCATGTCGTGGATAACACATCGATATGTTTATCAAATTTATGACAGAAGGAGCGGAACGGTAATACTCGCAGGTGAGACAACGTCTTGGGGGTCGCTCGCGGAAAATCTTGCACGTGGAATTTCTAAGCGTCTTGTTCAGGCTATGGCATTAGCTAAATAGACGTGAACTTGTGCAAAACATCGCGCTTCCCCCATACTCAATTTTCAAGTTGCGGCAAGACAAACGCCCCCAGGTGGGGTTTATCCGTGTTCAGAGTTGTTTGCAAGGCTAACTCCAGGGAATCTCGCAGCCTTTCGGGGATAATTATCGCATCGACAAAACCGCGAGCCGCTGCGTATTTCGTATCAAGCTCTTTATCGTAAGTTTGGCGAACGGCTTCCATTTCGGCGAGCATATCCTCGTCAGGTTCTTTGCCTTCCTTTTTCATACGGTCAAGCATCGTCCCGTATATTGCCTGGACGGCAGAGTCACCTTCCATCACGCCCATCCGACCGGTTGGCAATGAAAATATAAAATCGGGGTCGAACCCTTGCCCGGCCATCGCGTAGTAACCCGCTCCCGACGCGTGGTTGATCGTCAAAACAAGTTTCGGAACGGTGGCAGTCGCCATCGCTTCGACAAATCTTGCACCTGCGCGAATGATCCCGGAATGCTCGGCATCTGCTCCGACCATAAAACCGGAAACATCCTGAACAAACAAGATCGGTGTGCCGTGGCGATTGCAGTTTTCAATAAAATATGCAGTTTTTTCGGCGGATTCAGTGTAAACGATCCCGCCAAATTTGGGGGGCTTGGCTTTCCTGGTAACCATTCCGCGATGATTTGCGATTATCCCAACCTGGATTCCACGAACCCGTCCCGTTCCGCAGATCATTTCTTTTGCGTAATCCGCCTGGAATTCGTCAAGTTTGTCGCCATCTAAAATACTGTTCAACACCTCACGCATTTCGTAAGGCTGACGATGGTCCTCCGGCAAGACTTCATAAAGCGATTCTGGTTTATTCTTTGGCTTTTTCGGTTCGGTTACCGAAACTTTTGATTCGTGTTTATCCGGCAGCTCAGAAACCAATTCTCGGATCTTTTCAATACATTCCTGTTCGTTCGCCGTTCGATAGTGCGCAACGCCCGAAACCGCGTTGTGCGTCATCGCTCCGCCAAGTGTTTCGTTATCAATAGTTTGGCCGGTTGCGCCTTTTACCAGGTTGGCGCCGCCAAGCCCCATAAACGAAGTGCCTTCAACCATCAGGATCACATCCGACAGCGCGGGAAGATACGCACCTCCGGCTACGCACATCCCCATTACAGCGGAGATCTGCGGCACTTTCAAAAATTTGCGCATTATCGAATTGTAGTAAAAAATCCGCGCAGCGCCATATTGGCCCGGAAATACTCCGCCTTGATAAGGTAAATTCACACCCGCCGAATCAACCAGATAAATTATAGGAACACGACAACGCATCGCAATTTCCTGCGCTCTGAGAATTTTTTTGATCGTCTCCGGATACCATGCACCGGCCTTTATTGTCGCGTCATTGGCAATCACAACGCATTCGCGTTCGTGAATTCTTCCGACAGATGTAACAACGGCCGCCGCCGGCGCCTTGCCGTCATATTCATCGTAGGCAACGAGCAGACCAATTTCCTGTTGGTAAGAATCCTTATTGAAAAGCAGGTCAATACGTTCGCGCGCGGTCAACTTCCCTTTCGCATGTGTGCGTTCGATCTTTGCTTCGCCGCCGCCGAGTTTGAGCCGCGCTTCGAGTTGTAAAAACTCATCGCTCAATTCGCAGAGTCTTGTTTTTTGTTTTGTTTTGGTCATCCAACTAATTCAGTTTGCTCTAGGCCCATTTATTTGGGGTTCTTCGCGCTCTTCGATGGCAGTTATTTCCCTTTTAGAATCAACGTCGGCACCATTCCGCCGCCGGATGATACGTTTGCAAGCTCGCTTGATGAAAGCCTCGTGAACGCTGATCCGACTTTTCCATTAAAAAGAAGCGGGTCGAGATCAACCAATTGCACCCGCATTTCCAACTTTCCATCATCGGCGATAAATGGAAAAACCTCTTTTGCGGTTTTTACGCGTTCTTGCACTAAATAATCACCGGTTTTGAGCGCGTGGTCGATTGCTGCATCCCATTCTTCTTCGCTCGATGCCCAACCGATGAAAATTCCGTGACCGCCGTAATCATCGTTTGGTTTTAAGACCAGTTTCGAAGAATTTGCCCTTGTCCATTCGATCAGATCGATTTCTTCATCATAATAATAAGTTTTTTCCTTTCGGAAATTCCTCGTCCACGGTACGTGAGCCTTGATTGCCTCAAGCTCATCCTCGTTAAACAAGTGGGCAAATTTTTCGTTCGTTAAGACCGCAAACATCGCTTTTTTGTGCAGAATCAGAGCCCGGTAGCTATTTGCAACACAGACCGCGCCCGCCCGATAGGCGTCAAGAAGCGCGGGGCATTCGTCTACAATAGGCAAATATTCCCGAACAAGAAGCCGCCTGTAAACAATATCGATCACATCATCCCCGTATCGAAGCTTCCCGTCGGTAAATTCGATTTCGTAAGGCGTACAAATGATCGATTTATAACCATGCGATTCGAAGTACTCTTTGCAGAGATTAAATTCTTCTATTGTCGGACGCTCGGTCAGATCGACGATCGCGATCGTCGGATTCGTTTCGTGTTTGTGTCCGAGAAATTCGTCATAACAGGATAAAAGTGTTTCCAGAAGTTTAGGACGGCCGTTTAGCTTCTCCACCTCATACGATTCCTGAAATTTCTTCATCAACGGAAGATCGAGGAAAATATCGCTTGCGGAATCTGCAAAAGCAATCCCCGCCGGACTTTCGCCGTTTAGTTCGACGTATGCATAAGAATCATCCGTTAAAAATGAATCGAGTCGCGCGGTAGGCGACGCTTGAGTATAGCCGGGATCAATCGACACAAGATCGCGTTCGATTTCCGAGACTCCAAGCTCATCTAGGAGCTCGGGCGAATCCACGGCTGCATCCTTTACCTTCTGAAGTGTAGAAAATATCGTTTCGCAAATTGCGGAAACGCGTTTCCAATCGGATTCAAGCACAAAATCCGGTCGTAGATACGGCGATAAACGCCGCCCACCGAAAATCAGCCGGGCACTCTTCAGTGCTTTATCAAGAGCTTCAAGGGAAGATTGAGTCAGTTGCTCATCTTCCATCAACGAATGATAATGATCAACCGCTTGCTGTAAAACCGTTTCTCGTTTTGCTTCCATGTTGATTTGAGCACTCATTCATAATGGTGCCGCTGACCTTCCTATTTATTCTGCGCCGCCTTCTTATTCAACCATTTGGCCCAGCGCTCCATCGTTGGACGCAAAGGCTTAAACAAACGTCCCCGCCAAGAGTTTTCAGACTCTTCCTCGCTCCACTGACGCAAATTCTTCTGCGCATACTGCTTTATTTGCGGCTCAAGATTTCCCTTCTTCACGGAATGCCGCAATGTCATATAGTAATGCTGCCCCACCAAGGAAAATATCAAACCCGCTATATTACTTTTAAAAGACGTTTTCGCCATCCAGCGTTTAAGAAATCCTTCGGTCGGCTGCAAAAGCGCGCCAATGGAAATTTCCATCCAGGCAGATTTATTCTGCATTTTTGGATGGTATAAGCCCGGTAGATCACCTTGCATTGGAATATCCATCTTCTTAACCTGCGAATTCGATATGAAATCGACAAGTTTTAGGCGGTCAAGGCCGCGGCGATGTTCGGTTGGAACAAATGCCAGTATCTTTTGGATCGTTTCATCGGCGTTTTTCGGTAGATCGAGAGACGCCTCATTCTCTATTTTTAGTGTTCGGGAAGCTATCGGCTTCTTCCCGGCTGTTTCAATTGCCATAAATCGTTGGTATAAAAATTGGTATTACTTCAAACCGTCACGTTTATGCCACACATTTCTTAAGCGTGTGTTGTTAATATGCAACATAAAATGAAAGTTTAATTTACAAATATAAAGCATTTTGGGCTTTAAGGTAAGCGGCACGAACCTTGCTTTTGATTTTTGTTAGATGGCGAGGCAAAAAACGATATCAAAAGCGATAAAAACAAGCGGGATCGGTCTGCATACCGGTGTCGAGGTAAACTTGAAACTCAAACCGGCACCGCCAAATACCGGTTATATCTTTATCCGGACTGATCTGGACAATTTCGAGATCCCGGCAAGCGCCGAGTATATTTCCCATTGCAGCTATGCGACAACGCTGTTAAGAAAAGGTGTCGTGCTCTCAACCTGCGAACATCTTCTCTCTGCATTGCGCGGCATCGGCGTCGATAATTGCTTTATCGAACTCGATAATATCGAAATTCCGATAATGGATGGATCTTCGGAAAACTTTATCGGACTCATCGAAAAGGCCGGTATTACCGAACAAAATGCAGCGCGACGATATTTTCGCGTAAACGAAAGGGTCGAGTTTATTCAAGACGACAGAAAAATGTCGGTCGAACCTTCCGATAAATTTGAAATCGATTGCGTCATCGATTTTTCACATCCGTTTATCAAGAAGCAGAAATTTCATTTTGTTTTGGACAATGGCTCTTTCGGACGCGAAATCGCCTCCGCGCGTACGTTTGGCTTTACACACGAGATAGATATGCTTAGAAAAGCAAATCTCGCTCAGGGAGGATCGCTTGATAATGCGATCGTCCTTACTGAGACGGGGATGTTAAACGAAAACCCTCTGCGTTTTAAGGATGAATTTGTTCGCCACAAGATCCTTGACATTATCGGGGATTTCGCACTGCTTGGAATGCCAATGCTTGGAAAAATCACAGCAGAAAAGAGCGGCCATGCTGTCCACGCTTCTATGATGAGTAAGCTCCTGAAAACCGAAACCGCCTGGGAAATTATCGAATCTTAAGCGGCTGCAAATTTGCTCCAACGAAAATCCCTAAGAATCCGGCAAGGTTTTTTGCTATAATGCCCTTATGGCAAACGCAATCACGAAAACCGAGACAGGTAAGGCTGAGGTTTTGGTCGATCGCGTCTTTTTTGATTCAACTGTTCAGACTGAAAATGACACGTTAGCGATCGAAGAACCAGTTGAAATTAGGATCGGCTTCTACGAGAAAGGTAAATTTACGAACCGCGCGATATCGATTACGATGCGCACGCCCGGGAGCGATTTCGAACTCGCGGCCGGTTTTCTTTTTACTGAAGGCATTATCAAATCGTCCGAAGAAATAGCCGGTATTAAATACTGCGGAAAGATCGACCAGCCAAAGAACACCGTTCGCGTCGATCTGATCGAGTCAACAATCATAGATTTTAAGAAACTTGAGCGCCATTTTTATACAACTTCTAGCTGTGGGGTGTGTGGTAAGAGTTCAATCGAAGCCTTAAGCACGGGCGCGCAACCTATTGATAACAATACGTTTCACCTAGGCCCGGAGTTTGATGTCCATTCCATGCCGGAGAAACTTCGCAAAGCGCAAACCGTTTTTGATGAGACGGGCGGTTTACATGCCGCGGGGCTATTTAATGCGCAAGGAGATCTGCTTGAGACAAAGGAAGATGTTGGGCGGCATAATGCTGTAGATAAACTTATCGGCTCGCAGCTTCTTAAGAACAACTTGCCGCTTGATGACAAAATTCTTTTTCTGAGCGGCCGGGCGAGTTTTGAACTCGTGCAAAAGGCGGTAATGGCGCGAATACCTCTAATTGCAGCAGTTTCAGCACCTTCGAGCTTGGCGGTTAAGGCAGCAGAAGAATTTAATATAACGCTTCTCGGTTTTGTTAGAGATCAGAAATTTAATGTATATACCGGAAGCCAGAGGATTTTAAAAAAATTAATTAATGAAAGTTAGAATGCGCGGAAATTCAATTCGCATGCGGCTCCAGATGAGCGAAATCGAACAACTATTACAAACTGGAAAAGTAACCGAATCGGTTCAATTCCTGCGTGGTCAGAACTTAATTTATTCGGTTTTGCTGGACGACGGAGCAACTACCGTCGGAGCGAGTTTCGATGAGGATGAAATTTTGATCCGTGTTCCGATCGACGCCGGAAAAAATTGGTGCGAGGCGGATGAAATCGGTATTGAACATAATCAGGTATCAGATGAGCAAAATGTCCTTAAGATATTACTGGAAAAGGACTTTAAGTGCGTGACGAGACGCGAGGGTGAGAGAGATATGTTTCCAAACCCAAAAGAAGCACATTCGTAGGCCGCGTTTTAGAGTTAGTTTAGCAGAGTGGGTTTTTTAGAATAAACGATCTATGTCGGAAAATCTCAGTGCATTGTCGGGAAGAAAAGGTCTTGAAAATAATCTATTCGAGCGAATGGTGGAGAATGCAAAACTGACCGGTACTCCTGAAAACCCGAAACTAAAAGCCTTAGCGGAAGAATATTTGATGGGCGATGCTGTGACATACGGCACCGCCTCTTTTTACGACTTCATGAAAAAAGAGCATGAGGGCGTTAAGGCGCATGTTTGTAATGGAAGCGCGTGCCTGGTTGCAGGCACTCAAGCAAAAGTTAAGGAAAAGCTGTCTAATTTCCTGAAACCGGAAGAGATAGGGTATATGTGCTGCCTTGGTAGATGCCATGAAAACAGCGCATTTAATTATTCGGAAACTAACTATTCGGGAGATGCGATAAACCACCTCGACGAAATTCTTAGTAATTCCAATCCCGCTCTGGCCGATAATTATACAGTTGATTCAAATTGTGAGCGCGTTTTAACGGATTTGCCGATGACAGCGGAAGAGTATAAAAAACTCTTCGCAAAGGTTCTCGAAAAAGGGCGAGATTGGGCTCTTGAACAGATCAAGGATTCCAAGATCCGCGGACGGGGAGGTGCGGGATTCCCGATGCATTTTAAGCTAAATGCATGTCGAAATGAGAGTTCGAGTCAGAAGTTTATTGTCTGTAACGCCGATGAGGGCGATCCGGGCGCATATTCGGACCGTTATCTACTCGAGATGCAGCCGATGCTGGTTTTATTCGGTATTATGACCGCCGGATACATTGTCGGTGCGAATTACGGTGCAGTTTACATACGAGGTGAATATCCCGAATCCGTTCAAGTAATGTCAGAAGCAGTTGCCGCACTCGATTCAGTCGGTATGCACGGTGAGAACATCAATGGAACGGATTTTAGCTTTAAGTTTAAGATCATCGAAGGCGCAGGCGCGTATATCTGCGGCGAAGAAACAGCTCTGCTCTCGTCATTGGAAGGACAACGACCGGAAGTTCGCGTCAGACCGCCATTCCCGGCTCAAAAAGGCCTTTTCGATAAGCCCACGATCGTCAATAACGTAGAAACATTGGCGGCCGTTCCATGGATCGTAAAAAACGGCGGCGAAACATATTCAAAACTCGGCACGGAAAAATCGTCAGGAACAAAACTGGTCTGCCTGGATTCATATTTCAATAAACCCGGGATGTATGAAGTTGAAATGGGATCATCGTTTAAGAATTTGGTTTACGAACTTGGCGGCGGATTTAAAGAACCCGTGAAAGCGGTACACGTCGGTGGGCCGCTCGGCGGAATCGTTCCAACTCACAAGATTGATGAGCTAAACGTCGATTTTGAGAGCTTTGCAAATGCAGGATTTTTGCTTGGACATGCCGGAATTGTTTCCGTACCCGAAAAATTTCCGATGATCAAATATCTCGAGCATTTGTTTGAGTTTACGGCAGATGAATCGTGCGGAAAATGTTTTCCGTGCAGCATTGGTTCAACACGCGGAAAGGAAATGATGGAAAAATCCCAAAACGGCGGACCAAAAATGGATCGCGAGTTGCTTAACGATCTTTTGGAAACTTTGGAAATTGGCTCCCTTTGTGCACTTGGCGGCGGTTTACCGCTTGGAATCAAAAACGCCTTGGAATACTTTGATGATGAGTTAAAGCAATACTTTAAGTAGGTGTAGTAACATGTTGGAAACAAAGAATATCGCATATATCAATAATAAGCCGTTTGAATACGAAAATGGCGAGATGATCTTGTCGTTTCTGCGGCGAAATATGGGTCCCGAACCCGTTCCGACGCTCTGCGATGCTCCAAATCTTGAACCATTCGGCTCGTGCCGTGTCTGTAGTGTCGAGGTTGCGCTGGATAAAGATGGCAGCACCCGCGTGCAGGCCTCCTGTCATACCCCGATCACTGCGGGCTCCTACATTTACACACACACCGACAAAATGAAACGACTCAGAAAAAATATCGTCGAGCTCGTTTTAACCGATTACCCTGCCGATAAATTTGAAACTGATAACCCGAAAAGTAACGAACTCAAAAAGGTAGCGATGGGGGTCGGGCTGGATATGGCAGGTGTTCGATATTCGCCCGGAGAAAACCATTTTCATCGAAACGGCGATAGTTCGCACCCTTACATGCGATCGCATTTAGCATCGTGCATCAATTGCTTCCGATGTGTCAGAGCCTGTGATGAAGTTCAAGGTGAAATGGTATTGACCATGGAAGGTCGAGGCTTTGATTCAAAGATCGTAAAAGGAATGGGACAAAACTTTATGGAATCCGACTGCGTTTCATGCGGAGCGTGCAGCCAAGCGTGTCCGACCGGCGCCATCTCGGACGTTTTTGAATCCAAAACCAATGACGCCGACGCAACTACACGAACAGTTTGTACATACTGCGGAGTTGGCTGCAATCTCGATGTGGCAACCAAAAACGGCGAGATCATCAGCATTACCGCACCTTATGACGCCGAAGTAAATCAAGGTCATACCTGTCTTAAAGGCCGGTATGCGTTTAAGTTTTACGATCATCACGAGCGATTAAGGTCACCGATGATTCGTAAGAACGGCAATCTTGAAGAAGTTTCGTGGGATGAGGCCTACAGCTTTATGGTCGACAAGATGAACTCGGTTAAAAGCGAGTTCGGTCCGGATGCAATTGCTGGGATTTCCTCTGCCCGCTGCACAAACGAAGAAAATTATTTGATGCAGAAGTTTATCCGTGCGGTGATCGGAACGAACAACATCGATTGCTGTGCTAGAGTCTGTCATTCCCCAACCGCGCTTGGAATGCAACGGTCTTTTGGTACCGGCGCTGCGACAAATTCCGTAAAAGACATCAAATACACCGACTGCATGTTGATAATCGGAGCCAATCCAACCGATGCTCATCCGGTAACCGGCGCAAAAATGAAGCAAGCCGCGATGAAAGGCGTCACAATGATCGTTATCGACCCTCGCGAGATCGAATTGGCGAGATATGCGGAGCATTTCTTACAATTGAGACCCGGCACAAACGTCGCGCTCCTCAATATGATGCTTTACTACATTGTTTCGGAAGGACTTGAGGATAAACAGTTTATCGAAACCCGCACCGAGGGATATGATGATTTTGTAAGAGGTATTAAGGCACTCGATATCGACAAGATGGAGGAGATAACCGGCGTTGAACGCGAGAAGGTAAAAGCAGCGGCAATTGCATATGCGACGGCTCCAAATGCGATGTCATTTCACGGTTTGGGAGTTACGGAACACTCGCAGGGAACGTTTACGGTTCAGCAAATTGCTGATCTTGCGATGATCACCGGGAATATCGGTAGGCCCGGCGTGGGTGTAAATCCTCTACGAGGGCAAAATAACGTGCAAGGTGCAGCGGATATGGGCGCACAGCCGCACCAAGGCGCGGGCTATCTCGATGTCACAAATCCACAGATAAATCAGCTTTATATCGATTTTTATAAGGCGGATGTGCCGATGAGAAGCGGTTGGAAGATCCCGGAAATGTTTGACGCCGCTATCGCTGGAAAATTGAAAGTGATGTGGATCATTGGTGAAGATGTCGTTCAAACCGATCCAAACACAAACAAAGTAATAAAAGCATTAAGCAATCTCGATATGCTTGTCGTTCAAGAATTGTTTATGACGGAAACGGCGGCAATGGCGGATGTTGTGCTTCCAGGCGCGTCTTTCCTAGAGAAATCAGGCACATT
Organism: Pyrinomonadaceae bacterium; assembly: GCA_037969475.1. Taxonomy (GTDB): domain Bacteria; phylum Acidobacteriota; class Blastocatellia; order Pyrinomonadales; family Pyrinomonadaceae; genus Aridibacter. Next base: position 18,053 of record JBBKXN010000015.1, on the reverse strand, counting down.
CACAAATGGCGAACGGCGTATCCAACGTGTAAAAGCAGTGGTCGATCCAATTCCGGGCGCAAAAGCCGACGGACAAATAGTTGTCGATGTAATGCAGCGCATGGACTACGACCAGCCGGATTATGCTCCGGATACCATGCTCGAAGAAATATCGCAGATTGTGCCATTCTTTAAGGGCGTGAAATGGGACGAACTTGGAGACAACGGAAAGCAGTGGCCGGTTCCCGAAGATGGCTCGAGCAGCGAAATCATTCATATCGAAGAATTCAAGCGCGGAAAAGGAAAGTTTTTCTATCACGATTGGAGAGAATCGGCAGAGATCGTCGAACATGGCGACGAATTCCCATACATCATTACGACAAACCGAGAACTCGAACATTACAACTGCGGTGCGATGACTCGCAGAACCGGAAACGGCGAGATTCTTACCGAAGATATACTGCTGATAAACCCAAAAGATGCCGCCGACAACGGGATCAAAGACGGCGATATGACCTGCGTAATTTCCGCGCGCGGAAAGGTCGATATAAAAGCGCGCCTAACAGACGAAGTAAAGCCCGGCGTGATGAGCACCACCTTTCACTTTCCGGAAATAATGGTAAATATCATTACCAGCGATGTACACGATTCCGAAGCGAAATGCCCTGAATATAAGGTCGTCGCGGTCAAGATCAGAAAATCAAAGGGCGAGAAACGCATTTTGGCTGAAGAGCACGGTAAAGAATTGGTTGGAGTTTAGCGCTACGGAGCGCGGGCATCCTGCCCGCATTTCTTTTTGGGATGAAAACTGAGTACAGAAACTTTTCCGGCTACATTCTTGCGGGCGGAAAATCCTCGCGAATGGGAAGCGATAAAGCGTTTCTTGAGATAAACGGCAAAACATTCCTTCAAAATGCTGTCGAAATACTTACACCGGTTTGCGAAGATCGTATAAAGGTTGTCCTAAATAAAGAGCAATCCCATTTCATCGAAAAACTCCCTGAAGCACTTCCCTACATTTTTGATATCTTTGAAAATCGAGGTCCTGTCGGCGGTATTCACGCTGCACTGGCGGATTGCGAGACTGAATTCGCATTCATACTAGCAGTCGATCAGCCGCTCGTAACGAGTAAAATCATCGAAAAGCTTGCGGATAGGATGCTCGAATCAGATCCCGATGTCGTGATCCCAAAGCACGAATCGGAGGTGCTTCAACAACTCTGCACAGTCTTTCGTGTCAAAAGTTCGAGCTCGTTGCTTGAGCAACTCTTATCAACCCCGTCGAATTCCGTTTCTGTATTGCGTTTTATCGAAGCTCTTAAATCGATAGAGTTTTTACACCTCGACTCTTCGGATGAGCTTTTTGAGAATATTAACGAACCAAAAGACTACCGCCGAATTAATCATTGACTGCTATCGTTTTAACCCCACGGTCAGGGGAATAATCACTTCAGCAATCCCAGACAAACGCCAAATTGACCGGCAACCAAATCCGATTACGTCAAAAATTCGAAACATCTCAGATCGCCTCGTGAAAGTAATAGCAAAGCCCATCGGGTGCGACCACAAAAAATACCTGAAACTTCTTACCATCACGCTCATCGATTCGCCAATTTCCGATTTTGATTCCTTTTGCCTCAAACTCATCCTTTATAGCTTGAATACCCGAAACGAGAATCGCTGCGCCATCCTGAGTTGGATCGCCCCCATTTATTGAAAACCCGATTCGAACACCGTCGCGCTCGAGAATCACCGTCGGGTCGTTGTCACTGTGACGTTCAACTTCGATCATTCCAAACGAATCGGAATACCATTTCGACACCGCGTCAATGTCGGTAATCGGGAGAGCCAGTATGTCGTTCTGGAATGGGGATGCTTCCTTAAATCCTGCTTTTTCGCTCACTTTTAAAATTGCCTCCTATAGATTTTCGCCAGCTATTGTTAGTAGTTCAAGTATAATTCAGAGATGCTGCTGGCTCATTCCCATTCGGTATGAAAAATTCCCTCTTCATCAATCCTTTTGTAAGTATGTGATCCAAAAAAATCTCGTTGTCCTTGAAGGAGATTCGCGGGAAGCCGCTCGCTTCGGAACGCGTCAAAATAGGAGAATGCCGTTTCGAATGCCATGGTTGGAATGCTTTTGATATTCGAAACTAGCGAAAATAAAATGTAGTCGGGCTTTGCGTCCAAAACGGTCTGCGCAAGTTTTGTATCGAGGAGCAGATTTTTCAGAGAATTATCCCCGGCAAAAATTGCGCGAAAATCTTCCAGAAGTGAGGCACGGATAATACATCCGCCTCGCCAAATCTTTGCGATCTCAGCCATATTTAGATCGTATTCTTTTTCTGCCGAGGCTTCCTTCAACAGCGCAAAACCTTGCGCGTAAGAAATAATAAACGCACCCAAAAGAATATTTTTCAGTTCTTCCAGCGTTAAACCTTCGACAGTTTCACGAAAAGCCTCATCCTTTTCTTCAGACTGCTCTTCTTTCCCAACCTCGCTTAGATTCTGCCTCAAATCTCTAAGCGCCGAGATCTGCCGCATCGTAACAGCCGAATCAATCGTCGGGATCGGGATTCCCATTTCAAGCGCGACTTCCGATGTCCAACGCCCCGTTCCCTTTTGCCCGGCGGTATCGAGAATCATTTCCACAAGATAATCCACGGATTTGTCATCTTTCTTCTTAAGAATTTTTGCGGTGATCTCGACAAGAAATGAATTTAGCTCGGCGTTATCCCAACTCTCGAATGCATTGCTCATCTCCTCATTATTCAACCCAAGACACCGTTTCATCACGTCGTAAGTTTCACAAATGAGCTGCATTAGCGCGTATTCAATGCCATTGTGGACCATCTTTACGAAATGTCCGGCTGACGATTTCCCAACGTGTGCCGCACAGGGTTCCCCGTCAACTTTCGCCGAAACGGCCTCAAGAATCGGTTTGACACGGGCATAAGTTTCCTCTTTTCCGCCGATCATTATCGAAGGACCTCGCCTTGCGCCTTCCGCACCACCCGATACGCCAACACCTAAAAATTCAAATCCTTTTTCGTTCAGCGCCTTTTCGCGGCGTTCGGTATCGGGAAAATGGGAGTTTCCACCGTCAATTATGAGGTCACCTTTTTCAAGATGCGGTTTAAGATCATCAATGACGGAATCAACAATTTTTCCCGCCGGCACGAGAAGCATAATGTTTCGCGGTGTTTCGAGGGATGCGAGAAACTCCGGAAGAGTATTCACGCCTTCCACATCGAAATCTTTGCCTTCACTATTCAGCGCCGCAACCTTTTCGCCATCAAGATCATATCCGATGCAAGGAAATCCGCTGTCCGCGACGTTCAGCAAGAAATTCCTGCCCATTACGCCAAGCCCGATCATTCCAAATTTTGCTCTAGTCATCCTCTAATTTTAACGCAAAGACAATAAGTAGCAAGGGACGCAAAGAATTTTTTCATGGTAAATTTGAATAAAAAGGTGTAGCTACGATGCGGAAAGTGACATTCGGTGGAGCAAACAGTTTAGATAACTATTTCGCTCGAGTGGATGACTCGGTAGATTGGATAATGTGGAGCGATTAAGTAGCAGAAATCATAAAAAATTATTGGGCAAATGTAGACACAATTCTGATGGGACGAAAAACTTTTGAAGCCGCCAAACAAATCAATCTAAAACTAACCGAATTTAAGACATTTTTAAGAACGGTTGTGTATTTATATTATACGAAATTGAACATTGAGAAACTCAAGGTTAGCTTGCCCTGGCACCAAGGGCAAGCTGACCAGCATTATAGTAATCAACAGCCGACAAATTATCTAAAATCTCTTAGAATCATAGAAGTATAGAACTGACGAAATATGACGGCTTATTTGTAAAATAGTCTGGGAACGTACCATAATACGTGTCAAATTTCCATTTCATGAAAGGGCGACCCCATTTGCGTTTATGTTATAGCCATATGAAAAGATTACATGATGAGATCCGCCCCACAGCCTTTATAAAAGCGGAGAAACTATCCTCTTTTTTAGGTGTCGATCTGACGATCGCTTCAGAAACTTTTCAACATACAGGAAGTTTTAAGTTTCGCGCCGCCTACAACGTCGCTTTAAATGTTGAGAATGATCACATCATCGCCGCGTCCTCGGGCAATTTTGGACAAGCTCTTGCCTTCTCCTGCAAACTTCTGGGTAAGAAATGTCACGTCGTTATGCCGCAGACTTCCGCAAAAGTGAAGGTGGAGGCCGTACGAAATTACGGTGCGGTGGCTGATTTAATTGACGTTAAGATAACGGGACGCGAAGAAAGAGTTCAGCAGTTGATGGACGAATTTCCAGATGCGTATCGGGCGAGCGCATACGATGACCCGCTTGTCATCGAAGGAAATTCGACACTCGGCGAGGAGATTGCCGCTTACAACGAAGAGTTTGATTTTGTAATAGTGCCCATCGGGGGCGGAGGTTTGATCTCAGGACTTTCAAAAGGTCTTTGCCAAAGCGGTAACTCAGCAAAACTCGTCGGGGCAGAGCCAACGCTCGCCAATGATGCTTCTCTATCGCTAAGAAAGGGAGAGATCGTAAGAAACGAATCTGAACCGATGACCGTGGCGGATGGCGCACGGACGGTTTCATTGGGCACTCACAATTGGGAAATAATAAAAGACGGAGTGGCGGAGATCTTGGAAGTTTCCGAGGAAAACATTAAAGAAGCTTTGCGTTTGAATTTCAGTTTAGCAAATTTAAAGGTTGAGCCGACTGCGGCTTTGGGTCTTGGCGCAATACTTGAAAACAAAGCGCAGTTTAGAAATCGAAAAGTTTGCGTAGTTGTAAGCGGTGGAAATGTCGATCCGGCGATCTTCAGACAACTGCTCTCTGAGTAGCTATTGCCATGGCTCACCTACTTCTTTCTATAAACGCCGTCAAAAGTAACATTTACGCCGCCACATTGTCGGTTATCTGAGACGATTAAATACCGCCCTATGAGCTGCATCTGGACGCGGCAATCGTATTCATCGGCCCCGCCTAATTTCAGACGGTTACCACTGGGCCTTCCACGTTCGGCTACCTCGCCGATATGAATGTTGTCGCCAAAACCATGCCAAAAAGCGTTTCCGCTAACTAAAAGCTCGTTTCCCCGCGCTCTTCTTATTTCGATATTACTGCTGCCGTATACCCAACTCCCGGCCCACATATCAATTTTTGGGTCTCGCTCAACGATTTCAATGCCGGCAAGATCAACCGTTTTTATCCAACCTACGGTTGCATTTCCTTTTTTGGGTTGAAACCAGGCACATGAGAATTCACCATAAGTTTTTGCGATGATCACTTCATCACCCGCAATCACATAAGCTATCTCCCGGCAGTCGTTACCCTCCGGGCATTTGCCGCCGTCTTTGTAAAAATAGCTTCTCGAATTTTTCGCGCCCGTAATTCGGGAAACGCGAAATTCTGTTTTATACCCCGGGAAATGCCCATTCCGGCACCAATTTGGCGGATTGCCATCCTCCGGACTCTCGTCCGTTTGCCCGTGAACGCCAAAAGTCCCAAGTACGAGTAAGATAAGAGCGGCGGCTTTTACAAATGACATAAAGATTCTAATCAGAGTTGTCTGTTAACAATACCAAATCTATTGCACACGTTGGAAATATTCCTTTACTTCAGGCTTTATCAACACGATAAATGACCAGATTCCAAACGCCATGCTCACCGGAAAGCAGCAGCTGAGTAATGGTATTGCTGCCAATATGGAGGAGGTCTTTGCCAAGCCGTATTTTTCGCCCTTCATCATCTTGACGGCACCAAAAATAACAACCGGTGCGACGATAACTGCCAACAAACCAAAGGCACCGGTTCCAAAGAATCCCAAATAGTAACCAATTTTTTCGGTTTCGCTTGCAAACGGTCGATTCAATTGCCCCATTGCCGCCTGGGCAACGATCGAAATAATAAAATATATACCCAAAAGCGCGTTTAGGATTCCCGAAACTATCAAACCAATTGCTGGAATTTTCAGCTTTTCTTCAACGTTATTTGTCATCTTTATCTAATATTTTCCTTCTAAGGTAATCTAAAGCAGCCTGGCTCGAACGCCAGCGTATCAGATATCTGTCGCCCGGCAAATTGATTTTTAGCGAATCCACTTGGTCCGTATCTGAATAACCGATAAAGACCGTTCCAACAGGTTTTTCCTCGGTTCCGCCGGTCGGTCCGGCAATTCCCGTAACGGAAATCGCATAATCGGTCGCTGCATAATTGCGCATTCCGATCGCCATAGCTTCGGCAGTTTCAGCCGAGACAGCACCATGTTTTGTTAATAGATCTTCTGAAATACCCAATGTCCTGATCTTTGCTTCGTTTGAATAAGTTACCGCGCCTTCTAAAAAGTACTCGGACGAACCTGATACTTCGGTCAAACGATGTCCGATCAAACCGCCGGTACAGCTTTCCGCGACGCTCAGCGTTTCTCCTCTCTCTGTGAGCAATTGCCCGACAACCGCTTCCATTGTTTCGCCGTTCGTTGAGAAAACGGAGATACCGAGTTTGCCGGTGATTTTTTTTTCCAATTCATCGAGAAGCAAATTGACTTCGGCTTTGGACTTTCCCTGAGCTGTCAAATGTACTTCAAGTCCGTTTTTGTTAAAAAGCGTCGCGGTCTGCGGGTTTTTGAATTTTGTATAGATCGGGGCAATCAATTCATCCATTGCCGATTCGCCCATTCCTGCAACCATGATGGAGCGTCGTTTGACGAAGATCTCGCCTGCGCATTCGGATAGTTTTGGCAAAACATAATTTCCAAACATGGGCTTCATTTCACGCGGCGGGCCGGGCAAAACCACCAAATACTTACCGTTTGTTTCGACTGACATTCCTACGGCAGAACCCCACGGGTTTGGAAGAATTTCTGCGCCTTCGATCATGAATGCCTGCTGTTTATTTTTCTCAGGCATCTCCTTACCGAATGAACGAAACTTTACCCGAAGTTCTTCGAGGAGGTCAGGTTGGAAAATAAGTTTTCGATCGATCGCACGTGCGGAGATTCTGCGGGTAATATCGTCTTCAGTAGGGCCAAGCCCGCCTGTGGTAATTACAATATCCGATCTGCTTACAGCATCGCGGATCGTTTCTTCAAGCCGCAGCTCATCGTCACCAACTACGGTCTTAAGTTTGACCTCGATGCCAATATCATTGAGTTTTCCGGTCAGCCAAAGACTATTAGTATCTGATTTTTCCGGCGTCAGAAGTTCGGAGCCGATGGCAATTATTTCTGCGGTGAGCATAGGAAAGGATTATTGAATATTCTTATCGTAGATATCGTGCAGCACTTCCGTGATCGGTTTGCGGTCTGAGTATAGATCGTCTTCTGTTTGTCGCTTTTTCTGCCCGCCTCGCTGCACCGGCTTTCGCCTCACAGCCTGTGATTTATCATCCGCCGCGATATGACGTTCATTTTCCGGAACTCTCCTATCAGTGACCGACTTCAGATGAACATGTTCATCTGAAGAATGTGAAATTTGCCGAAACGTATTGTCACGATTTTCCGCGATCTTCTTTCTTTCAATATTTGATTCACGAATTTTTTCCCGACTTTCCTCAAGAAGAATACTCGAACGATTTTTCCGGGCTCTTTCCAGGGTGCGAATTGCAGCCGCCATTTTTGGTGCGTCCGTAGGCTCCTGCTCAATTTTTCTTAATGTCTTTACGTAGCTTCTTAAATCGGCCGAGGCGTGGACATAGCTCGATTCACCGGCATTTTCGTCTTCAACTACAAATGACAAGTGTTTTACGGCACTTTCGTGATTTTCGATCTTGTTATAGAGCGCGCCGAGCGAGAAATACACCAAAGGAGGTGCACCATGCATAGCGCGTAAGATGCGTTCGCCCTGCGCAATAACTTCCTGAACCTCAAAGCCAAACCATGTCCGCTCATCATCCCTGATAATCGCGTTTGCAGATAAATAAAATTCGAAAATTTGGCGTACACCATTCTGAGGCGTGGCGGAAAAGGTTTTCCATAAAAAATAGGCAAAAATCCCAAAGAAAAATATGACTACCATCGGAAATCCTGCGACAAACAGCATCATCGCTATCACGCCAAACGTTAAGCCGTATTGCGTCTTCTCTTTTATCGAGCCGGTTTTTTTATGCTCCAGTTTATTATCCACTAATTTAAAGAGCCGAGCTTTCAATATTCGCAATTAGATTCCCGCTTCGCTACATCGAAGCGATTTGCTTCTTCTGTGCTAATCGGTTTTAGTTTCCTTCTTACTGCCGTCTTCCGCATCTTCCCCCGCGTTCTTTTTCGCACTTGCCGCCTTACGTTTCGCAGATGTAGTCTTCTTCGCCCCCGATTTCTTCCTTGTTGAAGTTTTCCGCGAAGTTTTCTTAGATTCGGTTTTAGCTTTTTTTGTTTCGGTTTTTTGATGCTCGGCCGGACGTTTTGCTTTTTCATCCGCCTTTTCCATCTTAAACCCAAATCCTGCCATGACATCCATTACCTTGCCAACCGCTTGATAAGGCGAGCTCAACACATAAGAAAATGTTTCGCCCAAGGCGATCGCTTCAAGCTCAACTAACGAAGCAATTTTCTTCGGCAACGGCATTTCTTCAAATTCTTTCTTAAACTCTTCTGCTGTATCTTCCACTTTTGGTTCTTCCTTTTTCTTTACGGACATAATTCTTAATTCTCCCGGTTTCTCAATAATTGTTTGACACGCTAGGCGCTCGCCGTTTTTACGTGCGGCGGCCGTCAATTGTTCCATTTCCGTTTTGGTCGGAGGCGAAAGGATTGACATTCCGTCGGAAACCTTCATCGCGCAGTCGTGCGGCGTTTCCGGGTCCAGACAATCCATTTCAAATCTAATGCCAAAACGCCTTGCGGCGTCGGCTAAATAGCTGCCTGTCGCGACAACGCCCTCGAGTCCCTCTGATTCAAAATTTATTATTACTTTACCCATTTATATTTAGTTGACCGTCGTTTTAACTCTCACTCTCGGCTGCGCACCCGATGCTGCCCGGTTCCTTTCGCTCGCTACCTTTTGACACTCACTGCAAACTCCCAGGATCCTCAATGAATGGTGAGTCGGCTTAAAACTAAACTTCTCAGCCATTTCGTCCTGTAGCTCTTCGATCTCGGCAGAGAAAAATTCAATAACTTTGCCACACTCCGTACAAATCATATGATCATGATGTTCGTGTTCGAAATGATGTTCGTAATAAGTTCTTCCGTCTCCAAGCCTTACCTCTCTCGCAAGCCCCGCTTCCGTCAATAGTTTTAGGGTTCGATAAACGGTTGTATGCCCAACGTTGGGATCTTGTTTATTAACAAGCCAGTAAAGATCCTCGCTGGCAAGATGCTCTTCGGTCTTTAAAAACACTTCAAGAATCAAATCTCTCTGAGCCGTTCTCCTTAAACCCGATTTCTGAATGTGCTCGAGAAATATCCGTCGCTCTTCTTTAAATTCTTCCGCTTTCTTACCCATTTTCGCTAATATACAGACAATTTTTACTAACTGTTAGTAAATGATATTTTAGCATTAGAGCCCAAAAAAGGTAAGCTTGTTGCCTCAAGAATGTTTTTATTCGCGGTGAACTTGTTCGATATTTTCGTCAAACTCAGATATTTTCGCAAACATTTCTAAGATCATTGAATCCGGCAATCCGCTTCGGCGGGCGAGTGCCAGTGATCGTTTTCCTAGCATGATATAAATTGCTAATTCCTCGTTTGAGACATTTCTTACAAGCGTTTTTAGATGAGAATCGAGGGTTTGAATATCTCCCCTGGAAAATGTTCCGGTCAAAGCTTCGTGCAAAGTTTGCTCCTTCAGGTTGTCTACCGTGCTTTCGATCAAGGGCATCAGAATTTTTTTTGAATCTTCCCGCGATAACCCACACTTTGAGAGCATTTCCGCAGCAACATCGATCAATGCAATAAAATGCCCGCAGGCGGTTACCGCGCTTGCATGGTACAGCGATTTCTTTTCCGTTGGAATCGAGAAAGGTTTCCCGGCGAGATCGCGGACGATCTTTTCCGCAAGTTTTACTGCTTCAGGATCTCCTTCGATACAAAAATAAGCACCCTTGAAGCGTTTTGCACCCAAAATCGGCTCGCTTATTGACGTTAGCGGATGGATCGAACCTATCTTGATCCCCTTTTCACCGAGGATTTTCAGTACATCAGATGATAGCGAGCCGCTTGTGTGAAAAACATATTGGGCACCGTGATGAAGCGCTTTCGCTAAATCTTCAGCCACCTTTGAAATTTCGGGATCTTGCGTTGTGATAAAAACGATATCTTCGGAAATTTTATCGTATTCGGATGAATCTAATAAGTTTGGAGTCGGGTCGAGTCCGGCGAGAACCTTTCCTGACCCGCCATTTTTCTTTGTAAAGAGGTTTACGATCTTAAAGCCCTTTTCCGAGAGCGCAAGAGCGAGCGCGCCACCAACGCGACCAACGCCAATTATCGAAACCGTTTCCATTGTTGAAGTTTAAGATAAATAGAAGAAACGGCAAAAGAATAAATATAAAATTTCTCTCGCCCAAAAAAGTATTATCCGATTTGTCTCTTAAATTTTCAGAAGAATCGGTTCGTTTGGAAGATCGTCCAACCACGCATTGAGCCGAGCCCGTAGTTCTTCAGAAGTGAAAAGTCCGCCCTCTTCAGGAAAGGAAATATCGATCGAGGTCGATGTTGATTCCGAAAGCATTAACGTATAAAGAATGCTTAATTGAGTGCTCGAAAAGGCGTCCGGCTTCCCGCTTTTTAGAAGCGATATCAAGCTATCCGCTTCCTTTTTAATACTTTGATCTTTTTCGTTTTCAAAGGATTCTTCGATCAGTTTTGTGAGAAATTCCCGTATTGTGTTTAATGTTTGTCGATAGCTCCGGCGTCCGATATCAATTGTTTGCGAGAGAAGGTGAGAAAGTTTGGCAAGCTCGCTCATTTTCGTCAAGCTGAATGCGCACGCGCAGAATGGGTGCATTTTTAGATTTGCTTTTACATCGGAATTGCATTCGAGATCACGAAAACGTTTTACGATCTTCTGCGCCTTCTGCCAGTGCAAATCCTTAAAAATCGGAAGCTTTGACAAACACTCAAACTCCCACCATTCGTCGCTTTTTAGGATCTCGTCAAACTCCTCGCGAAGCTGCTGAGAATTCATTATCGCATTGTGTCGCACAGCGAAGTGCTCCGAAAATTTTTCTTGAAAATTTTCCCATTGATCATTGAGCTCCCGATTCAATTGAATGCTCGGCGTTTCATAACTTTCATGGATCAGCCTGACCAATTTCGCACGGAAATTTTCGATGCTTTCGTTCTGAGTCGATTCGCAAATGGCAATGTACGACCAGATTCGCTGGCGTTTTTCTGTGCCGTCAATAAAATCCTGTAAAACCCGAAGATCTTCCTTTCGATCAGCTAATTCCCCAATCGAATCGGAAAATGCTTCAGCGATTCTTTGGAGCGCATCTTCGAGAGAAAGTGAACCATCTCGCAATGTCGTGAGCATCCTCGAGATCACGCCGAAACTCTTTTCAACACGTGTTGAAACGTGCCAGATTTTTGTGTTTAAGATCTCGTCCGGCACTTCGTTGAACCGATCCAAGACCCCGATTTCCAGCCAATTTTCAACCCACTGAATTAATGCATCGTTAATTGCCTTGCGCCGACTTCCTGAATCAAATGCCTCCAAATCGTCTTGTCCGGTCAGCGCGCGCGCCCACGAGGCAAGCTTTTCGTAATCGAAGAGTACATCGGAAGGCTTTGCAATTCCGGCAATGTCTTCCCAGATTATCTTTAAGTCAAGAGAACGATGATTGATCCTGTCGCTTTTGACGGTAACAAATTCTATATGGCGCTGCGCAACGAGTGCGGCGAGCATTAAATGCTGGGCTTCTCTCGACAATCCATAAGGCTTCTCAAGGAGCTGCTTATAAACCTCGTTGAGCGAGATATTTTCGTTTTGGCGAGCTTCTACTTGCTCCAAAAGTTTTGCGGCGATCGGAATTTCTGCGAGCTCATCTTTTTCGACCAAAACGTAATGCTCATCGACAAGCTTTACCAAACCCAGCGGTAAAGCACAGGTCTTCGCGAGAGCTTGAACTTCGGCTACGTTCACCCTCGCACCGCTAAAAAGGTCGCTTACGAGCGTGGAAACCTCTTTCATCCCAAGCGCTCGCTCGAAAACCGGATGCTCAGGATACTGCCCGTCAAAGAAACTAGAGAGCAGATTCGAAACGACGTCGCTTAATAGCGGCACTCCGGCGAGATCACTTGAAATTTTATATTTTTCGCCGTTAACTCTGAGTGTTGCGTCCGAGAAGAATATGCGGTCCCATATTTTTTTGGCTGATACTAAATGGGTATGCCCCGCCGCTCTGACCTGTTCGCCGAATTCATCTCGCAAGGTAGCATCGTTTAAAAGCACGAAAAGACGTTTTAAAGTTTCAACTTCTTCACCGGTTAATGGAGCTGCATTCCATGAAACCAGGCATCCGTCATTTGTCTCACTTTCTTTCTTGAGTTCGACGCCGCAGCTATTCATGAAAATACGTGCATCTACGCCGCCCGCCCCTTCCGAATCATGGGAAAACTCCGAAAGCTCGCCATTCCAGTTCCAAACTAGATTTGCCCGTCGTGTGGCGCCCCGCCAGGAAAGTTCGCATTCCATGGAATCGACGAGATCGGCATCTAGTTCGGAGTACAACTTCCAGTCGCTGAATTTATCTTTCGCAAGCCGCCTTAATACCTTTGGAATTACGTCCGATGAAATTTCGCGGGCCGCTTCTTCGAGTGCACTATTTAGATCGTCTTTGCCGCTTACCTTTATTCCAAAACGCGTCTCCGCGCCATCTTCTTCCTTGCGCCATATCCCTTCCGGAAACTCAGATGTAAAGGTTTCGAGAAGCTCAGACGTCGCATCAATGCTCTTTTTAGGATCGGCAATATCGTAGATCAGCATCGCTTCGCTGATCTCTCCGGCGGTCGTCCCGTTGCCGTCAAGCGATAAAATAAACATCGCTTTTAGAATGAGTTTTGACTGCAAACGCTGCATCACCGGAATTTTCGAGATTACGGTGTCGAGAATCTGATCATAGACCTCAAACGACTCGGCAAGATCCTCAGATTTCCTCAAAGAGTTTTCAACATCGTCAAATACTTCATCCAGCGAGATCAAAGAATTTGCGGGGCGTCCGAGAATACGCTTTCCCGCTTTTGAAGCAAAATTCAACAGCGCAAAGCTCGGAGCATAGAATCTGACAAAAGGCGCTACTTCAAGAATCGAAGGATGCAAAGGATAAAGCGCGTTAAAACGCTGCTCGCTCCAACGGAAGTTTGGAAGCGTATCGCGAAACTCCTGGTAGAGCTTCTGGATCAGCTGCTGTGAATGTCTGTGTTTCGGGAAAATGTGAGAGTCTACGATCTGATAAAGATGCTCTTGATCAAGGTAATCAATTGTGTAGGTGCGCGCGATTGCGGAATTCACGCCATCGGCATCAGTAATGTCATCGTCTAAGGCCACGCCGATAAAAACGTTGTACATCTTCGCGGTGCTCGCGAGTTCGCCGAGGAGAACTCCGTCGTCGCGGGAAACCCGTGTATCACGCTCAAGATCCGTGTCAATAAGTATTACAAATGGAAGCTCTTTCGCACTTGCTGCCGCAGTTTTGATCAAACTTTCGATGTCGCTGTCGACCTGGCCGGGATCCACTCCCATTGCATGACAGATCGCCGTGATGAGTTCTTCGGTAAAGGTCTTTTTAGTTCCGCGTCTGACGTAGGCGACCGGATAATGGCGTCGTTTAAGATGATGCAAACTCGCGAAAACGTGCGAATCTGCAACCTTCGCCCTCAATTCAGGATGCGCAAGCATGGCGCCGAGCGTCGCGAGAAAATGGCTTTTTCCAACCCCGCGGTATCCTGCCAATGCTTTTGCCGTACCACGACCGCTTTCGACCGTAGATATGGCGTCAAGCCAATTGACCATCAACTCGGAGGTGACGGGAGTATAATGATACCCCTCGAGTGTTTTCGCCGGCTCTGCCAAGAAATCGTGCACGTTTTCGTACTTCCGAACCTCGATCAGATCTTTTACTTTTTCCTGAATGCGACTCATTTTACCCTTGTTTATTATTAGGCTATATTTACTTTTATGTTTTATGTTTGCGAAGCTGGCGGGAAGTGCGAAAACCTTTTTAATCGATGTATCAATCAGAAAGGGGAGTTGAACACTAAACCAAGGTTATTTTAACAGGTTTTAAACAAGTGTAAAACCTTTTTCGGGTAATTTTTACTTTTTTTTTGTGATTCTAGAGGAGTTAATACTTTTCACCAACTTTTTTGTTTACAAGCGCATCATAAAAGGCGTTGTTTACAAATAAAGTAAGAGTTACAATCAGATTTCCGGACAGAAAGGGATTTTGGAGGCAGAAAAAGATGATTCGCAAAGCAGGAGCGTATTTTTTATTTTTATCGATTTGGTTTAGTGCTGTTGTGATAGCGCCACCAGGTGTTTTCGCACAGAAAAATGACAAGGATGATGACGGCGATCAGGTCGATAGAACCTCCGGATTGAAGAAGAAAGAGGACCCGGCACAGATCGGCAAGCGGAATATCAATGGCGGCTGGGATGGTTTTACCGGATGGCTTGGCGGATCACGCGAGAAAGAAATCGCTATAGGCAGACAACTTGCAGCACAGGTTGAGCAGCAGGCGAAAATGGTTGAAGATCCGAAAATCACCGAATACATTAACCGCGTCGGACAAAATATCGTTTTGAATTCGGATGCGAAAATTCCTTTTACAATCAAAGTGATCGACAGCGATGAGGTAAATGCTTTTGCGCTTCCGGGCGGATTCTTCTTTGTAAACAAGGGATTGATCGTAGCGGCAGATAACGAAGCCGAGCTCGCGGGAGTAATGGCGCATGAAATCGCACACGTTGCTGCCCGACACGCAATGGAAAATCAAGGCAAAGGAACTTTGCTTAACTACGGTCTTCTGGCAGGTATCATTTTCACAGGCGGAATCGGTGGAGCGATCCTTCAAAACACTGCCGGACTCGGACAAGCTCTTGCATTCTTCAAATTCAGCCGCGGAGCTGAAGAAGAAGCCGATAGGCTTGGCGTTCAATATCTATACGCGTCGGGTTATGACCCAACCGGAATGGCGACAATGTTTGAAAAACTTGCTTCGAAAAACAAGAAAAAGCCAAATTCATTTTCAAAACTTTTTACATCGCACCCGCAATCGATCGAACGCCGCGACGAAAGCCTCGCGCTTGTTGCAAGATTCGCGGAAAAACAAGAATACATAATCAGCACATCGGAATTTCAAAGAGTAAAATCGCATCTATTGCGAATCTCAAACGCCGGAATCGTCTCGCCGGACAGTATAGACCCCACAGACAGCGGGCGTCCGACATTAAAACGCCGCCAGCCGGAAGCTGATTCAACAACGACCGATTCGACCGATACCGATAAAGGTACTAGCGATTCAGGTCCGCCAAAGCTTAAACGGCGCAACGAACCGACGAAAAAAGATAACGATAAATAATTGTTGAGAAAAACATGATCGACCGTCTGAGAATTAGATTCTTCAGACGGTCTTTTTTTGTTGCAGATCGGAACCCCTCGACGCAGTGGATTAATGATGAAATAACTTACCTGAAATCGTAAAGGTTAATCGATACGATTTCTATTGACTCAAACCCTCAATTATTTGAAACACCTCGTTTGAAATGAATTCATCGGCGAAATCCTTCTTCGCTTTCTCAAAAGTGCCTTTTAGGTCATTTCGTTTGAGGATCTGCTCGTAATTCTTGGCGGTTCCCTCGGCCATCCACCCGGCTTCCTTAAATTTTGGCAGGCTATCCAAAAGATATTTTATTTTTTCAGGCGGAGAGAAATTCTTCAGCCTTGCATCCGGACCCAATGTATAACCCTCTGCCAGGTCGGTATTAACAGGAATTTCTTCCTCAAGTTCGGAAGGAGGTTCTTCGGCAATTTTGGTTGTTATTCCATATTCACCGCCTCCGGCCTTGCAACTTGCAACACCCGGAGGGCTATCCGAATATAGATAAAACTTGATTGAATTGCCCGCGTGGATCCGATCTTGCTCGTTTCCTACAAACCCCCAGGTCCACCAAACGCCTTCCTTAAAGAGGTATGTAGGGTACATTCGAAGGAACAAAAACTTTTCTTTTTTCAATTGTGAATCGGCGGATACGGTGCCATAAGTTTGAACGATAAAATTTCTGAAGTAGATTGGACTCGAATCCAATACCTTCAAATCATAATTATATGTAAACGTACCATCCTTATCTTTTTTAACTTCGGCTGATACAATGGCTTCTATGGAATCGGCCCGTTGATACGGCAATATCTTTTCTTTCCCATCCAGACCAATCCACCGAAACTCATACTTACCGATTCTTTTATCAACCTCAATAACTTTCGTATTCGATCTAATGTTTTTGCCGTATTCTTCGGTTCTATCAACCTGAATCGGTTGTTTGATCAAATGCGAACTTTTTTGAAATGGTTTTCTTTCAAACTTCGCCTGTTCATAGGCCTTCTCTTGACCAAAAGATGTGCATGTTATTTGTATGGAAACTACTAGGATAATTCCGATGTAGAGGATAATTTTCATTTTGGCTCCCCGCGATTAATCATTGTTTTTGCGAGATCAGAAGGAGATATCGGCGCTCCGTCAAATGCATTGATGTTTGAATCGATCCCACCTTGCAATATGTCTCTGCCCTCCCCCTTTTGATTTAGATCATGCAATCGAAGGTGGAAATGTGGTGCCGGAGAATTGCTTTCGTCGTAAGGTGGATTCACGGCTTCTACTGATTCAAGCCTTCAACTATTTGAAACACCTCGTTTGATATAAACCCACCGGCGAGGTCTTTCTTCGCTTTCTCAAAAGTGCCTTTTAGATCGTTTCGTTTGAGGATCCGCTCGTAATTCTTCGCGGTTCCCTCGGTCATCCACCCTGCTTCTTGAAATTTCGCAAGACTATCGAGAAGATATTTTATTTTTTCAGGCGGAGAAAAATTCTTCAGCCTTGCATCCGGTCCCAAAGTATAGCCTCTTGCTAAGTCAGTATTAACAGGAATTTCTTCCTCAAGTTCGGAAGGAGGTTCTTCAGCAATTTTGGTTGTTATTCCAAATTCACCACCTCCGGCCTTGCAATTTACGACCCCAGGAAGGCTGTCCGAAGAAAGGTAGAACCTGATGGAGCCTCCGCCGTGGATTCGATCTTGGGCGCTTCCCATATATGCCCAGTCTAACCAAACTCCCTCGACAAACTCGTTGACACTAGACATCTCCCCGAAAAGAATACGCTCCTTGTCCAGTTTCAAAACTTCGAAGTTACTGCCAAATGTTTGAACTATAAAATTTCTAAAGTAGATCGGACTCGAATCCAAAACCTTTAAATCATACGTATAAGTAAACTTTCCGTATCTATTTTTTTCAACTTTAGCCGCAACTATTGCTTCTAGTGCATCTGCGCGTTGATACGGCAATATCTTTTCTTTCCCATCCAGACCTATCCACCAAAACTCATATTTACCGGCCTGTTTATCAACCACCCTAATTTTTGTGTTCGATCTGATGTTCTTGCCGTATTCTTCCGTCCTATCAACCTGCCTCGGTTGTCGGATGATATGCAAACTTTTTTGAAATGGTTTTCTATCAAACTTCGTCTGTTCGTAAGCCTTGTCTTGTCCGAAGGATGAACACGTTATTTGTAATGAAAAAACCATAGTAATTACGATGTAGAAGATAAATTTCATTGTAAGCCCCCAAAGTCTTGCTTCGATAATAATTATATCAGTTGCAGGCGAAGGCGCCTCCGCCCTCACCTGCAACTGATGATGATTGATACTGCTCTATTGAGTCGGTTCGGCATAGGTATCATTAGCCACGCCGGCAATTATTTCCACAAACTGCGGCGTAGCTTCAAAATTAGTTAGGAACATCTGCCTTCGCTGCGACTGGCTAAGGGAAGGGCTGATGATGCGTCCTTTTCCGCCGAGCTCGAGATCCAGATCAGGATCCACTGGCTCGTTGATA
>JBBKXN010000014.1:0-4009 GCA_037969475.1 Pyrinomonadaceae bacterium | reverse complement strand
GTTATGATCAATTAATTCTATTGATTAAAATAACTGCAAAAAGGAATTACTTTGCTAATAACGTCTTTTCACAGCCGATAACCTCCACGATTAGTTTAACCTAAACAGACTTGGTTATGCAAAACTTTTTGTTACAAGTGCAACATTGTTATACTGGCGCTTTTGGTCATCTTCACGGATGTTATTATTAATTTTTGCGTTTGATTAGGTATAAATCTACCTAATAAAAGCTGACGCGCACAAACCTTATCGAAAAGTAGTTAAAGGGAGAGCATTAATTTATATGAATTTGAAGATCGATCAAGCAAATCTTGCCGAAAATTGCCGGAAACTTGCGGATCAAGATGACAATCTCGCCGATATTCTGAAATTGCACGGTACGCCACCTTTATGGGAGCGAGAAAGCGGCTTTCGAACGCTGATCCAAATTATTTTGGAACAGCAAGTTTCGCTCGCGTCGGCAAGGGCCGCGTTTGAAAAATGTGAAGAAACTTTTGGATTGATTACTCCGGAGTCGATTCTTAAGTTGACTGTTGAGCAAATGAGATCAGTCTATTTCAGCCGGCAAAAAACAAGTTACGCAAGGAATTTGGCATTAGCGGTTGATGAAAAGTCGCTCGATTTGGAAAGCCTTGAAAATCTTCCCGACGGGAATGTTCGCACCCAACTTATGAAAATAAAAGGAATTGGAAGATGGACCGCAGATATTTACCTTCTTATGGCGTTGTCCCGTCCTGACGTCATGCCGGTCGGCGATCTTGCGCTGCATATTAGTTGGCAAAAAATGCAAAAACTCGAAAAACGTCCAAACTCTGAAGAGTTTATTGAAATTGCCCGGAAATGGAAACCGCTCCGATCCGTGGCGGCAAGGCTTTTATGGCATTTTTACCTAAATCATAAATCTTCTAATTAAGCTCGCTAATTTGCTGAAACCTTTTCGGAGTCACATGTGGTAAGTTGATAATAATGTTCAAAAACGAACTCAACACCGCAATTACCCTCGCCCGTGAGGCTGGAAATACGATTCTGGATTATTATAAAAGCGGCTTTATTACCGAAGAAAAGATCGGCGCCGATAATTTTTCCGAACCCGTCACGATTGCGGATCGAAGAGCTAGCGAGATTATTGTTGCGGGATTACGCGACAAATTCCCTAACGATGGAATTTTGTCCGAGGAATTGCCTGATACCGCGGAAAGATTGTCTAAACAGCGAGTTTGGATCATTGATCCGCTTGATGGCACGAAAGGATTTATTGACGGAAACGGCGATTTTGCAGTACAAATCGGCTTGGCTATTAATGGCACAAGTGTTTTGGGAGTCGTCTTTTTACCTTTTTATGACTCTTTGTACTTTGCTGCAAAAGGCGGCGGCGCGTTTCTTATTGCAAAACATGAAGCGGAAATAAGGCTCGAATGTTCGGGCAAATCGTCGATTTCCGAGATGCTTTTGGCGGTTTCAAGACATCACCCAAGTCCGAAAATGCATAAGATAATGACGGAATTTGGTTTACCAAAAATGATTCGTCGAGGCTCCGTGGGTCTAAAAATTGGTCTCATTGCGACGAAGGTTTGCGATCTTTATATGCATTTTTCACCAAGAACCAAACATTGGGACACATGCGCTCCGGAAATAATTGTGAAAGAAGCCGGTGGACAATTAACCGACCTTTTCGGTAAGCCTTTTACATACAACACGCCGGATGTTCAAAACCACAACGGAGTTTTGGCAACTTGCGGTATCCAGGCACATGATTTGGCGGTAAATCGGCTACAACCGATTCTCAAAGAACTTGGCAGAAAGCAAAGGTAAAAGTTAAGAAATAGATAGGGAGTTTAGACTCTTTTTGGCGAAATTAATATTCCACCTACTATATAGTAGGTGGAATTTGAAAGGAATCAACCATCAGCAACTCGATCTTAGTAATTCCTGAACGATCACTACAAAACGTTCCTCGCTTCCCATCGCCTTAGATGTCAGCATCCCGCCATGAAGACAGGAATGAAACATCTTTGCACGAGACTCGATATTCCCTTCTGACGTGATCGAACCGTCGTTTCGGCCTTCTCGAAAAACACGCGCGAGCCACGCTTCATTTTGCGCAAGAAACGCCCTGATTTCAGTTTTCATTTCGACCGACAAAGTCTCGATGTCGGTCGCAAGCATTCCGCAGAGACAGATTTTTTCATCTTGCAGAATCTCAAAATATAGATTTCCAAAGGCTTTAAGCTTGTCTTTTGCGGAATCGCCCTGTGCATCGATGTCCGCCAGCGACGCAGCAAACGTAGATTTGTATCTCTCAATCAAAGATTTCCCGAGGTCGCTTTTCGATGGAAAATGATAATGAATGCTTGCAGTCTTTATTCCGATCTCACGAGAAATATCGGCGTATGAAAATGCATTAAAGCCGCGCTGCTGAATAAAGTCCTGCGCGATATCCAAAATTTGTTCTGCAGTTCCAGCCATCAGCAAAACTATAAACCTATTGCTACATAGGTGTCAATCCCGGAAAATAATCCGTCAATTTAGCTTATCGATTCGTAAAGGTATTTTGGTATTTGCGTTATCGATCCACGATCTATCGTTAAAGAGAAAAAGCCCCGGCCAACGACGGCCGAGGCTGATAAATCACGAATAGCCGTTTAATCTAAAACTTGAATCTTGCTCCAAGTTGAATCTGTCGCGGCTCACCGAACCCGGCAGAAACAGTTCCGTCAAAATTAAAGGTCAACGGCCTTGGCAGGCTTCTTTGATTGCGATTGTTGAAAATATTAAACGCTTCAAAGATTGCCTCAAGCGACATTTTTTCACCAAACTTAAAGGCTTTGGTGCCTCTGAAATCAAAAGTGAAAAATGCGTTATCAAGACGCAAAGTGTTTCGTTTAATGATTACTCCCGGCGAAGGTGTCCGGTTTACAACCGATGTTGCCTGCGCTGACCGATACTGGATGATCGGCGACAGTGTCACTTCATAGGGAAGCGAGAAAGTTGCAAACGCATTGAAACGATGTCGTTGATCGCGGTCTGACCAGTTATACTCCGGTGTCAGATTTCTTGGATCAGCATACCGGAATGTAAATGGATCACGTTCATTATCGTCATCCGATTTATCCCATGAAAGTAGATAATTCGATTGAAACTGAAAGTAATTGGAAAACCGTTTGGTTAACCCAAATGTAAGACCTTGATAAAGCGAACGTGCTGAACTTTCCGTCGAGCGAATTTCGCCGATACCTGAACCGTTTGGCCTAGTAAATGGTCCTTCGCTTTGCGGTAAACCGTACAATCTGCCATCGTTTCGATCAATAAACCGAGTTAATCGGGTCGATTTCGCAAAATTATATGCAAACAAAAAGTTCAAGTCTTTGACAACTTCGCGTTCGACACTTGCGCTGTATTGAATCGTTCGAGGGTTCTTAAAGTTACGTTCAAACACCGCAACACCGGGGTTGAAAGGAGTAAATCCAGCGGTCGGAACGATTCCAGGGAATGCCGGACATCCGCCCAAACCTGCGCCGCCGCAAAGGAAGCTAGCAAAGAAAATATTTCCGGCGATTACACCATCCGTATTTCTCGGTCCAGCCAAGACCAAACCTGGAATACGAGCATAGTAAATTCCCGCTCCGAGGCGAATAACGGTTTTGTTATCATCGCCTGGCGACCAAGCCAAGCCAACTCGAGGCTGCCAACCATCAGTAAAATCAGGAATTGTGCCGTCTGACGGAAAACGGGGATCGTTCAAAAACTGACCGAATCTGGTGTTTTGCGGCGTATTTATCGGGTCCGGCTGAAACTGCCCTTCCCACCGAAAACCTAAATTCAGCGTCAAATTTGGACGAACTACCCAACTGTCTTGAACATAAAGTCCCGGCTCAACCGTTGCGAATGCCTGTGTACCGGCTTCTTCAACCGTACGATTACCGTTCGGCGAAAATTGAAGATAAAGTGCAAGACCGGGGGCACTCGTGCCGTTTATGTAATTCTGGAATCCCGTAATCGCGTCCGCAAT
>JBBKXN010000013.1:0-6473 GCA_037969475.1 Pyrinomonadaceae bacterium | reverse complement strand
CCTTAACGCGCCGTCGAACAATTAAATGGACATCAGGGCGAAACAGCGACTTAGTTATCGAGGTGTCTTTTTACTCTTAACTTGCGTGCTGGCTGTTTCGCGCCATGCCATCTCAAGCGTAATGTTTTTCTTTGACCTTAGACACCGGGAGTTATAATGAACAGAATCCTGACATTTGCTTGGGGTTTGTTTTCTTAATTTAATCGTTTAATCGAGTAATTAATTTTGGAGGAAATGAAATGAAAAAAAACACTTTAACATTTATATTTGTGGCGTTGGTCGCCATTTGTTTAACGGGTTGCGGCAACGAACAAAAAATCTCAGAGAAGTTTCCAGCCACGAAAGACGGCGCGAAAGCGATGCTTCAAGAGTTTATGAAGCCGGGTGCGGACAACAAAAAACTGACGATGGAACTGCGCCCGACAAAAGAAGATTACCGTGCGTTTTACATAGATGAGAGCACGGCTGCCCGTGCGGAAACTCATTTCGATAAACTTTGGTCGAGCGGCAATGCGGTAGTTGCACCGAAAGAAGGTCAAACCGAATTGAAATTATTTTCGGCGACAACGGAAGAAATGCGCGATTCTACAGGCGAATCAGCAGAGTTTCCGTCAGGGCTGATCACTTTAGCTTCGACTGACAACTTAAAACCGAATTTGACTATTTACGCTTTCAAATTCGTCAAACCGGGCGAAAGCACAGGAATGGCTTTCGAGGGACTGACTCACGTCGACGGGCATTGGCGTTTGTTTCCAAAGGCTTGGCAATTTATGGGAGTGGAATAAGCAGAGATTGGCGAAATCTTTTACAACTCAAGGTTTAAGCAGGCGAACGGCTTACTAAAGATACAGGCAAACATAACAAATAAATGGGCGTGAGGGCGAAACAGCGACTTGCATTTGGTCTTGTCCGTTGAACCCGGAATTTAGCGGCGGCGGTTACGCCGCACGTCATCTCGGCCGTTAGGTGTCAAAAAGAAGTCGTTCGGAGGTGCATATGTCGGAAACCAAGACCAAACCCACAGAAGTCAGCGCGGAGAGTCACATTGCTGCCATCGCGAACGAGGAGCAGCGGAATGACGCCCGGATGCTGGTTGCTCTCATGCGAAGAGTTACCAGGCAAGAACCCAGGATGTGGGGGCCAACCATCGTCGGGTTCGGGAGCTATCACTACAAGTACGCCAGTGGTCACGAAGGCGATTCCCCTCTCGCTGGGTTTGCCGCGCGGGGACGGGAGATCGTCGTTTACATCGAGGCGGAATTCGAAGGTCGCGACGACTTGTTGGCCAAGCTGGGAAAGCACAGGATTGGGAAGGTATGTGTCTACATCAGGCGCCTCGCCAATGTCGATCTGAAGGTTCTGGAGACGCTGGTAGTCCGATCGGTAGCAGAGACGAAGCGTCTATATCCGCGACCCAATTAAAACGACGCCTAACCCTGTCTTGCACTCACTTTCGGCGAACCGGTGAAGTCCATGTTGGGTGAGTGAATATAGGAGTGAGATGCGGCATAGAACAACCATTACCTGCTTATTGACGGCCTTGGCAATTTCTTTCCAGGGCATTTACCTACATCCCCAAACTACGAATGCACCTCAGGATACTTCGCTTGATAAACTGATTGATTTGGGAGGCCATAAGCTGCATTTCAATTGCCGGGGCGAAGCTGTTAATGGTAGCCCAACTGTAGTTATGGAGGCCGGGTTAAATTCATCATCTGAAACCTGGACCAACATTCAACCTGAAATAGCAACGTTCACGCGCGTCTGTGTCTATGACAGAGCTGGTTTGGGCAAAAGTGATCCGCCGCCGCGACCGCCCAGAACCAGTTCGCAAATCGCCAAAGACTTACACGCTCTGTTAACCAAAGCGGGAGAAACCGGGCCGCTGGTCGTGGTCGGTCACTCTTTTGGGGGAATCATCGTGCGTATGTATGCCAGCCTTTATCCTAAAAGCGTAGTCGGTATGGTATTGGTTGATTCGGTTCACGAAGAAGAGACGGCGAAGTGGATAGCCATGATGCCGCCAGAGATCAGAAAGCAGATGGAAGCCAGCGGAGGGATGGGGCAATTTGGCGGCGAACAGATAGACTTGCCAAAGAGCCAGGCTGAGATGCAGGCAGCCAAATGGCACACGACGATTCCGCTTGTTGTCCTATCGCGTGGGAAAGCCTCTTACAATGTTGAGGATTATCCCCCGCAGTTGCGTTCACTAGCGCCAAAAGGAGAAGAATTACGCATAAAAATGCAAAAAGAACTTGCCCGCTGTTCAAGCAGACGCAAGCATATGTTTGCCGAGCGGAGCGGCCACATGATTCACCACGATCAACCCGAGATGGTCATTGACGCGATTCGTCAGATAGTTGAAGCGACGAGGCTAAAGGATCAGAAGAAATTTTGATGCGGTGGTGGCAAATATAGGAATGAGTAGCTTATTTGAAACGACCACCTAACAACTGCATCAACCGGAGCGCGGCGAGCGAGATACATATGGTTCCTGTTATGCGCCGCGCCCGGTTAAGCAAGGCGCTACGCTAATAGAATAAGGAGTTAACATGGAAGAAGGTGATGAATTTTTGGATCAATATGATAGTCAGAGTGTTGATGCGCTTCTTCAATTACAAAAAACACATCGAATCGATTCAATAGTTTTAGCTTTTGAAGCTGCCTTAGATTCCCGAAAAGGAAGAGGTGAAATATTATCCGAAGTGGAATTAACAATTTTAGCTATTGAAGCATTCGAGAGAGAGATAAACAATGGAGGATTTAGTCAATTTTTCTATAACTCTTCGGTAGAATATGCTCCAATAATCGTAAATTGTTTAAGTAACATAGGCTGCAATGAGCTAGCCGCACTGGCTCAACAATCAATAAATATTCTAAATATCGAATCTCTAGATCCAGATTTGATCGAACAGAGAATGGATCCTGACGACGAGGAGCTTGAAGAAGCGCTTGGCGAGCTGGATAACATTTTTTATGCGAGTGAGGAGACCCCCGCCTACGCTCTATTCGAGTACATAAAAAATAATCGGCTAAGTATCAGTCTCAGCAATGAGAAAATTAAATTTGCGTAACAAACCGTCGCACTAGTCAAGCCGATGAACGCGGCGTTCGCCGTCTCACAGTTTTACGGGAACTTTTATTTTACTTTATCGTGTTTAGGAAAAGCTGAACTCTTGCTTTCGGCCCAAAAAATATGAAACGCTTTGCTTTTTACCTTTCTTACATCGCCGTTTTTTCCTTAGCATTGGTCTTTAGCACAGTTGCTGCGTTTGTATGGAATGACCATTATTGGGGCTTTGCTGTTGGTTCTTTTGGCAGATGCATAGATGCTGGTGAAGGACTAAGTGGCGGTGGCGGTTTCAGAAGCTACGTATTTTACGACGGTATGAAGTTATCTTATGCTCCTGCTAAATTTGATTCTGCCGAAGCTGCCGAGGGGTGTTTTCGGTCGGAATTGCAAAATGCTGCCACAATCATTGAGCGAGAGATCTTGTTTGACGAAGCACATGAAAAAGTAGTGGGTGAAAGAGTTGTCGCAATTTTTCCGCCTAATGAATATACAGAGACCGAATGGGCAAGCGTTATCATCTTAGATGGCGACAGGATCATTGAAATTACGTCACCTTCGCTGCGACGCACGCTCAATTTTGAAAAGGAAAAGCGCAGATACTAACGAGAACAATTCATTGGAAACGAGCGCGAACCAGCGTTTTTCTTAAAACTTGTCTTCTTAACCCGGAGTTGTACGAATTTTGCCCCATGTCAATCCGGCTGTATCGCGATGATGTAGATCTCAATATCTTGAGAGGGAGATTTTTATGGCCGTAAAACTTTTGCAAATGGATTATCGCTTTTCCGGCCCGTGGGGCGATGAACTGGCGGCCGAATATTCTGAACTCGCTCACAGGATAGCAAATGTCCCGGGTCTAATCAGCAAGGTGTGGATTGAAGATCGGGAGGCCGGTGAAGCGGGCGGAATTTATTTGTTTGAGGATGAAACCTCTTTGGATGCGAATCTGAAAGGGAAAATCGAGCGGATGAACGCGGCGGGCATCAAAAAGCTTCGGGTCAAAAAATTTGATGTGAATGAACCGCTCACCCGCATAACCAGAGGCGGTCTCAGTGAGTGAGAAAAAAAATTATAACGTAAGGCGGCATAGGCACAACAACTCATTCAACCGTAGGGCGCCAGAGTTGACAGATAGATGAATATTTAACTGTTAAAGACGCTAAACGGACTTATGCCAAGGCCCAACTCTTGCTGCCAAACTTTATCAGCAGTTTCTTGAGGGTCTAGCGAACAAAGATGGCTAACCAAGGTACTTACC
This sequence comes from Pyrinomonadaceae bacterium, assembly GCA_037969475.1. Classification (GTDB taxonomy): domain Bacteria; phylum Acidobacteriota; class Blastocatellia; order Pyrinomonadales; family Pyrinomonadaceae; genus Aridibacter. The sequence continues at coordinate 2,142 of JBBKXN010000013.1, read as the reverse complement.
GGTGCGGCGTTGGCACGCCGAATTACATGGAAACCAACCCCACTGGCCGGTGATGGAAAGCGTTAGAATTCTTAGAAAACAGGGAACCGAAAAGTAAATGAATGTATTGTTTTTGTCTCATGGAGGCGGGCCTTTACCGCTTTTAGAGGATAAAGGTCATTTTGAGATGGTTGGCTGTTTGAAAAGCCTCGCGGTAAGGATTCAAAGGCCGAGTGCGATAATTGTGATAAGCGCGCACTGGGAGGAAGATGTACCAACCATCACTTCCGCTGAAAATCCTTCGCTGATTTATGACTACTCAGGATTTCCTCCTGAGTCTTACGACATTAAATATCCGTGTGTCGGCAACCCATCGTTAGCACAAGATGTATATCGGTCAATAAAGGATATGGGTTTTGAAGCGGTGCTAGACGAAAAACGAGGATTTGATCACGGTGTTTTTGTCCCGCTCAAGATAATGTATCCTAAAGCAGATATACCGTGCGTTCAGCTATCCCTTCTAAGATCCCTCGACCCATCTGATCACATCCGTATTGGTCAGGCCCTTCGGAAATTAGAGCATGAGAATTTACTTATCATTGGATCAGGTTTCTCATTTCATAATTTGAGAGCTTTCTTTTCACCTGCCACAGAAGAATCCCAAGAAAAAAATCGACTATTTGAAGAATGGTTGCTAAACACTTGTTGCAGTAAAGATCACCAGGAACAAGAAAGGGAGAAGAGGCTTATTGAGTGGGCAGCGGCTCCTGAAGCACGATTTTGTCATCCAAGAGAAGAGCATTTGTTGCCTCTTCATGTTTGTTATGGAGCAGCTCAGGCTCCCTGCTCAGAATCATTTGAGCTTCATATTATGGAAAAAAAATCGAGTATGTATTATTGGAAAGTCGAATGCTGACAAATCGCTGGATCTGGACCAATTCTGTTTCGCCGAGCGGAAAAGCTATGCTTTTCCGAGGCGCTTTAATAAAAAACCCGGCGGCTATGCCGCCATTGCTTATGTTCCGGATATCCAGAACAACTCCTGCATATTATTTCACTTCGGTGGCACATCATCGATTGCCGATCTTTCGCACTGACAAAGTAAAACAGATCCTGTGTGATGCAATCAGCGAAGTTCGCTCAAAGCACGGAATACTTATTTTTGCGTATGTGATCATGCCAGATCACGTTCATCTGCTCGTTTACTCAGAAAAAGAGATGAGTGATGCCCTTCGGTTGCTCAATGGTGTTGCGGCAAGGCGAATCATACAGTATTTGAAAGAAAACGGTTTCGAGAGATCGTTATTCAAGCTGCGAGGCGAGACACGCGCACGAAATCACAAACATTCTGTTTGGCAGCATCACCCTGATTCTTTGGATATTTTTGGCGAAGATACGTTTCGGCAAAAGGTCGGGTACATTCACTTGAATCCAGTGCGAGCGGGACTGGTCGAAAACCCTTTAGATTATAAATTCTCAAGTGCGAGGCTGTGGGAAAATAGAGCGAATGAATATGAGCCTCTGTTGACTGACCATTTGAAAATTGATTGGAGATAAATTCTTTAACCATTTCGTCGAATTTTTCATTCTTCTGATTTGCCGAGCGGAAAAGCTATGCTTTTCCGAGATGCTTTAATAAAATACCCGGCGGCTATGCCGCCATCAGGAACGGCGGCATAGCCGCAAGGAATTCTAGGAAGCTGCCGGAAAAGCACAGCTTTTCCGCTCGGCGAGGGGAAGCAGCCTAGAAAAAGGCGTCGTGGTGAATGCAAATGCCCGAATGACCGCCGACGGTCAGAAGGGAATTGTTAGCTTTTTACCTCGGAAGTACTTTATTTTAAGAAATAATCGTTGGTGACATGCTGCGATTTGCCATATCATCAGCGGCGCTGGTATTAATGGTATTAATAGGTAGGGGCGGCTCAATCCCTTGCAAGTTTTCCCTGCCCGCGCGTTCAGGTGTTGTGCCAACTTTTTGCATTATGCGGCAATCATTACGATTCAAGTATGCGACTCTTATAGCGCTCTGGTGCTGCACTTTGGCTGTGTCTGCGATGGTTCAGGCTCAGATCCCGCTCCCGCCGAAAGGCACGCTTGTCATCAGTTGCCGGCTAGATAACGCCCCGCACGAAAAAGGCAAGATTTTTGTGGACGGTCTGGAAG
>JBBKXN010000012.1:0-8891 GCA_037969475.1 Pyrinomonadaceae bacterium | reverse complement strand
CAATTACAACCTTTAATTCGCCCTGGCAAATACCCTCACTTTGCCATTTTCAACATCAATTGGATAAGTCTTTTAACCAAAGTCACGCGTCTTGCTTGCCAGCATTGCCCAGAGCTTATTGAGCTTCATCTCACGACATTCTCGCGAACTGCCCGAGCAAAAATGGATAGTTTTAGTGTAGCGAGAAATGTAGCGACCCTCTGCACACCTGGAGTGTTACGGAATGACTAATCAAGTAATGGAAACTCCCAAATATAAGGCTATGATGCTCAGTGGTATTCGGTAGAAAACCCTTGAATAGAACTGGCAGTCATGAGGTCAGGGGTTCGATCCCCCTCGGCTCCACCAACCGTTGTCGAATTCGCCCCGCAATCATTTTTTCGTCAATGATAAGTTATCTATCCATAAATCTTATCGGAATCCGCACCGCGGATCATTATATAATTGTCCTTACGCAGCCCGGACAGCGGTATACGCATTACCTCTTGCGGCAGTGTCCATATATTCGACAAAGCCGGTGATCTTGTCGTCTTTGACCGTGACAAGGTGCGCGAAATTCGATGTGTATTGCCTATTTGTTGATTTAACTCGCCACGTAAAATTTCCCAACACGATAACTTTGTCGCCTCGAGCGATAAATTCCGTCCTTTCAAATGTCAGATTTTCCTCGTTTTCGCCTAGAACCGCAAAAAAGTTTACAACTTCTTCACGACCGCTGAGTTTCCCACCAAACGGAGTATTCTCTACCACGGGGTTTTCCCACGAAATGTCGTCCGAATACAAATTCAGAAGTGCTTCGATATCTCCACTTTTGAATAACTCATAAGTTTTTGCTACTAATTCTGTGTTTTCTTGTTCGCTCATTTCCTTGTTCTCCTTTTTTACTAATCGTTAAGTTAAAAACGTCAAATCCGCCGTCGATTGTGCGAATTCCTCCCGTTGCACCGTTGATGATCTCTATATTTCGAAATAACCTTTATTCTAAAACCATTTCGCGGTCGGTACCCAAATCGATTCCAAAATATTGATTCGTCCAAAACATTGATGTGATAACAGCCATTCTATATTTAATCAGGGGCTTGGCGCAAAAAAACTTTTTACCGGATTGCACAGATATTGCACATTCATAGGCAGGAGAAACCGATCGAAACCCTTCAATAACTCGCAAAAGCCAGTCAAAAGCGGCTAAAACCGCTCGAAACGTTTCAAACAAATCGTGCAAAAGAGACTGGCAGTCATGAGGTCAGGGGTTCGATCCCCCTCGGCTCCACCATCAGAATCAATAGAAAAACAGGCATTCTTTAGAATGTCTGTTTTTCTATTGCACATATACTTCACATTGGTTTCTATTTTTATCGGTATGAGGCGATTTGAAAAATCACGAATTCCTGTTTTTTCTCACTGACGAAACTGACAAAAGGTTAAACTTCACGAGCATAACGAATTTCTCCGCTCTTTTTTGTATTTAAAATTAAGAAAGGCGCTGTCTCCCACTACAACGCCTTTCAGTCCATGACCCTTTTGAGATTATGAACAAGAGTTATTGACAGGGCGTCAACAACTCTATAGCAGCGAAATTATCACATAAGAAAACTACTGTAAACCAGACCTTTACAACGCCATGAAACGCTCATTCTGTTAAAATTTTCGGACCACCATTTTGGGGTGGTTTAAGATAGGGTTTCTTAATCGCTTATTATTGCCGCTAATATCGTAAATTACGAAGCCACGATCAGCCGATTCCGTTTAACATTTTGCGTACACTAGTGAAATGAAATGTGTATAGTTGAATGAATTTTACGGAGCGAAATCAAATAGGAGGCATACGATGACAGATCACGGTTCAAAATTTATCGGTTCGATTCCAGGGTACTACGATTCAGTTCTTGGTCCGCATGTTTTCTATGGATTCGCCGATGACTTGGCGGCCCGTGTCGCGGTCCGCAATCCGAATTCGGTACTCGAACTCGCTTCCGGGACCGGGATTGTTACGCGGCGGCTTCGGAACCTATTGCCGGATAGCTGCAGGCTTATCGCGTCAGACCTGAATCAACCGATGCTCGATGTGGCCAAAACGAAATTTGAAAACGGAGAGCGGGTGGAATTTAAGGTGATCGATGCGAACGATATTGAAATTGACGATGAGATTTTTGATGTTGTCGTTTGCCAGTTTGGCATAATGTTTTTTCCTGACAAGGGAAGGTCGAATGCCGAGGTCCGTCGCGTGCTCAAACCGGGCGGGTCATACATTTTCAGTACCTGGGATTCCTTGACAGAGAATTTGTTCGCGCAAATCACACAAAACGAGGTGGAAAAGTTTTTCCCTAAAGATCCCCCAACGTTTTATCGGGCGCCGTTTTCTTATCACGATCGAGATGAAATAACGAGATCGCTTGCGGATGCACAATTCAGCGATGTGTCCAACGAATATTTATCACTCGAGTCCGCGATTCCCTCGGCATCGCAATTCGCCAGAGGTTTGGTTTTTGGAAATCCGCTTTATGACGAGATTTTGAACAGGGGCGGGAATCCCGACGAAGTTTGCGCGTCGCTTGCAGCGGTTTTAGAAAAGGAGCTGGGCGGAAAAATGACTTTGCGTGCGTTGGTCTTTGAGGCGTCCTGAGAGACTGAGCATATCAATAATGCCGCTTCGAAAACTTCCCTCGTTTCGTTGACACGTTTCTTAGGTGGTTGAGCAAACACCTAAATATAAAATCTCCATTAGAGGCTTCTTTTTTGGGCGCACCGCACCAAAATTAGTAAAAAAAAATTTGATAACCTTCAGTCCATAAATGTTAGCGATTTTTATTTCTAACCCACCAAAGGCAATGGAATATCAGGCGTGCCGACGATGCGCTCAAAATGGTCCATTACATGCTTGAGCATGGGCCCCACCTCGTCTACTTGTACAACGATCAGATCGCCTGGCTGTACGATTGAAAAAGCGCGATCAACCGCCTTAAAGAGATCATCGATGATTTCTATTTCATCTTTGATAAGCCCATTTCCGACAGCACCCGCGAGAACAAGATCCGTAGTTTCCCGCGGCTTCCGCCCGCGCGGGTCAGCATCCGCTACAATGAGGTGGTCATAAATACCCGCAAGCGCGGCGCCAAATCCTTTTATATCCTCATCCATACGGTTGCCGGTTCCATGGGAAACGGCGATCTTTCGTCCTTTGGTAATGTGCGGCAGCGTGTTTCCCAGAGCCTTAACGGCGGAGACATTATGCCCGTAATCTATGATCACTTTGAAGGTAATAAAATCGATAAGATTCATCCGACCCGGGTTTTGACTGGCGGTCGGGTGAAAAGTGCTGATCCCTGTCCGGATCATATCAACCGGGATCCCTAAGCTATGCAGCGCGGCAACTGCTGCAAGAATATTGGCGATATTAAATGTCGCGACACCGCCAAAGGTAATTGGGGCTTCGATCGCAGAGATAACATGAACGCTGGGCAGAGCGGATTCAATGATGACGTTACCGTCTTTGAAAACAACCGCGGTTCCACCGGCAGCAAGATGCTGTTTGATCATTTCGCTATTCGGATTCATCGAAAAATAGATGATCTTGCCACCGGCCCTTTCTTGAAGTCCTACAACGGTAGGGTCATCAGCGTTGAGGACCGAAACACCAGAATCGCTTACAACTTCAATAACAGTAGATTTGACAAGGGAAAGCTCTTCAATATCTTCCACGCCATCCATGCCGATATGGTCTTCGTCTACATTGAGCAAAACTCCGATAGTGCAGCTATCGAACCCCAATCCTCGTCGAATGATACCGCCGCGCGCAACCTCTAACACGGCATGATCAACTGTCGGTTCACGCAGTACAATGCCCGAGCCTTCCGGCCCGCTATAATCGCCGGAAACAATTTCGATGCCATTGATCTCAACGCCGGTGGTGCCGGCAAACCCGACCATCTTTCCGCTGTATTTGAGAGCGTGGGCAATAAGTTTTGCGGTTGTAGTTTTGCCGTTGGTGCCGGTCACGGCGACGATCGGCACTTCAAAATTTATGCCTTGTGGGAACAACATGTCGACAAAAGGTTTTGCGACATTACGTGGTTTGCCTTCGCTCGGCTCGAGATGCATGCGAAATCCCGGCGCAGCGTTTACTTCGACAATTCCGGCACTGCTTCGGTCTAACGGCTGATCAAGCCCGGTTGCGACAATATCGATCCCCATGCAATCCATGCCAACAATTCGCGCAATGCGTTCGCACATTAATTGAACATCCTGATGGACCTCATCTGTCACATCACGCGCCGTACCACCCGTACTGATATTGGCAGTCGATTTAAGGTAAAGTTTTTTCGCGGGCGGCAGAATATCATCAAGCTTGTAACCACTAAACGAAATCAACCGTTCCGTCATGTGATCGATCGTGATGGCGGTCAGCATTTTTTCGTGACCGATTCCTCTGCGCGGGTCTTTGTTGATGTTTTCGATGAGCTCCGCAATAGAAGATTTTCCATCACCTACGACACAAGCTGGTTCGCGAAGTGCGGCGGCGGCCAATTTACCATCAATTACCAGAACGCGAAAATCATGTCCGCTCAAGCTCTTCTCGACGATGACGGAATCATTAATTCTGAGTGCTGAGGTAAATGCGGTTTCAAGTTCTTTCTCGTTTAAGACGCGGGCGGTGATGCCTCGGCCATGGTTGCCGATCTCAGGTTTAACCGCGACGGGAAAGCCAATCTTGTCTGCAATATTTAAAGCGTCATCAAAGGTTTCAGCAGTTGCACCTTCTGGCGTTGGGATCCCTGCGCGCCGAAGGAGCTCTTTGGTTCTGGTTTTCTCATCGGCTATTTCGACCGAAAGCGCGCTCGTCCTGTCGGTCATTGTGGCTTGAATGCGTCGTTGTTTTACGCCATGTCCGAGCTGAACAAGACTAACATTATTGAGCCGCAGAGCCGGGATCCCTCTGCTCTTTGCTTCCTCGACAATGCTACTCGTGGAGGGGCCAAGAAAATCATTTTCGCGTAATTCGTTTAGGCGCGCAATAACCGTATCGATATCAAAGTCGCGATTTTCTGCGACGGCCTCGACCAGTGCAACAGCTTCCAGCCCGGCGAGTAGACCCGCTGATTCGGCGCGGTAGCGATAGACGACTTTATAAATCCCATGCGCAGATGTGTCGAATGTTTTGCCATATCCCACTTCCATGCCCGCCAGGCACTGCATTTCCAGCGCGATATGCTCAACGATATGACCCATCCATGTTCCACTCCGCAAGCGTGTTATGAACCCGCCGTCCCCGCCAATTGAGCAGCCGTGGCTTTGCAGTGTTGGAACCAGTTTAATTAACCGATCTGTGAAACCTTTAATGGTATCGGAGGGCCGTTCTTCGAATGCCCCAATATCCAGAAGCATAAAGATAGCCTGATGACGGCTGTAACGATTAGGCCCTCTAAGGGCACGGTGTTCTAAAATTTCCATGATTATTCCGGACCCTGTCCATGCCAAGCCATTCCGTGCCGCGCACCTCCGGCAAAACTTTCTTGATTGATGACTATAATTCCAACATCCACGTCTTGTTCGAGTTGATTCAGGGCCCATGTGACAATTTGCTCAGGACTCCTCCCGGCTTCCAGCTCAAGATAAGCGCGGTAAGCCAGCATAGATCTCGCAATATATTCACCATCGCCGGTTGCTGCGATAGCGCCATGCTCCCCCGCAAAGAGGCCGCATCCGGGTAAAGGTACGTCTCCGACACGCCCGCGCAACATTGCCGTAATTCCGCCAGAACTAAGCGCGGCGGCAAACATTTGCCCATCCCAGGCGACACTGCCGACGGTATCGGATCCCAGAATGTCGCGCAGTGGAGTTTTGTAGTTCCATGACTTTTCAAGCGCGGCACGTGACCATTCTCCGACCTGCTGCCCTGAGGTTTTTATAATTTTGCTCAGACGTTTCCGCGCGCCCGGTGTTGCCGGATCATACTCCTCAAAGCCGTGAGCACGGGCAAAAGCCGTCGCTCCATCTGCCACAAGTAAAATGTGTGGAGTACGCAAGACTTGCCTGGCCACCGCCACAGGGTGTTTTACATTTTCAATGGCGGCGATAGCGGCAAAATCACCCTTACTTGTCATGCATGAGGCATCCATCTGAATACTGCCATCAAGGCGCATGTTCGAACCTGTTCCAGCATTAAAACGCTCGTCATCCTCGAGCACCTGCGTTGCCGCAATTACTCCATCAAGCGCGTTGTTATTTTGTGCAATGGCATCAAGACCGGCGAGGCAAGCGTGCTTTGTTGTGTCTGAATGTGCTGGATCGGAAGCAGAGCCCGCATGGCAAACGAGCATTGGTTTGCAGCGTGAGGGGATGTCTTTTGGCATGACAGTGAATGTAATATAGTATGGTTCAATAGTACAGCAATATCTTCACAGTAAACATTCACAGTAAACACAATGGAAAATGATGCTGGCAGTCAGAACAAACAAAGACTGGAGTCTCGCCTGATGCCTCGATTTTTAATTCCCATCGGCGGTAACGAAGAAATGTCGCTGCACTCGGAAATTTTTCGAGAAATGGTCGAATTAGCGGGAGGCTTGAAAGCCCGCATTGTGGTCGTGCCAACAGCCAGCGACGTACCTAATGAGCGCGCCCATGATTACCAAAAACTCTTCGCAGAGTTTAATCCAACATCAATCCATATCGTTCATATTGGAGAACGCCCGGACGCAGGATCAGCCAAGCTTGCTAAGATCATTGACGAAGCCACGCTTTTTATGTTTGGCGGCGGTGACCAACTTCGCCTATCTTCTTTAATTGGCGGCACGCCGCTGCATGAAGCATTGTTAAAGCGTTATCAATCTGGTGAGTGCGTGATCGCGGGAACTTCAGCGGGGGCAGCGGTCATCCCTGAAATAATGATATTTCAAAATAATAAATTTCGCAGTTTCCTCAAGGGTGGTACAGAAATGACTAAGGGCTTGGGTCTCATTCCGAACATTATATTTGATACGCATTTCATTCAACGTTCACGAATATCCCGCCTTGTAAACGCAATATCAACCAATCCTGCAATTCTGGGTCTTGGAATAGGAGAGAATACCGGATTACTGATAAAAGACGAGACAACAGCAAAAGTCATTGGCAAGGGAACGGTTATTGTGATGGACGGAAGTGCCATTAAGATAAACCATATCGGTTATGCTGAAAATGGACAACCGTTTGGCCTCACCAACATGATTTACTCGGTGCTTACAAAGGGCATGGTGTATGACCTCAAGCGCCGAACAGTGATCGATCCCGGACCGATAGCTCCGCCCAAAACTATTGTTAAAAAGCAGAAAGCACGTGCCAGAAAACCCGCCTAACCAACCATTATTTGTCGCTTCCGCTGGGGATAGTTATTGATAGACAGCACCTCTGGAGTAGTTAACGGGATAGCCTCAGAATAAATTCGTCAGACGGTTTGCGAAACACCTCCCGATTTGGGGACCACGCAACATGGAAGGAATCGGCCGAGTATCGCGCTTATTCGGCTCTTTAGTGTTTTTGGCTAATGTATAGTCTCGAAATCAAGAAAAACCTATGAATCAAGAAAAACCAGTTGAAAATCATTCAGTTGAACCCCACTTATTAGTATCGCTTATACCAGTATTTACGTTGTTGTCATTATTGGTCGTAAATATCGTCATATATAAGGACGATGCTACCGGTGGTGCTAATCAATTGGCTCTATTGATTGCCGGGGCGTTGGCTGCATTTATAGGAATTGTGGTTTATAAAGTTAAATATATAAAAATTGAAAGGCAAATCATCAAATCGGTTGGAGTGGCTATCCAGGCAAGTATTATTCTGCTGATTGTTGGTGCACTAATTGGAACCTGGATTATCAGCGGTGTCGTGCCGACGATGATTTATTATGGTTTGCAGTTAATAAATCCTGCGGTGTTTCTTCCCGTCGCTTGTATTGTATGTGCGATCGTCGCCCTTTCAACCGGCTCGAGCTGGTCAACGACCGGAACCGTCGGTATCGCTCTAATCGGTATCGGACAAACACTCGGAATTCCACTTGGAATGGTCGCCGGTGCAATTATTTCGGGTGCATATTTTGGCGACAAAATGTCGCCCTTATCAGATACGACAAACCTTGCAGCCGCCATGGCGGAAACTGATGTTTTCACGCATATTCGCCATATGATGTATTCCACCGGACCTGCAATAATTATTGCGATCATTGGATTTACTGTTCTAGGTATTTTTTACGGTCAGGGAAGCGTAAATCAAGAAGACATAAATACGGTGCTTTCGGTTATTGAGACTAAATTCAATATCGGAATTCATCTTTTCATAGTGCCTCTTGCTGTCTTGTTTATGGTGTACAAGAGGGTTCCGGCTCTTCCTGCTCTGTTAATTGGAGCGATTTTGGGTGCAGTATTTGCCCTGATCTTTCAATCTGAACTGATCGCCTCCATGGCAACTGACGGTCCAAGCGTAAGATCCTTTTACCAGACAGTTATAACAACTTCATATGATGGCTTTGTCATAGAAACCGATAATGAACTCATCGATACGCTTTTTAACAGGGGAGGCATGAAGGGAATGCTTTCGACCGTTTGGCTTGTCCTTATGGCGATGGTCTTTAGCGGGGCAATGGAAGGTACCGGGATGCTTCAAAAAATCGCCAGCAGTATTCTCAATCTGGTGCACGGTGTCGGCAGTTTGATTGGAGCAACTCTTGCAAGTTGCATTTTTATGAATGTGACTGCCGGCGATCAGTATTTGGCGATCTTAGTTCCGGGGCGAATGTTTAAAAATGCTTACGATGAATATGGTCTTCATCCCAAGAATCTATCCAGAGCTTTAGAAGACAGTGGAACAGTTACCTCCGTTCTGGTCCCATGGAATTCCGGTGGTGCCTATAATGC
>JBBKXN010000011.1:0-3688 GCA_037969475.1 Pyrinomonadaceae bacterium | reverse complement strand
TCTGGTTGAAGAATGCTTCATCAGGCGATTACTGAGTTTGAATCAATCGCAATAGGCTGATTTCGTGCAGATCAAAATGTGGCGTGTTCGCGATCCTTCCGGTGCATTGCTGCTTCGTCAGGGATCGATAAGAATTGAAACATATCCTAATAGGTTCGCTTTGGCCAAGTAACATCTGCCAATCCCTATAGATCGAAGGGTTCTTACTATATTTGTCCGACCTATACCAGGGCAGTAGAAACCTGACGTTTCGATATGCTCGTCTGAGCGCTTGTGTGCGCTAACACACTTAAAATGAACGCATTTGTGCTATATTTGATTGCATAACCTTTTATTTGAAACGATTCTAACGGTCTCGGATTTGAGGAGGAATCTTATGCTGAAAACCAAATCTACCGATGACAAACAATTGAATCATTTACTTGCCGCACTCCCCGCCGATGAATTTGATCGTTTAAAAAATGACCTCGAACCAGTTACACTCGCGCTCGGTGAAGTCATTTACGAATCCGGCGAACAACTCGAATACCTCTATTTTCCGACGACATCGATCATTTCTCTGCTCTATATTATGGAAAACGGTTCGACTGCTGAGATCGGGATGGCGGGAAATGACGGGCTCGTCGGAATCGCGCTTTATATGGGCGGTAGTACGACGCCAAACCGGGCGGTCGTTCAGAGTGCGGGCAACGCTTTTCGACTTCGTTCCAAAGCTCTGAAATTCGAGTTCGGTATGGGCGGCATTTTTCAGAATATTTTATTACGTTACACGCAGTATTTGATGACGCAGATCTCTCAGACCGCCGTCTGCAACCGGCTTCACACGGTCGAGCAGCAACTTTGCCGCTGGCTGCTCATCAATCACGATCTGCTGCAAACAAATAAGTTGATCATGACGCACGATCTTATCGCCAATATGCTCGGTGTCCGCCGCGAAGGCGTCTCGATCGCTGCCGGACGACTCCAGAAAAGAGATTTAATTAAATATGTCCGCGGCACGATCACGATGCTTGACCGTGACGGTTTGCAAGTGGTGGCGTGCGAATGCTACCAGGTTGTTAGCGATGAGTACGACCGCCTGCTCGGCAAATACATCTCAAAAAATCAATAGATAAAAGATCCGTTCGTCAGAGTTTATAGATCGGCGTATGTGTGCAGACACACCGACGAATCTATTGCTGTGCGTTAACATTGGTAACCAACTCGAATTAACGGCATAAACCTTTGAATTATTTATGTTTGCTAAAACAGGTAAAAATGACTGACGAAGAAAGAGCAAAAGAACGTTGGGATAACGAGGGCGGTAATCTGCCCGATCAAAAGGACGCAAAAAGGATCAATTCCAATGAACAAAACTTCCGAACTGAACTCCCCGATCGCCAACAAACTGCTTGCTCTTCTGCCTCCCAAAGAATATCGCCGTTTGTTTCCCTCCCTCGAAAAAGTGCCGTTAAATTACGGTGAAAATATTTATGAACTCGGTGATACGATCGACAACGTTTATTTTCCAAACAGCGGTATTATCTCCGTGCTCGCCTCGATCGGAAAAAGTGCACTGCTTGAAGTCGGGATCGTCGGGAATGAAGGAATGATCGGACTCGCTGTTTTTCTTGGCGTCAAAGACTCGATCAACCGTGTCATTGTGCAGGGCAAAGGTGAGGCGATGAAAATGAAAACGGCGGATTTTCTCGAAGCATGCGATTCGGGCGGAGAGCTGCCGAAGATCCTGCGGCGGTTCACTCATACGCTCCTCACACAAGTGTCCCAATCGGCGGTTTGCTTTCGATTTCACGAGGTTGAAGCGAGGCTCGCCCGCTGGCTTTTGATGACCGCCGACCGGATGGGTTCAAACAATTTTCGAATCACTCAGGATTTTCTATCAGATATGATCGGCGTGCGCCGCGAAGCCGTCAATAAATCCGCCGTAATCCTTCAGGACATGGAGATCATCGAATACACACGCGGAAAGATGAAAATTCTCGACCGCGGGAAATTGGAAAACATTTCATGCTCGTGTTACGCCGTTATCAAAGCCGAAGAACAGAGTTTTCCGCATCAGTAAAACTTCTCATTTAAGAAACTTTGCCGATTTAAAAACACCTTTTTCAAATTCTCTATAAGCGCGGTAGCGCACCGACAAAAACTTTACAATTTGCTAACTTTAAAAACAATATCTGATATTTAATCGAATCCAATATCCGAACCGCAAAATATAAGCGGAGAATGCAGGATTTGATGACGAGAAGGGAGCAAACATATGTTACAGAGTGTCAATGACTTAAAAGGTTTCGACATCATCGCAACCGACGGCGAAATCGGCAGTATTGAGGAATTTTATTTTGAGGATTCGAGTTTGGTGGTGCGGTATCTCGTCGCCAATACGGGGAGCTGGCTGACAGGTAAGCAGAATTTGATTTTGCCCCATGCGATCACGCATCTCGACCGCGAAAAGCGCACGATTCATGTCGATCTGACAAAAGATCAGGTCATCGAAAGCCCGGGAATTGATAAACATCAGCCCGTTTCGCGCCAGATGGAAAAACTGGTTTCCGACTATTACGGCGAAAGATATTACTGGGATGAACGCCCAAATTTGACCGCCGCCAAGCTCGAATCCGCAAACGCTGCGGCAGCATTTGTTAAATCATCAGTTACTTCTCAATCCGCCATCGCACCCGCCCCCGCGCCTGACGTTCACCTGCGAAGTATGCAGGAAATAGCGAATTATAGTATCACCGCGCTTGACGGTGAAATTGGCGATGTTGAAGATTTTTTCCTCGAAACCGAAGATTGGACACTTCGTTACATTGGTGTCGATACAAGTCGTATCCTGCCCGGAAAACACGTATTGATTTCGACCGAAAGGGTTGGAGAGATCAACTGGGCGATGAGAAACGTCGATGTAGGGCTTTCGTGCGAGCAAATCGAGCAGAGTCCCGATTTCGATAAAGTCACCGAGATCTCGCGTGAATACGAAACGAGACTGCAAAAACATTACGGGGAGCAGACTAAGAAATGAACTGCTATGAACGGCAGAGATCGAATATATACCAAGAGTTATTAAGAGGAGGAAAATGAAAAATTTAGTTTGGCATCGGTTGTCACAATTTACATTGGCGCTTGCGGCGTTGGTTCTATTTGCGGGGATTATTCCGGCACAGACGGATTCTAAACAAAATAAAAAAGACATCAAAGCAGCCGGAAAAACTTCGACGGAAGCGGCAGCTGTTTTCAACGAAATAATGAAAGCACCGGACAATGCAATTCCCAAAGATCTGCTCGAAAAAGCCGAAGCGGTCGCTATTTTTCCGGGTGTCGTAAACGCCGCTTTTATCATCGGCGGTCGCGGAGGCATCGGTGTAAATTCGCGGCGCACGGCGACGGGTTGGAGTGCGCCGGCATTCTTCAAGATCGGCGGCGGTAGTTTTGGTTTTCAGATAGGCGGACAAAAGATCGATTATGTGATGCTGATCATGAACGAAGATGGTCTCAAAGGTCTGCTCGAAGATAAATTTGAGCTTGGCGGGGAAGCGAGTGTTGCAGCCGGTCCGGTCGGACGAACCGCCAGCGCAACGACCAATACGACGCTTGATGCCGGAATACTTTCTTATTCACGAGCAAAAGGTTTATTTGCCGGAATTGCCCTCAAGGGCGCGGTCATCACGCCTGACAACGACCGCAATAAGGC
>JBBKXN010000010.1:0-14946 GCA_037969475.1 Pyrinomonadaceae bacterium | reverse complement strand
ATTTTAGAACCTTCCTGACCGCCCATCTTGGAGCCTTCCTGACCGCCCATTTTAGAGCCTTCCTGACCGCCCATTTTGGAGCCTTCCTGACCGCCCATTTTGGAGCCTTCCTGACCGCCCATTTTGGAACCTTCCTGACCGCCCATCTTAGAGCCTTCCTGACCGCCCATTTTCATCGCTGCGGCCGAGACCTGGGTTGAGAATGTTGCTACGGCGTTAGGAATCTCAATATCTTGATATTCGTAGGAATAATATCGCAACTTAGAATCCGTAGATGCCGATGCCGACGCAGCAAAGGATTCGAGTACGATGGGGGCAGGCTCAAAACCTAATTTCGTTGGCTGAAGTGCCGTGCGGAATGTAACTTCGCTCAGATATTTTTGCAAAAACTTATTCCAACTGCTACCAGCTCCCGTATTTGCGACGAAATGCAGTCCTTCGTAGTTTTCACGCGAAACATCATAAGCTGCTTGCGACCAAGGGAAAAAGAGCGAAATTCCATTAGAATATTGATATTTACCTCCGCTGAATCCGCTAAGAATAACTGCGTTATTAAGTTCGCGGAGCACACCTTCGCAGTGCTTTTCGATCTTTTCCAAAACCGGAATACTATCTCCGCCGATTTCTTTCATTAGCGAACCGCATTCTTCCTTCAAGAGTTGGCAAAAATCGCCGAGATCGACATTCTGTTCAAGCATATAAGACTGGCACTTCCAGTGCACTTGAAGCAGTGCTCGCTCCATTTGGCGGTATAATGTGCTGCCTTTGTTGTCAAAACATTTGAAAAGAGTTTCTGCCAAGGCCTGAAATTCGTCGTTCAACCCGTCTAGTTTGCTTAGATCCCATGCCGCCATATCGACGGCGACACCGCCGATCGTATAAGAATCCTGACTCCTTACAAACTCACTGACAAAATTTGCCGTGACTTCGTTGATCGGCGTTTCAATAGAATCACAAGCAAGGTTTCCGAGAATTTTTGCATAGGTCCAGCCCGCGCTCGGCACACTGCCCTCGGACGCGATCATCGTTTTCGCAACATTATTAAATTGATAGCCGACCTCAAGCATTCCCATTACACAGCTGTCAAAACCTAGAATATCAAGTTTTTGACCAACAATTTCGGTAGTCGCTGCGGCGTAGTATTCATCGTCATAATTCTCGTCTTTGACTTCCTCCAGCAGTTCATGTCGTGACTTCGTTATGCGCTGAAGCAGCCAATTCATCTCATCCATCGTCAGAGTTTTATCAGCCGATTCATCCTTAAACATTCCAATATCTTGAAATCCCATGGAATGGCCAGAGAAG
Source organism: Pyrinomonadaceae bacterium (assembly GCA_037969475.1). GTDB lineage: Bacteria > Acidobacteriota > Blastocatellia > Pyrinomonadales > Pyrinomonadaceae > Aridibacter. The sequence continues at coordinate 13,641 of JBBKXN010000010.1, read as the reverse complement.
ATCAATGAATAACGATTTGCTTTTCTCCCGTATCGTGTTTCTCCATTATCTTTGTGCGGCGCTTTATTTATGCACCAATCAACAAAATTCAAGATCGATCGCTTGTCAGCGGCATTTTCATTTGCAATCGGCTCAACCGGATAAAGCTTGTCCTTTACGAGAAAGGAGCGCAGGTGTCGTGGATTCTTAGCATCCGAAAAATCACAGTAGAGTGTTGGGATCGCAGCAGATTTTCCGTCGTAATAGACGAAAAGATTAACTCTGCTACTGTCGCCCGCGGCAAATGCTTTAATTTGCTCCATCGCGTACGCCATATCAACGCTCAAATTGTTGTCGCCTGCCATATAAACCATTATTGTCCATTCGTGTTGTTTCATTTCTTTCCTCTTAGCTCCTTTTGGTCAACGATAGCTCGGGTGGGTGCATTTTGATTCCCGATCAGGAAAATAATACCGAACTAAATATATGCCCCGATAATACTTTTGAATGAGGGATTTAGGCAAGGTTTTTTTCCATGTATTCTTGCGAATTCTCCCGGAGAAGCAATTTCATAAGGTTGGCTATCAGCTTCCCTGCGTATTCTGGTTCGAAACCCATTGGGCGCTTTCACCCGAGATGAGTGCCTCGACACGTTTTACAAACAAGGATTCTTTGTTATCCGTTGCTCCATACTCGCCAACCGAACCATCATAAAAAAACTTTTCCTGCGAAAGTCTTTCAGAGGTAGCACGATATGTTATCCAGTTCTCCTGAAATTTAAAGGCTTTGACGCCAGCCGTGCCAATCGCCAACAGCACGGATGCAACAACGGTTATCCACCAAATCATCGGATTTTCATTGGTTGAAGCCGGTCCTGCCGTTACCAGCACTGGAACTGTTGCGGCCAAAATTATTACGCTCCATTGAAATAAATTGTAACGATTTTTATTCGTGGCTGCCTTCTTTCTATACCAGGATATCTGATCTTCGTAACGATCCTTTAGATAGTGGGCAAAAGTGTCTTTATCCATAGGTTTCTTTCGCAAATTGTCTCTTTAGCTTGGTAGTCTAGCATAACCTTTGGTTTTGAATAACAATGTTTCCACTTTCGAGCCGGCTCGTCGAAATGTCAATTTGACCATAATATCGGTTCGTGAAAAAAAGATTGTGAATTATTAGAATTCGTGGAATCATTAATCGTTTATCTAAACTATGAAACGTGTGGCTGATTCGAAATGCATGGATCGAGAAAACTCTGATTCGCGCACAAGGTTTATAAATAGGTGGGCACTAGTCGCATTTTGCGGTTTTTTCCTTCCCATTGGAATTGTACTGTCTGCTGCGGTCGGGCATAGTGCAACGATAAAACCTAAAGACTATTCAGCAAGCGCAAGTTATTTAGAGTTAGGAATTCCGCAGGTTACACCCACCCCGGATTCTAGCAATAACGGAAAAGTTAGACTGCGGGGTTACGTTTACAATCGGGACCGCGCTTTCGTACCGAGTTTAAAGGTTGTTCTCACAAATACAGCTACGGGAAATAGCATAACCCACAACGTAAACGGTAATTTCCTGATTTACATTCCAAAAGGTAGATATGACATCTCGATGCGAGATCGAAAGGGTAACCTAAATCGCTATTCAGATATCGTTATCAACGGCGATTCCACGATAAAATTTTCCTTTGGGAACTACCGCGAACCGACTGTTGCCCCAACCCCCTCTCCAACACCCGATATCCCCGTTACGCCGACTCCGATGCCGTCGGTTTCGCCATCTCCAATCGTAACTCCGACCGACAGGCCATCCGTTTCCCCAACTCCAATAGTTATACCAACGCCTGACAACACGGGCGGAAACGATGAAATCATTGAATCTAACACAAATTCAAACGTGGAAATTGAGCCAAACGCAAATACGTTTACACCTAAAACGACCACGAGACCTAAACCTCCGACCAAGGTTTCCAAAAAAGGGTTCTCTGATCGATTGCTCACGTTTCTTACAACAAACCCCTTAAAGATCGCGCTCACGATTCTCACAGCACTGGCAGTTTTGGGGATTCTCGCAAATCTTCCGACCTGGTTGGCCGGATTATCGGGAGGTTTTGGACTTGCGGGTACAACCGACTCTGGCGACGATGTTAAATGTACGCTATATTCTCCGCCTGAAATTCGAACCGGAAACGATCTTTTAGTCCAGGTTTTTGCGCACCTTCCCGAACAGGGTGATGAGCTCGACGAGATGGCAAAAATGCTCGACCCGGAGGCAAAGAAACAACTATCCAAATCCTTGAAGCGAAAAATTAAACGCGATTCGGTTTTGACGTTTAAGCTGATGATTCCCGGGATCGAACTCGTCGAGGATGAGCAGGACCTGGTTTGGCGCGGTGAACCGGATTCGGTCGAATTTATCGTTCCGATACCTTTGGATCACGGAGATGGAAATCGATTTGGACGAGTTTATGTCTACGAAAATGGTGAAGATCTCGGTAAGATCCCGTTTCGGATAAATATCATCTCAAAGGAACAGCCAATCGCGGTTGAAAAGATCGAACCAAGAATTGCCGGAGTAATGACGCAGAATGAAACGGCTTTTGTATCCTATGCGTCAAAGGATAAAGATGAAGTTTATCGATTTGTACAGCTGATGGATGTGCTGAAATACGACTATCATATCGATGTCTTCCACATAGAAGCCGGTGAGAGGTGGGAGCGAAAACTTTACGAATTTATTGATACGGATGATGTCTTTCTGCTATTTTGGTCCGAATCTGCAAGTAAATCAGAGTGGGTAATAAAAGAAGCGAAACGTGCGGAAGAACGTGCGAAAGCCGATCCGAGCGAGCGCCCGCGGATAATTATTTATAGACTCGACGAAAGTATCCCGATCCCCGAATGGCTGGAGGATTTTCACGTCGATCGGAAATGGGCCGGTATGATTGAGAATATAAACAGCCATAGCGGCGGATTTGGCGGTACAGATCAATAAAATCGTCATAACATTGGAACGATTTCACAATTTCATGATGTCAGGTGTCGATTTTCCCAATTCGGGTTATAATTGTCGAAATTGTAACCGATGCCCCTGAAGCCTAATACTAAACTTGGTCGATTTGAGATAATTTCCGGAATTGCCAAAGGCGGAATGGGTGAAGTTTATCTTGCCAAAGACCCCGAACTTGACCGTAAGGTCGCAATAAAGGTCCTCCCTGCAGAGCTTACAAACAACAGAGAACGCCTATTGAGATTCGAGCAGGAAGCCCGAACCGTATCTGCCCTAAACCACCCGCATATTTTAACGATTTTTGAGTTTGGCAAAAGCGAAGATGGAAGACAGTTTATAGCTACTGAATTTGTCGAAGGGCAGGTTCTCGCTCAACTCTGCACTCAAAATAAGATCGAACTATCAAAAGCTCTGGATATTGCGATGCAAATTGCTTCCGCGCTTTCCGCAGCACATTCCGCCGGCATCGCCCACCGTGATATTAAACCGGATAATGTAATGGTCAGGAGCGATGGATACATTAAGGTTCTGGACTTTGGCTTGGCAAAACTAACCGATGCCGGCAATGCGGAAGATGTGGATCTGGAGGGTTCGACAAAAGAGCTGTTTAATACGAGTCCGGGTTCGATCGTTGGAACTGCGGCTTATATGTCACCCGAGCAGGCAAGGGGAGTTCAGGTAGATACGCGAACGGATTTATGGAGCCTAGGGGTAGTGATTTATGAGATGGTTAGCGGTCGAAAACCGTTTCGCGGAGAAACTTCAACCGACACAATTATTTCCGTCATCCAAAAAGAACCGCCCCCGATCACCGCATATGTTGATAACATTCCTTCAGATCTGGTTTGGATCATTTCAAAGGCTTTAACTAAAGATCTGGACGGCAGGTATCAAACCGCTAAAGAACTTCATTCTGATCTGGAAAAAATCAGAAAACACGTTGAATTCGAAACTGAAATAAATCGTTCGACGGCTCCCGAAAGGGAATTCGACTATATCAATCCTGACGCCGCGACCGAGGTTTTTGAACGAACTCCGACATTGCCGGGAAGTGCGCATATTACGCAGGACGAAAACGCTCATAAATCCGGTCTTGAACACGCGGCAACCCACGTAACAAAACATAAAGGAATTTGGACGCTGCTTGCGGTTCTATTAATTGGAATTATCACTGTCGGTGCATACTTCTTTTTTGCTGGTTCTAAAGGCATCGATTCGATTGCCGTTTTACCTTTTGAAAATGGAAGCGAAGATAAATCTCTTGCATTTCTCGCAGATGGATTGAGCGAAAGCCTGATTGATCGACTGTCACAGCTGCCTCAATTGAAGGTGATAGCACGAAATTCGAGTTTCAAATTCCGCGGTGCAAATATTGATGTTCAGGATGTGGCAAACAAACTCGGGGTTCGCGCAATCGTAATGGGTCGTGTGATACAACGCGGCGATGATTTGAACATTCGGGTTGATGTTATTGATGCGAAAGATAATAAGCACATCTGGGGAGAGCAGTACAACAGAAAAGCCGGCGATCTTCTTGCAATACAAAATGAAATCGCGCTTTCGGTTTCAAAAAAACTGCAAGTAAGATTGACGGGCACTCAGGAGAATGAAATATCAACGGGTGGAACCGAAGACTCCGAAGCATATCGAAATTACCTAAACGGTTTGGTCGAGCTAAACGGGCCGGAAGACGTACGAAGCAATGCGATCGACTACTTTGAAAAAGCGGTGGAGCTTGATCCAAAATTCGCCCCTGCCTACGCGGAAATTGCATTGATTCATCTCGACCGTGCCAACGGATCGGGCGAACCGCGATTGTTAATACCGAAAGCGAAAGCCGCGGTGCAAAAAGCACTTGAATTAGACGAGAAACTCGCAAAGGCACATATCGCACTTGCATCGATTAAGGAATATGAATTCGACTGGTCGGGTGCTGACGCCGAATATAAACGTGCGATTTCACTGAATCCAAACTTGGATTCCGCACGATTTCGGTACGCGTTTTATCTTGCGGTCATGGGAAGAATCGATGAAGCGATCATTGAGATTAATGAAGCCGAAAAACGCGATCCGATAAACAAAAGCGTTATTCTACTTTGGCGGGGAAGTATTCTTAGCCAGGCACGAAGATTCGATGAGTCGATCCAGGCATACAATCAAGCTGTCAAATTGGACCCAAACAATCTTCCGGATTATTTCAGCATGGGCTATGCCTATGCTGGGAAGGGCTCCGTTCAGGAAGCTATCTCCAATTACCAAAAATCTTTAAAGGTAATTGGCGGCGAAGAAAAATACAGTCAGCCGCTGGTTTATCTCGCAGCGGAATACGCGAAGATCCCGGAGAAACGCGGGGAAGCGAAGTCGATACTAAAAAGATTAGAATCAACTGAAGAATACGTTTCGCCGTCAATAATTGCCGTCCTCTATACAGCCCTCGGCGACAAAGACAGAGCAATCAAATCGCTCGAAAAGGCTTACGAGGAGCGAGACCTGCTTTTGAGATTTATCGGGGTCGGCTACGAATATGATCCACTTCGCGGCGACCCTCGTTTTCAGGCTCTCATTAAGAAAACAGGGCTGCCTAATACCAAGAAATAGCGAGAAAATCACAGTTATTTATCGATCTTCATCGAATAGTTATTTATCGATCTTCATCGAATAAAGGATAGCGGAATATTCGGCTTTCTTATCATCGAAAGCACTTCCCTTTGTCGAAACCATAATATTCAGTTGCTGATTATTACCTTGATAGTTTCTAAAACCTATCCATTGATGCCGACGAGGGTCGCCTTTGTCTTCAGGCATTGATTCAACCCATTCGACGCCCTTCACACCATCGATCTCGAGCCACCGAACCATCTCATATTTTCCATTTTTGAGCTGCTCAAGTGAGCTCGAATATGTTGCGTCCAGGCTCGTTTCAGATGGAAAGTTTGCCGGCATTGTGGAAATTGTGCCTATCAGGAAACCTGTCTTTGGCGATCCATAATTAAGCATTGTCTTATTTACACTCATCTTGCTCCAGCCATCTGGAACAGTCCATGTGATTCCCTGCTCAGCCCATTTTGCCTCTTTGCCATCGTCCAATATCTTCATCTGCTCCGGACTTAGCTCAGCTTTTTCGACATCACCGTCTTTTTTCGCAGGCGAGTCGGCAGGTTTATCATCGTCTGATTTTTGTGTAGAAGCTATGTCATCGGTCCTCTCTTTGATCTGTTGAGAAATCTTGTCCGTAATTCCGCAAAATGAAAGCGCAAAAAAAAGAACGCCAAATGCCAATAGTGATTTCATGTTTATTCTCCTGGTTTTTTAAGTTTTTCCGCCCGCATTATTCTTACTAAAAAATTTAATCGATCGCAAAAAATACAAAATTTTCTTATCAATAATTACAGCCGTGTTATTATTTTCGTTATTACAGATCCGATTCAAGCTAGCAGCGAATATGATGCTATTGTTTTTGACACACAAATATTCGGATATTTCAGGATCGGATATCTAAACCACATGTTCAATTAATAAATCTTCAATGTCTGAATATTTTTCTTTCGCAATCTACTATATCAAGCTTCGGACCCTCGTTGTGCTTAGACTTCATAAAACCGTAAATCCTCTGGATATGAAATGGCGATGGCATCGTTGGGGAAGGCTTAAAATACGAGGTACGCGTGGATTTTAGATTTCATCAATCGAGGTCTCGCGTAATTTCTTCAAAAGCGAAGCTTTGACATATTGCAATCCCGGTTGACCAGTCTCTGATCGCTCCATCTGAAAACAACAAGAGCCAAACAGCCCACTTCATAATACAAAACCATTATTGGAGGTTTTATTTCCGCGCCAAATGGTGGTCAGTTGTTTTCATGAAACGTGAAAAGAGTGGAATTGACTTTACGGCGTTGAGTAAGAAGAAATCAGAAAATCGATTAACTCCTGAAAACCTATTACGATTAACGTCAATATAACGGTTCGATTCGGGTTGCCGAAAGCGAAAGGTTATCTACCGACTAGCTTTCGGGACGGCGAATATGGAGTGGGATATTTCGAACCCTTCGGACGCGAAATTCCGCATCGGTTCGGTGACGAAACATTTCCGGCGACGCTTGTTTTGCAGCTTGTTGAAGCATGCAAGATCAGACTCGACAGTAAATTGACCGAGCATCTGCTCGATTACCGCTGAGACACGGTTACAAAGATGACCCTTCATCAGCTTCTCAATCACACACCGGGATTGCACCCCATTTTGATAAAAATGAGGATGTCCAAAATCTAGTATTTGGACATCCTCTATTAATTACGCTCCCGGTGTTCCCATCCAGAATTGGTTTTTCCAATTATCGCCATCTTTAACCCAAATATCCGCTGACCAAAACGCCTTCGGAAGAGCGGTTCCGTCGCAGACGCCGTCGACATTGGTCTTGTATGTCAGGAGCCAAATGGTGTCACTTAGCTTCATACTCCGTGCGGCATCATGGGCGATGCTTTTGACTTCGCATCTATCTGTACCCATCAGCTTGATCTTACCCGCCCGGTCGACCCGGTTTCCAGTGTTTATCGAAACATATTTTTCGGTCAGAGCTTCTTCGAACGGCTTGGTATCGTGTTTGGACCACGCGTCCCATAAAGACTTTGTCGGTGCCATAAGAGTTTCGGTGATCGCCTTATCGGAATCCTCACCCGGTTTATCGGTTGCGCCTTCGGGTGTGGGAGGATTCTCACCTTTTGCGTCTGCAGCGGGCGCCGACTGGTGGTATGCCGCCATCCATTTGTCACCGTCCTTTACATATAAGCTGGCAACCCAGTTCGGACTCGCCAGCGTCTTTCCATCGCAGCTGACGTCTAACGTATCCTTTGAGGTATACAGTGCGATGTTTTCCCCAAGCTCAACCAATTCCCCATCGCTTTTTGTAAAACTCTTTATTTCGCAAGGATTATCGGCGAGCGACTTAACTGACATTTCTTTGTTGCCGCGACCGTCCCTACCAACGCTGACGTAATTATCCGCCAAAAATCCTTCAAAAAACTTTCCATCTTTTTTCTGCCAGGCATCGTATGCCGATTTTTCGAGCTCCGAAATTGAGGCCTCAAGATCCTTTGCGGGTTCCGCGGCGACATTTTCGTTACCATTTGTATTCACTGTTTCCTGGGCGCCGTTACACGCGCCAAACGCAACAACTGCAAGAGCCAGAAGCACTAACCAAAACTTCGTTGTCATATCCGTTCTCCTTTTCTTTTTCTGCTTTTGAGAATGCGACAACGACCGATGGTGACAAATACTACCTGTTGCCAAAACAGAATCTAATGAACTTTGTTTATCGCAAAGAGCATTTCATAACAACAGATGATTATCAAGGAAACACGGGACGGGCAGGGGATTCTGGATTCTGGAAGATGATCGTGATCGAAGAACCCACATCAAACCTGTTCGTTCGCACCCCGCAGAACCTTCTGATTTGTCATCAAGCCTGTATTGGCATCAAACGTATATTGCTCCGTTAAAGGATTCGCGCCTCCGCCGCCGATTCTGATTGATGTTGCTTGCCCGTAATCGTTATAAGCGATCTGATCCATCTGAGCCACTCCGCCGACTGTCAAAGTGTTTAATCTACTAGTTTGGTCATACGTCACATTTACGGTTTTTCTGGGGTTTCCAGCCATTCCGTAGGCAGCAGGGTATCTCACTTCCGTCAGACGATTTGCCGTGTCATAAAGATAGCTCGTAACCATCGGATAGCTTGCTCTCGAAGTAAGCGTCATTGTGTAATCAGAGACTCTTCCTTCTGTGTCATAGGCGTAGCTCTCCGTTGAAACTCCCGCCGATGTCACCGATGCGATTCTTTCCTTATCGCCCAAGGTCATGTAGTTGTAAGTGATATCCGGAGCCTCGTGGATCGTTCCGTGGGAAGTGGAAGCACCTGTTTTGTCGAATGTGATGGATTGAAGCCTGTTTAGAGGATCGCTGTTGTAATTGAAGTTTGTCTTAACGCCTCTTGCATCCGTTCGTTTGATCAGATTCGATTTGGCGTCATACTCAAACGAATCACTCCACAAACCGCCTGCTCCGACATAGATTCCCGAATCATTGATCGTTGCCGTCTGCTCGGCAAGTTTCTGCCTCGTCATTCTGCCGAGTGAATCATATTTGAAAGCTCTCGTCTGGCTTCCCTGTGTGATCTGTGTCAATTGGTCAACCGTGTCATATGTATAACTCGTGACCATATTGCCCGCTGCAAACACACTTCCGTTTCCATTCGGATCGGGTTCGACTACTTCTACCAAACGTCCCCAATCATCGCTCCTTGCCCAACGCTCTCTGCCCCAGGCATCCTGACTTCGAACGGTTGAACCAACCATTGGGTGTCACAAAAAAAGCGGGATTATAGTAAATCCCCCTATAACATCCGCAACAAGCCACCAACCCTAATTATTGCGAATAACAATTAGGATATGGGCAAGCATATTTGGGATTCGGAACGGGTTTTGAGTAATCGCGCGGCAAAATAAATATCTCAGCCTCCGAATCATCCCTAAAACCTCCAAAAATAGCTTTGAATTCACTGTGTTTTAGATTTCTTTCCTCATACACATATTGTTCAATCGTAGAAAGTATCTCTTGCTTCCGAGAAATGTCCTCTCCACTCCTTAGGTAAAAAACCATATACAATACATAATTGGAATAATCTGCAAAAGAACCCAACGCGCTATCAATTCGAGCTAAAGTATTCGGGTTCGTTTCGAGTCTGAACCGATCAAATCGCAAATAGGTTTCAGACACAGGATCAAATTCGTAATATCCATCGCACCTGTATTTGCCATCATCTAGTCTCGGAAAGTATCGAATGTGAGCCAAAGAACCGTCTGAGGCAACGACATATTGGACACCATTAATCTTATCTGTGTAGAAGCTATAAAAAGCATCGTCAACCGTCTTTGTAAGATTTATATAATCTTTCCGGTACTCTTCGATTAAGACTCGATTTTTTGGAAACACATAATAATCCAAAACAGTCGATGGTAAGACATTCCAACCGTTTCCGATACATTTCTGCTTTATATAATTAACCCGCACCTTTGCTTTTTTCGTATGGTAAACGCCTGGGTCAATTTTATCTGATTTACCAAGTTTGCGTTCAACACTTCCTCGTGTTGATTTCAAAGGTATCAATCCAGTCACGAGTTCCTCGCACGTTTGACCCGAACAAAGCAAACTAAACAAAAATAGACTAATAACAAGTTTTATAGAATTCATATTTATGCTCTCTCAAAACACGCAGATAATGTCCGCTCTTATTTACCCCTAATGATATTCATTGGGTACACAATTATCGCGAAGCAACTGTTCTAAATCGCGCACGTTTGAATTTGTGGCTCTTGCCGCTGTATGCAAAGCGTCTTCCGAAAATGTACCAGTATCTCCAGCGCCGTGAAACATTTCATGGATAAGAATCATAACTGCCTTGTACGCCGCCGTACGTATATTCCTTTTCAAGGATCCATTTTTAGTGCTGGCAGACTGCCTGAAAGCGTGGACATATTGGAACGCTACCGTTTGTTTATCCCGTCTAATTTGTTCAGCAAACGTAAGTCCACCACCACCGCCAATTTGTTGTACATTAGGAGCAAATGTTCTGAACTCTTTATTTGCCGCGGCATTGCTTGAATTAACTCGAATACCCCCTCTTTCTTGTGAGTTCAAATTATCAAAAAGTTCTAACAAGTCGTTCTCTCTAAGCCTCCTACCGTTTCCGGTGTCATCTTTCAAATTGTTTAAAGCATTGTTTACAGCTGCTGCACAGTCTTCTTTAGATAAAACGAATTTCAGTGCTTTCTTTGCAACGTCAAGACTGGTGAAATCTACACCAACAATATAATCATCAATCGGGTTTATTGTGAAAAAATCTTCTATTTCATCTGCTTCGACACATCGAGCCATTTGTTTCCCCGAAACGGTAATCGTCTTCATCGTCGCATTCGGTCTGGCAATTTATGGTTTCTACACATCAACCGCCGGAAAGTCGGTTTTCGGAAGCGGATTTTTGGAAGAGAATAAAAAATAGTATCTGATGTTACGCTATTATATTTGTCGCCGTTGGCGAAGGGAAGCTGATTCAAATTTGCGTAACATCAGTGAGTAAATAAATCTTATGCGAGAAACTGAGTAATCTTTAAAGAGTTTAAGCAAATTTTGATTAATTTAATGTCTAACGGTTAAATAATTACAACATTCAGGAAGAAGTAAATGATTAAGTTTTATTCAAAAACATTTTTAACGGGACTATTTCTAACTTTGCTAACTGGCAGTTTTATATCTGCTGCTGCGCAAACTCCATCGGAAAAGCAAATTCCATTGGTCGGACGTGTAATGGGCGCTATGGCGGATTTTCCCTTAGAATTTGAATCGGATTCGACTGAAATTAAATTAAATGTCGTGCGTCCCGGCCTGTTTGCGCAAAACAGACCGATTTTTGAAGTCGCTTCGCCGGATGGAAATAGTGCGGTAGGAACTGTCGAGGGTTCTTTATATTTGCGGCAAGCCGGAAGCGAAGATAAGAAAATTATTGCCAAACTGTCTGGAGATAAAAAGTGGGACGTCGATGGTGCTTTATGGTCGCCAGATGGAAAAATGATTGCGGTTAAAACTGTTGATGAAACGGGAGTTTCACAAATTCCGATTGTCGATTGGACGGAAAAACACGAAAAAGTTTCGATGAAAACCTACTTTCGTGCCGGAGATAAGATTCCTGTTCATCAGCTTTTTATTGTAAATAGGGATACGGGCAAAACGATTCCCATCAAGCACGGACAAGAACTTCCTTATCTCCACATTCTCGATTGGAGTGCGGACAGCGATACATTTTATTTCTTACGTTCCGACCGCCTAACCAAAAATCTTGAACTTCTCTCTGCAAATCCTTCGAACGGCGAGATAAAATCCATATTCAAAGAAACCAATAAATACGGTGCTTTATGGTGGCAAATGCTTCAAGGCTATGACGGGCGAATGCACGGTGCGAATCTTGTTCGGGTTTTAGGTAACGGAAACTTTATCTGGACAAGCGAGCGAAGCGGTTTTCAACATCTTTATTTATATGACCGAAACGGAAAATTGATCAGGTCTTTGACCGAGGGAAAAAATGTCGGATTTGTCCGGGACTTCGCGGCGGTTGATCAACAACGCGGATTTATCTACGCCGTAATGCAGGGAACGGGTGATGATGTTTATGCTCACACACTTTACCGATTCAGTTTGTCGGGCGGAGAGGTTAAAAAACTGGCAGACGGACCTAATTTGTTTGTGAACTTTTCAAAAGATATGGAGAAAATGCGTGTCGCTCGAACGGGTTTTCCAGGTATTATGGAAGTCGAAGAAATGGACTATGACGGCGCCGAGCGCAAAATAATCTGGTCGCCGGATGTTTCTTTTTTGAAAGATTACGGTTTTGCTCCCGAAATCGTCAAAACTCTCGCGGCTGACGGAAAAACCCGGCTTCGTAGTTTGATCGTCAAACCAAAAGATTTTGATCCGAAAAAATCCTATCCGATTATTGAAGAAATCTACGGCGGACCGAATGCTAATGTCTTTGAAAATGTTATACCTGATCCGGGAATCTTGAGTTTGCAGGAAATAGCAGATAGCGGATTTATCATCGTAATGACGGACGGACGCGGAACTCCAAATCGCGGACAAGAATTTGGAAACTTTGCGGCGGGACGCTTCGGACAAGTTGAAATTGCCGACCACGCGGCGGTTTTGCGGGGGCTTGCAAAAGAACGCAAATATATGGACATAAACCGCGTCGGTATATTAGGAAGCAGTTGGGGAGGATATTTCACACTACGGGCGTTGCTGGAAGAACCCGAACTCTATAAAGCAGGTGTAATGCTCGCTCCCGCCGTCGATACCTCATCAATGCGTGTCGCCGTCGAGCCATATATGGGATGCTTGCCAGCCGATTGTCCGGCGGCTTACAAAGCAGGCGATAATACAAACAAGATTGAAAAACTAAAAGCTCCGCTTCTGATCATTCACGGTACTTCTGACGATGATGTCCCAATCGCCGAATCAATCAAACTGGTTAATTTTCTTCAAAAACACGGCAAAGAACACGAGTTCATTATACTGCCCGGTGTTGATCATGTTGTTCAGAGGTCGCCTGTCGTAATTCCAAAAATAACGGGTTTTTTTGAAAAACACTTGTTGAATACAAAAACGCTGCCAAAGTCTGTTCGGCAGCGTTAGTTTTACTTAATTTCAGCAAGAGCCTAGTGCACCCAATGGTTATCGATCGCCTTTTCTTTCATTTCTTGCATCGTTTCAACTGGCATAAAGGTCTGATTATCACCTTCAAAGAAAAATGGTTTTCTTTTAGTTTTGCTGCCAAGTTCATTCATCGTCGCAGCCTCATAAATTCGACCATTGAGAATCGTGTAATCGACAAATTCGCTTCTGCGGAGGTCCTTTAATAGGTCGCCGTCGATCACCACGATGTCTGCGAGTTTGCCGACTTCGATGCTTCCGATGTCTTTGTCCATTCCAAGATGCGTTGCGCCTTGTATTGTACCGCTGCGAAGTGCCTGCCAAGGGGTAAAACCGCCTTGGTTCATGATCCATAGTTCCCAATGTGCTGCGAGTCCTTCCCTTTGTCCGTGCGCACCGATGTG
>JBBKXN010000009.1:0-4345 GCA_037969475.1 Pyrinomonadaceae bacterium | reverse complement strand
GTGCAAGCAGGCTGCTTACGCTCCAAATAAAAAAAACTCTGCACCAAACAAGCGCAGAGTTTTCGTCAAAAAGGATTTTAATAAACTCGAGCTGTTTAGCGGTTTATTTTTCGTGGTCGCAAGTCGCTGTAACTCACCACGCTAAAGATAAAAGTCTAGCGACTCAGGGTCTTAGAGTCAAACGTAAAGACCCGCATTCACAATCGCAAACACGGATCTTTTTCTGATATTCGGAAGGGAAACTATGGTTTTCGAATTGCCAGAACAATGTCATTCGCGGATTCTTTTATTAAATCCAACACAACCCTGTCGTCGTTATTTTTCTTAGCTTTGCCATCGATTGATTTTTCGAGAAGCGTTTTTCCCTTCACGTCCGTTAGGAAATAGTCCAGAACAAACTTATCGCTCTTTTTAACTTCGTACGACACATTTGACATTGTGTAACCCGTGTTGATGATTGCCGATTGAGCAGCACTTCGGGCAATTCGTTCGCCCGTTCCGCCGCCGTATGGAACATTACCGGCTGCTTCCCAAGTAGCACGTCGTCCTGTATCACGCGCTATCTTTCCAAAAATACCCCCCCCGCCGCTTTTTCCAGCTTCCTGATTCAAACTCAGATTAAGGATGAAATCGACTTCTTTCTTTGCTGCTTCCTCGAGTGCAAGCGATGTGAGATTCGCATCCAATGCGACGATTTGGAGGGTTTCTCCATTGATAAGAGCGGCATAGGTGTTTCTAAGTGCTGCGCCCGGTTCTATCTCGCCTTTTGCTTCCTTTAACTGGACCTTTGGCATTACCACACCGATCCGGGTTACCTTGCTGCCCTCATCGCCTTTTGGCGCTTCTTCGGCAATTTGCCCGAAAGAAAATACACTGAATGCAAACAATAAAATCAGTAGAATTGCTATATTTCCCGATATTTTTCTCATAATAAAACTCCTATCTCACATAATCCCATTGCTTAGACGAACAAAAAGCCGATTTTTGCCGGCACACAAAGGTTAAGCAGCTACGTTTCATATTTTCACCGAATCCGCACCGCATGTCAACAAATCTGTCTGTGAATTGAAACGAAAAAAGCGAGTCGATTAGGTAAATAAAAGCGGAAAGAAAAACTCCCCGCTATTGCTTTCACAAATTGTATTTAATCTATTTTCGCGTGAAATAGCCTGCTGCCATTGAAGCCAAATCGTCGAGCGCACTTCCGTCACCGTCTTGATCAAGCAATCTTGACGCCATATCCATCATAGAATTTCCCGATGATTGCGCTTGTTGAGTTTGTCCGGTCAATAGATCGGAAATACCGCCTGTGTCCAAGCTATTTTCGCGTTTCTGCTTACCCAAATATCCCATTACAATCGGTGCGAGTGTTATCAATAGTTTAGCAACTTGCCCCATATCCATCCCGGATTTATTGCTTATCTCTTGCGCAACTTGCCCCTGTTTATTGCCGAGAATGTGGCCCAAGATCCCCCCTCCATCCGTTTGACGTGTCTGCGGTGCTTGTCCTCCGAGAAAACCGCCAAGCATATCCAGAATGCCGCCGTCATGGTCTTTTTCTAAAGCTTGATTCAGGCTTTCCGCGCCCTGTTGCGACGAAGCGTTGTTTGCCAGACCGCCTAAAATCACCGGCAATGCCATCTGAATTGCTGAGTTTGTAACATTTGGATTTGCACCGAGCATATTGCTTATCTGTCCTAAAGCATCGCCGCCGCCTTCTTGTCCCAATAAATCTTCTAACGAAAACATTGTCCTTTTCTCCTTGTCTATGAAAATCTCTAATTAATTTCGGGGATTTCTATTATGATATCAGAAGACACAATCATTGTCGCAAAAGCTTGGTCTTGAACACCAAAATCCTGCGACAAAGGCTTATGAACGCCTATCATTAGCTGACTGAAAAACGTACATTTACGTAATAGTTAGTTTTGCTAAGGCGTTGTCGTTGCAAGAGCAGCGCGCAATTCTGGCGTAGCATGCGAGTGATTGGGAAGATCAAGCCATCCGGCGTGGTTGCTATGATTCATCGCGTTGTTTAATCTGACAATTGACCACGTATCGTTTCCATAGCTTGAGCCCTGTGCGGGGCTGATTATTCCCGCATCTACGAAGCTAAGATGTGATGTATGGTTTGTGTTCATTACCCGGATCCAATAAGCCGTGTTGATATCCATTTGACCGTTTATTAGGAAGACCTCTCTACAGGTTTGATGGATCGTAGGATTTACAAATCGTATCCATTCCGCGAGCAGTATTTTTACGAGGTTCACGTCCGATGCCGCGTTTTGACAAGATTGTGCGTCGCCAACCTGGCTGGATACGTTCCAGATGTGTGACATTCCATTGTATGGTCGGGTAAGATTCAGTTTTTAAGCCATTATTTCTCCTCACTTGCGGTTTAAAATTCTTCATCTAAAATATTATTTGGCGATGCTCCGAATAAAATTTGCTCTGATGAAATCGCTCTTAATGTCTTATTGACGTAGTTTATCTCTCTTTTTGCATGAATAAGAATTATCAGAAACGACTGATCGTGACGTTTGTCATTTTCGCGGCTATTTCCATGGGGCTTTCTTGCGGTCTCTTGAAATCAAAAAAGGTTAGACTCCAATTATCAAATGTAACAACCTTAGCAGGAATGAGCCGGGAATTTGGTGAGCCTTTTGGAATCGCGAACAAGGGAAGTGACGTTTACGTTTCGGATGGCGAAAAGGGAATTATTTGGAAAATCAACGAAAACAAGCAAGCTGAAAAATTCGCATCCGGATTTGATACGCCGTCTGGAATTGCATTCGATTCAAAAGGTGATTTGATCGTGGCTGACTCCGGGAGCCACTCGATAAAGAGAATCTCGGCAAGCGGTGCGGTTGAAACTATTGCGGGAACGGATGACACTCATGGATATCGTGACGGGGATGCAAAAAGTGCGCTCTTTTATGCACCGATCGGTGTCGCGGTCTCTGGCGAGCGAATTTATGTCGCTGACACTTATAACGATCGGATTCGCGTGATCGAGAATGGGATGGTTTCGACAGTTGCGGGAAACACCAAAGGCTTTTCGGATGCGTTGATCGGTACAAGCGCCCGATTTGATACGCCATGCGGTTTGGCGGTTTGGACGGATGGAAGGTTGTTAGTTGCCGATGCGGGGAATAGGCGAATAAGGGTAGTTGAGCCGGGTGGAAATACTTGGACGCTATCGGGAACAGGGCGCGACGTATTGACTAACGGTCTCTTGTCAGAGGCAGAATTTGTTCAGCCGACCGGGATTACTGTTGGTGCCCGGGGAACAATTTATGTCGCCGACGGAAATGCAATTCGCGTCATCGGACGTAGGCCATTTCCGGTTGTCGAAACCATCTCGAGTAACTGGCAAGGATTTGCCGATGGGAAATTGAAGTATGCGCGTTTTAATAGTCCGACGGGACTTGCCGCTGACGATAAAGGAAATCTATTTGTGGCGGATTCAGAGAATCGACTCGTGAGAGTTTTTTCGGGCGAAGGTATAGGCAGAAAGGTTTCCCAAAAAGACTTCGATAAAATACAGACAACTTCTGATGAGTTTCGAAAGATCTCAAAACCGCGCTGGCCATATGAGCCTCCTGAAAGAACAAGAGAAATTGCAGGAACGATCGGGGAAATTCGGGGTGAAGTCAAAGAAAATGAAATGCAGGCTTGGTTTCACAATGGTTTGGATATTGTCGGCGGGTATGGTGAGATCGCTCGTTTCATACGCGACGAAAAGGTATTGAGAGCTATTGCCGTTCAGAATTTCGCAACTACACGCGAACTAATTCGCATGCCGACGCTTGGATACATACACATTCGTCTCGGTCGTGACTTGAAACGTGTGCCGTTTGACGATCCGCGATTTCAGTTTTCGCTTGATGCGAACGGGAAACCTAAGGGCATCAGGATTCCTAGAGGTTCGAAATTCAAAGCGGGCGAAGCAATCGGCACGCTAAACAACTTCAATCATGTTCATCTCATTGCCGGAAGGTCGGGACGCGAAATGAATGCTCTGGATGCCTTGATTTTACCCGATGCCGTTGATTCCCGTGCTCCGACGATCGAAGGAGTAAGACTTTACGCGCAAAATTGGAGTGAGATTGAAACCCGCGGCGCTGATAGGCGTATGGAGCTCAATGCTAAAACGCGAATCGTTTTGGAAGCATATGACCAAATGGATGGCAACGCAGCGCGCCGAAAATTGGGTCTTTACAAAATGGGATATCAAATTCTTGATGACGAAAAACAGCCAATAGAGAGATTTGCAAAACCGAAATGGACTATTGAGTTTGATAAAATGCCCGATAACGATGCCGTCAAATTCGTTTATGCGGTT
>JBBKXN010000008.1:0-4534 GCA_037969475.1 Pyrinomonadaceae bacterium | reverse complement strand
ATTATACAATAGTTTTTTCGTCCTTACTTTGAAAGTTTTTGCTCAAATTAATTTCTGATGAATCTCAAAATTCTTTACCGGAAATCGTCTTTCAACTATCATACAAAAATCATTATGATCAGAAAATTTGAATTTACTCACATTCTCGGATGGTCGGTCAGTCGGTTTGAAACTTTTTCGGCCTGTAAGCGGCAGTATTATTATCAATATTACGGAAAATATGACCGCGAAAATATTCAGGCGATCAATCGGCTGAAAGGATTGACATCTGTTCCGCTTGAGATCGGTAATGTAACTCACAAGGTGATCGAGGTTTTGCTCAATCGAATGCAAAAAACGGCGCAGCCGATCGATGAAGGGAAGTTTTTGGATTACACAAAGCGCGCGGCACTTGATATTACATCGACAAAGACCTTTTCTGAAACTTATTATAAACAGCTTGAATCGGTTGACGCGGAAAAGCTTGTTTTGCCAAAAGTAAATCAGGCGCTTGTGAATCTGCTTAAAAGCGAACGGTTGGAATGGATCTTTGACAAGGCTCTGGCTTCGAAAGATGAATGGATCGTCGATCCTGAAGGTTACGGCGAATGCCGCATTGATAATCAAAAGGCTTATTGCAAGGTCGATTTTCTTTTTCCGATCGGCGATGAAATTTTTATCATGGACTGGAAAACGGGAAAAAAAGACGACGCGAAACACGGCAAGCAGCTTCGCGGTTATGTTACCTGGGCGTATTTTCATTTCAACAAGGCGTTTTCAAATATCAAACCGACGGTTGCGTATCTTTTGCCGGAATATAATGAGCGTTCGATAACTGTTACTGAATATGATGTTGAGGCATTTTCCGACCGGATCCGTGAAGAAACCGAAGAAATGTATAAATACTGTGCAGATGTCGACCAAAATATTCCGCTTGCAAAAGTTGAATTTCCGATGATCGAAAATCTCAATTTCTGCAAATACTGCAATTTTCGCGAGCTATGCGGGCGCGCATGAAACGGTAGTGGGTCAATTTATCCGACGAATGTGGAAACACGCACGAAGTAAGTGTGTACTTCGCTTTTACACACTTACTTCGTGCGTGTTTCCGCAAAAGGGATCGGTTTCAAATCTTCAAACTAATTCAGCACTCATGAAACCATTTGTTAGAGTTCTTCAAACATTTGTAGTATTGTATTTCAAACATTCAGAGGCGCACGGCTGTTAGTTTTCTTTGTAGTTCCGATGTTGCCAAGAAAGCGAAAGATTTTTCACGAATTTCCCCAAAAGATCTTGAGCTTACTTTATTCAATCCAAAACCAGAATAGTAATTGTGAAATCATATGGCTGAAAATAATCAAGAAAACAACGAACCGCAAGATCTGATTCCGGCAGATGAATATGAACGCGAATTGACGACCGATCTGGACGACGACACGCCTGATAAGCCTAAGGGAATTCCATTACATACGAAGATCGTAATTGGATTGATCGTCGGTGTCGTAGCCGGACTGATCGTCAATTGGACGATCGGCGGAAAGGATCCCAGTGTTTCGATGATCGTAGAGAATTTTACAAGACCGATCGGGCAATTGTTTTTGAATTTACTCTTGATGATCGTCGTTCCGCTCGTTTTTGCATCACTCGTTGTCGGCGTTGCCGGAATCGGCGATATCCGAAAACTTGGGAGAATTGGAGCTAAGTCTTTCGGATATACGCTTGTGATTTCCGCGATTTCCGTTGTTATCGGTCTGGGATTGGCAAATTTTATAAAACCGGGTGAAAGGATAAGCCCAGAAGTAAAAGACAAGTTGATGGCGGAATACGCCTCAGACGCCGACCGGCGGGTTTCAAGTGTTATAAATGTCGGCGCTGCCTCGCTGGCGTTTGCAAAAAATGCGGAGAAAATGTCTGCAAAGATCAAACAATTTGCAGATCAAACTGACATCGATAAGGAAGCCGCACTTGGATTTGCAGTCGATGCCGAAAAATTTTCTCAAACAGCTGCGGTTTTTGCTGAAGACGTAAAGAAATCATATGCTCCCGCTGGAGCCTTTGCTAAAGAAGCTGGCGCTATAACGAAAAGGGCGGATGAAATAGCAAAGCGCACCGATCTTTTGGCAGTTGAAGCGGAAAAATTTTCCAGCGAAACCAAAAAGCTGGTTTCAACGGTAAACTCCGGTCGTTCTGCCGCTGAAACTCCCTTAATGCAGGCGGTTTCGACGATTGTGCCGAGCAACGTGTTTTATTCGATTTCGGGTATAAACCCGAATATGCTGCATATAATGTTTTTTGCGTTGATTGTTGGAATTGCGATAACGCTTTTGCCCGCACCGGTTTCCGAACCGTTTGTTCGGGTGATGGAATCGGTGTTTCAAATCACTGCGAAAATCATCGATATAATAATGAAGTTCGCGCCATACGCGGTGGCGTGTCTTTTGTTTAATAACATCGCGCTGTTCGGGCTTGAGCTTTTGCAATCCCTCGCCTGGTTTGTGTTTACGGTTTTACTGGGACTATCGATTCACTTTTTCGGAACATATTCGCTATCAATATATTTCCTGTCGGGCATGAATCCGCTTGAATTTTTCAGAAGGGTTCGCACCGTAATTCTTACGGCATTTTCAACCAGTTCTTCCAACGCGACACTGCCGACTGCGCTTCGAATTACCGAAGAAAATCTCGGCGTTCCTAAAGAAATTAACAGTTTCGTGCTAACTGTCGGGGCAACCGCGAATCAAAATGGAACAGCTCTTTACGAAGGCGTAACAGTTCTGTTCCTCGCGCAGCTTTATGGGCTGGAGATGACCCTTGCCATACAACTTATGGTAGTTTACATGGCAATAATCGGTGGTATCGGAACTGCGGGAGTTCCATCGGGATCGATTCCTTTTATCATAGGAATTCTGGCAATGATCGGCGTTCCCCCGACGCTTATTGCTATCATCATCGGTGTGGACAGAATCCTGGATATGTGCAGAACAACGCTTAATGTGGTCGGCGATATAACAGCGGCGACATACGTTGCGCGTTCCGAAGGATTTGAGCTTTTGAAGGTTCCGAAAAACGCGGGGCTTGGATAAATTTATTTCGTTAGAAATAAAGGCGATTTGATAATCGATTCAATATGTTTCCGATTGGCGACGACAATTCTGACATCACGATCACGCCGTATGTAAATTACATTTTTATCGGCGCAAACATCCTCGTCTTTGTTTTTCTTCAGGGGTTGGGAGGAAATGATGCATTTTCGTATGCGTTTTCTCTGGTCCCGCGCGAGATCACTAGCGGCGTTGACCTTCAGGGCACCATTGCGATCAAAAATTCGTCGGGACAGATCTTAGCCAATATCAATCATTACAGCGCGCCGCTCGGAGTTTATTTCAATTTCCTGAGTTCAATGTTCATGCATGGGGATATAGCGCATATCTTCGGAAACATGCTGTTCCTGTGGATCTTCGGCGATAATATCGAAAACCTGATCGGGCATGTTCGGTTTGCGGTCTTTTACCTTGTATGCGGGGTAGCCGCGGCGTTGGCGCAGGTGGTATTGGGTCCCGATTCAGCCATACCAATGCTCGGCGCTTCAGGCGCGATCTCCGGAGTTTTGGGTGGTTATGTTTTGCTTTTTCCAAAGCGAAATGTTCGCGCGCTGATTCTCAGATTTTACACGACGGTTCCCGCGTATATTGCGCTTGGGTTCTGGATCGGATACCAGATCGTTCTCGGATATTTCAGTTCTGCAGAGGGCGGCGGCGTCGCGTACGGAGCGCATATCGGCGGATTCATCGCGGGAGTTGTTTTGATAAAACTTTTCGCGATCGGAACTCAAAGATCTGCCAAAATCCCCGGAAGACCATATTGATGGAAGGTTGTGTACAGGGAATAATTTCACCTGATCGTAAAAGTCTTCGATCAAAGCATAGTATAAGCCGCTTATTTCACGCGAAAACTTTCGATCATCTCCTCGATCCGGCTTATGAAATCCGGCAGATGTTTTTCCAAAACAAAAACCCGGAATTCAAAAACCTTTTTGCGCGGGACGTTTTCAACGATTTTCCAAAAAACCAGTTTCTTAACCTCATCGATAATTTGCTCGCCTTCCATAAGGCAAATTCGCTGGTCGAGCGGCGTGTCTTTCAATATTTCTTCTGCCGCGATTGTTTCGGATGAGCGTTTGACCTCTTCGCAGACATCTTCTAAGGTTTTACCGCCGTGAACAAATAATTCAGCGTTTACCTGCCAGAAATTTCTCAAGTCTCCATTGCCGAAAGATTTTGAAAATGCCTCAAAAGCAAACTCAGATCTTTCGCGCAAAGGATGCATCAGGCCTTCCGGTTTTGTTACACAAAACTCATCGGTTTCGATCACTTCACGCTCAAATGCCTTGGCAGCGTTTTTCTTTATTTTTGTTGAAGCGTAAACCATCAATGCGACGATCACGATTCCGATGATCCAAATTTCCATAAGATATTTAAGTGAAAAATAAGTTTTGGGTGAACAAATTAGTGAAGTTTTGGTGTAACTAAGATCTTCACGGTTTTACATTTCCAAC
>JBBKXN010000007.1:0-23529 GCA_037969475.1 Pyrinomonadaceae bacterium | reverse complement strand
AATATCGAGATGGAGATCGAATTGATCAATCCGATCGCAATGGAAAAAGGATTGAGATTCGCGATCAGAGAAGGCGGAAGAACAGTAGGCGCAGGCACGGTTTCTTCCATTGTTGAGTAAAGGGCGAACAATATGATAAACGAAAAAATTCGCATCAAGTTAAAAGCATATGATCACCGGGTGTTGGATCAATCAACACAGGAGATCGTCGCAACGGCACAGAGAACCGGGGCGAGAATTGCCGGACCCATACCGCTTCCAACTGTGAAGAACAAATGGACGGTTTTACGTTCGCCGCACGTCGATAAGAAATCACGTGAGCAATTTGAGATTCGAACGCACAAGCGTTTGATGGATATTCTTGATCCGACTGCGGAAACGGTTGATGCATTAATGAGATTGGATTTGCCTGCTGGTGTTGACGTAGAAATTAAAGCGTTTGGCACATAGGATCGGCAACACTATCTGAAGAATTATTTTTTGAGTTTGCGGTTGAGCCTCGGCAAAACAGCTAACTCGCAACATTAGACTTGAGGAAAAAAGGATGATTAACGGAATCATCGGTAGAAAACTTGGGATGACGCAGATCTTCTCCGAAGATGGAACAGTTACACCTGTAACTGTCATCAAGGCGGGACCTTGCGTTGTCACACAAACAAAAACGGCTAACGGGCGCGATGGATATAATGCGATTCAACTCGGTTTGGTGGAAGATAAACCAATCCGTTTGAAAAACGTTACAAAGCCAATGCGCGGGCACTTTGAAAAAACCGGCGGTGGTGTTCCACCGACACGGGTTCTCAGAGAGTTAAGACTTGATAGCGAACCGGAAGTAAATGTCGGTGACCAAATCAAGGTCGACGTTTTTGAAGATGGCGACAGAGTCGAAGTCGAAGGAAAATCGAAAGGCCGCGGTTTCGCGGGTACGATCAAACGACACGGCTTTCAGCGCGGTCCGATGACACACGGTTCGATGAACAAACGTCGTCCTGGTTCGATCGGACAATCTGCGACACCATCGAGAGTATTAAAAGGAACGAAATCTTCGGGACATATGGGTGACGCCCGTGTAACCGTAAGCGGTCTTACTATCGCGAAGGTTGAATTGGAAAATAACCTGATCATGGTACGCGGAGCTGTTCCGGGTCCAAATGGCGGTTTGGTTATTGTTAAGAAATCTGCAAGAAAGAGAAAGAGAAGTTAGATGGATCGGCGGCTGATTGTCGCAAGCACTAACTGATAAGGACGGAGTAAATTATGCCTTCCGTAAAGGTTCGCAATTTGAAGAATAAGGAAGTCGGCGACATCATGTTGTCCGATGCCGTGTTTGACGTTGAGTTAAATGAGAGTTTGATTCACACAGCGGTGAGAAATTATTTGGCCAATGGTCGACAGGGAACCGCGAAAACGAAAACACGCGGTGACGTACGCGGCGGTGGTAGAAAACCATGGAGACAAAAAGGAACCGGTCGGGCTCGTGTTCATTCGATCAGATCACCTCTTTGGCGAGGTGGCGGACGAGTTCACGGTCCAATACCGAAAGATTGGTCATACAACATACCGAAGAAAATGCGACGCGGTGCTCTAAGGTCTGCACTTTCTGAAAGATTGCGTGAAGAAAACCTTATCGTTCTCGATGAAATAGTTTTGACGAATCCGAAAACGAAAGAATTTGTTTCAGTAATGAAAACGCTCGAATTGGCAGATTCGAAAAAACAAACAAAGACTTTAATAGTTGATTCATTGGATAATGCGAATTTGCTTATCGGTTCCCGGAATGTGAAAAACGCAAAAGTTGTAAATAGCTACGGCGTAAACATCTACGATCTTGTTTATCACGAAAAAATAGTTATTTCGAAAGCGGCTGTTGAGGAATTGAACGAACTTCTTGATCCTAAGCGCGAGAAGAAAGCAGTAATTAAGGAGGCGGCATAGTATGGAAAAGATGAATGTATGGACGGTTTTGAAGTCGCCGATCATCACGGAAAAGTCGGTTCTTCTCAAGGAACAATCGGCTGACGAAGGTAAAGGTCAGATCCTTACTTTTCGTGTAGCGCGAAAAGCCGGCAAGGAAGATATCCGAAAAGCAGTAGAAGAAATTTTTGGTGTCAAAGTTGCGAAGATCCGCACGATGCATTATAGCGGAAAGATGAAGCGTCAAGGACGTTATGAAGGACGACGAGCAGCATGGAAAAAGGCTTACGTCACACTGAAATCGGGCGAAGCACATGTTGATTACGCAGAAGCGATATAGATATTGATTAGACGACACATTGACGAGATTTGAGCTATGGCAGCAATTAGAAAATTAAAACCGACATCTCCGGCACGACGCTATCAAACGTATTTAACGCGTGAGCAGCTGACTAAGGGCGCGCAACCGGAAAAGTCTTTACTGGAACCGAAAAAAAGAATATCGGGTCGGAATAATGACGGGCGAATTACCGTTCGCCGCCGCGGTGGCGGACATAAGCGTCATTACAGGATTATCGATTTTAAGCGTGACAAGACGGGTATTCCGGGAAAGGTTACGCAGATCGAATACGATCCAAATCGTTCGGCACATATCGCATTGATCACTTATCTCGATGGCGAAAAGCGATACATTTTGGCACCGGCGAATCTAGAAGTTGGTCGTCAGGTGATGAGCGGTGCCGAGGCAGATATTCTTCCCGGAAATGCTTTGCCGATCTTGAATATTCCGCTCGGAACGGAAGTACACAATATTGAAATGCGTCCGGGAAAAGGCGGGCAATTAGTTCGCACAGCCGGCGGATATGCGCAAGTAGTAGCAAAGGAAGGAAAATACGCTCAGCTTAGAATGCCGTCGGGTGAGGTCAGAAAAATTCCGGTAGTTTGCATGGCGACGGTTGGAATGGTTGGAAACCGTGAGCATGAAAATGTTTCGCTTGGTAAAGCGGGACGAAGCCGCTGGAAAGGTCGCCGGCCAAAAGTTCGGGGAGTTGTAATGAATCCGGTCGATCACCCGCATGGTGGTGGTGAAGGAAAAACATCCGGCGGTCGTCACCCGGTTACGCCTTGGGGTAAACCGACAAAGGGATATAAGACACGAAGAAACAAGCGCACGTCTTCGATGATCGTGCGAGACAGAAGAAGGAAATAATTTACGATTTTGGGTTTACGGGTTGTACTTACGAACCGGTCGAATTCGAAAATATCAAATTGGAAGTAAAATATGCCACGTTCAGTAAAAAAAGGTCCTTTTATAGATTTAAGCATTCAAAAGACGTTGAAGCGGATCGAAGAAGGCGGAGCGAAACCCCAGGCGATCAAAACCTGGTCGAGACGTTCGACGATAACGCCCGATATGGTGGGTTTGACATTTGGTGTGCATAACGGACGAAGACATATTCCTGTTTATGTAACTGAAAACATGGTTGGACATAAGCTTGGCGAATTCTCTCCAACACGAATGTATAAAGGACACCCGGGAACTAAGGCGGAGAAGGCTGCGAAAAGGAAGTAACCGTCATCAGGTCTTCGGAACAAATAAGATTATGGAAGCAGTAGCAAAAACAAAATACTTAAAGGGCTCGCCGCGAAAAGCACGGCTGGTAATCGATCTAGTTCGCGGCAAAAATGTTGCGCAGGCTTTGGCTATTTTGAAATTTACAAACAAGCGTGCAGCTACTCCGGTTGCGAAATGTATTCGTTCGGCAGTTGCGAACGCGACTTATTCGGCTGAGCAGCAGAATATCGCGATCGATCCGGATGATCTGTGGATTAAGACATGCTATGTCGATATCGGCCCGACGAAAGGCCGGAAGCGACTGAGACCTGCGCCGCAGGGACGAGCATACCAAGAGCGGAGACACTATTGCCACATTACGGTTGAATTGACGAGCGAAGCGCTTGAAATCAAGAATGAGGAACCGAAGAAAAAGGGCAAAAAGGCTCAGGCAAAAATGAAAGACGGCACGGCTGCGAAACCTTCGAAGATGAAGGAAACGAGCAAGAAAACTCCGGAAGAAAAGCTAGAGAAGCCGACAACGGAAGTTGAAGGTACAAAGAAGGAAGCAAAAGAAGCTCCCAAACCTGCCCCGAAAAAACCGGCAGCGAAAAAAACTGAGAAGACGGAAAATAACGAGGTCGAAGATAAGAAAGTGAAAGCTCCGGTTGAGGAGGAAGCTCCAAAGGCGGATACAAAACCTCTTGCAGCGAAAACTGACGAAGAAAAAACGAGTACTGAGAAAGCTGCTGACGCGCAGGTCACGGAAAATGAGGAACTTGAAAAACAGTAGTTAAACTGAACGGTAATTTTTATGGGACAAAAAGTACATCCATACGGGTTTAGAGTCGGATACAACAAGGATTGGCATTCGCATTGGTATGCAAAACATGAGTTTGCAGAATTCCTTGCTGAAGATCTCAAGTTGAAGCGCGATTTGAAAAGGCGTTTCGCCGGTGCCGGTGTTTCGCATATAGATGTTGAACGAGCAGCAAATCGCCTTAAAATTATCATTTACACTTCGCGACCGGGGATAATAATCGGTCGAAAGGGTAGTGAGATCGAGAAATTGAAAACTGATCTTTCCAAGAAAACTGGACGTGAGGTTATCGTTTCGATTCAGGAGATACGCAAACCCGAGCTTAACGCTCAGCTTCAGGCTGAAAAGATCGCTTACCAACTCGAAAAGCGTTTTGCTTTTCGCCGGGCAATGAAAAAGACGATGGAAGAAACCATGCGTTTTGGAGCACACGGAATCAAAGTGAGAGTTGCTGGTCGTCTAAACGGGGCGGAGATCGCACGTTCGGAATGGGCACTTGAAGGACAGCTTCCTTTACATACACTTCGCGCAGATATCGATTATGGTTTTGCCGAAGCGATGACAACAATGGGAAAAATCGGCGTAAAGGTGTGGATCTATCGGGGAGAAATTCTCGATCCGAATGCAAATATGGCACGAGGCACAACCACGGATCCGATAAATGAGCCGAAAGTAAGGGACGGCGGGCGACGCGGAAGGAGACCACGGCGCAATGATGGAAATTTTAATCGAGACAGATAGATTCTCAAGATATTGAGGTAAAACGCTTATGTTGATGCCGAAAAAGGTAAAATTCCGAAAACAGCAAAAAGGTCGGATGAGAGGGCTCGCTCACAAGGGCGATAAGTTGAACTTCGGCGATTTTGGACTGAAAACGCTGGATCCGGGTTGGATCACGGACAGGCAGATCGAAGCTGCGCGGATCGCGATGACAAGACACGTAAAGCGCGGCGGTAAAATTTGGATTCGTATGTTTCCCGATAAGCCGATCACGAAAAAACCTGCTGAAACCCGTATGGGGAAAGGTAAAGGTGCACCGGATCACTGGGTGGCTGTAGTCAGACCAGGACGAATTCTATATGAAATTCAGGGTGTAGAAGAAAGCCTGGCGCGAGAAGCGTTCGCTCTTGCGGCGCAAAAACTTCCGGTCAAAACGAAGTTTGTAACCCGTGCGGATCTCGAAGGGGGGCTCGTTTAATATGAAACGTAAAGAGCAATTGGACCAACTCGAAGAAATGGAGATAGCCGAACTCAAAGAACAGGCAGATGCTTTAAAGGAATCTCTGTTTCGCCTTAAGTTTCGAAAATCACTCGGTGTAGGCGAAGTTGTCGGCGATATTCGCCGTGAGCGAAAGACTTTGGCTCGGGTTTATACAATTATCAGGCAGCGTGAGATCGATGCCACGAAATCTGAAGCTAACCAAGCGCAGGCTTAATAGGCTGGAACAAATAAAAAATGGCTACTAAGAAGAAAGACGAAACGGTTGAAGATAAAAAGGTGGAAGCGGTAGAAACTGTAGAAGCTATTAAAGAAGAAAAACCGAAAGAAACCACAAAAGCTGCATCTTCAGATAAAAAGGAAGAGAAGCCGAAAAAGCCGACATCAAAGGCAAAAGCGGCGCCTGCAAAATCAAAAAAAGAAGTTGCTGTGGGTGACGTCGCAACCGAAACGAAAACGCGAAAACGTGCTGAA
This sequence comes from Pyrinomonadaceae bacterium, assembly GCA_037969475.1. Classification (GTDB taxonomy): domain Bacteria; phylum Acidobacteriota; class Blastocatellia; order Pyrinomonadales; family Pyrinomonadaceae; genus Aridibacter. Next base: position 17,547 of record JBBKXN010000007.1, on the reverse strand, counting down.
AAGGTTGGCGTTGTCTGGTCGGATAAGATGATGAAGACTGTGGTCGTTCGTGTTGAGCGGATGGTTAAACATCCTCTTTATCACAAGTATATGAAGAGACGTAAGAAATTTATGGCTCATGACGAACTGGGTGCAAGCGAAGGCGACAGAGTGCGTATCGTCGAAACCCGGCCGCTCTCGGCGAAAAAACGCTGGAGAGTTGTGGAGATTATTCAGAAAGCTGAGAAGTAGTCCTAAACTGAGGACTCGAATGGAGTAAAGTTATGATCCAGATGCAGACCGCGCTTATGGTCGCGGACAATTCAGGGGCAAAGAAAGTGAAAATGATCATGCCCATCGGCGGTTCAACGAGCAGAGTTGCATCGATCGGCGACAAGATCAAAGTAACGGTCAAGGAAGCGACACCGGATGGTACGGTGAAAAAAGGAACTGTGCACAACGCAGTTATCGTAAGAACGCGTAAGGAAGTTCGACGCAAGGACGGGACATACATAAGGTTTGATGAAAATGCGGCCGTATTGATCAAAGATGACGGTTCACCAATTGGAACGCGTGTGTTCGGACCGGTTGCTCGTGAGCTACGCGAAAAGAATTTTATGAAAATCGTTTCGCTTGCGCCGGAGGTTATTTAAGACAGATGAGAAAGGAAACCAAACGAGGAACAATTCGGTCAAAGATCAAACGCGGAGATCAAGTAGTGTTTGTCGCCGGAAAGGAATTTAACCGTTACGATTCAAAAGGAAAACGAAACGCCACAACCGGAAAGGTAATTGCGGTTGATCCAATTAAGCGAAAAGTTAAGGTTGAAGGTGCGATGATCGTCAAAAAGCACCAAAAGGCGAATCCGCAGCTCAACGTAGAGGGCGGAATAATCAAGCGTGAAGCTTGGGTGGATGCTTCGAATGTGGCGATAATGGACCCTAAAACCGGGGAAGCCACACGCATCGGATACGAGATCAGGGAAGGGAAAAAAGTTCGAATCGCTAAGAAAAGCGGGACTGTGATTCCGGACCCGGGTATTTTTGTCAAACCCAAAAAAGAAGCGGAAGAAGTGGTTGAAGAAAACGTGGAACCGGCCGAAACTGAAGAAAAAAAACCGGCTAAGAAAAAACCTGCGAAAAAGGTTGAAAAGAATGCTGGTAAAAAAGAAACAAAGAAACCGGCAGACAAGAAAGAAGAATAGAGTTTTGAAGTTTGGAAACAGATCGTTCAGAAATTAAACGCTGATACCCAAACGTATATTAGGAGAAACTCAGAAGAAAATGGCAAGGCTAAAAGAAAAATACGATAAAGAAGTAGCTCCGGCGATTGCGAAGGAGTTTGATATCAAGAACCGTATGGCGATTCCTCGTCTGCAGAAAATCGTGCTCAATATGGGTGTCGGAGAGGCGATCTCAAACTCCAAAGTTATGGACACGGCTGTCGATGAGCTTAAGGTGATTACTGGTCAGCAGCCCGTCGTTACAAAAGCGAAAAAATCGATTGCGTCATTTAAGCTTCGCGAAGGAATGCGGATCGGCTCGATGGTGACACTTCGCGGCGAACGTATGTACGAGTTTTTGGACCGGCTGATTTCGGTTGCTCTGCCTCGTGTTCGTGATTTTCGCGGTATTTCTGCGAAGGCATTTGACGGGCGCGGAAATTATACTCTTGGTATTAAAGATCAATTGATATTTCCGGAGATCGATTTTAACAAGGTAGACAAGACGCGCGGAATGAATATTTCGATTGTTACTACGGCAATAAATGACGAACAAGGAAGAGCGCTGCTGAAATCTCTTGGAATGCCTTTTAGACAACAAGGTCAAGGAAACCAGTAAAAAGTTATGGCTAAACTTAGCAAAGTTGTAAAAAACGAGAAGCGTAAGAAAATGGTTGCGAGATTTGCCGGGAAGCGCAAATCGCTTAAAAAGATCATTAACAATCCGGCATCGACCCCTGAGGAAATCGATTCGGCACAGGTTAAGCTTCAAAAGCTGCCGAGAAATGCAAGCCCGATTCGTGTTGTAAATCGTTGTTCGCAGACCGGGCGCCCACGAGGTTACCTTAGAAAATTCGGGATTTCGCGTATTGCGTTACGCGAATTAGCCCTGGAAGGACAGATTCCGGGCGTTGTTAAATCAAGTTGGTAAATTTTTTGCGGATCGCGCCAATGCGGAATCCGAAATTGTTTAACGGAGTAGAAGAAGAATGACAGATCCAGTAGCTGATATGCTGACGCGAATACGAAATGCGATAAGTGCAAAGCACTCGCGTGTGGATATTCCCGGTTCGAAGCTAAAACTAGAAGTAGCAAGAGTTCTAAAAGATGAAGGCTATATCAATAACTTCGTCGTAAAGGGCGAGAAACCCAAATTCGTAATCCGCGTTTTCCTGCGCTACGACGCCAAGGGAGTTTCGTCGATAACCCATATTTCAAGAGTTTCAAGTCCTGGAAGACGGGTATATGTCGGCGCAACCGAGATTCCCAGAGTGCTCGGCGGATATGGAGTGAATATTTTATCGACTTCAAAGGGGTTGATGAGCGGAAAGAACGCACGACGCGAAAATGTCGGCGGTGAAATTTTAGCGAACGTATATTAAATGAGGTATTGGTCAATGCGACCAATAAGAAATTATGTCACGAGTAGGAAAACAACCAATTGATATACCTTCAGGCGTTACCGTAACGATTCACGACCGTGAATTAGAGGTGAAAGGTCCAAAGGGGACAGTGAAAACCGTCGTTCCGGAAGGCATCAAGTTTACGCAGGAAGATGGAATTCTAACTGCGAAACGAGAAGACGAGAAATACTCAGCGTTTCATGGCTTAGCGCGCGCGTTGGCAAATAATGCTGTAGTTGGTGTAACAGAGGGATTTAGCCGGCAAATGGACGTTGTCGGAGTCGGCTACAAAGCCGATATCCAGGGCAGGAAATTAGTATTTGCACTGGGGTATTCGCATCCGATTGAGTATCCGCTTCCCGAAGGGATTGAAGCGACCGCGGAGCGTTTGAATACGAAAGCGGCGGTTCAGCAGTATCAAACAACGCTGACGCTTACCGGAATTGACAAACAAAAACTTGGACAAGTTGCTGCGGAGTTGCACGAGCTAAGGAAACCGGACGCTTATAAAGGCAAAGGAATTCGATACTCCGATAGATATTACAGATTGAAACAAGGTAAGACGGCAGCATAGTCGTCAGGAAATTACGATGGCAAAAAATAGTAGAGCAGATGTAAGACGGGGTGTACACAGCCGAATCCGTAAGAAAGTTCGAGGGACGGGTGAACGTCCGCGGCTAGCTGTTTTCAGAAGCGCGAATCATATCTATGCGCAGGTGATCGACGACGATAGCGGAAAAACTCTCGCTTCGGCTTCCTCGAATGAGAAAAAACTTGGACTTAAATCCGGCGGCAATATCGATGGAGCGGTTGCGATAGGAAAAGCGATTGCCGAACGCGCGGTCGGCGCAGGTATTGAAACGGTAGTTTATGATCGCGGTGGATTTTTATATCACGGAAGAGTAAAAGCTCTTTTGGATGCCACCCGCCAAAGCGGCCTAAACAAAAATGAATTAGAAAGAGAAAAAAAGGAAAAGAAATCCAAAGAAAAAGCACCGGATGAAAAAGAAACCGGAGCCACCAAGAAGAAAGCAAAACCGGCGAAAAAGGAATCCGCCAAGGAAACCAAAGAAGCTAAAGCTCCAGAAGCGCCTGAAGTAGAAAAAGAAGAGAATAACGATGAATAATAAAAGAATTTCACCAGACAATCTGATATTGAATGACCAGTTGATTTCGATCAATCGCGTCACGAAAGTTGTGAAGGGTGGTAAAAATATGTCGTTTGCTGCTTTAGTAGTGGTTGGCGATGGTTCGGGATATGTTGGTTTTGGAAATGGAAAGGCGAAGGAAGTTCCAAGTGCAATCAAGAAAGCCATAGAGGCGGCTAAGAATAATCTTATTCACGTTACTTTGATTGACGACACATTGCCACACGAGATAGTTGGAAAATTTGGTGCTGGACGAGTTTTGATCAAACCTGCCGCACAAGGTACAGGTGTGATCGCAGGCGGTGCTGTTCGGGCGATAATGCAGTCATTGGGAGTTCATAATGTAAGAACGAAAATTCTTGGTTCGACAAATCATCATAGTGTCATTCGGGCTACGTTTGATGGCTTGAGCCGAATGAAAGATCCGATGGATATTGCCAGGCTTCGCGGTATGCAGGTAGACGAATTATTGTAATCGATATTTAATATAGGTCAGAGAAATGGCAAAGAAAAAAGAATCAAAAGAAGGCGGAAACATTAAGATTCAATACTATAAAAGTATGATCGGTTATCCGAAGAAACAAAAGGCAATGGTAAAGGCTTTAGGATTGAGAAAGCTTAACCAAATCGTTGAGAAGCCGGATAATTCTTCTATGCGTGGAGTTGTTACAAAGATCCCGCACATGCTGAGAATAGTGGAATAGTTTTATCGCTGGTTGATTACCCGAAGTTGGTGTGTGCTAACAAGGATTATTAAGAACAACCACCGTCTATTGTTTACAATTTGATGAGGATAGAGAAATGGCATTAGCACTAAATAATTTGAAACCGACTGACGGTTCCACTCATAAGAAGAAAAGGCGCGGTAGAGGACCCGGCTCCGGACTTGGAAAAACAGCCGGTCGCGGGCATAAGGGACAAAAATCACGATCGGGGTATTCTCGTCGTGCAGGTTTTGAGGGCGGTCAGATGCCTTTACAACGTCGGTTGCCGAAACGCGGATTTACAAACATCTTTAAGAAGAGCTGGATCGAAGTAAGACTATCGACGTTAGAGGCAAACTTCAATTCAGGTGATGAGATCACACCGGAACTTTTACGCGAACGCGGTTTGATAAAAAAGGCAAAACACGACCTCGTGATATTGGGGAACGGCGACGTAAGCAAAAAGTTCAATGTATCCGCTCACCGTTACACAAAAGCCGCGAAAGCTAAAATCGAAAAGGCGGGCGGTCAGGCCCATGAGATCCCACAACCTAAACCATTTCGTCGTGAAGACGCCAAGAGCTAGTTCAGTTGGTGACGTGGTTAGTTTGTCTTTCGGTTTGATTTAAGAGGAAAGTATGGACAAGTTTTTTTCCGCCATTCAAAATATATTTAAGATTCCCGAGCTTCGGAAGAGAATTCTTTTTACGCTCGGGCTTGTCGCTATTTATCGATTTGGAGCACACATAACGGCTCCCGGTGTAAACAAAGCTCGTCTCGAGCAAGTTTGGGCTGAGGTAAGCGGAACACTTCTTGGGATTCTTGATATATTCTCGGGCGGAAACTTCCGTACAATTTCAGTTCTCGCATTGGGCGTAATGCCTTATATTACTGCGTCTATCATAATGCAGTTGATGCCGGTCTTGTATCCTTCGCTAAAAAGGATTCAAGAGGAAGGCGAAGTCGGCCGACAGAAAATGAACCAGTGGACGCGGTATTTAACTGTAGGACTTTGTTCGGTTCAGTCGTTTTTTGTCGCAACTTGGTTACAGCGAAATGGGGTCATCGAAAGCACTTGGTGGATGTCAATCTTAACGGTCGCGACCTTAACCACTGGAACGATATTCGTAATGTGGTTGGGTGAGCAGATAACGGAACGCGGCATCGGAAACGGGATTTCATTCCTTATTTTTGCCGGTATCGTAATTAGTCTTCCAAGTGCGGTCGGACAGGTTGTAGAAAAAGTAAGAGGCGGCGACGCTTTTCAAACCCTTGGCGTTTTGTTTTTGATCGCATGTCTTATTGGACTTGTCGGAATAATCGTCTATATGGAGTCTGCGCGGCGAAACATAGCAATCAGCTATGCTAGCAGGCGTGTTGGGAATCAGGTGTTTCAGGGTCAGGAAACGAGTTTGCCATTGAAGTTCAATATGGGCGGCGTTATCCCGATTATCTTCGCTTCGTCGGTTTTGGCAATGCCTCAAACTATTGTGCAGGTTTTGCCAACGGACCCAAATAACCCGGATTCGATATGGAATAAGATTGCAGCGTTCTTTCAGCAGTTTGGCGGGAACGATCCGTACTATTATGTTGTGTTTATCGGTCTGATCGTTTTATTTACATTTTTCTACATAACTATCGTATTCAATACTGATGAAGTCGCTGACAATCTTCGCAAGCACGGTGGTTTTATTCCGGGAATTAGACCTGGTGCACCGACCGCTGATTACTTGAATTCGGTGATGACTCGGTTAACGACGATCGGAGCAACCTATTTGGCACTCGTTGTGTTTATTCCGCAGCTGCTTCTAAACGGCTTCAACGTTGGACGTCTTCCGTTTATTGGTGAAGCATTAGATCGATTTGTCAGTTCGACACCGGGACTTGGTTGGATTATCAACGGGTTGGGTTACCAGTTTTTCTTTGGCGGAACCTCAATACTTATTGTTGTTGCGGTTGCGATGGATACCGTAGCGCAAATTGAGGCGCAACTCGTAATGCGCAACTATGAGGGCTTTTTGGGGGCAGGGTCAAGACTGCGGGGGCGCAGAAATTAGTCTGTCGAAGCCGAAAAGCGTCTATGTTTATGTCAAAGATTATCGTTTTAATTGGTGCGCCGGGCGCAGGAAAGGGGACTCAGGCAAGACTTCTGGAGGCGGAATTGAATATCCCGCAAATTTCAACAGGGGATATGTTTCGTGAGATTCAAAAGGCTGATACTCCTCTGGCCAAAGAGGTAAAAGCTATTTTGGCCTCAGGAAAATTGGTGCCGGACGATGTGACGTTTGAAATGGTAAAAGAACGAACGTCCCGTGAAGATTGCCGAGGGACATTTATACTAGATGGTTTTCCTCGAACTCCAAAACAGGCAGAGATGCTGGAGGACTTAGCTGAGGCGAAAGGTAAAGGAATCAGCACGATCCTGATTGACGTTCCTTTTGATAAGCTTGAAAAACGCCTGACCGGACGCCGAAGCTGTCCCAAATGCGGTGAGATCTACAACATTTATTTTAGAGCACCGAAAAAAGAAGGCTTTTGTGATTTTCACCCGGATGTGGAATTGAAGCATCGGGCGGACGACAATAAGGAAAAAGTTAGAGTTCGGCTTGAAACTTACGAGGAAAACACAAAGCCGCTTCTTGAGTATTACGAAAAGTCCGGACGCTTAGACCGGCTCGACGGCACAAGAAATCCCGGTGAAATTTACCGGGAGCTTGAAAACATGATTGCGGCTAATAACGTTGCGGTTTGAAGTTTTTTAGGAGTTTAAGAGCCAGCCAATCGGAGCTGGCATATTTTTGCGAAGTTTTGTGGTTCTTTGTATAAGGAATCGGTGAGAAGAACGGTCCAGCTCTTATTGGGAAAGCGAATGATCATTTCGAAATCAAAAAAAGATTTGGAAAAAATGCGAACTGTCGGTGAGCTTATTGCCGAGGTTCGCGAAGCTTTACGTCAAATGATCGAGCCGGGAATCTCAACGATGGAGCTCAACAATGCAGCAGAAAAAATGATCCGTGATGCGGGAGCATATCCGACTTTCCTTGGTTATCAGGGTTATCCTTACGCGATTTGTTCGTCGGTAAATGAGGCAATTGTGCACGGGTTTCCGACGGATTATGTTCTGAAGGAGGGCGACATTTTTTCAATGGATATGGGCGCGACTCTTGAAGGATTCGTAGGCGATACGGCGACGACGGTACCGGTCGGGAAAATCAGTGACGAACTGGCTCAGCTTGTTAAAGTGACCGCCGAATCCCTCGACCTGGCAATTGAGCAGTGTTATCCGGGAAAAAGAGTAGGCGATATTGGTTGGGCTGTCCAACAGCATGCGGAAAAATACGGCTACGGTATAGTCCAGGGTTACACAGGACACGGAATCGGAAGGAATATGCACGAAGCGCCGCAGATTCCTAATTACGGTCGCCCCGGAACGCGGGAGAAGATCCGCGCGGGTTTTGTTTTTGCAATCGAACCGATGTTAAATCTTGGAACGGCTGAGACTAAAACGCTGAGCGATGGCTGGACGGTAGTAACGGCAGACGGAAAACCCTCTGCACATTCGGAGCATACAATCGCGATCACAAATGATGGCCCCGAGATATTAACGCTGACGAAAGAACAGAAGAAACAGCAAAAGGGAACAAACACGGAAACTGTTACAGCTTAGCTTGAAAAACGAACTGAAAAAGGCTAACATTTACGGTTTGTCCGACAAAACGGAATTTGTTGATTATTTATGTCGAAAGAAGAAGCAATTGAGGTGACCGCAACGGTCATTGACACGCTGCCAAACGCTTTGTTTAAGGTGGAATTAGACGATAACAAGGACCATCAGGTATTGGCACATATTTCGGGAAAAATGCGCAAACACTTTATTCGTATTCTTCCCGGTGACAAAGTTTTGGTTGAACTTTCGCCATATGATCTGAGCAGAGGAAGGATAACGTATCGTTATAAATAAGCGTTTTTGGGTCGCGTAGTGGAGAAATAGTTATGAAAGTTCGTCCGTCAGTAAAGAAAATTTGTGATAAGTGCAAGGTTATTCACCGAAAAGGCGTGGTTCGCGTCATATGTGAAAATCCGAAGCATAAACAACGACAGGGTTAGGAGTATAGAGAATAAATTATGGCTCGTATAGCAGGCGTTGATTTGCCACCAAATAAAAGAGCACAGATCGGTTTGACCTATATCTATGGAATCGGGAAGTCGTCCGCGACCACCATTCTGGATGAAGCGGATATCAGCATCGAAACCAAGATCAAAGACTTGAGCGAAGACGATCTCGCAAAGATTCGTGCGATCATTGATGAGAAAGCGGAAGTCGAAGGTGATCTCCGTAAGCGCGTTCAGATGGATGTAAAGCGTTTAATGGATATTGGATGCTACCGCGGACTTCGTCATCGGCGAGGCTTGCCCGTGAGAGGGCAACGGACACACACAAACGCCCGCACGAGGAAAGGTCCTAAGAAAGCTGCGGTTGCTAAAAAGAAAGCTCCGGGTAAGAAATAGATTTTGGGCAGGCTAATGCTTGCTAATGAATTAATATGGCTAAAGTAAAAGGCAAAAAGAGTTACAGCAAGAAGAAAGAGAAGAAAAATATTCCACAGGGAATCGTTCATATTGCTGCGTCGTTTAACAATACCCTTATTTCAATCACCGATCGCCAAGGGAATTTGATCGGTCAGTCATCTGCGGGAGCTCGTGGGTTTAGAGGTTCGCGAAAAGGAACTCCTTTCGCAGCACAGCAGGCTGCCAGCGAAGTTGCTCAAAAGGCACATGAAGTTGGGATGAGGGAAGTAGAAGTTCGTGTGAAGGGACCCGGAGGTGGACGTGAATCCGCAATTCGGGCAATTAATAATTCGGGCATTCGTGTGACTTCGATCCGCGATACGACGCCAATTCCGCATAACGGATGCCGTCCGCCCAAACGAAGAAGAGTTTGAGAATTTAAATCGCTGCCGTACGGCAGTGAGTATCTAATTTTAGATTTAATAACGTATCGAAAGGATGAAGGATAGCGTTTGCTGTCTGTAAACTTTTCCGTCGAAAAGACTGGAGGCAATTAATGGCTAGATATAGAGATGCGGTGTGCCGTTTGTGCCGCCGAGAAGGTGGGAAATTATTCCTAAAAGGGGATCGGTGTTACAAACCGTCTTGTGCAATTGAAAAACGGGGAAATCAGGCGCCCGGACAACACGGACCGACTGCTCGTCGCAGAGTGTTACAAGGCTACGGTGAACAGCTTCGCGAGAAACAGAAAGTAAAACGAATTTACTTTGTGCTTGAAAAGCAGTTCCGTAATTATTTCGAAAAGGCTTCGAGGCAGAAAGGCATCACAGGTGAAAACCTTTTGTTTATGCTTGAGCGCAGACTGGACAACGTCGTCTATCGTGCCGGTTTTACAACGTCCCGTAGGCAGGCACGCCAGCTCGTGAATCACGGACACATCGAAGTTAACGGAAGAAAGGTAGACATTCCTTCATTTCAGGTTCGTGTCGGTGACATCGTAGACATTAAGGATCAAACCCGTAAAAACGTGCACGTCGAAGGTGCCTGGGAAACAGCGGTTGGCCGAGGACGTCCTCCATGGATTTCGGCGAATCAAACAAATTATAGTGCAAGCATTACGGATTTGCCTAAACGTGAAGATGTCGACGCAAATATTAACGAGCAGTTAATCGTCGAGCTTTACAGTAAGTAGTTTTTCATAAGCGTGGATTGTCAATTAAGGCGATCTCGCGCTTATTGGTGTTTAACAGGTTTTATAAATAAATTTTGACCAAAAATATGACACAGAATAATCATTGGACGAATTTCCAAATCCCTAGCCGACTGAATGTCGAATCGGAAACATTAACCGAACGCTACGGTAAATTTTACGCGCAGCCTTTTGAACGCGGCTTTGGCACAACGATCGGTAATTCCATCAGACGGGCATTGCTTTCATCTATTGAAGGTGCAGCGATCACAGCCGTGAAAATTGAAGGCGTTGAACACGAATTTTCATCAATTAAAGGTGTAACTGAAGATGCCACGGACGTGATCTTGAACCTGAAACAGGTTCCATTTGATCTTCACAGTGATGAGCCGAAAACCCTTACCATAAGTAAAACAGGCCCGGGTGATGTGACCAGTGCGGACATCGACGCCGACGGCGACGTGGAAATTCTTGATAAAGACGTTCATATCGCAACTTTGAGCAAAGGCGGCGATTTAAATGTTGAGATGAGGTTAAGGAAAGGCCGTGGATACGTCTCGGCGGAGTTTAATAACGACGAAGATCTTTCGCTTGGCTATATCCCGATCGACTCGGTTCACACACCCATCAAAAAGGTCAACTATAACGTGGAAAAAACTCGTCAGGGTTCAAACACGGAATATGACAAGCTTACGATCGAAGTTTGGACAAATGGATCGGTAAAACCGGATGATTCGATCGGATTGGCTGCGAAGCTTGTTAAAGATCATATGTCGATCTTTATTAACTTTGAGGAAGACGAAGAAGAATTTGCGTTTGAAGATATCGCCCGACCGCCGCTTTTGAGAAACGATCTTCTAGATCGTTCGGTAGATGAGATGGAACTTTCGGTTCGTTCTTATAATTGCTTGAAGAACGCTGAGGTTCGCACGATCCGCGATTTAATCCGCCGCAGCGAAAAAGATATGCTCAACACCAAGAATTTCGGGAAGAAATCTTTGAATGAGATAAAGGATATGCTGCACGGTATGGGACTCGATTTTGGTATGGATTTTGACGAACAGGGAAATCCGATTCCCGGGTCCGGTGGACGCGGCTTGTAAATTTGGAGTTGAGTTTGTTGGGATAAGGCTATGCGACATTTAAAAGCACACAGAAAATTAAACAGAACGGCACCGCATCGGATCGCAATGTTGCGAAATATGGCGACATCTCTGATCAACGCGGATAACGAATATATCGTGACGACCGTCCAGAAAGCTAAAGAATTAAGACCTTTTGTTGAGAAAGCGATCACGCTTGCAAGAAAAGCTCAAAAACTCGAAGGCGATCAGGCCGCAGCGCAGGAAGTGCATTTACGTAGAAAAGCGGCTACTTACTTCCATTCCGGAAACCGAAATTTCAAGCAGGAACAGAGTCGATACACCGGTGATTCGAAATCCACCGTTGAGCGAACGGCCGGGGTCAAAGCAGTTCAAAGGCTTTTTGATGAGCTTGGGACACGTTATAAAGAGCGAAACGGTGGCTACACTCGCATTGTCAGAATTGGCGGTCGACGCAAAGGTGATAACGCCGAAATGGCTGTCATCGAACTCGTCGATAGTCCTCGTGAAAAAGCTTCCAGCCAAACGGCTAGCTAAGGAGCAAATATGGCTTCACCAGTTTCGAAAGTAGACGACAAACGTAAACGGAGTGCGGGATCGAAACCATCGTTTAATATGGACGAATTGCGCGAGCTCGCAGATCTTATCGAAGAGCGCGGATTTACCGATTTTGAATTCGAAAACGAGAAAATCCGTGTTCGAATGAGTAAGAGCGTTGTGGTATCAAGCGCGGCTCCAGCACAAGTATCCTCTCCGGTTTCGCAGTCGGCATCGCAGCCTACGGAGAATATAGACTCTCCGAACGAGTCAGATGACGGGTTGACCAAGATCACTTCTCCGATTGTGGGAACATTTTACACGTCTCCTGGGCCTGATAAAGATGTATTTGTGAAGGTCGGCGACAAAGTTTCTGCCGAAACGGTGGTTTGCATTGTTGAAGCGATGAAGCTAATGAATGAGATTCAAGCTGAAACTTCAGGAGAAGTAGTTAAGATTTACGTGGAAAATGGTCAGCCGGTTGAATACGGACAGGCGCTTTTCGGAATTAAATAATGGGCAGTAAGTAAGAAGCGGGTTGATAAGGACTTCCAGGAAAGTCTGCTGTCGCTTTAGGCTTACGGCTCTTTTTTTATGAGAGAAATAAAAAAAATCTTAATCGCAAATCGCGGAGAAATCGCGTGCAGAATTATTTGGACTTGCCGCGAAATGGGCATCCGAACAGTCGCGGTACACTCCGAAGCCGATAGGGACGCCCTTCATGTTCGATTTGCTGATGAGGCGGTCTGCATTGGAAAGGCAACCTCTGCTGAAAGTTACCTGAATATTCCCGCGATCATAAGCGCTGCTGAAATTACCGATGCGGATGCGATTCATCCGGGGTATGGTTTTCTGGCCGAATCTGAATCTTTTGCGACTATTTGTGAAGATTGCAATATAAAATTTATTGGTCCGCGACCTGAAATTATTAAGAAAATGGGTGATAAGGTCGAGGCTCGTCGTACTATGGAAGCCGCGGGTGTACCGATCTTACCGGGCAGCCCGGATCCGATCGCGGATGTAAATGAGGCGAAGAACATAGCGAAGCAAATTGGCTATCCCTTGATCATCAAAGCAGCGGCAGGCGGCGGCGGGCGCGGAATGCGTATCGTCCGCGAAGAAAAAGAACTCGAAAAACAGCTTGATGCGGCGCGGTCTGAAGCGCGTACTTCGTTCAATGACGATTCAGTCTATATTGAACGGTACATTGAACGTCCCCGTCACATAGAAATTCAGGTTTTGGCGGATGAATACGGCGAATGTATTCATCTTGGCGAACGAGAGTGTACCATTCAGCGACGTCACCAGAAACTCATTGAAGAGGCACCATCGCCCGTAATTACGCCTGAGCAACGTGAAAAGATGGGGCAGGCGGCTGTAAAAGCTTGTAAAGACATCGGTTATTGGAGCGCGGGAACATTCGAATTTCTTCTTGATGAAGATGGTTCGTTTTATTTTATGGAAATGAACACTCGTATCCAGGTCGAACACCCGGTCACAGAAATGGTCACGCTGGCTGACATCGTTTTTAACCAAATCCGCATTGCACGCGGCGAACAGCTCAGCTTTACCCAGGAAGAGGTCAAGATTACCGGACATTCAATTGAATGCCGAATCAATGCAGAAGATCCCGAAACCTTTGCACCCTCACCCGGAAAGATCACAGCATTCAATATCCCAGGTGGTCCGGGCGTGCGGGTTGACACGGCTGTTTACCCAGATTATGTTGTCCCGCCATACTACGATTCGATGATTGCTAAGCTTATCGTTCATGCCAGAACGCGGGAAGGCGCGATTCGCCGTATGCGTAGAGCACTTGAGATGATGGTTGTGGAAGGAATAAAGACGACCATTCCACTTCATCAGAAGATCATGGAAGACGAGAAGTTTCAGAAAGGAGACTTTTCGACAAAATTTATGGAAGAATTTCTAGCAAAGCAAGAAATTAAGAAAAAAGCTGAAAAAGCTGGTTGAGAAATTGATTTTGTAGACTTAACCGTTTACCATTTAAACATTAAATTTTTTGCGGTTACCGCGTAAAAAAGCGGAGTTACTGCGATAAAGGAGCGAGTATTTTTTAATAGTTATGCCAACAGAAAAAGAAGTAAAAGAAAAAGTAGTAAGTGAATACAAAACGCACGATTCGGACACGGGTTCGTCACAGGTGCAGGTTGCACTTTTAACTCAGCGTATTAATGAATTAACTGAGCATTTCAAAGTGCATAAGAAAGACAACCATTCGAGAAGAGGACTATTAAAAATGGTTGCTCGTAGAAGGAAACTTCTTGATTATCTAAAACGTAAAAACATTGCGGAATACCACGCAATTATCAAGAAGCTGAAATTGAGAAGGTAGTAAAATAATAAGCGTAAGAGTAAAAACGAAAAAAATTGTGCTGAATTTCGTGTTTTGGTCCTCTGTTTAGTCTAGAGTATTCGGAAAACGAAAGTCAGGATGAATGAATAGAAAATTAACGATTTTTCCCCCTTCGAGCTTTTGCTTTACTTGCGCAAGACCGCTTCGAGTCAATCCTGAAGATTCTTCGAAGAATTTGCCTGCGGTTGCTGAACGTGACAGCGATTTCGCCGCACAAGCAAAGAGAATCATTCGCAAAATAATTAATCTGAAAAGACAGGCATCACGGCGTGAGCACCTGTCTTTTTTGTTTTTAGAGGTAATTAAATGTCAAAGAAAAAATATTTGAATGAGACTATAAAGCTCGGAGGAAAAGAGCTTTCTGTCGAGACCGGGAAGGTCGCAAAACAAGCCGATGGATCGGTAGTAATAAGGTACGGCGACACGATGTTGCTGGTAACGGCGGTGAGTGAAACTTCGCCAAAAGAAGGATTGAATTTTTTCCCTTTAACGATTGAATACCGTGAGTCCAGTTACTCAGCCGGGCGCATTCCTGGAAATTATTTCCGTCGTGAGGGGCGACCAAACGAAAAGGAAGTTTTAACGTGCAGGTTGATAGATCGCCCAGTGCGTCCGTTGTTTCCGGACGGATACAGACACGAAACCCAAGTTGTTGCGACCGTCGTTTCGGCCGATACGGAAAATGACCCCGATGTAATTGCTATTACGGGCGCATCGTGTGCGCTCTATCTTTCAGACATTCCGTTTACAACCCCGATTGCGGGAGTTCGGATCGGCTTAGTCGATGGAAAATATCTCGTTAATCCGACATATGACGAACGGCGCGAATCTGAATTGAATTTGATCGTTGCCGGAACGGAAGAAGCGATCGTAATGGTGGAAGCCGAGTCAAATGAAGTTACTGAAAACATTATGGTTGAAGCTATGATGTTGGCCCACAAAGAAATCAAGCGCTTATGTCTGTGGCAAAAAGAATTGTTTAAGGCACTCGAAGTTGAAAAACGTGTCTATGAAACGCCGCCTATCGATGACAAACTCTTCAAGCAAATTGAGAAGAAGTTTGCAGACAAAATGCGTGATGCTCTCGACACCACCGGTGGCAAAGACAAGCTCGAGAGTTACGCAGCGGTCGACACGCTGAAAAAAGAGATCGTTGAGACTGCACCCGAAGATGATTCCGAAAAACGCGCGGCGACAATCGCGGTGTTTGGCGCTCTCAAGGAAAAGGTATTTCGTGAAGATATTTTGAACAATCGTCGTCGCCAAGACGGACGTAAGTTTGGTGAAATTCGTCCAATTTCATGCGAAGTTGGGTGGTTGCCAAGAGTTCACGGCTCTGCATTGTTTACCCGCGGTGAGACACAAGCGATCGCGACCGCAACACTTGGAACGAAGCAGGACGAACAGTTTACAGATGATCTAGAGACGGGCGAAATAAAAAGAAGCTTTATGCTTCATTACAATTTTCCGCCGTATTCGGTTGGAGAGGCGGGTCGTCTTGGTGGAACGAGCAGACGCGAGATCGGTCATGGAAACTTGGCTCGCCGCGCACTCGAACCCCTTCTTCCGGACGAGGGCGATTTTCCTTATACGATTCGTATAGTTTCGGACATTACCGAATCAAACGGTTCTTCTTCGATGGCATCGGTTTGCGGCGGATCTCTCGCCATGATGGACGCCGGGGTTCCGCTAAAACAAGCAGTTGCAGGAATTGCAATGGGTTTGGTGCTAGAAGAGAATCGTTATGCGATCCTGTCGGATATCGCCGGCGCAGAAGATCATTACGGTGATATGGATTTCAAAGTGACCGGAACGGCGGATGGAATTACCGCGCTTCAGATGGATATGAAGGTCGCTGGAATTAACGCGCAAATTTTGGTTGAAGCTCTTGAACAGGCAAGAAAAGGACGTTTGCATATTCTTGAAATCATGTCTCAGGCCATTAAAGAGCCGCGTAAGGACATTTCAACCTTCGCGCCGAGAATTATTACGATAAAGGTCCATCCGGATAAGATTCGCGACATCATCGGTCCTGGAGGAAAAATGATTCGGTCAATTACCGAGGAAACCGGGGCTAAGATAGATATTGATGATGACGGAACAGTAAACATCGCAACCGCCGACGGTGAAGCTGCTCAAGCGGCACTTGAGAGAATCAAGAATATTACCGCCGAAGCCGAAATTGGAAAAACTTATTTGGGAACCGTTTCGAGAATCGTCGATTTTGGCGCATTCGTTGAAATTATTCCAGGATTGGACGGATTACTGCACATTTCTGAAATTTCAGAGCGTCGGATTCGTGACGTGAGAGATGAACTTAAGGAAGGGCAGCAAATAATGGTTAAATGCATCGGGAAGGAAGGAAACAAGATCAAACTTTCCCGAAAGGCTGTTTTGCGCGATGAAAAGGCGGAAACGGCAGAAGCTAGTTAACTAGAAAATCAATGAAAAAAATGGTAGGTGATCAAGCTTTTTGCTGAAATCATCTACCATTTTTTTATCCACTTTTGTCCTGATCGTCATTCGCCTCAGGGTTATTTTTTACATTTAGGTCACTTTTAACACGGCCATTCGCGGTATCAGCCGCAAAATAACTGGAAAACACCGCTATTTGCGACTCTGTTAACTATACAAAAATGAGCAAGTTACGAGTGCCATTGTTCATTTTATGGTTCTTATAAAAAAAGTCGGGTTTTTGTGGAAATTCATGTTAATTCGGTATATTTCAACAATGAACCACTAGCATAGATTATTTGGAGACGGCTGGTAAAAACATCGAAGTGACAACAGTCATATTACTTGGATTTTTTGTATAGAATTTGATATATTCTCTAGAAACCCCCCCTCCAAAATCTTAATAATCACGAGTTTTGTGAAACATCGTGGTCGTGGAAATTTAAACACACGTAAAATCAGCTAGGAAATAACATAATGATTAAGAAGAATTTAAGATTTGTCCTTTCAACAATCTCGGTATTTTCAATTCTGTTTGTTCTAACGTTATCAATTGCCGCAGCGCCGGTAAGATTTAACCAAGTAACACAAATTGTAAACGTTAAGCCGGGCAAGGCGAATACGGGGAATTATACTCGGCTTCGATTTGGTGATGACCCAGTCTACTCAGTTGATGGGGATGATACATCAGAAACAGATACCGAGGGTACGGCGAAACAAGACGATCGCGTGATTCGCGAGACAACCGTTGAGATACTTGAAGAAGGCGATTGTGATTGTGACGAAATAAAAGAGCCGGGCGGTTTCCCATATTGGGCACTGTTAGGTCTTGGTGCAGTTCCGTTCCTATTTTTGATTCCGGACGATGATCCGACACCGACGCCTACACCGACTCCAACTGGAACGCCGACACCGACACCAA
>JBBKXN010000006.1:0-20706 GCA_037969475.1 Pyrinomonadaceae bacterium | reverse complement strand
GGATGAATGGGATGAAGATACGCAGCTCAAACTTGTAGATTCCTAATGAAAAAAGAGCAACAACGGCGTTGCTCTTTTCTCGAGAAATGTGATCGTGCTTTATTTTCGATTTAGGTCTTCCGTATAAAGAGCTTGATAAACGCGATAATTGCTCATCACCTTAAATACGTATTGTTTGGTTTCAGAAAATCCGACCTCAGATGCAAATATCGCCGGGTCTCGGGGTTTGCTCCGATCGAGCCAACGAGCGGCATTGTCCTCGCCACCGTTATATGAAGCAGCGATTGCCTCATAGAGGCCGCCGAATTCATTTTTCAGTTTTGAGAGATAAACGCTGCCAATTGCGATATTCACATTTGGCCGATACAGGTCCGTATCGCTAAAGCTCACAAAGCCAGCCTCACGGTTGTATTTTAGCGCGGTGTCGTATGTAAGCTGGAGCAATCCGCGGGCGGCGGCGGGGGATTTGGCATTCGCGCGAAAGCTACTTTCCTGTTTCATTATTGCAAGGACGAAACGAGGATCAATTCCACGCGATTTCGCATAACGTAAAAGTTCGCTTCTATAAAGAACCGGGTAACTTCGCGAAACCCGTGCGCTCTGAGATTTCATTAAGTTTTCACGATACTGGGAGTTTCCACCAAGCTTTGCGATCCGTTCCGTCGCCAGACCGTCGTAATAGGAGCTGGGACTCACGGGAATCGAGCCATATTCCATAAGTGCGCGTTCTCTTTGTCCCAATCTTTCGTATGCAAATGCTCGAATAAATTTCACTTCATATTCGTATGCCATCGAATCATCGAAGTTTCCGCCTCTTAAAAGCTCATCAGCGGCAGAAACTACTGCGCTCCAATTCTGTCGATAAACTTCCATCCGAAGGCGGGAATGCAGTGCATCGGTTTCAACCGACGTTCCAGTGAACCGTCCCCTGGCCTTATCGACCCATTTATTGGCCTTATCGTATTCTCCTGCCTCCCGAAGCGCATCGATGATGTTTAAAAATGAGGAAGCTATTCGTTTTCCGTAGGGAAACATCACGGTGTATTGCTCGTATGTTTCCACCGCTTCTTTGTTTTTTCCCAGCCTTACAAAGCAAGCCCCCTTGTATGCTAGTCCTTCCTGTCCATCGAGAGTGTTTGTATGAACACGAGTAAGTTTGTCAAACCACACTATCGCCGTTTCATAATCGCGTTCCCACATGTTCGATCGTCCCATTCCAAACAAAGCTTTAGGGACACTAGCATCCGACGGATAGTCCGACACAACCTTTTGCCAGTGTTCGCGTGCTTGAGGGAATTGACGGTTTGCCATATAAACATCAGCACGATATAGGTGTTCTCCAACGGCAAGTGTCTCCAAATCCCCGCCGGATTCACGGCTGCTACGATCTTTCGCAATTACCTGAGCGAGCGCGGCATCATTGTGATTCTGCGCAAAGATACTAAAGGTGAACGAAAATGCGATTGCTAATAAAAATGCTATTTTTTTCATATTGGTAAAGATTGTTAGGAACGAACCGAATTTTAGACGAAAATAAGGAGTGAAGCGTTGCAGGTTTTGAAATCGAGCACTAAAAAGATAACTCATTATGGAAAAAAAGTTAAGCGGGGCGGGCGCAAGATCTCAAATACTGCCTGAGTCTCAGGAGCGTTTAACATTTATTTTTGCGGTTTTCACGTGATATTATCAAACGTTAAAATTAGAAGTAAACGGGAGAAAAGATGAAAATTGCTTTAAATGGTGCGACTATCATGCACGCTGATTTAGAAACTGACATAAAAGCGGCAAGCGAAGCAGGCTATGAGCTTATAGAAATATGGGCGGCAAAGCTCCGCAGGTTTTTAAAGACCAAATCAGTAGAACAACTTAGGGATTTTTTGACGAAGCATAAGATTGAACCATATAGCATCAATTCGATCGAACATATCACTTTCCGAAATGATGCAGATTACGAATCGATCAAAGCTGAATGTGAAGAGCTTACTTCGATCGCCGGAGCAATTGGATGTCCATATGTGGTAGTCGTCCCCGGGAAACTTACTGAAAATGCAACGAAAGAATCGATATCTGAAGAATCTGTTCGAGTCTTAAGAGAACTCGGAGACATTGCACAACGGAATAACGTTTCGCTGGCATTTGAATTTTTAGGGCAAACCGATTGTTCGGTTCAAACGCTCGATTTTTGCAGCGAAATTGTCGAAAAGGTTGATCGCAAAAATATCGGGCTGGTAATTGACACATTTCATTTTTACGCTGGGAATTCTACTTTCGAGGCGATTGAGACACTAAATCCGGAGAAACTTTTTATTTTTCACATCAACGACGCCGAGGATTTACCCAAAGAGGAATTGACCGATGCTCACCGTGTTTATCCGGGCGAGGGAATCTTGCCAATCAAAGAAATTAAGGCAAGATTTGATCAGATCGGGTACGATCGCATGGTTTCGATAGAAATTTTCCGGCCTGAGTATTGGAATCAGGATCCATTCGAAGTAGCTCGAAAAGCACGACGGGCGACGATTGACGTTTTGGGGCTCCATAGCTCGGTCGTAGGCGGAAGTTCGTAAAATGGATAAAGTTAAAATCGGAATTATCGGAACCGGCTATATTGGCAATGTTCACGGACGTATTTTCTCCGGGGACGAACGGGCTGAAATCGCCGCGCTCTATGACATCGTCGAAGAGAAGGCCGCAAAAACTTCACGAACGATCGGAGGCAAAGTGTGCGATTCGCGTGCAGAACTTTTCGATCTGTGTGACGCAGTGCTGGTCTGCACTCCGAATAAAACGCACGTCGAAATTGCAAGTGATGCAGTAAAGCACGAAAAACACGTTTTTTGCGAAAAACCATTTGCCATTGGAATTGAGGATGCCAAAAAACTCCTTGAAATCGCGCAATCTGGAACCGGAGTTTTTCAAGTAGGGCACAATCGAAGGTACGCTCCTGTTTACGTGAAACTAAAGGAGCTTTTAGTTGACGATAAAGCGCATTCGGCTCACATAAAGATGAACCGCGGCGAACTGAAAAATCCGGTTTGGACGGGAGATGTAAACGTTACCGGAGGGTTCTTGTACGAGACGACCATCCACTTGTTCGATATGATGCGGTTTCAGTTTGGGGAAATTGAGGAATTGGTTGCTTATGGTTCCCGACACGAGTATCCCGAACTAGATGAGTTTTCGATAATTTTCAAATTTAAGAGCGGTTTTCACTGTACGTTTGCATCTTCATCCGATGCGAGCTGGCATTTTCCTTTTGAAAGGATCGAGGTTTTTTGTCACCACCGGACAATTATGACCCAGGAAATGGAGCAATTAATTGATTCTCAAGGGATGGATGCAAATTTTGAAACGCTGTCATTTCATATGACGGAAAAGGAAGAGCGTTGGGGATACGCGCAGGAAGACCGAGCGTTTATAGACTCTATTTTCGACGCCAAGGAGCCACCGGTTACAGCATTGGATGGTTATAAATCGGTCGAATTAGTAGAATCAGTTTATCGAGCTATAGAAACAGGAGAACGGATCAGATTTCCATAGAGTTTTTTGGGAAAAACTTTTTGTGAATTTATTCGTTATAATAATTGGGTCGGGAAAGAGAAATCCGGAAAAATAAGATCAAATTATGATTAACTGTCAAAATTGCGGGCAAATTAATGCGGATGGCAGCAATTTTTGCCGTTACTGCGGAAGTAAGTTTGCCCATTTTCCGATGGCGCATGCGCAACCAGACCCTCAACCACAACCACAACGAAAACAGGAAATATTTGCCCCTCCCCAAAGACGCCCTTACTCGTGGAAAACCGATGAATTTAAGGTTCCGAAAAAATCATCCGCTCGTGATACCCGGCAAATTGATCGGGTCAAACCAATCGGCGGATTCGAAAATAATACCGCACCGATGCACAATCCTCCGCCCTATCAAGCTCTCCAGACAAATCAAGCGTCGCGGCAATTTGCAGCACCGGGTTATCGATGTCCGCGATGCCAAACCACGCAGCTTCCGGTCATTGAAAGAAAAATATCAACAGCCGGATGGATAACTTTCGCGCTGCTCTTGCTGTTTACTTTTATATTCTTTTGGGTCGGTCTTTTGATGAAAGAGGATGCTCGCGTATGCCCGGTATGCAATCTCCAACTTGACTAGGATTTCGTGCGCTGGAAAACCCTGGATTCGATTGGTGTCACGATTCTAAAAACGACGTTTCCGGTAATAATATCCTTTCGGATGCTCGATCTTTACTTCGGGATTCGTACTCAATACCTGCAATTTGTGATAACCCTTTTTCATATGGGTTGAGAGATACGTCAGAGCAAACTGTCGATTGAGGGCCATGTTTAAGTCACGGAAAAACGGAAGATATGACACCGGCGTGAAACTACCTTGAAAAAACGCCCGTCCGCCCGTCTCACGGGAAAGTTTATTGAGCGATCCTTGTCCGTAGCTAATAAGAATGCTGTTACCCGTTTCTGTATATGTGGCGGAAGAATAAAAAGAATAAACCGCAACTCCCTCGCGCTGGGCCCTTAAGACCGCTTGGTCTAGATCATTGCTTTGCGACGGGGAGGCACTCGAAAAGCCATTTGAAACATCCAGACCGTCAGAGATCAGTAAGATCGCGCGTCGTCCAGTAGGCTGCCCGTCAAATCGTTTTAATGCGTCGATGACACCGTCATAAGGGCTGCGGGGAGCGGCAGAAGAAGTTCCCAGGACGATTCGTAATGAATCAGCCGCTTCGTTGAGATCAGTTGTAAACTTTTGCCTGACCTGAAGACTTCCGGCGCGAACATACGCGACCATTACTTTCGATCCCTGCGGCATACTGCGGATAAATTTCGCCAAATCCTTTAACTGTAGATTTACTTCCGAACTCAGATCGTCTTGAATTAAAATGCAGAGCGAGAGAGAAGTATTGCTCACGCTTCGTATTGAGAGAATTGTTTGATCGTCACCATCTTCTTTGACAATAATATTACCAGCTTCAACGAATTCCTGAGCGCGCTTTTCTTCAAGCTCTTTTTCGGTGAAGATAGAAACGGGTATCGTCATCAATCTTACATCCTCGTCGTCGGCGGCGCGCCCTCCATTTCCCTGCGCGGAAACCATCGTGGCGAGTAACGTAGAAAATAGAAAGATAATGGTTAGCTTCGAAAGCATTTTAGTTAACATAGGAAAAAATTTTTAAAGTCCGTCGAAATCCGACGGTATGATAATACAACATTCTGTTGGAAACCCTTTCGTTTAGGATGCGTCTTATTTGAATTAAGTTTGCATAATCGGTAGAGTAAATCCACAAATATGAGTGATTCAGTCATCAAATACGAGGTCACCAAAAAAGATCTGGCGAAGGATAAAGCGATGAAATTAGCGGCGTGGTCTTTGCCGCCCGCATTGTCTATAATTCCTGCTTTCATCTTTTTTGTTTTAGGTCTGGTTTTAGGAACGGCGCCACCGGTTACCGCCGTTTTTTTCTTCGCGAGTCTCGTATCACTCATCGGAGGCTTAGTTTTGGGTCTGGGCGGATCTGCTGCAACACTATTTTATCGCTCGAGATGGTTGTCGGATCTTCGCGAACGAATTGCGATCGATGGAATAAAAGCAGAAGAAGTGAATTGGTTTAAGAACGAGCTTACTACCGAAGAGAGGCGAGGACTTGCGGAAATTGAACCAAAAAATTTACTTCTTGCGGACGCCTACCGGGAAACTCTGGCATCCCGTTTAACCGCATCACGAATCATCAAATCAACGGCAAACGAACTGGTCCTCGCGAAACGCAGAAAAAATAAACTCAAGTATTTGAAAAGTGAGCGTTCAGAAGATTTCAGGTCCGAAATTGAAAAGGATATACAGAACCTGACCGGGATTAAGAAGGATGCGGAAGAGATGAAGATCGAAGCGCAGTCTCGTCTACATATGATCGAGGCCGCGTCGCGGCGTGGGAATGAGCTTGCGGGAAACGAACTTGCCCTGAAAAAACTGACCGCTCGATCAGAGCAACTTCCTCTGGCACTCGAATCGGCAAAGATGGAAGAAGAGCTGAGAAGAGAACTTGTTGCGGAATTAAATGAGGAATTCGAGGAAAGTTCTTAATGACCGCACATTCACGGGTTACGCATGTTCGATCTTGATCCGTTTGATAGATAAAGCTTTTCCGCTCGTTTCATCGATATCAATCACAACGCCGCAAATCCAAACATCGCCTTTGCTGTGGCTCGCCCGTTTTACCGGGAATTGTGTAAAGCGATTCAATACGTCTTCCTTTTTCATCCCTATCACGCCGGAATAGCTGCCAGTGAGTCCCAAATCGGTTACATACGCGCTGCCGTTCGCTAAAATCCGCTCATCGGCGGTCGGAACATGAGTGTGGGTGCCGACGATCGCTGAAACACGACCATCCAAAAACCAGCCCATGCCGTATTTTTCCGAAGTCGCTTCGCAATGCATATCTACGAGCCTTATTTTAACGTCATCCGGGATAGATTTGACCGCTTCATCAGCTATGCGAAAGGGATCATCAACATTCGGCGGCATAAAAACGCGTCCGAGAAGGTTTAAAACCGATATTTTATAGCCGTTAATTTCACCGATGAAGAGACCGCTTCCGGGGGTTCCCGGAGGATAATTTGCCGGACGGAGAAGTTTCGGGTTTTCTTTGATGTAAGGAATCACTTCAGACTTATCGAAAATGTGGTTTCCGGAGGTCATGAGATCGATTCCACTTTCAAAGAGTTCGTCGGCGATTTCCGGGGTGATCGAAAAGCCGCCGGCAACGTTTTCTGCATTCATGGTCGCGATATCGATGTTGTGTTCGGCACGAATATCCGCGATCTTTGCCAAAATTGCTTTTCGTCCCGGGCGCGCCACTACATCGCCTATCATCAAAACTCTCATAAAAATTAACCTCAAAAAAAAAATTGCGAATAGTTAAACTTTCGCAATCGGTTCGAGTCGAATAGATAATTAGGCGGGAGATAACCGATAAAACCGTTGAAGACAAATGAATTGAACCTGTTTAGTAACAGGTGGGTGGCTCTCTACTCAAAAAGAGTGTCAAAACAGCAACCTATGGCATCTTTAACCTCGAAAGATGCTCCGGAAGCCGCATCAGCCTCCCGTTCTTCATATGTTGGCTCAATATATTGTCTGTCTCCGTACGAACTTTCCAGAAAGTTCTTCCGCCTTTAAAGATTGTAGCACAAACCAAACTTTGGTTTGCAAAGAAAAAGGAACACGACCGATGAGGCGTGTTCCCAAAGTTACCTTTGAAAATTCCGTTATTGCTCGATCTCAAATTCCTGCGGTGCCGATTCTTTTTGTTTTAAGAACCGGTCGAGCATATCTGCGCATTCTGCACTTCTTGAAGCAAGTTGGGAATCGTTTAATTCCTGATCGTTTTTCAAACGATGGAATTCATCCGCAATGTGCAGCGCTGCTAAAATCGCAACCTTGAGCGAATCGACGGTAAGAGTACCGGAAGAAATATCCCGCATACGACCGTCGACAAACGAGGCCAGTTGTTCTATATAATCAGTGTCCCCATCCGAACGAATGTTGTACGTTTGGTTATAGATCTCGACCTTTATCGATTGGGCCGAGCCTTCGGCTGAATCATTGCTTCCCATCATACTTTTTATCCTCGCAGAACTTCGCCGACTTCCGGTTCAATTATTGTGATCGCATCAAGCATTGCTTCAATTTTCAGCTGAATCGCGTCTCGCTCGGTCATTAAATCGCTAACTTTTTCCTCAAGACGCTCTTTTTCTGACAGCAAGCCGCTGACTTCCTGACGCAAAGAGACCATCTCGCCTTCGAGCTTATCTTTCTCTTCCCGCATTTTTTTTGCGAAATCGATCGTCAGGTAAATTTTGTCTTCAAGATGCGAGAATTTATCCATACCCTTCAAACCATTCATTAATTTTTCCACCTATTGATATCGACGTGAAATCGTCGCCGAAATCGATTATAAAGTATTTTTCAAAAACTTCAAGTATTACTACAGCCTTTACGTACTATCTTTGCTTGATACCTAAGTTTACACCCAAAGTAGTAACGATGTTTTGGTGCGCTTTCTCAACTTCTTCCTCGATCAAGGTTCGCTCGTCAGACCGGTATTCAAGCCGAATCGTAATCGACCGCGAATCGTCTTCCAGTCCTTGCCCCTCGAAAACGTCAACAAATTCAACGTTTCTGCAGAGTTCGACATTCATATCGGCTATCGCCGTTCGAATTTCTTCAAAATTCAAGTCGCGTTTTGCGACGAAAGAAATATCTCTCGAAATACCCGGAAAGTTTGGTAGGGGCACGTAAGTGCTCGGCTTTTCGCCGCCTTCAAGTAACGCCTGAAGGTCAATCTCTGCTACAAAAACCGGTTGTTTGAATTTATATTTACTCGCGATTCCGTCCTTTAGCCTACCTAAAGATCCGATAGAAATTCCATTGAATAGAACCTCAGCCGATTGTCCGTTTTGCAGATGTTTTAATTCCGCGTCACGAAATTCTACATCTTTCGTATTTGCCGCAGACATGGCTATTTCGATTGCACCTTTGAGATCATAAAAATCAACTGGGCGCGTCGTAAGTGCAGTGCCTTCATAGGCTTCAGCGCCTGTGATAACAAATCCCATTAACTCTTGTTCTTTCGGAAGATTATCTTCACCCGCAGAGCCTGCAAATACTTTTCCGATTTCGTAAAGCCTGATATTTCTGTTCTGGTGATTAAAATTTACCCGGACTGAGTGTAGCAAACCGGGAATTAGGGTTGGTCGCATCCGTGTAAATCCATCAATAATTGGGTCCTTTATTGTGACCAGATCCTCCGAAGATTTCTCGCGCACTAAACTAGGAACCAACTCGAAGACGTCGTCATGGCGTTCATCGATAAAGCTGTAGGAAAGTGCTTCATCAAAGCCCGCATTTGCAAGTGCGATCCTAATACTCCGTTTCCGATTCTCGGAAGGCTGATATTCGCCTGAGGCTAGTGCGGAGGGAAGTTCTTCGCCGATCCTGTCATATCCATTGATTCTCACAATTTCTTCCACAAGATCTTCGTCGATCGACAGATCATGCCGCCAGCTTGGCACCGAATAGGTCATTTCGAGGTTTTTTGCAATCCCGAGACCGTTCAGAATTCTCGAAATTTCTGCCTCTTTTACCGCCAAACCGGAGAGTCGTTTTACTTCATAATCAAGATTTGGTGCATCGATTTCAATCGATTGAAACTCTGTCGGGTAAACATCGACAAAAGTTTCAGCGGCTCCGCCGGCGAGCTCGCAAATTAAGTGTGAAGCACGATTCGAAGCATCGATAAGATTGTTGATATCGACTCCTCTTTCAAAATGATAGCTGGCTTCGGTCGACAAATTAAGATCACGGGAAGTCTTGCGAATACTGTCTCGATCAAAATACGCGACCTCAAGAAGAACTTCGGTCGTTGTTTCGCTTATGCCGGAAATCGCACCTCCCATCACTCCTCCCACCGCGACAGGTTTTTCGTTATCACATATCATCAGCATCGAAGCCGTCAACTTGCGTTCTACATCGTCAAGCGTCGTGATTTCTTCTCCGGCGCGCGCGCGTCTGACTATAATAGATTGTCCTGCCAATTTCTTGAGATCAAATGCATGCATTGGTTGTCCAAGCTCGTGCATCACATAATTGGTGATATCCGCTACGTTGTTTATGGGGCGCTCACCGATTGATTCAAGACGCTTTATCAACCAATCAGGCGATGATCCGATCTTTACATTTTTGATGACCCTTGCGGTAAAACGCGGACACAATGTGGGATCCTCAATTCTTACCAAATGCCCCGATTCTTGTGAAGGAACATCTTTCAGACCTTCGATGAAATTGATCGGTTTATTTGAAAATGCGGAGATCTCGCGAGCGACTCCGAGGTGTGAAAGACAATCCCCGCGGTTTGACGTAACCTCAATATCGAAAATATGGTCGCCGCGAACCTTATGCATTCCGTCCAATTCAAGACCTACGAGTGTTAATTTTTCTGCAAGATCGTTTGGATCCAAGTCAATATCTATAAGCTCTTTCAGCCATTCATAACTAATATACATAAACCATCTTCAAAAGTGCGTCTGCTAAAAATGTAACCAAAATAAATGAAAAGCCATCTTAAAATCAATGCTACATGATCAAAGACAGCCTCTTCAGCGTTATAGAAAGATATATTTTTAGCCCGTTAGTTGCAACTTACTTACGATGTCTGTATAGGTTTCTTTTTGATATAGATAAATCGGAATCAATTCTTCGTATTCTTCCACGATCGACTGAAATAACTTCTGTAGCTCGGTTTCCCGGTTTTCACGAACGGCGAGCATCAGCTCCTGACAAAGTTT
Organism: Pyrinomonadaceae bacterium; assembly: GCA_037969475.1. GTDB lineage: Bacteria > Acidobacteriota > Blastocatellia > Pyrinomonadales > Pyrinomonadaceae > Aridibacter. The sequence continues at coordinate 10,353 of JBBKXN010000006.1, read as the reverse complement.
TGGTAAAACCGAGGCACCCATATTCGCCGAGCTTCCTTTTAATTTGTGGGCTTCGTTATCGATCGATTCGAAATTGCTATCTTCCATCGCAGCCCGTAATCGTTGCACCGATTCCTTGATGTCCTGTATGAACAATTCGATACATTCCAGTGTTATATCTTCGCCGCATGTCTCGGCAAGCTCTGCCAGGCGTTCGTTGATCACCTGTAATTCAGGTGAATCTAGCTTTAATGTCATTTGATCTTCCTCATTTTCTGTCTCAAGGGAAATTTCCGGAAGCCAACGTGCGATTACTTTCGCCAGATCATCCTGCTTCGTGGGTTTTGTAATATAATCGTCCATTCCAGCCTCAAGACATCGCTCGCGGTCTCCCTCGATTGCGTTTGCAGTAATTGCTATTATCGGAATTCGTTTACCGTCAGGCTCATTTTCGCGAATTTTTGCCGTTGCTTGCAGGCCATCCAGCACGGGCATCTGGCAGTCCATTAGAATTAAGGCGTAGTCGCCATTTTCCAGGGCCTTCACAACTTCTTCACCGTTTGCTTTGAGATCCGCAGCATAACCCAATTTCGCCACCTGATTCGAAATCACCTTTTGATTAACTGAATTGTCTTCCGCAATTAGAATTCGAATTCCCAAATTCGTTTCCGGGCCAACTTTTACCCACTCGTCAGCCGGTAATAATTTACTATCTAAATCTTCGCTGCGTGCGTGATCTCTTCGTTTCAGCGATTGTTTCGCGGGATCGCACATATCTGACAGCTGGTTGTATAATTCAGTTTGCCGGACGGGTTTGAACAAGTATGATTCGACCTCGATTTTCTTCGCTTTCTTAACGAGTTCATGATCATTAATTGAGGGTAATAGCACTATTCCCGTTTTCCGTAGGAGAGAATGTTCCCTGATCTTTCTCACAAGATCGATACCATCAAAACCCGGCATATTTAGATCAACAACGACAATTTCAAAAGATTCACCGTTTTTTGCAGCAGCTTCAAGCATATCGAGCGCAGCTTCACCGGAAGGGGCCTCTTCAGCTACCATTCCAAGCCATTTTGCCTGTTGAAGCATAACTCCACGAACGGCATCGTTGTCATCAACGATCAAAACGCGCTTGCCTCGAACTTTTCCGGAATAAAGCTGCGAGTAACTGCTAGCTTCCTCGGCTTCAAATACTGCATTAAACCAGAATGTTGCTCCTTGTCCCGGTTCGCTGTCGACACCAATTTTGCCGTTCATCATCTCGACCAATTGTTTCGAGATCGCCAGTCCTAAACCGGTACCCCCGTATTTCCGGGTAATTGAGGAGTCCGCCTGCGTAAACGCGTCGAATAGGCCTCCCTGCACGTCCTCAAGAATTCCGATTCCTGTATCAACGACCTCAAATCGCAGGTCTGCGAGACCTTGTTTTTGGCTTTCTTCCCCCGATTTGACCCGGATAACGATCTCGCCCGTCTCTGTGAATTTGATCGCGTTTGCAATCAAATTGGTAAGGATCTGTCGAAGTCTCCTGGGATCGCCGAAAAGACCATTTGGTACATCATCCTGGACTAAAAGCGCAATCTCGAGTCCTTTTCGATGGGCGGGTTCGGCAAATATATCGAGAATTGATTCGAGAGTTTCACGTAGGTCAAAACTCACCGTTTCCAGATGGAATTTTCCGGCTTCGATCTTCGAGAAGTCTAGAATATCGTTGACGATGGTTAAGAGAAGCTCTCCGCTATTTTGAACGGATTTTACATAGTCGTGCTGCTCCCTATCAAGATTCGTGCTTAGCAGCAGCTCTGCCAAACCGATAATTCCATTCATCGGTGTTCGAATCTCATGCGACATATTTGCGAGAAAATCCGATTTCAGCTTCGCGGTCGCAAGTGCGGCATCGCGTGCTGTGGATAGTTGTTTTTCAAGCCGTTTTTGTTTTGAAATATCACGGGCGACGGTCGAAATATAGACGACCTCATCTCTATCATTCTTGTGCGCAAGGATAAGCTGAGATACTGGGATTTCACGCCCGTTCGCAGTTATTATGGCAGTTTCACCGATCCACGAACCACGTTTTATCGCCGTTGGAATTCCTTCTTTTTGGATTAGCTCGGCCGCCCATTTTGGGTACGCATTGATCAATTTATACGATGAAAGCTCGTCCCGCTTGTTAATGTTGAGTAGCTCATGGCCGGCGGGATTAAGGTAGTTTATCGCTCCTGCAATATCTGAAATACCTATGAAATCCGATGAAGTTTCGAGGATGTCGAGAATTCGATTTTGAGTTTCCTTAAACTCCTCCTTTTCAGTAATATCGATTCCCGTTGCAATGATACATTCGTCGCCGTCTTCGTTTTGTACTACGGAATTTCTCCACGAGATCAGACGCGAATGCTCGTCCTTTGTAATCCAATGCGTGACCCAGTTTCGCTCGACTGCTACCGATTTTATGTTCCGGTAGGAGAGTTTGATTTCCGGGGCTTCTTCCGCAGGCACAAGAAGATTCCAGAAAATACGTCCTTTAATTTCTTCAAATTCATATCCTGATGCAACTTCACACGCATTGTTAAAACGCGTGATTCGGCCTTCCAAATCGGTAACCATAACTAATAGATTACTTGCTTCAACAACTGTCGAAACAAAATCACGCTCTCGCTTTAAGGCGTCATTAGAAAGTCTTCGTTCGGTTACGTTGCGAACAATATGAGACGCACCTATTATTTCGCCGGCTCCATTGCGCAGCGGGTTATAGGTCACTTCGTAATAATAAATCTGCCCGTCTTCCCCTATGAAATGCTCGGTTGCGGCAAACTGTTCGCCGGATAGCGCTCGGTCCCAAAATTTTCGGGATTTCTCTTGCTTTTCAGGGAACGCCTTTTGAGCATCGAGAATGTTTGTTCCGATCTCGATATCGATTCCGAAAAGGTTTTTTGTGTCTTTAAAATAGGCTTTGTTAAAACAGGTCAACTTGTAATCCCGGTCAATTGCAGAAACTAGATCTGAACTTCCCTCGATAATCGAGTTTAATTGGCTTCCGCTATGGATCAATATTTCGTTCACTTCATCGAGAACATCCTTTGTATGCCTTCCTTTCTCGATTTCTTCCGTCAACAGGGAATTCGTCACCGAAACAATCTCGGAGTTGTATCGAGACTTTCTGAGGAGATAGATCGTCCAGCAGAACATTAGTGTTGCGATCAGGCCGACAAACAGCGTCACTTCCAGAAGCTTTGCCGAATTGAAAAGGCGGCCGATTTGTTGAACGCCGAAATCCGAATCTCCAAAAGCCGCCGACAGAATCTCCGGATCACTGCTTTCCATGCCAAGGAGAATACCTAGACTTAAAAGTGCGAAAACACTTAAAAATATAAGCAGGACCTTGGAAAAAGCCGCGATAATGTTTCGGGAAAACTTTAAACTCATTTTTTGGAGCGAGTCGGGGAGATAAGATCGAATAAGGAATGTCTACAAACGATTTGAATTGATTAAAGAAAATGCCGATTCGAATTACAGAAGAAGTTGTTAACGCTGTTTGTCAGCATTTAACATTGTAAAACGTTAACGGGAAGTTTGCAAGGTATTTTTCAGGGGGTTTAGTGAAACTGCTTGAGGAATCTAATATCGTTTTCAAATAGTAAACGAATATCGTCGATTGAGTACATGAGAGCTGCCATCCGTTCCAAACCGAAACCGAAGGCAAAACCGGAATAGATCTTGTGATCGACACCGCATCCTTTTAGTACGTTTGGATGAACCATTCCGCAGCCTCCAAGCTCGATCCAACCCGAACCGCGGCATGTACCGCATTTTCCGCCGTCAAATCCACCAGTGCCTTCGCACTTAAAACACGAGAAATCAAATTCAGCACTTGGTTCGGTAAAGGGGAAGTAGCTTGGGCGAAAACTCGTTTTGGTTTCTTTCCCGTACATTCGGCGCAGCCATTCGGCAACCGTTCCCTTGAGGTGCGACATATTTATATTTTTATCCACACACAAACCTTCTATCTGGTGAAACATAGGAGTGTGCGTTTGATCCGGTGTATCTCGGCGAAAAACACGTCCGGGAGCAATTATCCGAAGCGGGACTCCCCGACGCTCCATCGCACGGATTTGAACCGTCGAGGTTTGCGAACGAAGTGCAAAACCATCGGTCGTATAAAAGGTATCTTGTGATTCGCGCGCCGGATGATTCGCTGGAATATTCAAAGCATCGAAATTGTAATGATCCGTTTCGATCTCGCGGTCATCCTCGATCGCATAACCCATCGAAACAAAAATATCTTCAATTCGCTGCCGCAAAAGTGTTATCGGATGAAGATGTCCAACCCGCGGACGGCGACCGGGGAGGGTAACGTCGATTCTCTCACTTTCAACCTTTACTTTGTTTATGTAATCTTTAAGATTTTCGTCGGCTTCTTCGATAGAAGTTTCGATCTTGCCATTGATAGACTGTACAAGCTTTCCAAACTCCGCACGTTTCTCAGGCGCAACCTTGCCGATAAGCTTCTTTACACCGGAAAGCGGGCTCTTTTTTCCAGTATGTTTTATACGAATCGCGGCAAGTTCTTTTTGAAGTTTTTCAGCCGCAGTCAACGTAAGTTCGCCAAACTCCGCTTTGCGGAAATTGACGAAACGCTTGAATTCTTTCTTAAACGATTCAAGAACTTCTTCTACCTGGTTTTGTTCGTCCTGCATAGGAAAAAATTATGCCCAGAAACAGTTACACAGACAAACTATCAATCGAATTTGTCTGTGCAGCCAGTACTTTGCAGGTGTCGCTAAGCGGCCGCCTTTTGCTGGTTGGCAATCGCATCTTTAGCTTGCCCGGCGATGGTTTCAAATGCTTCGGGCTGTTTAACTGCCAGGTCGGCTAATATCTTCCGGTCAAGCTCGATCTCAGCCAACTTCACGCCGTGCATAAACTGCGAATAACTCATTCCGTTAAGACGCGCCGCAGCGTTTATTCTTACGATCCAGATCCGTCTAAAATCGCGTTTTTTGCGTTTGCGTCCGACGTATGCGTATTGAAGTCCTTTTTCAACCGACTCTTTCGCTGATCGATACAGCTTTGATTTTGTTCCGCGATAGCCTTTGGCTAAAGCTAAAATTTTCTTGCGCTTATTGGTGCGCTTTGTTCCACGTTTTGCTCTTGGCATAGTAAACTCCTTGAATAAAAGTAAAAATTAGGAAGTAAAAAGTTTTTCATCAAAAGATATACTTTTCACTTTTGCCCTTCACCTTATATTTCTATTTATTTTCTTCCATAGGGCAGCATTGCTTCAACGAGTTTCTGATCTGCCTTTGCTACATACGTATCGATATCTAAATTTCTTTTTCGTTTCGATGTTTTCTTCGTTAAAATATGTCGCGCATGCGATTTTCCACGCTTAAACTTACCCGAGGCAGTTTTGCGAAAACGCTTTTGGGCGCCCTTATGTGTTTTTAATTTCGGCATTTTATTATTTACTCCAACTTTTTATCTAAAACTAAACTATTTGTGCTCTTTTATCGGAACCAGAATGATAAACATTTGATAGCCTTCCATCTTTGGCGTTACTTCCACTTCCGCAAGGTCCTCAAGATCATCCCTAAGCTTCGCCAGGATATTTGCACCTAAATCTCTGTGAGCCATTTCGCGTCCGCGAAAGGCGATCGTCGCGCGAACTTTGTCGCCGTCTTCGATCCAACCGCGTGCTCGCTCCATCCGATACTGGTAATCGTGATCATCCGTGCCCGGACGAAACTTAATCTCTTTCACGCTGACCGTTGTTTGTTTCTTCTTGGCTTCTGCTTTCTTTTTCTTTTCCTCGTAGAGAAACTTTCCGTAGTCAATGATCTTGCAAACCGGCGGACGAGCCTTTGGTGCGATCTCTACAAGATCGAGTCCGACATCGCGCGCCCGCTGAACCGCGTCGCGGGTATCCATAACCCCAATTTGCTCGCCATCTTCATCGACAACCCGGACTGATGGTATGCGGATGCGCTCGTTAGTTCGATGAAGCGGACCTCTGAATCTCTTGCCGCGGTTTCTATTAAATCTTTTTCCTATTTTTCTACCTCCGTTGTTAAAGCGCGCGTTTCTTTTAGTTTTCGCGCCATAACAATAAATTCTTCGAGCGTAACCGCCCCCAAATCGCCTTTCGTTCTATCGCGAACGGCGACCAATTTTTCTTCTAGTTCCTTATCTCCGAGGATGAGCATGAACGGCACTTTTCCGACCGTTGCTTCACGAATCTTCGCACCGATTTTATCACTTCTCGAGTTTAACTCAACGCGAAAACCCGCCTGTTTCAGTTTGTCTGTAACACTCTCAGCGTATTCATTTATCCGGTCGGTGATCGGTAAAACTGATATTTGCACCGGCGACATCCAAAATGGAAACGCGCCAGCGAAATGTTCGATCAATACGCCAAAAAACCTCTCGATAGATCCAAAGAGTGCGCGATGGATCATTACGGGGCGATGCACATCGTTGTCTTCGCCTTTATATTCGAGTCCGAATCTTTCGGGCAAATTAAAATCAATTTGAATCGTGCCAAGCTGCCATGTTCGTCCGATAACATCCTCGATCATAATATCGATCTTCGGACCGTAAAAAGCTGCTTCTCCTTCGATCCTTTCGTAAGCGATATCGCGCGCATCGAGCGCTTCGGCGAGTTTTGATTCAGCGTGGGCCCAATCTTTGTCGGCACCTAAATATTTTCCGGTCTCATCGTCGCCACGAACCGAAAGCTCAAATTTGACCTTATCAAAACCGTACGTCTTGAAAACCATCAGCGCAAAATCGAGGCAAGCCGAAACTTCATGGCTTAATTGATCAGGGCGGACAAATAGATGTGCGTCATCAACCGTGAAACCTCGAACGCGCATCAGGCCTTGGAGAGTTCCGGATAATTCCGCTCGATAAACGGTCCCCATCTCGCTATATCTTTGCGGCAGATCTCTGTAGGAGCGCGGACTCGATTTATAGATCCCAATATGAAACGGGCAGTTCATCGGTTTTAGACGATATTCTTCATCTTCGATCGTTGTCGGCGCAAACATCGAATCTGCATAATTCTGTTCGTGTCCGCTGATCTGCCAAAGTTCGCGTTTTGCGATATGCGGAGTATAAACAAAACTGTATCCGCCTTTCAGGAGTTCTTCTTTGAGAAAATTCTCCATCTCCATGCGAACGATTCCGCCTTTCGGGTGCCAAAGTACCAGCCCCTTGCCGTAGTCTTCGTCGATCGAAAACAAGTCGAGCTCTTGACCAAGTTTTCTGTGGTCGCGTTTTGCCGCTTCTTCGCGCTGTTTTACCCAGTTAGTTAGCTCGTCCTGGGAGAAAAACGCTGTGCCGTAGATCCTCTGCATTTGATCGCGTTCCGCGTCGCCTTTCCAATATGCACCGGAGATCGCAAGCAGTTTAAATGCCTTCAATTTACCTGTATGCGGAACGTGCGGACCAAGACAAAAATCAATAAACGGCGATCCGTCTATATAATAAAGACTCGCATCTCCCTCGACCTTCTCATCGATAAGCTCACACTTCAGCGGTTCACTGCGTTCCTTAAAAATGCCAAGAATCTTTGCTTTATCTAAGATCTCGCGCCGATACTTCAAATTCTGCTTCGCCATCTGCGACATCCGTTTTTCGATCTTCGGAAGGTCGTCTTCCGAAAGCAGCTCCGGTGTGATCACATCGTAATAAAACCCATAACGCGGATCTTCCATAAGCGCCGGACCAATTCCCAGTTTCGTGCCGGGATAAAGATCCAAAATCGCTGCAGCCAGCAAATGTGCAGTTGAATGTCTGAGCAGTTCTAAACCGTCGACCGTATCCGGCATGATCGGTTCAATTGATAAAACTTCATCGGAAGCCGGAAGTACGCGATCAAGATCGATCTCTTCACCATTTATCTTCGCCGCGAGAGCTTTTTTTGACGCATTTCTATCAAACGCTTTTATTGCATCAAAAACAGAAGCAGAATCTTCAAACTGCTTCGAATGCTCGCCGTATTTTACGTTTATCTGGCTCATATCTTAGTAATTCGTAACAGGAGATTGGTAATTGGTTTTATCTACACAAAAAGTCCGTTTGAAGCTATGATCGCTTCAAATCAGAAAAGAACCAATTACTTACTACTAATTACGTACTACCTTTTTCCAACTACTTCGTATGATCTGATCTGATAAGAGCGACTTTGCATTGCGACGCTAAAACGCACCGCTATTTTACGTGCTTAGAAGCACGTTGTAGTTGTTTCTGTTGCTGCAAAGTTCTTTATTGGCATCTTATCAAAAGTATGAAAATTGGTAGTCAGTATCGGATTTGAACCGATGACCCCTACCCTGTCAAGGTAATGCTCTACCACTGAGCTAACTGACTATACCTATCCCGCGATCTGTTAAAAAGCGAACACTTACGATAGCGAAGAAATACAACAACTGTCAAGTGGATTTATGCTTAAACTGTTATCAAGATCGGAGGAGTTTGATCGGGGAATTTGCTTGATTTTGCAGCTTTTTCGCCAGATATTTATCACCCTAATACGAAACAATTTTGAAAAAATAAGATCCTACGTTTAGCTCATCAAATCGGAATATTATGCCGTGCTCCTTCACTAAATTTCCTTTTTTTGAATCGTTTTGTGTATTTCGTTTACCTTCAGAAGTGCCGCAGAACCATAAAATTTTGTTATCTCGTAAACAAAAACTCCGGCTTTCACCGTCGGATCAGTTTTTACAAGCTCTTCTGCTTCTTCTATCGTCTTAACATCAAAAATAAAGAGACCGCGTTTTGGCGGATCTTCCATCAAAGGACCGGCAAATACCAATTTTCCTTCCTTCGCAAGACGACCCATATTTGAAAAATGCCCGGCAAATAGTTTTTGACGTTCTTCTTTGTCTGTGACCGTCGCGTCGTTAGGACCTGTTTTTAACACAACCAAAACATACGACCGCATACCGTAATCGTCGGCGCCGAGTTTTTCGGCGAGTTTTGCGTCGTAAGGGTTTTTGTCGTCTTTTGTCTCTGATTGTCCAAAAGCACTAACAGAAAAGCAGACAGCGAATAGAAGTGCAGCGATAAGATATTTAGATTTACTCATTTAACGCCCCTCAATACTTATAAATTCTTCAGCAGTTCGACACTACTATGTTTTCAAAACATCATATTGTAAATTTCTGAAGTTTCCAAAACAGGCAGAAACACAACCGCGAGGAAGTGTGCTCGCCGTCATCTATCGTTTTTGAGATCACATCCGACGCGCTTACCAAATATTTTCCCGCGTCTAATTTTTGAATATTGATTCGAGTCTAGCCCCGCACCCTCCTTCGCAGTCGTGTTTCTGCCTGTTGCCTCAAACTCTTCTTGGAACTAAAATTACTCAAACAAAAACGAGCGACAAACTATGAAACGAAACATAAAGGCACCAACCGGCACTGAATTAACCTGCAAAAATTGGCTATCCGAAGCGGCTTATAGAATGATCCAAAATAATCTGGATCCTGAGGTGGCGTTTGATCCCGATAATCTGATTGTCTACGGCGGACGGGGAAAGGCTGCCCGAAACTGGGAGAGCTATGATGCAATTCTGGAATCGCTGAAAAACCTTGAAGCGGATGAGACTCTCCTAGTCCAATCGGGAAAGCCCGTAGCAGTTTTTAAAACACACACGGATGCTCCGAAAGTATTGATCGCAAACACAAATATCGTCCCGCATTGGGCGACGCAGGAGCAGTTTGACCACTACGAAAAAGAAGGCTTGATGATGTACGGCCAGATGACGGCCGGAAGCTGGATCTACATCGGCACGCAGGGAATTCTGCAGGGAACTTATGAGACATTCGGCTCGCTTGCGCGGCTTGAAGGATGGGGAAATCTGGCCGGGAAATTTGTGTTGACGGCGGGGTTAGGCGAAATGGGCGGAGCACAGGCACAGGCGATCACGTTTAACGGCGGAGTCGGGCTTTTGCTCGATGTCGACCCATGGCGAATTGAAAGACGGCTTCAATTAAAGCAAGTTGATACTGCCGTTGAGAGTTTAGATGATGCTTTAGATCAAGTAAGGCAAGCTATTGAAAAAAAAGAGGCTAAGTCTATCGCACTTTGCGGAAATGCGGCTGAAGTTTTACCTGAGCTTTTGAGTCGTGGTGTGATCCCCGATGTCGTTACTGATCAGACTTCCGCCCACGATGTTTTATACGGTTACATCCCGGTTGGACTGTCTATTAAAGAAGCGGACGAACTTCGTAAAACAAATCAGACCGAATATGAAAAGCGCGTGATGGATTCGATGGCGACACACGTCCGCGCAATGCTTGAATTTCAAAGAAAGGGCTCGATTGTTTTTGATTACGGCAATAATCTACGCCAACGCGCCCTCGATAA
>JBBKXN010000005.1:0-5686 GCA_037969475.1 Pyrinomonadaceae bacterium | reverse complement strand
GAGATGCTCAAGGCGTTTGTTGATCTCCTCAAGCGCGGCCACACGTGCAGCTGTCGCCTGCAAAGCCTCGAAGGCCGCGCGGTAATCAGGCGGCAAAACGGAGAGGTCAAGGTCTTTGGCAGCAGCGAAAGTCATGCTGCCAATATACCCTGAAACGCCTGTAAACGCACGCCTTTTCGACGCGCCGGTTCATTCTGAAAGCGATCGACGTTTGAATATCGTAGCCGACAAATACCGGAAACCGTTACCGAAACTTGCCGCGTGGATCGAAACGAACATTCCCGAAAGCTCAACCGTTTTCGCTATTCCGGCAGCGCATCGGAAACGCTTGCGGACGACAAATATGCTCGAACGGCTCAACAAAGAAATGCGCCGCCGAACACGCGTCGCGACACTCTTCCCAAACGAAGAATCGCTCCTCCGTCTGGATTCGGCCATTCTGATGCAAACACACGAAGTCTGGCACTCCCAGTCGCGCTATTTGAATATGAAACAAGAACAAGAAAGCACCTGACCGCTTTCGAATTTACTATCTTGCCATCTTAAAATAGTTTCCTATACCAATAGAATGACCAAAATTGTTCATTACAGCCCCTTTTACGAAACAGCTCACTTTCAATTTGCATCCAAATATTGGAATAAGAGAAAAAGAACTACCTCGGAATATCTTAACTGGAAATTTAGAGGAAAACAGGGGGAAAAGTTAGACGCATTTATTCTTGCGACTGAAGGAGAAACGGTTATTGGTCAATTGGGTTTGATCCCTTGCTCAATAATGGTTGGAAACGAAAAGGTCGAAGCGCAATGGGCATGTGAATTGATGGTTGACACAAATTATCGAGGCAAAGGAATTGCCAAAAAGCTTTATGAATATGCTTATACCTTAAAGCCCTTAACTCTTGGAAGTGACCCAAGCCCGGCTGCATCTAAATCAATGAAGAGGGCTGGTTTTATCGGCCTAAAAGGACCTGTTAAGTTTATGTTTCCTTTGTATATCGGTGAAGTTACAAAGCTAAAAGGTTTTAACTCGAAATTATTAGACTTGATACCAAATCCATTTTTATTGATTGTTTGGATTTGGACAATAATCAGGGGAAAAGGCCGATTTCATAAACTAAACAGGGAAGAATATATTGAATATGCCGACTTCTGTCATTCGCAAAACAAAGAAACGGCCAGGGTAATCCATGACCGCAGTTTTTCTGATTGGAGATTTAAGCCCTTTAAGGATTACTACTTTGGGATTGAATTATACCGCGGCAAATCTAATTCTAGGTACTCGCTTTACAGGGGTAAGGATCTATATCTAATTACAGATTTTCTGGCCAATAATAATTCTTCACTCACGGACATATTAAGCGAAGTGGTTTTGGAAGCCAAAAGAAATGATGTCAGGCAAATTAAATTAATGGCGAACACGAAACGCGAGGTTTTGCTCCTCTCAGTTCTGGGTTTTGTGCGTTTCAGGACCCGAACCGAGATTATTTTTTATTGCGCAGATGCTGATTTGAGGGAAAAAATGGCTGACAAATATTTTCGCTATACTTATATGGATTCTGACGAAAATATTTAAGGTCATAAATGAAGAAACAAATACTCTTGATTTGGGATTTGGATGGGGCAATAGGACAGTTAAATTCCAGTTATCCTTATAATTTCAACTACAGTTTCCTGGAACAAGAGTTGGAAAACGTCCGTTATGCGTTAGATAAACTGGATGAATATCAGATAAAAACCTGTTTTGCCATCACCGGATTTTCCGCCGAGGAAGGGAAGTATCCTTATGTATTTCCCGATCTAATCAATGAAATTAGTAAAAGGGGCCATGAGATAGCCTCCCATAGTTGGCGGCATGAGTGGACTCCGCTGTTTGCTCAAAAGCAAATTCATCTTAGCCTTAAACGAAGTAAGAGTGCATTAGAGAAGAGTATTGACAATAGACAAGAAGTAGTTGGATTTGTGCCTCCGCACAACCGGCCGATGACTTGGCTTGGAAAAGGTGCATTCAGTATTGGTGACAGAGGAATATATCCTTTTTTCAAGATGGGAGACAATTCACAATTACTAAGAGAATTAGAGAGCAATAATTATTTGTGGGTAAGAATCTCTCACCAAAACATGCTCCAGAAAATCGGTCTTGAATCCAAAAACTTAACAGGGCGGGTGTACAAACACAATAAGGTAACGATATTGGAGAACCACTATGCAGGCTTTGATGAAGAAGTGATCACCTATATTTGCAATTCCGATAGTCCAACCTATACGATCAGTGCGCACCCGCTTATGCTTAGTTTTCCGGACAAGAAAGAGAATAAGCAGAATTTCGAGATCTTTCTTGAAACCCTTTGCCGTCCTGAAGAGTCGATTGATTTTGTGACTCCAATGCAGCTTATTGATTGATTAGCAGATACTTACAGTTATAGTGTTCACTTCATTACGATATATAGTTCCGACCTGGTATTTCAACCTCAAGGCCAAAAACCAGAAACGATACTGGGCCAATTTTGAGCTGCTAACGCCGGAGGACCAGTTGTGCATTGAAAAGCCGGATTGTTATTCGACAAAACAAGTCGAAATGATTGATATGGCTTATCAGGCATGGCTGAAAGGGATAATAGTGGATGAGAAGAAGGGGTTAGACGACTCACCTGTAAAGCCCACGGTGAAAGACGAATATCGATTCATACGCAGACATTTTAATCCTGTCTGGGCTGTGTTTGTGCTATTTCTTAGGATCAAGGAGTTGAACAATCCGATAAGTGAAGTTCGCGGATTCATTTCTTCGCTAGATACCCGAAGGATAGACGCTTATGATAAAACAAGGAGCAGGAAACGAGAGCTCGATAAGTTTTGTTCTACCATGCTAGCCCGGAAGCCGAAGGTCAGCGTGGTTATACCCACGCTTAATAGGTATGAATATTTGAAAGATGCATTAAAAGACCTCGAGGGACAGGATTATGAAAACTTTGAGGTGTTGGTGGTCGATCAGTCTGAACCATTTGATCAGGCGTTTTACGAGAATTATGAGCTGGACATCAAATCGTGGTATCAACAAGAAAAAGCACTTTGGCTGGCTCGCAATACGGCAATCGAAAGAAGCGGTGGGGAATTAGTATTGCTATTTGACGACGATTCAAGAGTTGAAAAAGATTGGATCAGCAGACACATCAGGTGCTTAGACTTTTTTAATGCCGAAATTTCGAGCGGTGTCAGTATTTCTGTCGAAGGCGGGAAGGTCCCTGAAACGTATTCGTATTATAAGTGGAGCGATCAGATTGATACGGGGAATGTGATGATACAAAAGGATGTTTTTCGAAAGATTGGTCTGTTTGACCGTCAATTTGAAAAACAGCGGCAGGGGGACGGTGAATTTGGATTGAGGGCTTATCTGGCAGGTTTTAAGAACATCAGCAATCCTGATGCTTCACGATTACATTTGAAGGTGGAAAGCGGCGGTTTGCGGCAAATGGGTTCATGGGACGGATGGCGCCCAAAAAAGTTTTTTGCGCCGCGGCCGGTTCCCTCGGTTTTGTATCTGTCACGCAAATACTTTGGAAACCGTGCAGCCGTTTTGTCTATTTTACAATCGGTTTTGCCGTCGATTGTGCCTTACCGGTTCAAGAGAAATAACAAAGTAATGGTCTTGGGAACCTTTTTGGCCCTTGGTTTGTTTCCCTTTATAAGCATTTCCGTCGTTCGCAGCTGGCGGCAGGCAAGTCAGATGTTGAATGAAGGAGCGAAAATCCCCAAGTTTGAGTAGTAGCATTTTAATAATTACATCCGAATTTCCACCGATGCCCGGTGGGATAGGAAATCACGCATATTGTCTGGCGAAAGAACTTAACGGAGCTTATCAGGACGTAACGGTTCTGACTGAAATCCGAGAGGATGAACCAGGCGAATGGCAGGAACTTTTAAGAGCAAATAGCGGTATTCGAATTCAAGGTCTCCGTCGGAAAAGGCTAATTCTGTTGACGTACCTTTCGCGAATATTTTACGCGTACAGGCTGATCCGACAAAAAGCATACGCAGCAGTATTCTTTTCAGGCAAATTTTCTGTGTGGTTAAATGCCATCATGCCCCGTTCAAAATCGGTAGTCGTTATCCATGGGAGTGAGTTAAAACAAAGGGGAATTGCCAAAGCAGTTTTTAGAAGAGGATTGAAGAGGGCCCGGCAGATAGTGTGCGTTTCGAATTTTACGAGGCGGCAGTTGATTTCAGAATTTAACGATCTTGATTCAAATAGAATTGTGGTCATAAACAATGGCATTAACAATGACGGAACTTCAAAAAAAACCATTACAAATGTGCCCCTTGATAAGAAGAAAGTAAATTTGGTTACCGTCGGAGGCATACATCGGCGAAAAGGTCAGTTTAATGTGGTTCGTGCCTTACCAAGTATTGTCGAGTTCTTTCCCGGAGTTAAATACCGGATTGCAGGCTTACCGGTTGATAAAGAGGCTCTTAAAAGCCTAATTGTCGAAGAAGGCGTTGACGAGTATGTCCAATTTCATCATGGGTTTAGCGACGACGAAATTAACGTATTACTCGCCGACTCCCATATTTTTATGATGTTAAGCGAGCATACGTCAAATGGTGATTTTGAAGGGTTTGGAATAGCGGTCGTCGAGGGAATGGCACGAGGACTTCCCGCAATCGGCTCACGCGAGTCGGGCCTCGCGGATGCGATCAAGGATGGTTATTCTGGTTTGCTCGTTGATCCGCATGATATAGGAGAAGTAACAGGCGCTTTGAAGGAGATTCTCCGTAATTACGAGGAGTACTCCGGAAATGCTCGGGAATGGGCCGATCGTTTCGAATGGAAGCATATAGTTAAAAAATACCGTTCTCTAATCCGAAAATTGTGAAAAGAAAGAAATTGGTCGTAATATCTCATACAGAGCATTATTACGACGATAGACAGAAAATTGTTGGCTGGGGCGCGACGGTAAACGAAATCAATTACCTTTCGAAGTTTTGGGATGAAATAGTTCACGTAGCCTGTTTGTATGATGGGAAACCTCCTCGATCTTCTCTGCCGTATACAAACGAAAATACTCGATTAGTTCCGATAAAACCTACAGGAGGGAAAATGCTTTGGAACAAGCTGAATATTTTGTCGAATCTCCCGGAAACTCTTCGGGAAGTACGTGAATCGATACGCGGCGCAACCGAAGTGCAGTTCAGGGCCCCCACGGGAATTGGGGTTTATCTGCTTCCTGCGTTCTCGTTCTTGTTTAAGAGAAAATATACTTTTTGGGTTAAATACGCTGGAAATTGGGCACAGGAAAACCCACCGTTGGGTTATCGGTTTCAAAGGTGGTGGCTGAAACAAAACTTGACTAAGTGTAAGGTAACTGTGAACGGCTTCTGGGCAGATCAGAGTAAACATTGTCTTTCGTTTGAGAATCCTTGTCTGACCGATGAAGATATTTCAAAGGGGAAAGTCATTCAATCCGGTAAAAAATTTGTTCCGCCGTATCGTCTCGCCTTTGTTGGAAGGCTTGAAGATGAAAAAGGGGTTTCGAGAATCATTGAGGCGTTAAAGTATTTGGATGTCAGTTTGATTGAACGGATGGACTTTGTTGGAGACGGTCGGAAAAGGATTGAGTACGAACGGCAGGCAGAATCATCAGATCATAAAACGGTGTTTCACGGATTCTTAGACACTCGCGGTGTTCGCAAT
>JBBKXN010000004.1:0-23679 GCA_037969475.1 Pyrinomonadaceae bacterium | reverse complement strand
AATATCGAGATGGAGATCGAATTGATCAATCCGATCGCAATGGAAAAAGGATTGAGATTCGCGATCAGAGAAGGCGGAAGAACAGTAGGCGCAGGCACGGTTTCTTCCATTGTTGAGTAGTTGAGGAAGGCAAATCGGTAGTTATTGGTAAGTATAAGTAACCAACTGCTGATCGCCAGGGGTTAACGATATGCCGCGAGACAATATTATTTTGCAGTGCACCGAGTGTAAGGAACGTAATTACGCAACGACGAAAAACAAGAAAACCACTCCAGACAGGCTGGAGTTTAAGAAGTATTGTAAACGTTGCCGTTGCCACACCTTGCACAAGGAAAATAAATAAGTAGTTTTCGACGTGCTTTTTGACGATTTGCGATTTTGCTTTAATGAATTTGAGCTAGCGGGCATACAAGCCGCCAGCAAAGATTAGTAAAAAATTGCAAATCGCCAAACTGTCTAAGGTCGAAAATTTGTTAAGGGGTATAGTGTCAACGGTTAGCACGTCGGTCTCCAAAACCGAAAGTCCGGGTTCAAATCCTGGTACCCCTGCCATTGATAGTTTTAAGGAGAAAAGCCGTGTCGACAGCTTCGGACACCATTAAGAAGAAGGATAGCGAAAAGGGTATCGGGAATTTTATTCGCGAGACGCGTGCCGAATGGGACAAAAGCTCTTTTCCGTCTTCGGAAGACGTGATAAATACGTCCGTAATCGTAATTATCAGCACAATATTCTTTACCATCTTTTTATACCTGGTAGACAAGAGTTGGGTGTTCCTTTTGGATCAACTCTCGAATGCCATTAACGCAATTGCCGGAATTTAGAAAGGACTTTATTTATGAAGCAGTGGTATTTCATACACACATATTCCGGGCACGAAAATAAGGTGCTTGAGAGCCTGAATGCGCGCATTCGGGACATGGAGCTGGCGGATTTGATCACCGAGGTTTTATTGCCAAAGGAAACTGTTGTCGAGATGCGTGGGAATAAGCGTATCGAATCTTCAAGAATGTTCTATCCGGGCTACGTGCTGGTTGAAATCGAATGTGAAGAAGGAGGCCGAATTCCGGACAATGTTTTCCATGCGATCAAATCGACTCCGAAAGTTACGGGATTTTTAGGAGGAAAGACCCCTACCCCGCTTACGCAGGAAGAAGTAGACCAGATCGTTCACAACGTGGAGGTCGCAGCTGAGAAACCAAAGCCGAAATTTACGTACGCAGTTGGCGAAGTGGTAAGAATCAAATCCGGACCTTTTGCAAGTTTTACGGGTAAGGTTGAGGAAGTAAACGAAGAAAAAACCACCTTAAAGGTTACCGTAACAATTTTCGGGCGTTCGACGCCGGTTGAGTTGAATTTCTTAGATGTGGAAAAGGTTACGTTTGCAGAAGAAGAGTAGAGATTAGAAACGAATAGGTGTTACCGGCTACACCCATAATAATGAGGACATTTTCGGATAACTTTAATGTGTATTCGAAATCGTAAATCGAAAAAAAATGGCAAAGAAAATTCAAGGATACATAAAACTACAAATTCCGGCAGGGAAAGCGAATCCTGCACCACCGATCGGCCCCGCACTTGGGCAGCACGGTGTGAACATTATGGAATTTTGTAATGCGTTTAATGCGAAAACAAAGGATGGCGATCCGGATCTCAAGGTTCCGGTGGTTATCACTGTTTTTGCAGATCGGTCGTTTACATTCGAGACCAAAACAGCACCTGCAGGAGATTTGCTTCGCAAGGCCGCGGGAATTCCGAAAGGTTCGGGAGAACCAAATCGCGAAAAGGTCGGTACAATTTCAAAAGCAAAGATAGAGGAAATTGCAAAACTTAAAATGCCCGACCTGAATACGACAAATTTGGAATCTGCGATGCGCACAATTGCAGGAACTGCAAAAAGCATGGGGCTTACGGTCGTGGGATAGATCATAAATCACAAAGGGAGAATCACGTTCGATTCGCTTGAACCTTGGAGGAATAAATGGCTAAAAAGGGAAAAAATTACCGGGCCGCTTTTGAAAAAGTAGAGCCGGAAAAGAGATACGCGCTTAAAGACGCAATCACTCTAATGAAGGAGATTGCATTTGCAAAATTTGATGAAACGGTTGAGCTGACAATGTGGCTCGGGGTTGACCCAAGAAAAGCGGACCAACTCGTGCGGGGAACGATCGTTTTACCAAATGGTTTAGGAAAAACTAAAACGGTTGTAGTCATCGCCCAAGGCGATAAGGTAAAGGAAGCTGAAGACGCGGGCGCTGATTTGGCGGGCGGCGATGAATTGGTCGAAAAGATCAACGGCGGATGGCTTGACTTCGATACTTTGATTGCGACACCGGATATGATGGGAAAGGTCGGACAACTTGGACGCGTTTTGGGTCCACGAGGATTGATGCCCAACCCGAAAACCGGAACCGTAACGATGGATGTCGCAAAAGCCGTTGAGGAAACAAAAGCCGGTAAGGTTGAATATCGTGTAGATAAAACGGGTGTTATTCACTGCGGAATTGGAAAAGTTTCGTTTGACCACGAAAAGATCGAACAAAATACACGAGCACTAATAAACGCTGTGATGAAAGCAAAACCGGCGACTACCAAGGGTCGGTACGTAAAAAAAGTTAATATCGCGTCGACAATGAGTCCGGGTATTTTGCTCGATGAAATGAGCTTGATGTAGAAGGTGAGGAGCGAATAAGAAAATGAAAACAAGAGAAAGAAAGCAAGAAGATTTAAGCGCCCTCACTGAGCAGTTTAAGAATTCAAAATCTGCGATGGTTTTGAGCTTTTCGGGACTTACTGTCGATAAGGATCAGGAATTTCGAAACGAACTGCGTGAAACCGGGGCGAAATACAGTGTAGTCAAAAACACTTTGGCACGATTAGCGGTCAAGGACACGAATTTTGAAGTCGCTACCGAGCACTTTAAAGGTGTTACTTCCGTTGCCTGGACAGATGAGGAACCGGTCAATTTGTCTAAGGTTGTTGCGAAGTATATAAAAGAATTTAAAGACATAATTGAGTTCAAAACGGGTGTTGTTGAAGGTAAGGTTGTTGGATTTGAAGAGGTTAAAGCTATTGCGAGTTTGCCGTCTAAAGACGAGCTCATCGCAAAATTATTATATCTTCTCAATGCTCCGGCTCAGCGTTTGGCGACCGTGCTCAATGCAGTTCCCCGTGATTTGGCAATTGTCGTAAAACAGGTTAGCGAACGATCGGACGGTCCTGCTGCGGAGGCAAAATCTGAAACTCCGCCGCAAGAAGCGGTTGCAAAATCTGAGGAAGTACCTGCTGAAACCGAAGATGTAAAGGCAGACGAAAAGGCAGGAGCCGCCGAAGGTGCCGCGGACGAAAAATCAGAGGAAATAGTTGAAGCTGCGGAGGAAAAATCTGCAGACGAATCTGTTGATAAACAAAAAGCTGAGGAAGGATCAGGTGACGCTGCGGATGAAAAATCCGAAGGCGATGATTCCGGCGAAGCTAAGGAATAAGTTTAGAAAGGTTTTCTAAAAAAGTCGTACTCAACGTAAAACGAGCGAAGCGATAGTCAGGTTGCTTTTACGGCTCGGGCGAATTTGATTTGAGATGCAATCAAATGAAAAACGTTCCGCTGGGTTCTTCGGCTAACAAACAATAAGAACCCTATTTGGAGGAAGAATAATAAAATGGATAACAAAGAAATAGTAGAAGCATTAAAGAAGAAGCCGCTTATCGAAGTTGCTGATTTGGTTAAGGATCTTGAAGAAGCATTTGGAGTTTCAGCTGCAGCTGCAGCGGCTCCAATGATGGCTGCGGCTCCTGCTGCCGGTGGTGATGCCGGCGCGGATGAAGTAAAAGATTCATTTGACGTTGAATTGACCTCGGCCGGAGGCAGCAAGATCAACGTAATTAAAGCGGTGCGTGAAGTTGTCAGCGGCCTTGGCTTGAAAGAAGCTAAAGAGCTCGTTGACGGTGCCCCGAAAGTAATCAGAGAAGGCGTTTCGGCGGATGAAGCTGAGGAAATTAAGAAGAAATTGACCGATGCAGGTGCAACGGTTGAACTTAAGTAGCTTTGCGGATATACTAGACGATTAGTGTCTGAAGACAAGTGTGTTTGCACTTTTCGTCTAGGTTTTGGTTTCGCTAATGAAACTGGCTTAGATTTAAGGGTTCGAGAGATTCTTACCCCAACAGTTGGAGAGTAATTGTCCTTATTGGAACTCTCAAAAATTTGGTCTGAAAACAGCGTAACTGCTAAAAAGCGGTCAGGGTAAACTTTACCTTGTACCGCATTTGGCGTCTTTTATTTACAGTGAACTTCTTACTTCTTACTTTTAGAACTAAGGCATCGTATCAATAAAAGCCGCTGAAATCAACATATTTATTTTCATATAAATTCTTAGGTTTTCAAAATTATGATAAACAATCCGCTTCAAGATAATGTAAAGGGGCTCGGACGTCGTACGAGTGACGCACCCGAGCGCGTGGATTTTTCGAAGATCATCACATCGGCTCAGATCCCAAATCTAATCGAAGTACAGAGAGAATCTTACAATCGATTTTTGCAGATGGATTTGATTCCTGAAGAGCGTTCGAATGTTGGGCTTCAATCGGTATTTAAATCGATCTTTCCTGTTTCGGATTTTCGCGAAACTGCGACGCTCGAATTTGTCGAATATCAAATCGGAAACTGGCAATGTAAATGTGGAAATCTCGAAGGGCTTGAGCACCTTCGTGCTGAATGTAAGGAGTGTAGTGCAAAGGTCAAGGTTGATCCATTTGGTTCTGCTGAAGTGCTTTGTACGAATTGCAGCACATTTAATATGGTGCGGCCAAACTTGTGCCCGAATTGTGGTGAGCCGGTTGGTTTGAAGCATAAACACGATCAACAAGAATGCCAGGAACGTGGAGTTTCCTACAGCGTTCCGCTTAAAGTGAAAATTCGGTTGACAGTTTTTGATAAGGACGTTGATACGGGAGTTTCGACAATTCGCGACATTAAAGAGGAAGAGGTGTTCTACGGCGAAATTCCGCTCATGACGGATAACGGAACTTTTATCATTAACGGCACGGAACGTGTAATTGTTTCCCAACTTCACAGAAGTCCCGGTGTATTTTTCAAACAAGATGGCGATGCCTATTCGTCAAAAATCATTCCGTATCGCGGTTCGTGGATCGAGTTTGAATACGATCAAAAAGGTCTACTTCATTCGCGGCTTGGAAAAAGAAAAATTCTCGCGACGGTCTTTCTAAGAGCACTTGGATTGTGGCTCCGCCCGCAAATCGACATGAAAACCGCCTCGGATCAGATATTGGAAGAGGTTGTAAAAAATGCTGAATATACAAATAGCGATCTTCTAAGAGAGTTTTACACCACCGATGAGGTCAAAATTGATAAAGGCAAACTTCTTTTCCAGCTTCCGAAAGAGGGTGAAACTAGTCTTACCGGAATGCGAACCGAAGCCGCTATAAAGAAGGGTAAAAAAGTTTTTGTAAAAGATGGCCGTAAAATTTCAAAACTCGCACTTCGGGAAATCCGTGGTTCAGGTATTGCAGAAGTCGAGGTGAGTCCGGCGCAATTCGAAGGTGCATTTGCCGTAGAAGATATTATTAACAAGGAGACGGGTGAGGTCATCGTTGAAACAAATAACGAAATTACCTCCGCATTGCTTCAGGATTTAATTGATCAGGGTGTCGAGAAGCTCTCGATATTTTTCCCGGATAGAGATGTAATTGGTTCGGTCCTCTCGCAAACACTCGTAAAAGACGCGATTGAAAAGCCTGTAGATGCGTTGCTTGAAATCTATCGTAAGATGCGACCGGGAGACCCGCCAACCGTTCCGACCGCTTATCGTTTGCTCGAAGGAATGTTCTTCGAACCAAGACGTTTTGATTTGTCGAGAGTTGGACGTCTTAAATTCAACATTAAAATGGGTCGCGAAGAACTCGATGATATCGATAATTCGCTACTTGAGGCGAAAGACTTTCTGGAGGTCGTAAATTATCTCTTCAGGATGAAGGGTGATTCCGACAATTATTTCCAGGATGACATTGATCACCTTGGTAATCGACGTGTCCGTGCTGTTGGCGAGCTTCTCGAAAATCAATTCCGTATAGGTCTTGAAAGGATGGAGCGTGCGATCAAGGAAAAAATGTCGATTCAACAAGATATGTTTACGACAATGCCGCGCGATTTGGTGAATGCAAAACCAGTAACCGCAGCGGTTCGCGAGTTTTTTGGTTCATCACAGCTTTCGCAGTTTATGGATCAAACGAACCCGCTTTCCGAGATCACACACAAACGCCGACTTTCGGCACTTGGTCCGGGTGGTCTTTCGCGTGAGCGAGCCGGATTCGAAGTACGTGACGTTCACCCGACTCACTACGGACGAATTTGTCCGATTGAGACGCCTGAAGGTCCAAACATTGGCTTGATTTCGTCACTTTCCTGTTTTGCCCGAATTAATGAATTTGGTTTTATTGAATCTCCTTATAGAAAGGTTGATAACGGGCGAGTAATTGAATACGTAAAAATCATCAACGGGGGAGCGACGGATTTCAAGCCGGGCGATCACGTGCCGGAAGAGGACGTTGCAGCGGCGAATTCAAAACTTAAGAAAGGCGCACGCGAAGCCGAATTTGAACCGTTTCCGTTTTATCTGACGGCTTGGCGCGAGGACAGATACATTATCGGTCAGGCTAACATTGAGTTAACCGAAAAGGGCAATATCGTTAATGAACGAAATGCTGCCCGTCTTGCGGGTGAGTTTATTTCCGCTGACCGTGAAGACATCGAGTACATGGACGTTTCACCCAAACAGCTGGTTTCGGTTGCAGCTTCCTTGATTCCGTTCTTGGAAAACGACGATGCAAATAGAGCCTTGATGGGATCAAACATGCAGCGTCAATCCGTACCGCTTTTGCGTGCTGATGCGCCTTATGTCGGAACCGGAATGGAGCGAATCGCCGCACGTGATTCAGGTGCGGTCGTTGTTGCAAAACGAAATGGCGTCGTTGATTACGTAGATTCCGAGCGAATCATTGTTAAAGCCGATCACCAGGTTGGCGGCATGATCTCGCGTGAGGTGACGGCGGATATTTATTCTCTCGTTAAGTTCAAGCGTTCGAATCAAAATACTTGTATTAACCAGCTTCCGATCGTTCAAGTCGGCGAACGGGTAAGAAAAGGGCAAGTAATCGCTGATGGTCCTTGTACGGATAAGGGCGAGCTCGCGCTAGGACGAAACGTGCTCGTGGCATTTATGCCTTGGCGCGGTTACAACTTTGAGGATGCGATTCTCGTTTCCGAGCGTCTCGTGAAAGAAGATTACTACACCTCGATTCATATCGAGGAATTGGAGGTCGAAGCACGTGATACAAAGCTTGGGCCTGAAGAGATTACACGAGACATACCAAATATAGGGGAAAATATGCTTCGCGATTTGGATGAATCGGGAATCATACGTATTGGCGCACAGGTTAAGCCGGGATCTATTCTGGTTGGTAAAGTTACACCAAAGGGTGAGACTCAGCTTACCGCAGAAGAAAAATTGCTTCGTGCAATCTTTGGTGAAAAGGCGGGTGACGTAAAAGACGCGAGTTTGAACGCACCTCCCGGAATCGATGGCACTGTAGTTGACGTTCAGGTATTTACGAGAAAAGGTCAGGATAAAGATGAGCGTTCGCTGGATATTGAAATGCTCGAAGAGGAAGCGTTAAGGCGCGACCTTGACGACGAGATCCGTATCTTAACCGAACAGCGCGATACGCGTATCTATGAACTTTTTGACGGACGAAACCTTAAGAAAGAGATAGTTGAAGATAAGGAAGTGCTGATCAAGAAGGGAGAAACGCTGACACCTGAAATGCTTAAGGGAATGAGCATTAGCGTTTTGAAAAAAGCCGATGTTACAGCAGGAACGGTGGATATCGATGCTGAAATAAAGGATTACGAAAAACGTACCGACCGCCAGATCAGCATTCTCAGTGATATATACGAGGAAAAAATCACGAAGATCAAACAGGGTGACGAACTTCCTCCAGGCGTGATCAAGATGGTTAAGGTTTTCGTTGCAATGAAACGCAAACTTTCCGTTGGCGATAAAATGGCTGGACGTCATGGTAATAAGGGTGTCATCGCAAGAATTCTTCCGGAAGAGGATATGCCTTATTTACCCGATGGCAGCCCGGTAGATATTATTCTTAATCCGCTCGGTGTTCCGTCTCGTATGAACGTCGGACAGATTCTCGAAACGCATCTTGGCTGGGCAGGTCGGGTTCTCGGTCTTCATTTTGCAACGCCGGTTTTTGACGGTGCGAGTGAAACTGAGATCAAGGATTACATAAAACTTGCAAACGACAAGTTTGACGAACTCGGGCTACCTCCTTCCGTCGGTCCATCTGGTAAAACCAGACTTTATGACGGTTTGACGGGAGACCAATTTGAGCAAAAAGTAACGGTCGGTTACATATATATGCTCAAACTATCACACCTCGTTGACGACAAGATTCACGCTCGATCAATCGGTCCATACTCATTGATCACGCAGCAGCCTCTTGGCGGTAAAGCACAATTCGGTGGACAGCGATTTGGTGAAATGGAAGTGTGGGCACTCGAAGCGTACGGTGCTGCACACATTTTGCAGGAACTTCTGACTTGTAAATCTGACGATGTCGCAGGGCGTTCGAAGATTTACGAAGCGATCGTAAAGGGTGCGGCAGACTTTAAACCGGGAATTCCTGAATCGTTTAACGTACTCGTCCGCGAGCTTCAAGCTTTATGTTTGGATGTCGAGTTGATAGAAGAAGATTCTGTCGATGAATCTGAAAAAGAAGCGGGTGTCGGTGAGGTTGTCGGAGCCTAACGGTTTCTACCTTGGTCGTTTAAGGATTACCTAGTCGTTCCGCAAGTGGCGGAGTAATTGGAGAAATAAATGTTTCGATTTCAAAAAGAAAAAACACAGTTGAGTCCTAATTTTGAGGCAATTCGCATCTCACTCGCGTCGCCGGAAAAAATAAAGGAATGGTCGCATGGTGAAGTCACCAAACCGGAAACGATCAATTATCGTACGTTCAAACCGGAGCGCGACGGTCTTTTTTGCGCTAGGATTTTCGGTCCGGTTTCTGACTGGGAATGCTTGTGCGGAAAATACAAGCGTATGAAACATCGCGGCGTTAAATGCGATAAGTGCGGTGTTGAAGTTACGCAATCGAAAGTCAGGCGTGAAAGGCTCGGTCATATTGATCTCGCAAGCCCATGTTCGCATGTCTGGTTTTTCAAAGGGCTTCCTTCGCGGATCGGACACCTTCTTGATATTACGCTTCGCGACCTCGAGAAGATTCTTTACTTCGAACTCTACATCGTGGTCGATCCCGGAGATGTCCCGGACCTCAAAGAAAAGGATTTGCTGACGGATGAACGGTATCGCGAGCTGATGCAGGAATATCCGCATCAATTTGTCGCGAAAATGGGTGCCGAGGCGATCAAAGAACTTTTGATGCTGATCGATATCCCGGAGCTTGTTGCGCGTCTTCGTATTGATATGCGCGAAGCAACTTCGCAGCAAAAGAAGCTCAAATATTCAAAACGTCTTAAAGTAGCAAATTCCTTCTTGCGCTCGGGCAACAAACCCGAATGGATGATTTTGGATGTAATTCCCGTCATTCCACCGGAGCTTCGTCCGCTCGTACCGCTTGATGGCGGACGTTTTGCCACTTCCGATCTTAATGATCTGTATCGACGCGTTATTAACCGAAACAATCGTTTGAAAAAGCTGATGGAGCTTCGTGCACCTGAAGTTATTGTTCGAAACGAAAAACGTATGCTGCAGGAAGCAGTAGACGCGTTGTTTGATAACGGGCGACGGGGACGTGTTCTCCGCGGGGCGAATAATCGGCCTTTGAAATCACTTTCCGGAACACTCAAAGGAAAGCAAGGACGTTTTCGTCAAAATCTCCTTGGTAAACGTGTCGATTATTCCGGTCGTTCAGTAATCGTAGTTGGTCCGGAGCTCAAACTCCACCAATGCGGTTTGCCAAAGAAAATGGCTTTAGAATTGTATAAGCCTTTTATTTACAACAAGCTCGAAAAAGACCTCCACGCAGCGACGATCAAACAAGCACGCGAAATGGTTGAGCGTCAGGAACCGATCGTTTGGGATATTTTGGAAGATGTTATCCGCGATCACCCGGTATTGCTTAATCGCGCACCGACGCTTCACAGACTTGGAATTCAAGCATTTGAGCCGGTTTTGGTTGAGGGAAAAGCGATTAAAATTCATCCGCTCGTTTGTACGGCTTTTAACGCTGACTTCGACGGTGACCAGATGGCAGTCCATATTCCTTTATCACCAGAAGCGCAAATTGAAGCTTCGATGCTGATGCTTGCGTCAAACAATCTATTGAGTCCGGCAAGTGGACAGCCGATCGCGGTTCCGTCACAAGATATCGTTCTTGGTTGCTATTATTTAACGCTTGACCGAGAGAAGATGCTCGGAGAGAACAAGATCTTCGGCTCTGTCGAAGAAGTTTTGCTCGCCCTTGATGCGAAAACGGTAGAAACACAGGCTAAGATCAAACTCCGCTGGAAAGGCGATCTGATTGATCTCACCAAGGAACACAATGCGCAGGATGTTATGCGCGCGCGTATTCGCGAAGATTTTTACGGGATAATTGAAACAACTGTCGGTCGAGTGGTTTTTAACGATCGATTGACCCGCGACGGTTTACCATTTGTAAATGGCTCGCTCAAGAAAAAGGGTTTGCAGTCTCTCGTTAATTTTTCACATTTAAAACTTGGCCATGATCAGACCGTTGCTCTGCTCGATGATTTAAAATCACTCGGTTTTCTTTATGCAACGAAAGCTGGGATATCGATTGGTATCGACGACATGGTGACGCCTGACAGCAAGGCGCAAATTATTGAGGATGCTCGAAAGGAAGTCGATAAACTTCGGCAGCAATATGAAGATGCGACGATGACCAATCTCGAGCGCCAAAACAAAGTTACGGCAATTTGGTCCGATGTTACGGACAAGGTCGCGAAAGAGATGTTCAAAGCAATGGATGTCCGCGAAAAAGCACGTCACGAACTTAATCCGATTCTAGTAATGGCTGATTCCGGTGCTCGTGGATCGGAAGCGCAAATTAGGCAGTTAGCCGGTATGCGTGGTCTGATGGCGAAACCTTCGGGGGAGATCATCGAAACTCCGATCACGGCAAACTTCCGTGAAGGTTTGAATGTATTGCAATACTTTATTTCAACCCACGGTGCGCGTAAGGGTCTTGCTGATACTGCTCTTAAAACTGCAGACTCCGGTTATCTTACGAGAAGACTTGTTGACGTCGCGCAGGATGTGATCGTTTCTGAAGTCGATTGCGGAACACTCAAGGGAATTTGGTCGAAGGCTATCATTCGAAATGGGGAAGAGGTTGAATCTCTTCGCGATAGAATCGTTGGTTGTACAGCACTCGACGACATCGTTGACCCTGTTGACGGCAATGTAATTGTTAAGGCCAATGAAGAAA
Organism: Pyrinomonadaceae bacterium; assembly: GCA_037969475.1. Lineage (GTDB taxonomy): Bacteria > Acidobacteriota > Blastocatellia > Pyrinomonadales > Pyrinomonadaceae > Aridibacter. The sequence goes on along the minus strand of JBBKXN010000004.1, from coordinate 12,182 downwards.
TTGATGAAGAACTCGCCGGCAAAGTGCAGTTGTCAGGATTACAGCTTGTGAAAATTCGATCTCCATTGACGTGCGAAGCAAGACGCGGAATCTGCGTCAGATGTTACGGACGTAATTTGGCGATGGGACGAACGGTAGAGATCGGTGAGGCAGTAGGTGTAATCGCCGCTCAATCAATCGGTGAACCGGGAACCCAGCTCACGATGAGAACATTCCACGTCGGTGGTACTGCTCGTCTCGAACAAGAAACAGAGCATACCGCGTCCATGGACGGTACGGTTCAATTTGTTGGGCTCAACGTGATTAAGAACCGTAACAGTGAGCTTATAAACATTAACCGTCAGGCATCAGATATCATTTTACTTGATGAACGCGAACGCGAAGTGGCAAGATATTCGATTGTTTACGGGGCGCACATTAAGGTTAGAGATGGTCAGAAGGTAAGCGAAGATGATGTTATGGCTACCTGGGATCCATTTACACACGCAATTTTGTCTGAAGTTGCCGGTAAGATCAAATACCAGGATCTGGTAGAAGGCAAAACGGTCGTCGAGGATATCGATAAAGTTACGGGACAAAAACGCCGGGTTGTAAAAGATTCCGACGAGAAGAATCAACCGCGTCTCGAAATTCGTAAAGGAAGCAAAGTTCAGAAGACTTATCAAATGCCGATTCAGGCTAACTTGATGGTTGAGGACGGACAGGATATCGAGGTCGGGGATGTGATCGCTAAAATTCCTCGTGAAACTACGAAGAATAAAGATATTGTCGGCGGTTTGCCGAGAATCGTCGAACTCTTCGAAGCGCGGCGTCCAAAAGAAACTGCCGTGATGAGTGAAGTAAACGGTACGGTTAGTTTTGGAGCGATCAAGAAAGGAAAACGTAGCGTGATCGTTACCGGTGAAGATGCGACGGAAAACGAATATTTGATTCCGCGCGGTACACACATTAACGTTCAGGATGGCGACAACGTGAAAGCGGGTGAGCCATTGATGGACGGTCCTTTAAATCCGCACGATATTCTAAAGGTTCTCGGAATGGATGCACTTCAGGAATACCTCGTAAATGAAATTCAGGAAGTTTACCGTTTGCAGGGCGTCACGATCAACGATAAACATATTGAGGTGATCGTTCGTCAGATGCTTCGATGGGTTAAGATCAAAGAGGTTGGCGACACCGATTTCTTACTTGAAGAACAGGTCGATCGGTTCCGTTATGAGGACGAAAATCGAAGAGTCTTGGGTGAGAAAGGCGAAACCGCTAGCGCTGAGCCGCTTCTTTTGGGAATAACAAAAGCATCACTTTCAACGGATTCATTTATCTCAGCAGCGAGTTTCCAGGAGACAACTCGCGTGCTTACCGAAGCCGCAATCTCGGGACGGATCGATTACCTGCGTGGTCTTAAAGAAAACGTGATTATGGGTAGGTTGATTCCGGCAGGAACAGGAATGCGTTATTACCGCAACGTCAAAGTTCACGATGATCCAACTGTTAACCAAAGAGAGATTAACGAATTTGATCAGCTGAGCATACGCGGCGGTATGGAAGATACGGCCGCTGGCGAGATTCCCTTGATCAAGACTTCGGACAAAGTAAAAGTCGTTAAAAGCGGTAAAGACAAAAAAGACAAAAAAGAAGTCGCGGTCGCTGAATCTGCTGAAGGGAAAGAGGCTTAGGTAATTTTAATCTTTGTAAGTTTTGGCTGAATGATTTATTTCATTCGGCCTTTTTTTTTGCTTCAGTTCTCTTATGAATATCGTTTCGAGCTGCCACTCCGTTGGTAAACTCATAAATCTTCGCCGCTTCAAACGCCCAATTTATGCTTAGCCAATTGCCCTCCCCGTACAGCTTTCAATTTAAGAACAAATGCGACAGGGTCTTTCTGCAAACCAGGGAAAATTAGAACGCCATCGCCACAATAGAAGCAGCACGCACGTTTTAAAAGTACTTTCTCTTTCCATTCGAGAAGAAATTTGCGAAACGCGATGTTGTGTATTTTCAATGACTTCGAGTAACAAATAATTTTCTAAGAAATAACTTATCGAAAACAAAGTACTTTATTGCGCAAAAGACGTTAACTTTTTGTTATTCTCATTGGTGCATCGTAAACAAAAGTATGAAGTTTCCAGACGATTGTGGGGTCAAAAATTGGATCGACCGGATCTTCGGACAGCAGATCTGAAAATCCAGCAAAAGGATAAGATTATGAAATCGAAAATGAGAAGCTTGTTTTTTGCGCCAGTCGCAATAGCAGTTGTCTTTTTTGATCACGTTTGGCTGCAAATCATTTACACCATCGACGCAAGAGGTCGAATCAACGAATTCAGGCAAACTTGAGGGAACAGTAAATTCCGAGACCGCAGATAAGGATGAACTACCGGAGTTGATGAAACAGATCAATCAGCTATGTTTTTTTTAGGGTTATTGGGTAAGAGCGAAATCAATTACTAAAGGAAGGCAAAATGGTTACCGTTCAGGGTTTTTTCAAAAAGACTAAGGTCAATCACGCATTTGCATGTCATGGCTACCGATGCCTCCGTTATGCAGAGGGATGGTGGTCATATTCAGGGACTAGCAAGACTGAATCGCGAATTAGCCTATGCCATTGATATAGCGATAGTTAATTCGTAGTCAGAACCGATGGGGAGAGTAAATCATAGAGAAAATGAAAATATACATACTAAAAAATGATGAGCAGCTTGGACCTTATGAAGAGTCCAAAGTTTTAGATATGCTTGAAGCGGGCGATCTTTTACCAGATGATTCGGCAATTCGACACGGCGATAAAAACTGGCAAAAACTTCGTGATTATTATCCGGAAGTAGGCAAGATCGCACCTAAAAACATTCCGCTTGAAGAAACTCCACCAAAGAAGAGCAGGAAAGGATTGCTGCTCGGCTGCGGCGGATTCTTTATGCTTGCGATTCTCGTAGCCGGAGTTTTGGGATTTTTCGCTTATCGAAATCTGTTTCCCGCCGATTCTCAGGAAGATCTGCCGGACGTCGTAAAGGATTTCAAACTGGCAAACCGATATCCGCCAAAAGGAAATGTCTGGGGAACCCAAACGAATTTCGTGGGGATCTACGAAAACGAATCGAAAACACAGACGATCATCTATTTGATGACTGTCTTTAATGATGAATCCGCGGCAAAAGATGAAATGAGAGCCGGACTAATACAAAGTTGTCAGTCGGGTGAGACGCCAATGGATTTTTCCTTTATTGACGAATCCGGCAAAGAAATTTCACAGGCCGCGACCTGTGCGGTTCCTTTATATGTAGTAAAGGATAATAGACTCGTCACACTTGGCGGAGGTGGAGCGTCCGGGGAAACGTTTATCGAATTTGCGGAAAACCTTCCATTTAATAAAGGTACGACGATGAAAAAGAAAGTGGAAAACTAATTTTGATTTACGGAAAACCGAACGTTATATGGATGGGCTAAGATCTTGCAGATATGATAATGCGCAAAAAAGGCAAGGCTGAGATGCCTTGCCTTCCCGGAATTTAAAATGCCTACCAGATCACACACATGTCGTTGCGAACCATTTTCGAGCCCTTTTTACATCCAAAAGCTTCGGCAAATTGAGGCATGTTTGACATCGGTCCGTTTACACGCCAACGTGCGAGTGCATGCGGATCGGTAGCAACCTGAAGCCGCTCAGTTTCTTCACGCGATTTTGTTGCCCAGACCTGCGCCCAGCCGAGGAAAAATCTCTGTTCCGGTGTGAAGCCGTCGATTTCGGATGGCTTCCATTTTCCTTCCAAGGATTTCATAAACGCATCATATGCAACAGTTAAACCGGCAAAGTCGCCTATGTTCTCTCCAAGCGTGAGCTTTCCATTCATAAAAAGATTTGGCTGCACTTCATAATTATCGAATTGTTTGACAACACAGGCTGCGCGATCGTCAAACTTCTTCCGGTCATCCTCGGTCCACCACATTTTCAAATTTCCATCAGCATCAAAACGGCTTCCCTGATCGTCAAACCCATGCGAAATTTCGTGACCAATAACGCCACCGATGCCGCCGTAATTGATCGCATCATCGGCCTCAGGATTGAAAAACGGAGGCTGCAGGATCCCGGCCGGGAAAACGATTTCGTTTAGCGGGGGGTTGTAATATGCATTTACGGTCGGCGGAGTCATTCCCCAACGCGTACGATCGACTTCGTTTCCGATATCGTCAATATTTCGTTTAATTTCAAGTTGATCAGTTCGAAGGGAGTTTTGCGCATATGATTCGCGGTCAATTGCTAATCCCTTATAGCCGCGAAGCGTGTCGGGATAACCAATTTTTCGCTTAAACGTAAGCAGTTTTGCAAGTGCCCGGCTTTTTGTCTCGTCCGTCATCCAATCAAGTTTATTGAGCCGCTGCCGGAAAGCGAGGAGAAGATTGTCGATCAATTCGTCCATACGTTTCTTGGCTTCAGGCTTAAACGCCGTTTTCACGTATTCCTGTCCCAATGCTTCGCCGATTGCACCATCCGTTGCGCGGACACAAATTTTCCAACGCTCCTGTTGTTCTTTGGTTCCTTGCAAGTGCCGACTGTAAAAGTCGAAATTTGCATCGACAAATTTCTTCGAAAGCGCCGGAGCCGCTGAATTGACGACCATCCATCTAAGATAGGTTTTCCATTCCCGAACGGGAACATTGTCAAGCATTTTATTGACCGCTTCAAAATATTTTGGTTGTCCGATATTAAAATCCGAGATATTTTTTACGCCGCGGGCAGACATATAATCCTTCCATGAGAAATTTGGCGTCAGTTTTTCCGCTTCATCGACACTTACCTTGGAATAGCGGTTATCGGGATTTCTGAGGTCGGTTCGTGGAAGCGAAGCGTATGCCAGCATGACCTGAATTCGCATTACCGAATGTGCGTTGTCTCTTGCCGTTTGAGGATCATCGCCGAGAAGCTCAAACATATGACGCATATATTCTCGAAATTTATCACGGGTTTCCTGGGATTTCTCGCTTCCATTTAGGTAATAATCCCTATCCGGCATGCTCAGGCCGCCTTGACCGGAATTGGCAATATATCGGGTGCTGTCCTTTAGATCGGTGCCGCCGCCAAAACGAAATATTGCCGGGATGCCGATGTTGTGCAGTTTTGCAATCTGGTTCTCGACATCTTTACTTGTTCTTAATTTCGAAATTTCATTTAGGATCGGAATTATTGGCTTAGCATCCGCAGCTTCAATCGCGGCTTCGTCCATGCATGAGTAATAAAAATCTCCAACCAACTGGGAATCCGTGCCCTTTGCGCCCGGGTCTTTCGAAGCCTTTTCCAGAATTCCGCGGAGGAGTTCCCGATTGTTTTCCGCAAGCACATTAAAACTTCCCCAGCGCGATTGTGAGGCAGGAATCTCAGTATTCTTAACCCAGCTGCCGTTTGCAAACTGGAAGAAATCGGTACAGGCTTCTGCAGATGTGTCCATATTACTAACTTCAAAGCCCTTATTTTGGGCAGTTGCAAATGCAGCCGAGGACAAAATGGCTACAAGCAAAGTGATAACTCGAAAATTGAAAATTCTCATTCTACTCTCCTAAAGATCGGGATTTGTTTGTATTTTTAACTCTAATAATTACGGATCGTCTAGAAAAATAGTTTCACACCTAGACGATCGGAATAAATTTCTCGTTCACGCGATTCCATAGTTCCTTTGCGAGCTCTTTGCGATTCGATTTCACAACCGATTCAAAACCGAAATTAATTATCGCGTTGCTCTCGCGGAGTTGGAAAAAGCGCCATAAATGTATAATAAAACTAGTGTCATCCCACCAACAGATCGCTTCGCTGGCTTTAATTGTTGAATTATACGTACGATAAGTGATCGATGCATAGTGGATCGGCAAGTCGGTTTTCGCCGCAAACTCAAAAAATGAAGAATTAAAAGGCAAGACTTCTTCTCCTTTCGAGCTCGTCCCTTCCGGAAAGATCATTACCCCTTCGCCATCTTCCAATTTTCTAAGGATCTTTGCACCTGCGATTGGAATGTCTCTCCGATTTTCCCGGTTAATAAATATGTTTCCCATATCGCGAACCACGCGGCCCGCGAAAAACCAATGTTCGATATCACCTTTCGCGACAAATACCCCTTCAGTTATCGAACGCAAGACGGGAATATCCGTATAGCTTAGGTGGTTGGAAACCAGGAAGAACGGAGGCTTTGGAGCATCACCAATGATCTCGATGTTCATTCGCGAAAGCGCTGTAAACCATTGGGCCCATCTTCGAAAGATTATCTGACGCCAATAGGTTTTATTGGGAATGAAAAGATTTCCTGCAAACCAAATAAAATACAGACAAATCGACGACGCGAGAAACACAGACATTCTAAATCCAGCACGAATATATTTCATTTTGGCGTCAAGAGGAGCACTAATCGTCGGCTTCTATATTCTTAAAATTATATCTTAATAAAATGCGCATCGCCAAAGGTTTCCCATCGCGATCCGCCGGACGCCATTGCATTTGTTTTACGACTTCGATGACCGATTCATCGAGTCCGAAGCCAGCCCACCGCAAAACTTCCGTTTTCGATACATTTCCATACGCATCAATATCAACCGCTACATCTACCGTCGCCAATACTTTGTAAAGATTTGCCGCGGGCGTGTATTCCGGCTTTAAACGCCTGTATGGCATCGGCGGCCGAAAATCTTTCGTCCTGTTATTTTCTGCTTCCGGGAGTTCTTCGATTTTTACTTCCTGCTCGGAAATTTCTTTGAAATCAGCAGCATTTATGCTTGCTGCTAATTCGTTGGAAGTCGCTTTAAGCGAGCTGAATAACATTGCTTCTGACAATTCCTCGGATTCTTCTTCAAATTTCGAAAGCTTCCAAGAAATCAAGCGCCCCGACCTCGCGCTGACCAAGAAAAAGGTTGCGAAGGATTCGAAGTATTTTTCCCGTTCAAAACTTGTTCGCCTATATGTACCGGAATTGATGAGTACAAAGAAGTTACAGCCGATCGCCGCGCCTACATTTCTGGCCTCCGCTGTGGAAAGATTGAAAGGCCTGTCAAAGTTGTAAGCACCAAATATCGACTGGCTTAACGACTCGTCAACTATTTCAAAATTCTTGGAAAATTCCCCTGTCAATAATTCTGACATTTTTGAAGTTTTCGAATTTCTTTCGGGGGTGATTATTGAAATATTTTGAGGGTAAACCGAATTGACAGCGAGATAAGGGTAAAGAAACGCGACACTAATCAGCCAATAAATATTAAACAGCTTTTGTTTCACTTCTGACGCTTCCTCGATGATAACGGGCTGAGATCTCATCCTTTAGTTCGTGTGGAAAGCATACACGATTAATTTGATATCCCTTCTGAAGACCGCGTACCGCTGCACTTACTTCCGAGATTTCCCGTATCTGTGGATTTGAAAATCCGTCCTCGACATATATTAGATTCTTTGGATTGCTCGTATCCTTTGTATAAAAATAGTATGGAACGTCACCAGCATTGTCCACGGCAAAATAGTATTGAGGGTCGTAACCCGAGCTCGAGACAAGTTTCTCGACGTATTCGACGAAATCGGCGCGTTCATTTTCCGGCATGTCTAAATCAAACACCTTAAACAACTTACGGTTCAAAAAGCGGTTTGACAGGTCGGCTAAAACCGGATCATTGCTCTTTTGCCATTGCTTGATATGAAATAGCACGTCGGAATCATCGATTTGCAAATGTTCGAAGAGTTCGAGTTTTTGACCGGACAGTAGTTTTTCGAATGCAGTTTCTTTAGCACACCAAACTTCCTTTTTATTTCGAACGAGATCTTTAGCTCTTTTGAACAACGACTGCAAGATCGCTTCGGCTGCCCGAAGTGTTCGGTGGAAATATACCTGCCGAAACATATAATACCTGGCCTGAAGGTAGTCTTCCACCGCATATACTCCGCGTGCGGCGACAAAGAATCGATCTGTTTCCTCGTCGATCTCGATCGACTTTATTATCCATTCGAGGTCATAGATCCCATATTTCGCTCCGGTCATAAGAGAATCCCGAAGTAAATAATCCATACGGTCGGCATCTAATTGCGAAGACACTAGTTGCGCCAAAGCGGCGGGTCGAAAAGTACCCCGAATGATATCGGCGACCTTTTCCGGGAGTTCCTTCGAAAAAGCTCGTAAAAGAGAGCCGACTTCGGTTTTTTTGCTCAATATAGCTTCAACCGAAAAAGCTTCGTGATGGAAATCCTGTATTGGCTCGATTACGTGGGAAAACGCTCCGTGTCCAATATCGTGCAAAAGTGCGGCAACTCTGACTGCAATTCGATCGGATTCCGAAATGTCATATTTTGTCTGAAGTCTCTCTAAGATCCTCGAAGCAAGATGAAGAACACCTAGCGAATGAGTAAATCTCGAATGCTCAGCTCCCTGGTACGCGAAATATGCAAGCCCGAGCTGCCGAATCCGCCGCAAACGCTGAAACTCCACGGTGTCGATCAGATCGATCAACAGCCGTCCGTCCGCGCTCCCGGCATCAAGTTTTATTATATTGTGAACCGGATCCCGGTATATTCTTTCAGACATAAATGGTTCATCCGATAAATGCGATACGGCCAAATATCCATAATATTGAATAATCTACAAAATTATGTAAATAACCAGGCAAATAACCATCGATTAACTATATTCGAATTCCCAATTTTCTTTTGTAATTCCTCATAATAATGGAGTTAGTACGTTTTCGCAAGATATTATGGTAAATGGCTTACTATTTGCCTATTACATAACTGTTATTTGATATAAATGTGTTCTATTTGAGGAACACCCAATCAAAGATTTACCTTCAAAATTTAAGAGGAGTTAAAAATGTACAAGAATATTAAAATTATTTCCTTATTTTTGGCAGTTCTGTGTTTCGCTTCAGCAGCGATCGCACAAGAAACTACCGGAACTATGGAAATAACTACGCAAGATAGTACCGGGGCGGCGGTCCCGGGTGTAACTGTCGTAGTTACAAATGCTTCGGGAACATCCGGATTTAAACGGACTGTTACCACAGGCAATTCAGGGTTTCAACGAATCCTTCAAATTCCGCCTGGAAAATATAACGTAGCAACAACCCCAACATCGGGTTTTGCTGCAAAAAGATTTACAAACATTGAAGTTGTATTAGGAAAAGCTACTCCGGTAATGCTTCAGCTACAAGTTGGCGGTGTTGACGCTGTTGTCGATGTTAGCGCAGGCGACAACGTAACAATTGATACGACTGACACGAAAATTCAAACGAACATCACGGCTGAGCTAGCCGACCGTTTACCAAAAGGTACCGGTTTTGCAAGTTTGTTGAAAGTATCACCTGCTACACGTCCCGAATCAAAATCCGGCGGCTACCAAGTTGACGGTGCTAGTGGTTCGGAAAACACATTTGTTGTGGATGGTAACGAAGTTACAAACGCTATTTCCGGAACACTAGATGCTAATAACAACCTTCCATTTTCACTCGTTCAAGAAGTTCAAGTAAAATCGAGCGGTTTTGAAGCTGAATATGGTGGAGCGACCGGTGGTGTAATCAACGTTGTTACGAAAGGCGGAAACAATGCATTCCGTGGTGAATTCGGACTAAGTTTTAGCCCGGCTAAACTGCAAGCCGCAAACCGTGATCTTCTAATTAAGAATCCAACGGGACAAGCTCAACATTTGCGTTACGACGGACTTGGCGACACAAATGGTTTTTTCCCATCGGCAACATTTAGTGGACCGATCGTTAAAGACCGTATGTGGTTTCTCGGAAGCTGGTCTCCGCAGTTTTTAGAGACTTCAAGAACGATTCCATATACCAAAATCACGCCGGTAACCTACCGTGCAACTCAAAGAAGTGAATACGGATTTGCTCGTCTTGATGCTCAACCTATTGATAACGTTCGACTTTCGGGAACATATGTTTGGAATCCGATCGCACAACAAGGTTTAGTTCCGAGTCTCGCATCGCTGTTCGATTCGAACCTACCGAATGATGGAGTACTTTTTGGAACCCAATACACGGATAATCGAGGCGGTCGGCAGAATTCAAATATCGTGACTGCTTCAGGTGTTTGGACGCCAACAAGTAATATCGTTATTAGCGGTCGCTATGGTCGTAACTTCCTGAACAATAAGCTAGGAACATACGGATTGGGCGATTTCTTCCCATACTCGGCTACAAATTCACGCCAATTAGTAAGCAGCGCAAGTGGTGTACCACCTGCGGGCGTTAATGGCGGAATTAGTGTTTCAAACGGGGTTCCTTGGGCAGATTACACCGTTTTTGATGCAACTGTTCGTGAAACCTACGACTTTGACGGCACCTATATTTTTAATGCTGGTGGACGTCACGAGTTAAAAGGTGGATTTCAGCGCAATAAGATCAAAAACGATGTTCTTGCACCAAGAAATGCATACGTTCTTTATTATTATACGGATGCAAATAATGACAACGCGATTGACAAACGATCTGGTAGAGATGTTACTCCGACTGCGGGGAATATCGGTACGGGACGCGTAATCACTTTCGGTGCCCAAGGTGGCGCAGCGAGTACGAACGACGCGGTTTTCTTCCAAGACAAGTGGCAGCCGTCAAATCGGATGACATTAAACCTTGGCTTCCGAATCGAAAATGAAGTTGTTCCAAGTTTTAACGAATTCCCTTCAATTAAGTTTGGATGGGGTGACAAAATTGCGCCGCGTATTGGTGTTGCGTATGACCTGACGGGAGATGGTAAAACTAAGATTTCCGGTTTCTTTGGATGGTTTTACGATAGATTCAAATATGAATTACCACGCGGTTCTTTCGGCGGTAATATCTATTACAGTAATTGGTTTGAACTCTTTGATGCTAATAAAGATTTCCGAACCTATAACCCGACAACCATTTTGGGTGGCGGACAGCAAATCAAAGTTGGCGGAAACTGTCCGAAAACAGGATTTGCTTATGCTCAAGTCAGATGTTCGGTAGATCACCGTGTTCCGTCAAATGATCCTTCATTGGATATTGCTGAGCAGGGCGGTGTCGATCCCGATATATTGGCGATGCGCCAGACAGAGCTTACATTTACATTCGAACGTGAATTGAGCAGCAAATATTTGTTTGCAGCACGATATACACGCAAGAAGCTCGACCGTACGGTAGAAGACGCAGGTTTTGTTACCGCCTCGGGTAGTGAAGCTTATATCATCGGAAATCCTGGTCTTGGTCTCGTAAAATCTTTTTATGAGCAGAATGGCTGGTCACCGGTTACCGCAAAGCGTATTTATGACGCTGTTGAAATTCGTTTGAACAGAAGATTTGCAGACGATTATTACTTCAATGCAAATTACACCTGGAGCCGTTTGTGGGGTAACTATGGTGGCTTGGCAAGTTCGGATGAAGAAGGTCGAACAGATCCTAACGTTTCTCGTGCATTTGATGCTCCGTTTACGGAAGCATGTGTTTGCGGCGGTGAAACAGTAGGTTTGCTAGCTACTGACAGACCGCACGTGTTCAAGTTCTCGGGTATGTATAACGTGGACTGGAACAGACGTTTTGGTTTTGGACAAAACAACAATACGGAATTCCAAACATTCTTTACCGCCCAAAGCGGTACACCATTGTCAACCTTCATTAATGTTGCCGGCTACGACAGCATCTTTTTGAACGGACGTGGTGATATGGGAAGAACGGATTTCTATAATCAAACCGACGTTGCAGTCCGACATAAATACAAGTTTGGACGTGACAATCGTTTCACAATGGTTGCTGAAATCGATTTGGTTAATATGTTCAATCAAAAAGCGGTGACGGATCGTTATAATAATTCGGACACGACGAATCAATTTTCGTTAACCAGCGTAGCAAATGGATTGGTTACTGCGACCGAAGCAGCTACCTTATCTGGTGGGGCGCTGACAGCTTTGGCTGAAAGACGTTTCCAAGCTAACGGTGCACCGACAATTGCGACCAAGGCAAATGCACAGAGTCCGGATACTCGCTATAATGTAGCCGAAAACTTCCAGGGTGCTAGAAGTGTCAGATTTGGATTTAGATTTATTTTCTAAATTTGTTGGTTAACAACCAATTCTCAGCCCATTCGATTTTGTCGAATGGGCTTTTTTTTGTTCGTTACATGACCAGAAAAGTGTGACTTCATTTTGTCGCACCGTTGCAGCGAACCCCCCGTTATGAAAACAATATTAATGGCGCAAGATTACAAC
>JBBKXN010000003.1:0-59150 GCA_037969475.1 Pyrinomonadaceae bacterium | reverse complement strand
CCCGTATAAACAGGAACAAAGCCGCAGAGAAAAATATTTATTGGCGTGAGCGGATCAATCGAGATAATTCTCTCGACTAATTTCTTAGATTCCTCGCCTTTTCCGATATAGTTAAGGTTGACGATCAGCCAAAACAGAGCTTCTACATTCGTCGGATCAGACTCAACAGCTATGGAAAGCGATTCAATTGCTTCCGGCATTTGTCCGTGCGAGTAGCTGAGCAATCCTTTCAAAACAAAACCGTGCGACGAATCGGGATTGAGGGCGAACGTCTTTTCCAAACACTCGTTCGCCAGCCGCAGATAATTTTCATCGAGTTTGCTGATCCAGCGAAAATAAGAATAGTATGTGTAGCCGAGTGCGGCATAGAGTAGTTCGTTTTCGCCGATTATCTCCAATCCTTGTTTGAGCAATTCGATCGAACGGTTGAGTGTTTCAGGGACGATTTGATTAAAATTTGCTTTTGCTTGCAGATACAAATCATACGCTCGCCCGTCGGCAATCGGACGCTCTTCGATTTGCTCGATCTCGCCCGTAGTTAGGGTGATTTGCAATGCGTCGGCAATCGAACGCGAAACGCTTTCCTGTATATCAAAAATGTCGTCGATCGAACCGCTGTATTTTTCCGCCCACAAATTTGCGTCCGTCGCTCCGTCAATTAACTGCACCGAAATCCGAAAATTCTGTCCAGCCTTGCGAACACTGCCGTCGAGGACATACCGCACATCGAGTTCCTGTGTGATGGTTTTTATATCCTTCTCCGTGCCTTTAAGACTCATCGCTGAATTGCGTGAAATTACCCGCATCGAACGAATATTCGACAAATCGGAAATGATCTCGTCGGTCAAACCATCACTGAAATACTCGTCTTCTGCATCTCCGCCGATATTTTGAAAAGGCAAAACCACGATCGAGTTTATGCTTTTGGATTCGGCAGTCGTTTGTCCTTTGAGAATGTGCGTGTTTTGATCTTTCAGATTTGAGGATGAAGTCCGCTCTAAATGGCTTCGGATTTCCAATTCCAATTTGAATTCTTTGAGGTCGTCCAGCAAATCTTTTGCCGTTTGATAACGCTCCCGTTTATCTTTCTGCAAAGTCTTTTTGACGATTGCTGAAAGTTCCGCTGGAATGTTTTCCAGGCGTTTCGGCTCTTTCATTAAAACGGCGGCAAGTGTATCGCTGATAGTTCCGCCCGCAAACGGCGATTTGCCCGACAACATTTCATAAAATACGACACCAAAGCTAAAAATATCCGTCTGCCGGTCAACTTGCTGCCCGCGTGCCTGTTCGGGCGACATATAGTTTGCCGTCCCAATTATCATTCCCGGTGTTGTTTCGCTCTGAATCGCCGTTGCATCTTCCGACTCGACTGCAACACTTTGTTGCTCGGTTAATTTGGCGATTCCAAAATCAAGAATCTTAACCAAACCATCTGGACGAATCATCACGTTATCGGGCTTGATATCTCTGTGAACAATTCCCGCGACGTGTGCAACATCAAGAGCCGAAACAGTTTGAATTGCAATCTTCAAAGCGGATTCGAGATTGAGCGGATTATCTGTCGCATATTCACTCAAAGTCTTGCCATCAATAAACTCAGTCGCAATATAGTTCGTGCCATCCGATTCACCGATCTCGTGAATCGTAATTATATTCGGATGATTCAACGCAGAAGCAGATTTCGCCTCACGGACAAAACGGCTCATTCGATCTTTATCTTCGGCAAATTCAGCCGGCAAAATCTTCAACGCAACCTGGCGGTCGAGTTTGGTATCCTCGGCAAGATAGACGTCGCCCATTCCGCCCTTGCCGATTTTCGATATGATTCGGTAGTGCGACACGGCTGTGTCTGCTGAGAGTTGTTCATCCATCAGAATTCTATTCCGCCAGGTTCATCCGTTTTAACAAGTCTTTAAATCGTGGCTCATCGCGCAGGGAATCATATTCATATCCGACCTTAATGTATCGCAACAGTAAATCGCGCTCGACATAGGCCTTTTCAAGCAATTGAAGCGCTCTTTCTTTTTCGCCAAGTTCGGCATAAACAACAGCCAGCACCGCCGGCGATACGTATTCTTTTGTGTTTTCAAGCCGCGAGAGTATTTTTAGCGACTCAGGACGTTTTGCGGGAATTCTCGCATAGGTTGCAGCCAGGTAGATCAAAGCCTGACTATAAACGTATTCGCCGCCGGCTCCATTAACGGCTTCCAGATAGGATTTACCGGCTTCTTCATAAAGACCTTTCCCGGCATACGCATATCCAAATGAAAACGGTGTGTTATTTTCGCCTTTATTGAGCTTTAACATTTCGTTAAAAACACCTATTGCATCATCAAATTTGCGCGCCTGTGTCAAAATATTTCCTTTGTAATGCAGCATCAAAAGCACATTTATCGGGTCGCGAACTTCACTCTGCTTAAGCTGTTCGAATGCTTCCGTGTCGCGCCCAATTATAGCGAGGAAAAAAGCATAGTTCTGACGGGCGAATTCGAGGTTTTGGTTCAGCTCGATCGCCTTCTTATATTCAGCTTCGGCACCTGACCAATCAAATTCATATTCCTTGATCAGCGCAGCTATGACATGCGCTTTCGCCTGGTCTCGGTCTATATCAAGAGCCTTGCCGACGATAGCTTTTGCTTTTGGAATCAATTCATGCGGATTACCGCTGGCATTGGCGCGCATCAAATAAATATTGGCGATCTCTATGTAAGCCAATGCAAATTCGGGGTCCAAAGAAATTGCCTTCTCAAATAGGTTGAGAGCTTTATCACCCTCTGAGTAGTCGGATTTCTGCGCTTCGACAAGGCCGTTCAGATAAAATTTAAAAGCATTGCTATTACTCGTACCGCCATTTGCGAGCCTTTTCGTTTGATTGTCCGTCAGCGTCAGGCTTAGTTTCTCGGAAACCTTTTGCGCAATTTCATTTTGAATTGCCAATATATCGTTCGCTTTTCGAATATAACGATCGCCCCAGATCTGTTTGTTTTCGATTGCGTCGATGATCTCAACGCGTATTGTTAGTTCTTCGCCGCGCTGCACGACGTTACCCATCACGATCGCCTTTACACCGAGTTGGTTTGCGATGTCTTGAATATCCGGATCTTTCTCTCGAAATTTAAAACTTGAGCTTCGCGCAATGACCTTTAGCTGCGGAAGCTGCGAAAGGCGGTCGATCAAGCTTTCGCACAAACCATCGGATAAATAGGTTAGGTTTGGATCATCGCTAAGATTTTGAAACGGCAAAACGGCGATTGAGTCGATCTTTTGTGAGCCCGACGTAGCAAAATAAGCAAAATAGACCGCCGCGGAAATCGCTCCGACGAAAAGAATCGTGGCAATCGAATAGATCAGCTTATGGGTTTTAGCTCCTTCAATAACATATTCAAGATTCGAAGAATGGGTCAATATCGCGCCGCTCTGAAAGTTTGTGTCGCGGTCCTTTTCAACGTTGTTTCCGGTCGGTCGTTTTTCAAAGATCTCAGTCACATTTTCATGATCGCCAATTGTTTTTTCCGGGCTAATTGAACGTTCAAGTTCGCCCTGAATATCAAGATCTCTGTGTAAACTCTTCAGGTCGATCAGCAGATCGCGAGCGGTTTGATAACGATCTTCCGTTTCCTTCGCAAGTGTTTTCCTGACAATTCTTTGCAGTTCGTTTGGAACATCTTGCAAGAGTTTAGGTTCGTCCTCAATTACCTGGACAAGGGTGTGATTCACTGTCTTTCCTTCGAAGGGAACCTTGCCGGCAAGCATTTCATAAAGAACTACACCAAGACTCCAAATATCCGTTCTGCCGTCTGTTTCCTTGCCGCTCGCCTGCTCGGGAGACATATACAAAGCTGTTCCCAAAATCGAGCCCGGGCTGGTTTTTACAAATGCCTTTGTGTCATCTTCCAGCGACACTTCATCTCTATTCTTGGATTCAGTAAGCTTTGCGAGACCAAAATCAAGGACCTTTACGTAGCCATCTTGACGAATCATTATGTTCTCGGGCTTTATGTCCCGATGAGCAATTCCCGCAGTATGCGACGCGGCAAGCGCCTCGGCAACCTGAATGCCGATCTTTAAGATCTTCTTGAGCGGCACCGGTTCCTTTTTCCAAAGCAATTCCCGCAATGTCTCGCCTTCGATAAACTCCGTCGCGATATACTGAGTGCCTTCGAAGACATCAATTCCATAAACTGTCAAAATGTTTGGATGGTTTAATGCGGATGTTGCCTGTGCTTCCTGAATAAACCGGTTCAATTTTTCCGAGTCTCTACTATATTTCTCATTCAAGAATTTGATCGCCACCTTGCGATTGAGTTTTGTATCCTGAGCAAGATACACTTCACCCATTCCGCCTTTTCCGATCTCGGTGAGGATCTTGTAGTGGGAAATGACTGTATCTTTTTCAAGTTTCATTTCTATTTGCTAAGAAAGAGCAGCTTGGAAATAAACATACTGGAGATTATCAACGAGTCGGTCTCGGGAATACCACCGGACTCTTATTGCCGTCTTTATCCACCGCGCGTAAGCCAAAGAAAAAATTATCCTTAGACATATCCGGCATTGTGTATTTCGTCACCTTTCCGACCGATTTTGAATCTGTCCAGAATGGCGCCGTCGTATCACGCCAAACGACCTCGTAACCCACGAGGTCATCTTCCGTATTCGCATCCCATTTTAGATCAGTATCATTTGTAAGACGCGTAGTATCGATACCAACATTTTTTGGTTTCGCCGGAGCGAGCGCTAAAGAGGCAAGGGAAGCGACGTTAATTTTCGTGACGTCTGCGATATAGCCAAAATCAAGATATTCAGGGGTGTCGCCGTAAAATTTACCATTCTCGGTGCGGACGTTTTGGTGCTGATGATCATAGGCTTCGTGAGTTTCGGTAAAGCGAACGGATGCAAAACCTCTTTCCAAAAAGGGAATATGATCGCCTCCGCGCAGGTATCGGTCGCGTCGGTAAATTACGTTTACACGAAAATTCGGAGAATAAATATCGGCGACTTCTTTGATATAGCGTCCCAATTGGCGCGCCGCGGAATCATTTTCACCTCCAACGCTTCTACGTAAATTTGCTTCCGCCTCTGTTTCGTTTGATGGAACGCCCTCCGCAAATAGACGAACGGAGTTTCTATCCGGTCGATCCTTGAAAGCCTTTGCCCCGCCGATAATATCATTTGTAAACATCGCCTCGATATCCATTTTGTTTTTTGAGGCTTGTTCGGCAAAATATGCGGCGCCCAAAAGCCCTTGTTCTTCACCAGCAACGGTCATAAAAATGATCGTCGCGTCATATTTTTGTTTTGACATTACTCGCGCCATTTCGATGACAGCAGCCGTTCCGGAGCCGTCGTCATTTGCACCCGGGGCATCGCATTCGCCGTCCGAAGGATTTCCGCACATCGAATCATAATGGCCCGAAACGACATATATGCGGTCAGGATTTTTTGTTCCTTTTAGAGTGGCGAGAACGTTGGTTAAGTTTACGTCTTTTGGTATACGCCTACCTTTTTCTTGAAGATATGTTTGTTTCTCAACTTCCAAACACCCGCCGCAGTCTGCTGAAATGCGTTTGAACTCCCCATATATCCAGTCGCGGGCAGCACCGATTCCGCGTGTCGGATTATCTTGGGCGGAATTGGTATTTCGCGTCCCAAAAGAGACAAGTTTGCGATTGTATTTCTCGATTTGAGCTGTGGAAATACTCCCAACCAGTTTTTGAATCGATGGTTGAGGTTTTACGACAGATTTTGTGCTTTTTTGCGCAACGACGAAGAAAGCGGCAGTTATAATAATCAAACAAACGGAGACTGACTTAAGCATATTTTGTGACCTCAGAATTCTTTTTAAATGAATAGTCGATATTATAGTGTAAAAAGCTATTTACGCCTAAAATATGTGTCCTCGAATAAGCATACAGAATGTCCGGCATTGAGTCAGGATGCGGTCATGCTGGGTTGAAGTGTAAAAGTAATCTTCGTATCCGGAAATTCTAGCCTTGGGTCCCTTAAGCTTGCTTACTCAAACAGAAGTGCCGCACTGTTTCCGCCAAATGAACCGACTTGCCCAAAAATGCTTTCCCGCTTAACATCTCTTTGACTGGTATGCACAAAAATTTCACAGAAGTTTTAGAGCCGGATTCGGTAGAAGCGAAACTGCTTTCCCAGATTGATTTACAACATCTGCCGCATCATGTAGCCATTATTATGGATGGCAACGGGCGTTGGGCTAATATGCGCAGCAAGCCGAGGATTTTCGGTCATCAAGAGGGCGCAGAATCGGTGCGCGCGATCCTGGATACGTTTGCGCGGCTCGGTATCGAAGCTGTAACGCTTTATGCCTTTTCGACCGAGAATTGGAAACGTCCTCAGGACGAGGTTTCGGCGTTGATGGATATGCTGCAGTTTTATATCCGGAATGAAATTGATGAAGTGCATGAAAACAAGATTTGTTTTAAAGCGATCGGCGATATTGCGGGCTTGAATGACGGTGTTCGAGAAGAGATCAGAAAAGCTGAAGAAAAAACTGCCGGAAATACCGGGACAAAATTAAACGTCGCTCTAAACTACGGCGGCCGCGCCGAAATTGTCTCCGCATGCCGAAAAGCGTTTGTAGAATTAAACAAAAACGGCGGCTCATTTGAAGATTTTAGTGAAGCGCATATTGAGAAGAATCTTTACACCTTTGGGCTTCCGGAGGTGGATCTTCTAATTCGAACCAGCGGGGAAATGCGCATTTCCAACTTTCTATTGTGGCAGGTAGCATATAGCGAAATTTATGTCACAGAAACCCTCTTCCCTGATTTTCGGCGCTTGGAGATCTTTAAGGCGATCCTGGCATTTCAAAAACGCGACCGGCGATTCGGCGGAGTAAAGCAATAGAGAAAATTCTACGGCAGTTTTCGCTTGCGATACTATTTTGCTTTCATTCGCGTTCTTTGCGCCCTTTGCGGTTAATCCTTTTTATGAAAAACAGACTACTAACAGCAGCTGTAGCGCTTCCCATATTGATCGCAGCGATCATTGTGCCGTTCTTTTTCCCTGAACATTTTTGGCTCAATTGGATTTTTGTCGGCATTGTCGCGGCGGCGATGGTCGGAGGGCTGTTTGAGTTCTATACCCTTACAAAAAAGCTTGAGTTAAAAGCCGATCCCTCGATGGCGTTTATCGGAGCAGTGATCTTTTTTCTTGCGTTTCTATTCGATGCTCCTGCGAAAGCTCCTGATCTTCTCTCGATCACACTCGTATTTTTTATTATTGTTTTGCTCATCACTCAGACTTTTCGTTTTCAAAAAGATTTTTCAAAAATGCTGACTGGAACGGGCGTAACACTATTGGGTGTCTTGTATGTTGTATTTCTTGGTGGGTACTTGGTGTCAATGCGAGTCGGTTTCGAATACGTTCCGGGGCTTTCGAGCAAACTGCTTTTGTATTTTTTCCTTGTAACAATGGGGTCAGACGTCGGGGCATATTTCATCGGAAAGGGTATCGGAAAACACAAACTCATTCCCTCGATCTCTCCCGGTAAAACTTGGGAAGGATTAATCGGCGGTATTTTATTGGCAATTGGTTTCGCGGCGCTTTCGAGCTTCACGTTCTTCTTTGAATTACCATATAGGGTTTCGATACCGCTCGCCGTTGTGATGGCGCTAGTGGGCGTCGGTGGTGATTTGGCGGAAAGCGCGATGAAACGCGGTGCAAAGACAAAAGATGCCGCAAACATTCTTCCCGGCCACGGCGGGTTGCTCGATCGGCTCGATAGTTTGCTTTTTAACGCACCTATCCTGTATTATTTTGCTCGGTTTTACTTTTAGAGAGAAAACGATGAACGTATTTCGATTGGGCGACAATAATATGAAATAGGCTTTGAGCAACAATGATTTGTTCAATGCCTTTCGTCTATACGAAAGGCTTTTTTTATTGGAGTACCGGCAACGAGCGTCGAGCGTTTGCAAGCGATGGGGAAATCGCCCGCGAATTACGCGAAAAGGCGCGAATCAAGAAAAATAATGGCTGAGAAAGAGATTTGCCGCTGAGTTGCTTCATTCTCAAAAGGATTTCTTCTTTTATTCGCGTAATTCGCGGGCAAAAATATTATGTTAGACGCACTGGGAAATTTAGAACGAACACACAATTGCGGTGAACTTCGCGCTGAACAGGTCGGCGAGAAAGTTGTCCTCATGGGATGGGCTTCGAAAAAGCGTGACTTTGGGATCTTTACATTTATTGATCTCCGCGATCGTTATGGATTGACGCAGGTTGTCGTAAGCGAAGAGGCTGCAAAAGAGGCGCACTCTAAAGCAAAAGATGTTCGCGGCGAATATGTGATCGCTGTCAAAGGCGAAGTAATAAAACGGGAAGAAGGTACAACCAATGAAAAACTTCCAACCGGGGAGATCGAGATCAAGGTCAAAGAGATCCTGATTCTCAATGACGCAAAAACACTTCCTTTCGAACTCGAAAAGGCGGGTTCGCAAAATATTGCGAGCGAAGATACGCGCCTCAAATATCGCTATATCGATCTTCGCAGACCGCGCCTGCAGAAGAATCTGATGATGCGGGCTGCCGCGATGAGGAAGATGCGTGACTTTATGGATTCAAAGGGATTTCTCGAAATTGAAACTCCGATCCTGCTCAAGTCAACTCCTGAGGGCGCGCGGGATTTCGTTGTGCCTTCGCGGATTCATAATGGCAAATTCTTTGCACTTCCTCAATCCCCGCAGATTCTAAAACAGATCACGATGATCGCGGGGCTTGATAAGTATTATCAGATCGCCCGTTGTTTTAGAGATGAAGATCTGCGAGCGGACCGCCAACCCGAGTTTTCGCAGCTTGATATCGAGATGAGTTTTGCAAACGAAGAAATGGTTTTTCGGACTATGGAAGGCGTAATGGCAGCGGTGTTTTCATTGGTCGAGACGGATTTTGAAACGCCATTTCCGCGAATGACTTATGCCGAAGCAATGCGAAGATTTGGCGTCGACAAGCCCGATCTGCGATTTGGGATGGAATTACAGGACCTATCCGAAGCGCTTGGTGACACCGATTTTGCACCGTACAAGGGCGTTTTAGATGACGGCGGGCAAATAAAAGCTATCGTTGCAAAAGGCGGGGCGGAATACTCGCGGAAGGTATTGGATGGCTTGCAGGATTTTGTAAAACGCTATGGTGCTCATGGCCTCGGTTGGATAAAACTCGGTGAAGAAATGACGTCTTCGCTTTTGAAAGTTTTGGGAGAAGAGAAGATTACCCAACTCGCGGAAACGGCTGGTGCTGAAAAAGGCGATGCAGTATTGATCGTAGCAGGGAAGAGATCGGTAGTGGCGGCTTCATTGGGTGCGCTTCGAAAAGAGATCGCGAAAACCGATGGCTTAATTCCCAAAGGCGTTTACAAACCGCTTTGGGTAACGGAGTTTCCAATGTTTGAATTTAATGAAGATTCCGGAAATTATGATCCGATGCATCATCCCTTCACATCCCTGATGGATGAAGACGTGCCGCTATTTAAACGTGCGATCGAAGAAGGTGAAAAAGAACTGCTAGGGGAAATTCGTGCCCGTGCCTACGACATCGTCATAAACGGTTATGAGATCGGCAGCGGTTCGATTCGTGTGCACCAAAGCGATATCCAAAGCCTGATCTTCAAAGCGCAGGGTTTGGCTGAAGAAACGGCAAGATCACGTTTTGGCTTCTTCCTTGACGCGCTTCAATACGGTACACCGCCGCATGGAGGTTTCGCCGCCGGGATCGAGCGAACAATTATGCTGCTTCAGGAAACCGACAACATTCGCGACGTTATCGCATTTCCAAAAACGGCTTCGGCGCAAGATCTTATGATGGATTCGCCCGGCGAAGTTGATGGAAACCAGCTGAGCGAATTGGGGTTGAAGATCGTTGATTGACTGAGCGGGTACCCTACACTGCCTTCTTAAATTTCATCGCGGCTCCGTTTATGCAATATCGCAAGCCGGTTGGCTCAGGACCGTCATTGAAAACGTGTCCTAAATGCGCATCGCAGCGATTACACAAAACTTCCGTCCTTGTCATTCCAAAGGTCCTATCAACCTTTTCCTTCACATTTACTTTTTTGATCGACTTATAAAAACTCGGCCAACCGGTATGTGACTCAAATTTAGTTTTTGAACTGAAAAGCGATAGATCACAACAAACACATGTGAAGGTTCCACTTTTCTTTACGTCATTTAACGCACTCGAATACGGTTTTTCGGTACCGGCTTTTCTCGTAATTCTGTACTGCTCGGGCGTCAAGATCTTCTTCCACTCGGCATTTGTTTTCCTTATTTTCTTAAATGGGAGGTCTTGGCTGCTGCTGACGGCCGTCTCCGTGTTGTTAGGGGTCGCAAACGACAACCCGGTGGTCGCGAGTACAAATCCAACTACTGTCCCTGATCTTAAAAATTCACGTCTATCCATAATTTTCATCCTTTCTACTGTCTACAATACCGCATTCGCTCATGAGCGGAATTGGGATTCAAATTGAGATTTAAAGCGATGTGCAAACGCCGCCTCTGGATCGAAAATATCCGAATACTCTCGGCATATTCCGCTGTTTAAGGGATTTACGTTAATATAAAGCTATGAAAAACGCTCGAGAATTATTTGGGAATATTGATATTTATCTATTTGATCAGATCTTGAAAGACAGATTTTCGCCCGACATGAAGATTATCGATGCAGGATGCGGCGGCGGCCGGAATATCGTTTACTTTCTGCAGGAAGGTTTTGAAGTTTACGGAATTGACGAAAATTCGGAAGCTATCGAGAGCGTAAAACAGCTTGCAAAAACACTTGCACCGAATCTTCCGTCAGAAAATTTTCAGGTATCGCCCGTTGAAAAACTTCCTTTTTCGGACGATTATTTCGATTGGGCACTGAGCAGCGCGGTTTTGCACTTTGCTGACAACGAGAAACAATTCGATAAAATGCTTTACGAAATGTGGCGAACCCTAAAACCACACGGAGTCCTCTTTGCCCGCCTTGCTTCTTCAATCGGAATCGAAGACAAAATAATCCCAACGCAAAATGGCAAATACAAAATACCTGACGGCTCGACGCGATTTCTTGTAGACGAGGATTTCCTGGTTTCTAAAACAAAAGAGTTGGACGCGAAACTGCTTGAGCCGATCAAAACTACCAATGTCCAGAATCTGCGCTGTATGACAACGTGGGTTTTACAAAAATAACCTTCCAATCTATAGATCGGCACGCTCCGCAAGCTCCGACCAACGGGTGGAATCTTTTTCCAAGTTTTCTTCAAGCGCTTGCTTTTCGGTATAAAGATCATTTAGCAGAAGTGCTTCTGACGCATTTTCTACTAATTCATCTTCCAGTTCGGAGAGTCTTGTTTCGGCAGCGGTGATTTCGAGCTCGAGTTTTTCAAATTCCTCTTTTTCGTTGTAAGAAAGTTTTTTTGGACCGGTATCTGTCGTTTGTTCCGTTTTTTCGTCCGCCGATTTTTCTGTTTGTTTTGCTATTTCCTTTTCGTCCATTTCTTGTGATTCTTTCCTTTCAAGATAAGCTGAATAATTTCCCGGATATTGATGTATTTCGCCGTCGTCCTCAAATCTAAAAATGTTGTCAACCGTCCTATCCAGAAAATAACGGTCATGGCTGACGACGATCAGAGCTCCGGCAAAGTCATCCAGATATTCCTCTAACGCGATGAGCGTGTGAATATCGAGATCATTTGTCGGCTCATCTAAGAATAAAACATTTGGCGAACTCATCAAAATTCGCAACAAGTAAAGTCTGCGTCTTTCGCCGCCCGAAAGGTTTCTGATAAATGAATATTGAGCTTCCGGCGGAAATAAAAACTTTCGAAGCATTTGGCTCGCCGTTATCTGCGACCCATCCACAGTAGTCACGTATTCCGCAACTTCCTTAATATAATCTATCACGCGCTGTTCTTCATTCAACGCCCGACTTTCCTGATCGAAATAGCCGACGTGGACAGTTTCACCAATCTCAATTTCACCTGCATCCGCTTTAGTTCGGCCCGTAATTATTTCCAAAAGAGTCGTCTTTCCCGATCCGTTGGCGCCGATTATTCCGAGGCGGTCATTACGCCCAACTATATAGGAAAAATCATCAATTAATTTTTGCTCGCCGTACGATTTGGAAATGCCGTCGATCTCAATAATTTTTGACCCAAGCCGCTTCGAGCCGATGGCAATGTCGATTCCATCCTTTTTCTGATCTTTCGGCTGTGCCATTAGATCATATGCGGCGTTTATTCGCGCTTTCGATTTGGTAGTCCGCGCCTTTGCACCCGTGCGAAGCCAGGCTAATTCTTTCTTTATCCGCTGTTCGCGCTTGTGACCCTCTACGGCAATAAGATTTTCCTGCTCTTCTTTTTTCTCCAGGTAATAAGCATAATTTCCGCGAAAAACCTGTACGGTACCACGATCGATTTCAAAAATCTTGTTTGTGACGCGATCAAGAAAATAGCGGTCGTGGGTGACGAGCAGCAGCGCTCCCTTATAGTTTTTCAAATAATCTTCAAGCCATTTGATCGTGTCTGCGTCCAAATGGTTTGTCGGCTCATCCATGATCAAGATATCCGGCTTAACTATCAAACCGTGAGCCATCGCTACCCTCTTTCTTTGCCCACCGGAGAGCGTTTTCATTTTTGCCGAGGTATCTGTAATTCCAAGCCGGGTCAAAACATTCTTTGCATTCGTTTCAACTTCCCAGCCGCCTGAAATTTCAAGGTCGTGCTGGAGTTTGGAGACCTTTTCAAGTGCTTTTTCTGAATACTCCGCCTCGAGATCATGGCACGCAGTTTCGTAATCGCGAACCAGGTTCATTACCTTATCCGAAGCCTCAAAAACAGTTTCTAGAACCGTCGCTTCATCGTCAAATTCCGGATTCTGTGAGAGATATGAAACCGTAGTATCATTGGCCCGCACAACCCTTCCGGTGTCTGCGGTTTCATCCCCCGCGATCACGCGTAAAAGCGTAGTTTTTCCGGAACCATTTACGCCGATGATTCCGATCTTATCCGAATCTTCGAATCCAAGTGTGACATCTTCGAAAAGCGGTTTGATTCCGAAATTTTTGCTGACATTTTCGAGCGAAAGGATATTCATAAGGAATGAAATACTTTACAGAAGAATCCTGCGCTCGCCAAACCTTCGGATCAAATATTGAAAATCCCATTCGACGTTTCGAGGAAATTTCACCTAAAGGCCTCTCGATTCCAAATCCACTTTTTGCGCGCATTCACATTAGAACATCGGGCGCATTCTCCGGCACATTCAAGGGATCCGGCTCAGGATCACTTGCGGGATACGGATCCAGGGGATTTGGTGGAGTTTGCGGAGTCGGTTGCGGTCCATCCGGCGGCTCATGGGGTTGCTCAATCGGCTCATTCTCGGGATTTGGATCTGGATCGCGTTGCGGTTCGTCGGGTTCGTTCAATTCTTCGTTTATCATTTGTTAATCTCCTTTTGACTAAGTTTGAAACTAGACTCAATTATGTTCACCGAGTGTAAAGATTTCGTACATTAAGAGTTACCTGAACTATCCATATGCAAACAAAATGCCAAAACTTACTGGTTTCAAGAAGATTCATATTGGCACGTTTTTTGTATGAGGTTTTTGCGTCTCGAATGTCAATATAGATGAGGTCAAACGGATGTCTCAAAAGAAAAATTCTTTCTTCACAAGGTTTGCGAAAACGACTTCGCGAATAACCGGCAAACCCGCAACATTTCTCGGCGCCGCGGGCGTCGTGGTTTTATGGGCCCTGCTCGGTCCGGTTTTCGGATTTAGTGATACGTGGCAATTAGTGATCAATACCGGTACAACCATAATCACGTTTCTAATGGTATTTTTAATTCAAAACACCCAGAATCGTGATACCGAGGCACTCCAACTGAAACTGGATGAGCTGGTTCTCGTAACAAAGGGAGCGCGTAACGAACTCCTGGATTCGGAGGAATTGGATGACAATGAATTGGAAGGATTACGCAAAGAGTATTTAGAAAAAGCCAAGGAGGAACACGAAAAATAGTGAGAATTCGTATCGCAATCACGCTTCTGCGGGTCGATCTTATCCGTTTATAGCAGGTTCTATTGCGCCAATTATAAATTCTTTTTTGCAGAGGCAATGAGTTCGTTATTTTGCTCGTAGCTTAAAACTTGATCGCTACTGTCAATGTGCGGCGGATAAATATGCTTTTGATACACAGGGTAAGCTTCCGTCCGCAGATGCGAGTTCATATGATGACCCGTTCGCGTTTTTCTTTCGTGACGTAGGGCGGAGATATCGATTGGCCCGACGACTATTCTCTCGCCCGCGCCTTCTGAAGCCTTTGTTAGGATCCTGCCGTCGAAATCCACGATCATCGATCCGCCCGACCATGAATACGGCGGATAATATTCCAAGCTCGCCGCTTGATTTGAGGCTACGACATAACACATGTTTTCCATCGCCCGGCAACGATTCACAAGTGTCCACCAATCCATTGGTTCGGTAGCATTCCATGGATCCATATAGGCCGAAACTCTGATCAAAATTTCAGCACCGTTGCTCGTCAATTGCCGCAGCGCTTCAGGAAAGATCCAATCGTAGCAAATTGCTGTTCCGATATTTCCGATCTCGGTTTTGGCAACAGGGAAAAGCTCCTCGTCATAACCTTCGATGTCGTGCGGCGAGCAGTGAACTTCATAAGGAATCCAAGGATTAACCTTTCGATACTTGTATAAGATCCCATCGCCGCTTATCAGGCATGTTGTATTAAAAACGTGATTGGGATACTTCGGATCGTATTCGATAAAACTTCCGCTTTGAATAAAGATCGAATGTTCTTTCGCCTTTGCTATCAGTTTTTCGGTGTGCTCATTCGGTAGCTCGACAGCGAGTTTTTCCTTCAATTCTTTCACTGTCGGAAAAACAGGGGCAGAGTGAGCAAATTCGGGAAAACTCACAAGTTTAACAGGTAGAAACGGAACTGCTCCGGCGACGGCCGAATCAACCATCTGCAGCATTCTGTCCGTATTTTTACGCATCTCACCGCGGTTGACCGGATTTCTAAGGTTTGTCTGGCAAGCGGCCGCCGAATATCGAATATGTTCCATAGACTTTTATTTCTTCGTTGAATTGTGAGATTACTCTATTAAATAAGATTCCAGACTTGGTAAGAATGCCCTGACCGAACGCGTCATATATTTATTGTAAATCCGGCGTTTTTCGGAGGTCATCGGATATCGTTCATCGTTTCCGTAAGGATATTTTTTCATCGCTTTAAAGGGAAACGGAAAGACCGCGTCCGGACTGCCGGAATTGATATCCATTTCTTTGCTGTAGCCATCCGCGTAAAGCAAAAAAGTGTATTTTCTATTCTTCGGCAGAGTTGGCAATGCCTTGAAATTTAGGACAAATTCATCACCCGTCTTAGAAACAACAAACACATCGTCCACTTTATCCAGCAATTCATTTACCGCACCCGTTTTGGTAAAGTTTCCCGGAAAGTATTTCCAGCGGCCATCGTCGAAAACTTTGTCATAGTTTGTCGTGATCATCTCGCCGTATTTTATTTCTTCTGAAAATCCGCGTTCGCGCAGATCCGCTTGCAATGCTTTTAGCTCGATCTTCTTTACATTGTCTTGTTTTGAAGTATCGACGGCGATCTTGTCCCAATATGTTTTGAAATTCGTAACGATGCGGACGTCGCGGGAATTGGTCAAGAATTTTCCGGTTAAATCCACGACGATAGTTTGAGGACGGCCGACTGAAATTCCAATGCTCTCAATTACGGTCTGCCAGTCACCCTTTTCATTTTTGACCTGTAATTTCGGAAGAAAGAGAGATCGTCCGCTCTGTGAGGCGGCTAAATTATCGGACGAAAAAGCATAATCCGTCCAGCCGGTTAAAAGCAAAAGCGTTCGACCGTTGAATTCAGATTTGTTGTCTAGTTTCAAAGTCAGATTATGAGTCTCGGCGTAACCGCGAACGTTCTGAGATCTAAAATTATCGTAGAAACTTCGGTCGATCTTTTGGATCTTTGGCAGAATATCAATGCCATCCGTATCTTTCGCTGAAATCGGGGCTCGTTCATTTTGAGTTGTGTAGAGAAATTCTTTTCCGGCGGATGGAATTCCTAAACCTTCATTTGGATAAACGTTCCTGTCGGCATCGTGTTCTACTGCGTAGAGTTTGACGTGGTCGAGAAACATTACTTCTTCGAGCTCGTTGGTAACACGGATCTCATATTTTCCATTTTTTGGCTTGAGCTGGTCGGATGTTATCCGCACAAACTCATCCGAATCGGGGTAATGATAAACACCAGCCTCCTGCCAATTTCCCATTTCGCCGCCGCCTAAAAAGTCTGTAATAAACTCAAACTTTTCGCCATTCCAAGTGTACAAATAGGGGCAGGAAGATGGTTTGCGATCGAGTTCTTCGATATTCTTCACCGAAAAATTCCTCGCCATATGATTCTTTGACTCAGATGAAAAGTCAGTTTCCGCCTGGACCACGCCTGAGGTCCAAATTACCCGCACAGCATCCGGCTTTTCACGTTTTCCCAAACCAAAATGAATTTGAGCCGGAGCCGGAGCCGGACTTGCTGAATAGCTTTCTAGTTTTTGTGCCAAACTCCCCGCACGCATTTCAACCTTGGCACCGATGCCTGTTCGGTTGCTGACTCTCCCCTGCAGATTAAATATTTCGGAGCGATTTGTGTTTCCGCCAACGTTTTTCAAATATCCTAGCGAACCATTTGTACGAAAAGCTAGCAGATCAATGTCGCCGTCATTGTCGATATCTCCCGAAAGGATCTGACTAGAATTTTCCAGACCTGCACTGCTCTCAAATGTTGAATCTTCAGCCTTTGACCATCCGTCGCCTAAATTTCGCGTTACGACAAAACCTTTATCCGTATTAACGATCAGATCAAGCAAGCCATCATTGTCATAATCGAAAAACTGCGCCGACGAGGTTTTTTCACTTTCGGTCGGAGCATCCTTCATCACGAAATTTCCCTTACCATCCGAAACGGCAAAAACTCCAATACCATCCGCTTTTCCGAAATAAAAATCCGTATAGTCATCTTTGTTGAAATCACCCGCTGCGGCGGATGTCCAATTACCGATAACTCTTAAGCCAACTTCTTCTGCAACATCCTCAAACGATCCATCGCGTAAATTGCGATACAATTGTGCCTTGCCACCTTGATTCAGAACAAGTATGTCAATATCCCGACGATTGTCGAAATCAGTAGGCACAACAGCGACTGCACGGCTCGGGAAATCTATTTTCGCCGTTTCAGAAATGTCTGAAAATGTTCCGTCTCCGTCATTTCGCAAAAGTATATTTGCTGCAGGCTCATTTTCTTCTTTTGCATTATCGCTAAAACCGCCAAGGAAAATATCCAGATCACCATCGTGATCGGCGTCAATAAATGCGCCCGAAATTGACGCAACCGACGTGGCGGGGATTTTGGCTGATTCCGTTACATTTTCAAATAGACCCTTGCCGTTATTGCGGAAGAGACTTGCCTGCCCATAACCAAAAATGAGCAGATCTGCATCGTTGTCGTTGTCGAAATCGCCCGCAACAACACCTGAACCTTTTAATCCTAGCGGGTTATTTAGGGCGCCCGACATCTTTGTCACGTCTGAAAACTTAGATTGGTCGTTGCGGTACAGACTCACCGTATGGTTGTCAATTTTCACCAGATCGAGATCGCCGTCATTTTCGAGGTCAAACAGAGCAGCGGCATGTGAATAAAGAGTATTATCTAAAGATTTCTCAACATCATTCTCTACCTGAACAGCAGGCGGTAATCCGAAAGTCGACTCCCGAAAAGTGACTTTGGGCGCAGCTTTATCGACCAATTCGCTTTCTGCACCTGTGGAAACGATCGCTTCGGCGTAGCGTCCTTGTTCAAGATATTTTTGACCGATACTTGTTGCAGCCCCGCTTTCTCTTAATGCCTGAAAGCGCAGCATCAATTCTTTACCTTCATCTCGCGCATCGGTTCTTAAAAGTGCAGTTGCCAGATTGTAGATTGCGGTTGAGTTATAAGGCTCTGCTTCCACTGCACGCCGAAGAAATATCGTCGCCTTTTCATAATTGCGCTTTTGAATGTAGATTTGTCCAAGATTTACGTTCGCCCCAACATCCTTAACGTCCGTTTCGAGAACCCGCTGAAAGAAAGTGGCTGATTCATCTACCCGACCTTCGCTCTTTGCAATAAGTCCCAAAAGATAGATCGGCTGGAGTATTTCGGGGTTGAGCTGCGTTGCAGTTTTCGCCTCTTTGAAAGCTTCTTGGGTTTCCTGGGCGTTAAACAGTCCGATTGCCAGATTGACACGGGCGATCGCCATTTTCGGATCGATCTGCAGAGCCCTGCGAAACTCTTTGACGGCTTCCTCGGGATTATACTGTTCTAATCGAGCAACGCCTAAATTATTGGCACGATATGCCTCTTCCCGTTGAATAAAAGTGAGTTGATTCGAGGGAGCACTTATGATCGCCGCCATAAAATTATTTGATGGTAATCCAAAGAAAAATCCCGCAAGGAGCAAGACTGCTATAGAAACAACTGCAAGAACACGTATATTTCTTTTCATATATGTCTCTATCTTAACAATATTACGAGCGGTTGTTTATTTCTCATATCGGAAGTTTTCTTGAAGCCTTTTTATTTCGAAGTCTCGACGACGTTTTTATTTTGTTAACTCGACGATCCGATCTTGCGTTGCCTTTGACCATCCGGGGATCAAGTCGATCACAATTCCATTCTCATCAACTAATATCGTAAATGGAACAGTTAATTCCTCCGTCGCATAGATTTGCTCGATTGCTTTTGTTCCGCCAATCAAAGTCGGGTAGGTGATGCCTTTTTTCGATAGATAACCTTTTACGTTGGCATCCTTTTCGGCATTGACGTTTAGTCCGATAAGATCGATTCCACGCGCCGCAAGTTTTCCATATAGTTTTTCGAGTTCGGGCATTTCCGTCGCGCACGGAATGCACCAGGTCGCCCATATGTTTATCAAGGTTCGCCGTCCTGGCTTGAATTCTTTTCTCATCGAACTCGAAACACCTGTGGTCTTCTTAAGATCAAAATCAGGAAACGGTTTACCAATTTGAACTTTCAAGCCTTTTGCGAAAATCTCGGTTTTTGTAAGCGGATCTGGTAAATTTGATTTTGCCAAGTTTACAATTTCGGCTTCTCCGCGTCCCTGTTTCAAAAGCAAAGTCACGCCCGCCATAGCTTCGCCGGTAAACCTCTCAACCCGACCATTTGACCAAGTTACATCGATTGATTCGGCTCGTTTGTCTTTGCCCAGACCAAACAAAAGTCGCGGATCGTGTTGTGAAATAAACCCCGATCCACCCGATTTTATTTTCGTCAGAGTTCCGGCCGAAGTTTTGACACGAATCACGGCACCAAAGGCGTCGATTCCCGTTTTTTGGTCGCCTTCTAACATAATGCGGATAGAATTGTTGTCCTGGCCGACATTATTTCTAAAGAGCAGGTGAGATTGATTTTGAATTGTTGTTGCAAAAACATCCAGATCGCCGTCATTGTCAAAATCGGCAAAAACTCCGGCACGCCCATCGCTGATCGAATCGATCCCGGAAACACCCGAAATATCCAAAAACTTCTTGCCATCCAAACTCAAATAAAGCGGATCACGTTCGTAACCGCTGAAAGAAAATCCCTTACCAAACATCAGCTCGCTTTGGTCCGATCGCAAAGCACCTTTTTCATCATTTCCATCGTTTGTTTGCGACACAACTTGCCGCCAGAATTGCGATCAGGTATCTTTCATTGATTTGCCGCTGATAAATCCATTCGGAGTATAAATATCCTCCCAGCCGTCATTATCAAAATCAATAAAACCGCCGCCCCAAGCCCATCCTCCGCCAAATCCGCCAACCTCTTGTGTAACATCTACAAATTTTCCATCACCTGAGTTTTTGTATAGATTATTTCCCGAGGCAAGTTTCTTTAACACATTGTCTTGCACACTAGCGTTCGGAAAAAGCCGCGAAAGGATGCGATTTCCAGCCGTCGAACTCATATTTGTGGCATGCAGATCGAGTAAGCCGTCATTGTTATAATCGCCAAACGAGACACCCATTCCGTTGCCCGGATCGAGCACGCCTCGTTCCTTCGCCTCGTCGACAAACTTATCGCCTTTGTTTATATAAAATGCTTTTTCGCCGAAATCGTTGGCGACATAGAGATCCATCTTGCCATCCGCATTAATATCCACGAATTCGGCCGCATAACTCCATCGTCCATCGTCAATTCCCCAACTTGCCGCTTCTTCCCTAAATGCGCCATTCGGCTGACTAACAAATAATAAGTTTGGGGTTCCATTTGTTGCCCGAAACCACGAATCTGGAGTAATTTCGCCATATCGATTGTATGAGGTTACGTAAACGTCCAATCGTCCATCGCCATTTACGTCGCCCACGACGGCGCTAAATCCTATTGCATTTTTTGCAACACCTGATTCGAGAGAAACATCGATAAATTCTAGTTTTCCCGTTTGTTTTAGAAGATTTTCGAGCAGGATTTGCTGACCGACCGCGGATATAAACACGTCTTTGTCGCCATCATTATCAAAATCGAAAACGACCGGCGCGGTGCCGGAAGCTAAGATCTCAACACCAGCGTCATCTGAAACGTCTTCAAACTTGCCTTGTTTGTCGTTTAAATATAAATAATTGCGATTCGCGCCGATCGCAAACAGATCGATCCAACCGTCGTTATCAAAATCCGCTGCGGCAGCACCGTGCCAAACAAAACCACTGTTTTCCGGAGTGCCGAAAGTTGGCATTGACGCGCCAACCCCGGCCGCCTCGGCGACTTCTGAGAAAATATCCGTATCCGCAACCATCGAATCAAAACTGACAAGTTCGAAGGAATCAAACTGCCAATGGTTATTCTTGTCAGCTCTTACATTCGCCCAAAAGACGCCTTTTGCCCATTCGCGTTTGCCGTTCAGGTCGCGTCCGATCACATAAAACGCGATGCGGCTGCGCCCTTTTGCTCCAGCTTTTGCGGTCGGTTGTTCGAGCCCGAATATAGCCTCCGCGTCGTCGTCAAAATTTGCTTCTTTTACCTTAAAACGTGCGTCCTCGATCTCGGAAAAATGCTGTAGAAATCCCGTCCATCCATTGAGAAACTCTTTTGAAGTAATTGTTGTATTTCTTAGGGCCGAAATTTTCTGTGTGTTTATCCTTGAATTATCCTCTGTCCATTCGTGCATCCCGATCCATTTGATTTGATTCTTAAGCGGCGAAGGTCGGGAAGGAAAAACCTTTGCAATCATCTTGGCAGGAAAAAAAACTTCCGTCTGAGTCAAATCAAAATCGCGCGTGGCGACAGACAATTGCAGAAGGTCATTTGCTAACGATTCGGACAATTCTTCAGTAATTTCCAAACGATCCCGATCTAATTTTTCCGTTTTATTTGGAGATGCAGTTTGTCCAGGTGTCGTCCCAACACCGCCGCTGGTAATCAACAAGATAAATACAAAAATTACAGGACAGAATCGATCAAACCATTTTCGATAAAACAACATTAAATATTTCGTTCGTACACTTTTTACCAAATACACAATTTTCCGAGAGAAATGTTTTTCAATATTTTAACAAGGCGTCACCAAATTATAAAATCCGAAAGTATTCTTTCATTCCTACGTCCAAATTCCCGCGCCGCGATGCCGCTCATCTCAAGGCTATTTCGATTTGTGCACATTCTCCGCGCTAATTGATTGACGTTTAGGGTTTTCATACCTTACGAACAAAACTAATGGTGAATATCTCAGCTAAAGGCGTCAATCATCGTACGGATTTTCAATGCCCGTTGGAAATCAACGAGTCGCATTTTCTTGTCGGTTTTATAGAAAACCTCGACGGTTTTGCCGGGGAAAATATCAAAATAATTATCGGAAAATGAACCTTCTGAGAATCCATCTAAAAAAACCGTTTTTGCGACTTTATCGGAGCTGAGCATGATCTTAAATCCATTTTTTGTCTCCGAAATAATAGATTTTACTTCGGGACGTGAGATCTGTAAATTCTTGAAAGGCTTAAAGTAATATTGGTTTTGCGATACTATTTTTCCAACAGATTCCAGTTCGGCGATAAAGACTAAATTCGATTCGTCTCGTTCAAACAATAGTTTTTCTACGGGAATACTTAGGTAAGATTTTCCCTTGAGCGGTTCGGTTTTTATTTCCAGGCTTTGGCTCATCAATTCCTTACCATTCAATGTCATCAAAGTTATGATCAATTTAGCATTTTTCACTTCCGGGAAATCTGAAACGACATAAACATTCATGTTTCCGTCAGATACATGCGGGCTAACCATCAATGGCTCAAAAAATCTTTTCGCGTAAAAATGCATCGCCTTCCAACGCCCAAAATAATCCATTCCCGACCAGGATGCGACCGTCCAACAATCGTTCACCTGCCAATAGAGTGCTCCCATATTTTGCGGCATTATCCGGCGAAAATGTTCTGTTCCGGTTTTAATCCCTTCAGCCTGGAGCACTTGGCTAACGTATAGGAACGACTCAAAATCTTTTGGCTCTTTGTAGTCGCGAAGCATATACTCACGAATAAGTTGATTACCACGCGGATGCCGTTGATGGGCAAGCATGACCGGTGTTTCGATGCTCTTGCGGTCTGTTTCGGTCGTGTATGTTTTGACGGTTTCTAGTTCGGGGAAAGATTGAAAACCATACTCGCTCATAAATCTTGGAAACTGTTTTTCGTAATCGGTAAAGGGAAGAGAAGAGTGCCAAACTCCCCAATAATGAACGTCGCCGATCTTTTGCGAATCCGCATCTTCCTGAAAATTAGAACTCGGCGAACTCGACCAATAAGGCGTTTCGGGGTCGTATTCCGCCACAACTTCGGGCAAAAGCCTTGCAAAAAGTTTTAGGTAATCATCCCAAATATGGCTCGGCAAGCGCTGCCGCCAGCCCCAATGATTCCAGGCGGTTTCGACCTCATTGTTTCCGCACCAAAGAATTATAGATGGATGGTTTCGTAACCGTTTCACATTGTCGATTGCTTCCGCTCTGACGTTTTCCAAAAACTCCTCGTCCCCCGGATACATACTGCAGGCAAACATAAAATCCTGCCAGACAAGGATTCCCAATTCGTCCGCGAGATCGTAGTAATAATCATCTTCATAGATCCCGCCTCCCCAAACGCGGATCATATTCATATTCGCGTCGCGGACGGATGTCAGCAGTTGTTTATATTTTTCTTTGGTCACGCGTGTCGGAAAACTGTCCGCGGGAATCCAGTTTCCACCTTTGCCAAAAACGGGAATTCCGTTAACAACAAACATAAAACTTGTGCCGTGATCATCGGGTGCTTGCCTCAATTCCAAACTTCGTAAGCCGGTTCTGTCAGTGAGCTCATCGACAAATTTATTCGCTATTTTGACTTTCGCGTTAAAGGTGTAAAGCGATTGCTCACCCAGTCCGACCGGGTACCAAAGTTTTGGGTCTTTCACGTTAAAATCAAGCCTGATTTTGTTGACCCCCTTTTTTAGCTGAGCGGTTTTTGTTGCAACTGACCCCTTATCGGTTTTGTTTTCTACTTCAATTTCTGCTTCGGTATCCGAATTTGCAACGACTTCGACAATTGCCGAAAGCTCTGCATTTTCCTTTGAGAGTTTTCTTTGTTTAATGTGAAGATTTTCGATTCTCGCATCGTCCCACGTTTGCAACATAATCGGTTTCCAGATCCCGCTCGTCACAAATCTCGGCCCCCAATCCCAGCCAAATTGATATGGCGCTTTCCGTGTATAAGGACTTGTTTTTTCCCCTTGATCATTGCTCGCCGGTAGCTGGTAATCGAGCTTCGACATTCGCGGCAAGATTTCATTTATGGGCGAACGAAACTTTATTCGCAAGACATTCTCTCCGGGTTTTACGGAGTCTTTAACACCGACGCGCCAACGCCTAAACATATTGTCAGTGTTTAATATTTCTTTTTCGTTCAAATATACATTGGCGTAAGTGTCCAAACCCTCAAAAAGTAAATCGATATTTTCGCGTTTCAATACTTCCTTTGAAATTTGAAACGTTGTTTGATATTCCCAGTCCGTTTTGCCGATCCATTGCAAATCCTTTTCGTTGTCACGGTAAAACGGATCCTCGATCAATTTATTTTCAAGCAGATCTGTATGCACAACGCCGGGAACAGTTGCTTTGCGCCATTCCGTCTTTCCTGCTTCTCTAAATATCCAACCAGAATTCAGCGACATTTCAGTTTTTGGAAAACTGCTCTGCGCTTTCCCATCAAATGCCATGAGAAAGGTTAGAATCGTGACCAGCCAGAAGATCTTCATTAATGTCGGCTCCTTAAAAATTATCGTGTGTAAACCCTGACATAATCTATTTTCATAACGCCCGGAAAAACTGTATTTTCATCAGGCGGACCGCCCCATGGTCCTCCTATTGCGAGGTTTAGGAGCATAAAAAAGGGGTGTTCGTAAACCCATTTTGTTTTAGGCGGTAAATTTTTGGGTGTAAGCGTTTTGTAATGAATTCCGTCAACATACCATCTGATCTCGCTTTCCGTCCAATCAACTCGATAAACATGAAATTCGTCCGCAAATTTTGCATTATTTGTAAGCGAATAGGGCGCACCGATTCCATTTTCGCCTGAATATCCGGGACCGTGAATCGTGCCGTGAACGATCGTAGGTTCACGCCCGATATTTTCCATAATGTCTATCTCACCGCATTGTGCCCAACCGACCTTTTCAATATCGTTTCCAAGCATCCAAAATGCCGACCACATTCCACGCCCGGCAGGAATTTTGATTCTCGCCTCGACCCTGCCATGTTTTTGTTCAAATTTATGTTTTGTGACCAGACGTGCAGATGTATATTCACAAGGACCATACCAGCAATCTAATGTCAGCGGCGGTGAGAGCTTGATCGCTTTTATCACAAGCGAGCCCTTACCATCGTGAAACGCATTCTCGAGCGAATTTGTATAGTATTGCGATTCTTGATTTCCCCAGCCCGAACCACCAATTTCTGCAGTCCATTTGGTTGGGTCGATCGGTGAATTTATTTTCTTATTAAATTCATCGCTAAACGCGAGTTCACGAGGATCCCCGGGCTTCTGGGCCGTTGCGTTTCCAATACAAAAAACTCCAAGTATTAAAAGCAAAACAGGAATGTAGCTTGATATTAATTTCACAGCCTTCTCCCTTACATGTCTAAATCTTGATATAGATTTCCTTGCGATAGAGCAGCCACATCAAGACAAACCAAAACAAAATGAAGCAGATGGCGTAGAGAAAAGAGGCATTGATCGGTGAAGCGATCGCTAAAAACACATTATCGAATATCCAGCCTTGCAGAGATGTCTCCCCACCTTTTCCATCCGAAACTTTTATAAGGTACATGCATTTCGCCATGATTCCCGATCCGACAAACAAAGCGAGTGCATTGACTCCGAAAACCACAAAGGGTTTTGCCCACCTTTTGTAGCCTTTTATATCGATCAGCCAATAGCAAAATCCCAGAAAACATAGCGCCAATCCAGATGTATAAACAACATAAGAACTTGTCCAAAGTGATTTATTGAATGGGAAAAACAAATTCCAATACCATCCCACGGCACAAAGAACAATACCAAAAAAGAAAATTCCGCTAACCTTTTCATTATCCTCTCGTTTTGTCTTGAGCCAGGTTCCCGTCAGAACACCGGAAAGTGTAGTGACAATCGCTGGAATAGTCGAGAGAATTCCCTCCGGATCAAAGACCTTTGCCTGCTTCCAAATATGCGCTTCTGTTAATGTTATTCGGTCAAGATAGGCGGATAAATTGCAGATTTTGTCGTTGATCGTGGTGAGATCGCACCCTGGAACGGAAATCACCGTCATCAAAAGCCAATAAACGAAAAGTAATACAAAGCTTATGATTACTTGTTGTTTCCAATTTGTGTGCAGAAAAATCAGCGAAGCGACCAAATAACAAATCGCAATTCTCTGTAAAACGCCGGGAATTCTTAAGGTTGAAAGTTCAAAAAATGGAAACGCGGCGAGGAATAATCCCAATAAAAAGATAATTGCTGAACGACGGAAGATCTTTAAGTAAATATCTTTCGTAATTTTGCTCTCGATTCTTTTGCCCAGCGCAAGGGAAATCGCTACACCGACAATAAAGAGAAAGAACGGAAAGATATAATCTGTCGGTGTTATTCCGTGCCATTCGGCGTGCTTGAGCGGCGAATAAATTTCACTCCAAGTGCCGGGGTTGTTGACCAAAACCATTCCGGCGATCGTCATCCCGCGAAAGACATCCAGCGAAAGCAATCGCTCCTTTTTTGTTTCAGCGGCCATATATTTTAAGAAAGAATTTCACAAGAAGACACGAAAAACCAAAGCGGATATGGTTAAAAATTCTCTATTATTTTCGCATTTTTCGGTGTGTAGAAATACTATTTGGATGCTTCTATCAACATCTTCATATTTTCAATTACAACAAACTCAAGGGCAGCTTTCGGCTTTTTGATCTCATCCAGTCTTTTCAAAGTCTCATCAACCCATTCGGAGGTTGGCTTCACATCTTTTTCGATGTACGAAACTACTTCCAGGCCGATTTCGCCGAGATTCTGCAAATCAATACCAAGTTGCTTTGCTTCGTGCAAACCAGGTGAACTCTGAATGACCCGACCAAGTGAGATTCCTGCGATTTGCCATTCGCTAAATGTCTGCCTCAATAATTCTAACCTTAACGAATCCTTATCATATGAGAGTTCGCCAACAATTTTGTTAAATTTTCGAGCACCTCTCGCATCAGGCAGAGCGGCATCAATCAAACCTGTCAAAGGATCAAGCATTGTCTGCGGGCGCTGCTGATAACGCTGATAAACTTTGACGGGTTCGATGACATCCACCAAGGTCTGCAGAGCTGAAATGTCATTCCCACCGACAAGACGGCGAAGCAAGACTTGCTGATTACGGTTGTGGGTTAATCCTAACTCTTCGAGCTGGATCTTGATAATTTCAAGCCGCCGATACATATCATCAATATCGCGGACATTTTGTGGCGACCATAAGCGTTCGGCAATTACCGGCATCCGCGACCAAATTCTAGAATCGATCGTTTCAGGTGACACCCATTCGCTCCACATCGTCGCTTCGCCGCCGAGAACTCGTTTTTGTTCATCCGCCGAGAGTTTTGAATCGGATGGTATTGGATCAACCAAATAATGCTGCGACGCAGGGTGCATCAAGTCAATGTAATAACCGTTTGAAAGCACACCGGTAAAACCCTGGTTTGCAGCTTTCGCTAGTGATTCTTGCCCACGCCAGGAATGAATGACGACGTCTTTCGGTAGATCGGGCTGAAAGATTTCGTCCCAACCCATCATAATTTTGTTGTTTTTTTGCAAGATCTTGAGAATACGTTTATTAAAAAATGTTTGAAGTTCGTGATTATCCTTGATGCCAGTTTTTTTCATAAAAGCTTGGATCTCAGTGCTCGCGTCCCATTGTTTCCCCTCATTTTCATCCCCTCCAATGTGCAAATAAGAATCAGGGAAAAGTCCTGCCATTTCGGTTAGGAAGACATCAAGAAACTTATATGTTTCTTCTTTTATCGGATTCAGGGTCGGATCAAAAATCCCAGGATTGCGTTCGATCGTGTAGATTCCGGGAATGCTTGCAAGTTCCGGATGACCTACGAGCCAGGCAGTAGCATGACCTGGCATATCAAATTCCGGCATTACTCGAATTCCTCTATCTGCTGCGTAATCAATGATCTCTTTTATCTCTTCCTGGCTATAAAAATCTCCGTCTGAACCCATTTCATGAAGTTTTGGAAATATCTTGCTCTCCACACGAAAACCTTGATCTTCGGTCAGATGCCAATGCAGGACATTTAATTTGACGGCCGCCATTCCATCAATATTTCGTTTCAAAACTTCCATCGGCATAAAATGTCTTGCCGAATCGATCATCAATCCACGCCAGGGAAAACGCGGTTTGTCATCAATCGAAACGGCCGGAAAATAATATCCGTCCTTATCGCCTTCGAGAAGCTGCAGAAATGTTTCAAGTCCCCGCATCGCTCCGACAGTTGTGTTTGCAGTCAATTTCGCCTGGCTGCTATCGATCACAAGTTCGTATGTTTCATCATCGCCCAGCTTTGGTGTTGCGTTTCCGACCGTTTTGGTCTCAATCAGCAACTGTGCGGGACCGGCCGACGAATCACGCGCAATAGACGTCACGGTGCGCCCTTCAAGCCTTCGCATTAAGCGGAAAATATAATCTTTCAAGCGATTATCCGTTCGACCTTTTAACTCAACTTTGAAATTTTTCGACAAGCCTAACCTGCCATCCTTCCACACAATGTTTGCGGGAACGGGCATCAAATTCCTTGATTTTGACACCATTTCCTGACCCCGTGCAGAAGCGGTTGAACAGAAAAGAATAGAGATAATGATTACAATTTGAATTTTCATAATTGGTCCAATGATTCAATAGCCGCTTCTCGCAAGTTCTTGCGATATATTCACAGTTAACCCGGGTCTTTGTTATCGCTCAATTTCGTATCGGAGAATGTAGAACAAAGAATCGAATTGCGATTCTGGTTCTTTACCAGTTACGAATATCTATCAAAAGTTGCTACTTTTCCGTTCGTGCCGATCTATAAGCATCTATTGCATCCTGCATACAGTCGGAAATTTTATTCGTCCCTTTTTCAAACATATTAAAACCGTCGTTCCATTCCCACCATGCACTCGGTATGTCGAGTTTTCCGAGAGAACTATAAATAAGCTTTGCGTGGCGACAACGCGATTCTTCTGAGGCGAATTTTGTGAAAGAACCAAACTCACCCAGAAAAATTGGCACATTATTTTTTACCGACCAATCTTTTGCTGCTTTAAGATCGTCAAAAATCTTACTTTCGCTCGAATCTTCTTCGTACGTTTTGATCAGGTTTTCTACCCATTTTCCACGGGCGGTTTTGGGAATTGTAATTTTCTTTGAATATGGAAATGTCACGCCGCTCAATTCTGCCAAACCTTCACCCGACCAAGTTGCTCCCTGATGCGTGAAAATAAATGGATCGTAGTAATGGAAAGTGTAGATTATATTCCCATCTTCAAATGGTTGAGATTCGATCAGCGCTTTTCGGGAATTCCAATCGTGAAAACCGACAATCAACGTATGCTTTGGAGCAATTGAGCGAACTGCTTTGATTATTTCATTCGCTTGTTTTCGCCAACCTTCCGCGGCGATGTCGTGTGGCTCATTTCTAAGTTCAAAAAACACCTTTTCAGGATTGGTATCTTTATAACGCGTCGCAATTTCCGACCAAATCCAAACGATTCTTTCGGTTCTCGCTGCATTCTTTATCGAACCGTCAAACTCTACGTGATGAAGATCAACAATGACGTTTAAATCATTTTCCATCGCCCATTTAACAAATTTATCCGCATACTCCAATCCATTCCCGGTGTGCCATTGATACGGCTTTTCATAGTTTGCC
Source organism: Pyrinomonadaceae bacterium (assembly GCA_037969475.1). GTDB lineage: Bacteria > Acidobacteriota > Blastocatellia > Pyrinomonadales > Pyrinomonadaceae > Aridibacter. The sequence goes on along the minus strand of JBBKXN010000003.1, from coordinate 29,630 downwards.
CAGGCACCGAAATTGATGGGGATTCGCACTGTCGAAAATCCCGCTTGCTTAATGTCAGCAAACATTTTCTCTCGCTTCCTAACTTCATCTTCTTTTGCAAAATCAGCGAAATTGTTTTCTTTTGAACCTACCCACCAATTATCGAGATAAGTTAGATTCATTCCCAATCCAAAACTTTCCGCACGTTTCTCGGCGACCGTTTGGGCGTTGGTTAACTGAACTCCAGCCACTAGCAAAATTAAAATTTGAATGGCCCTTTTCATTAGAAATCGGTTTTTGATTTGCCCGTGAAATACGCGAAAGAACGCGAAAAAAAGACAATAAATTTAGCCGCAGATGTACGCAGCGTTTTTTAACAGGGATAAAGAGGATAAATACGTGTTTTTAATGATCCTATCTGAACTTTTCTTATCCCATTTATCGCCTTCATCCCTGTTAGTCTTCTTTTGCGGACTATTTTTAAATCAGAAGTTTTGCTCAACTAATATTATACATATTATTTAAGCATAAATTTCTTACTCATTTCGCCGATCATCACTGTAAACTCGCCGGCTTCAACCACAGGTTTGTTATCCATACCTATGAATGAGAGATCGTCTTTGTTCATCGTAAACGAAAGTGTTTTGCTCTCGCCGGGTTCGAGCATGATTTTTGCAAAACGCTTTACTCTTTTTCCATCAGGGGAAAGTGTTGCAACTTCGTCACGCAAATAAACGATGACAGTTTCTTTGCCCGCCCGCCTTCCGGTGTTTTTGATCTTAACGCTTGCCGTAATTTCGTCGTTCGCCCCGATTTCGGTTTTGTCGAGTTTCAGTTCGCTGTATTCGAAGGTCGTGTAACTCATTCCGTGTCCGAAGGGGAATTGGGGTTTGAATGCGAGATTTCCAAATTCTGTTTCTTCAACTTCAAACAATTTGTGGTTGTAATTGAGATGGCTGTTCGCCGTTCGCGGATATGTGAAATTCAATTTTCCGTTTGGATTGTAATCGCCGAAAAGAACATCTGCGACGGCCAGACCGCCTTCATTACCGGGATTGGGTGCAAGCAAAACCGCTTGCAAACGGTCGGCAATTTGATTAATGACCCGCGGTCTTCCTTGAGCCATTACAGCGACGACGGGTTTTCCGGTCGCCAGAAGCGCCTCTGCAAATTTCATCTGGGTTTCGGGCAAAGTCAGATCGGTTATATTTCCGGGAGTTTCCGTATACGAGCCTTCACCAAGACATAGCACGACGACATCAGAATTTTTCGCCGCCTCGACTGCTGCTTTGACATTTACTTCCACATCAACATCCGTCGGAGTTGTGTTTGCAGGCGAACCCTTCGGGCGAACGATCTTTGTTCCCTGTACAAACTTAAAATTATTACCGCCGACCTTTTTCGCGATCGCCTGCTGAATCGTCATTTTATCTTTCGGATAAAGTGATTCTTCCGAACCTTGCCAAACATAAGTCCAGCCGTTATTTAACGAGATCAGAGAATCCGAAGTCGGACCCGTAACCAAAACTTTTTTGTTTTTTGAGAGCGGCAGAATGTTTTTGTCATTTTTTAGTAAAACAAGCGATTCTCGGGCGGCATCAAGAGCGGCTTGCTGATACTCGGGTTTGCCAAAATTTGCTTTCAAAGCCCGATTCGGAATTCCGTTATTTTCAAAAAGTCCAAGTTCGTATTTCACACGCAAGATCCGTCCTACCGCTTCATCGATCCGCGACATCGGAACTTTTCCTTCTTTGACAAGTTCGATCAATTCTTTTGTAAATGTCAGATTATACGGAACCATTGACATATCGTTGCCCGCCATAATTGCCATTCGCGTTGCTTCTTTGGTATTCGGTGCAACTTTCCAGGCAGTGACGAGTTTGTTGATATCGTCCCAATCGGTTACAACAAATCCATCAAATTTTAATTCGCCACGCAGAACATCGGTCAAAAGATGTTTGTTGATATGCCCGGGAACTCCGTTGACTTCCCCCGAATTAACCATGATCGTTCTCGCGCCCGCTTTTACAGCGGCAGCAAACGGCGGTAGAAAATATTCACGCATGTAATTTTCGGGAATCCAGGCCGGAGTACGATCTCTTCCATTTAGTGGAAAACTGTACCCGACATAATGTTTCAAACTGGAAGCGACACGAGTATCTGAGCTTACATCCTGTCCCTCCAACCCGCGAACAAATGCAACGCCCATAACGGACGCCAAATATGTATCCTCGCCAAATGTTTCCCAGAATCTGGGCCAAAGCGGTTGTTTGCCGACATCCAAAACGGGTGAAAAGCTCCAAGAAATTCCAGCCGCCCGGGTTTCCATCGCGGTGATCTCCGCAGCTTTCTCCATCAAAACGGGATTCCAGGTCGCCCCCATCCCGATCTGTTGCGGAAACAACGTGCCGCCACGAATGTAATTCGCTCCGTGAATCGAATCGATCCCGTAAATCACGGGAATCTTGAGACGTGTGTTATTGGCTGAATTTTGAATTTTAGCGATAATTTCATGCCATTTATCCATCGGCAAAGCGTGCCCGTTGACGTTCAGAATTGAACCGACTCCGTAAGTCTCAACGACGTTTTTTAGTTTAACGGGATCAATTTCTATATTTGAGTCTCCCCCCGAAGTGACCTGTCCGATCTCAAGTTGGGTCATTTGCCCGACCTTCTCTTCCAGAGTCATCTGTTTTATCAGGGCGTTGATTTGATTTGAATAATCCCTTAATTTCGGTCGTTGCCCGGCTCGTCTCATATACGCTTGGCTATCCATGAGGTCAGTTTTCGCCGAATCGTTCGTCCGAATCTGGGCACGACTTTGTTGCAGTGGCAGGCAAAAGATTGTAGCAAAAAATAGCCCCGTAAATAGAATTGTTCGTAGTTTCGTCATTCTGATCGTCCTTTCGTTAAGATTTAATTTTGAGTGCTTTTTACGGTATTCTATTTTATCTATCACGAATGTTCAAGCATATCGTGGAAAGTCCTTTAACGAAAAGGTTTGCAAAAATAAATCGGCGTCCCTTTTCCGTGTTTTTCGAATGGGTTTGATTCCTGTAAGATTGGAAATTTATATTCAAGAAGGAGGCACTGAAATAACAAAAATGTTAGCAAAAACCCGATTTCTGATTCCGGTATTAGTTTTGCTCTTGGGCTACAACGTCGCGGCGCAGAAAACAGTCAGTTTTGAGACAATAGAAGAAAAGAAGGACCTCGAGGCGATAATTCCTGCGAGTTTTTATTTTGCCGGTTTTAGCGGTATGACCCAAAGGAGGAATTCCGCGGCTGCAAAAATTGGTGAAAAAAGGTTTATCTTAGCCGGCCTGGTCGATGTCTCGGGATATTCCTCGGATATCAGCGGAATTTATGAAGGGTTCTTTATAACAGATTCACCTGTAAACGTTGGCGCAACAGAACTTGAGATCGGTGCGTATGGGTTTGGGTTTGCCAAAAATGGCATTGTCAGATTCTTTGATATAAGTGGTAAACAAATTATTGAAGCCGCCACCATTAAGGATTTGGTTCTTAAACGTCCGCGTCCTCTCTTAATGCAAGCGGATGAGAAGGGAATTCATCTCTATAAAGGCCGTGACTACGTAATTATTTCTCCAAGGTAGAATTTGCTTGCATCATCTGCATTACTTTCCATTCGTTGATCAATACGCTCGCGCTTAAAGTTTGCCTGGAATCTCCCATTGACGTGTTTCGGATGAACGAAAAACGGCATCGACTGCTGCCATATTTCGAAACGAATCTTCCAAAGATATTTCCTGAGGAGAATCCTCCAATATCGCTTTAGAAAATGTGTCTCCTTGAATTGTATATTGATTTGCAGGCCTAAATTCGATTGTTTCGATTTTTTCGCCGTATAGATCAGAACCATCATCAATATAAATTTTCGTTGGTGAATCAAGAGGGATGTTGAAGGGAATTTGCACTTCGATGCGCCCGTTCGTACCAAGAAACTGCATTCTTTGGTATGGGACAAGTTGGGTTGAACAAGTGAATGTGGAGTGTCCGTTTGGAAATTCCAGGATCGCCGAAGTCATTTTATCGATTTCGGTTTCGGAGTCTCTCTCAATCAAACTTGAAACTCTTTTCGGCTCATCGTCAAAAATAAAACGCGAAATATTTATGCAATAGCAACCGATATCCAAGAGAGCTCCGCCGCCCATTTCCAATTTGTTGCGAATGTTTGATCGATCCTCATTAAAATAGCTGAAGAATCCCGTGATCGATTTCAAATTTCCGATACGTTTCGTTTTGATCATTTTACCGACTGCGATCCACGTCGGATGCGTTCGCACCATGAATGCTTCCTGAATTTTTATATTTTTTCGATCCCGAATATCGATCAATTTTCTAACTTCATCGGCATTTATACCAATCGGTTTTTCGCACAAAACGTGCTTTCCCGCTTCCGCGGCTTTCGCCGTCCATTCCAGATGAAGATGATTTGGCAGAGGATTATAGATCGCATTGATTTCCGGGTCAGCTAGCAATTCTTCATAAGATCCATAAGACTTTTCGATATTCAAGCACTTCGCAGCTTCTTCGGCTCTTTTTATATCCCTTGATGCGATTGCCCGGATTTCACACAAGATTCCATTCTGCATTGATGGGATTACCTTGTTAACGGCAATGTTTGCAGTACCCAAAACTCCCCACTGTATTTTTTTAAGCATTTTCTTATTAAAAAAAATAAAAGACGAGAAATTGATTCTCGCCTCGTCCTGGAATCACTCAACTCGGTCTAATTTATTTCATTTTTTCTGATTCGATCGAAAGCGTTTCGCTAAGCCTGATGATATTCTTTAGTTCGTATTGCGCCGCTTCGGAAATCTTAGAGTCAACGATCTTAGTGTTTTGAAAAATCGGACTTTTGATAAAGCGCCCAATTGAATTATCTAATTCTATGATCAAATCCCGGACATTCTCTCGCTTATTATTTTGGGCTTTCTTATTTTCAGCTTTTCTTTCCTCTTTTTCACCAAAAAGATTTTTATCAAGCCGAAACGCCTCAGTTCTCATAGCTGCTGCCGATCTTCCGATTTTTGAGTAGTTTACTTTTTCGCCTTTTGTGTAGGCTTCGATGATTGAATCCTGCAGTTTTTGGATACCCTCGAAATCGCCCTTGATTTCTGCAAAGCGCATTTCGCGTTCTATGGTTGATTCTGCAGGACGGGCTTTGTCGGCTTCTCGTTTGACACGTTCCAAATCAATGGAACGCATTTTTATAGTGTTGTCGCGGATATCGGATTCAACAATTGGGACTGGAGGCGGTGGAACATTTTGACCAAGTACCCCGCCCGATAAAAGAAGTAATAAACCAGTTGCCAAAAAAACAGTTCGTTTCACCTTAAGTTTTACCTTTGAAAATGATTCTATTGAGATTTCATCCGCTTCGATTCAAGCCAAAGATCCCCGCTGAATTTAATGATTTGGTCGAGATCAGACTCCGCTTTTTTCGCTAATGACGGATCAACAGTTTTAAGATTCTGAAACATCGTGTTCGTGATGAATTCTCCGATAGAATTGTCTAAATCAACTATCATATTTCGGAGACTCAGGGCCTTTTTTTCCGTTGCCGGGGTTTCAGAAGACGCTTTCGGTTTATCGGAATCCTTTTGGGCTGCGTCGGGCAGAAAAAGATTGGATTTCAATCGAATAGCCATTTCCGTCATTTGCCCCGAGGATGTGTTGATCTTTTCATAATCGATCTTTGCGCCCGATTGATAAGCGTTGACGATCTTATCCTGCTCCTTTTGAATACCTTCGAAGTCATTCTTAATAATGTCGAAATTGAGTTCGACACCATCGTCACGCCTGATCGTCGCAGTTTTATCGGCTTCGCGCTTGATCCGCTCAAGTTCGACGGAACGCATTTTAACGCTATTGTCCTCCAAATTTTTGTCACCAGCCCCGGCAGGTGTTCCGACTCCGGGAGGAGCACTCGTTTGTGAATAGGCGAAGGAAAAGGCGATGAATACGAAAACGGTAGCCAGTATTATTTTTCTCATAGTATTTACTCAACATAAGTGTGGCCTGGAGATACTCCAGAGCGCATTAAAAATTTCAAGCTTCCGATTATTTTATTCGACTTTGTTCGATGAATCAATAAAAGCTGAAACTGTGTGATTTCCGGGTTGGTCAAAATCTATTTCTTCCGGCCTATAGAAGGACGGATCTTATCAAAAGGAACAATCCCTTGACCTTCGAGAATCGAATGAAATTTATCTATTTCGACATTTTTGATCGTCTCGATCTTGCCGGAGTTCCAATGTATTTCAATCAGATCAACTTTTGTAGCGCGTCCGAGTCCGAAATGAACGCGGATGTCATTTTGCGAAAGATAGCTTCCCCCGCTTCTGATCTCTTCGGTTTGGGTAATTCCTGCCGAGGTAATTTTAACGATGGTGCCGATGGCTAACGGGTTGCCTTGTTTTGCACCAAGCTCAAGCGTGATCCAATGATTCGTTTTGATCCCTTCATTTTTTAGGATCATCGGCGAACTATCCAGATCTTCTACTACAATATCTATATTTCCGTCATTATCTAAATCTCCAAAAGCCGCGCCGCGCGATACTCTTTCTTCGGATAAAGCTTTGCCGCCTTGGTTCGTCGCGTCGCAAAATGTGCCGCCGCCTTTATTGATATATAAAAGTTTGCCTTGTTTGTATCCGGCCCCTGACGAAATTTCGTCCATCTGTGGATAGACGTGACCATTGACTACAAACAGATCAAGCCAGGTGTCATTGTCCAGATCAAAAAACCCTGTTCCCCAGCCGACGTATGGTCGTGAAGATTGTGCGACCTTCGAAGCAAAAGAAACGTCGGTAAAATCGAAATTTCCATTGTTGCGGTAAAGAACATTGTATTCGTCAGCAAAATTCGTTACATAAATTCCCATTTTTCCCGTGTGCAGATAATCGCCAACGGCAACGCCCATCGAACCTTGCTCCGACCCGTCGCCGCTTACACCAGTTCCTGAAAGCAAACCAATTTCCTCAAATTTATAAGAACCTTTGTTTTGATAAAAGAAATTCGGCGTCGAATCATTCGCTATATAGACGTCTTTTCGCTTTGTGTCGCCAAAGTCTGAAATAACCGGCTGCATTCCATAAAAACCATCCGGATCAATCATTCCGGCTTCTTTCGTTATATCAGTAAACGTGCCGTCTCCATTGTTCTTGAAAACGCTGTCGCCAGCACCTTTGAGCCCCCGGGGGCCGCACTGCACGTCAACTCCGCGAAATTTACAAGTTGGAAGCGACCCGAAACCTGGCAGATCATTCAAATCAAAATCAACATAATTTGCTACAACCAGATCGAGAAAACCGTCACCATCTAAATCGCCAAATGCCGCGCCGGCAGACCATCGCCCGTCTCCGGTCTTGGATTCCTTCGTCGTATCCGTAAATGTTCCGTCGCCATTATTTCGATAAAGGACGTTTTCACCGAGACATGTGATGTACATATCAGGGAAACCATCGTTATTGTAATCGCCGACCGCTCCGCCCATCGCGTAACCCGGGAATCCAACCCCGGCTTTGTCAGTTACGTCTGTAAAAGTTCCGTTCCCGTTATTGCGGTAAAGAAGGCTTTTTGATTTTTCTTTTTTTAATGCCATTTCAACCGTCGGGGCATTTGTGAAATAGATATCCAGCCAACCATCGCGGTCATAATCGATCAATATCACGCCGCCGCTCATCGATTCGACAATGTACTTCTTTTCCGGCGCAGCTGTGTGAGTGAACGTAATACCGCTTTCCTTATAGACATCGACCAGCTTGGGAATTTCATGATCTGTACAGACATCCGCCTGTGACCAAACCGAAGTGGTCGACAACATCGAAATCAACACCAATCCCGTGAAAACGCTTTTAATTTTCATCGCCTCCCATCGGCATTGGAGAATCCATCTTTCGTTTTTCATTCTTTAATTTTTGATAGAGTTTCAACTCACGATCTGCGTCTTGGTTTCGCGAGACTTTTCGATACGCAATACTGAGTTGATAATGTATATAATCCTTGTCCGCATCCGCTGATACAGCTTCTTCGAGCCTTTCAATCGCCTTTTTAATTTCGCCCTTTTCGAGATTTATCTTTCCCAACTGGTAAAGCGCATCGGCATAGCCAAAGCGCAAATTCAACGCCTCTTCAAGAAGTTTTACGGCGCGCTCGGTTTCAATTTTCCTCTCGATCAATGTGAGTGCAAGATGGTATCGTGAAATCGGATCAGCGGGACTAATCTCCAGTTCGCGGCTAAATGATTTCTCTGCGTCCGCAAGTCGGTTTAACCGTAGTAGGCTCTGCCCGATAAAATAATTTGCCTTAGGAGTTTCCGGTGCAAGTGACAAAACCTGTAAAAATTCTAACACCGCGCGCTCGTAATTTCCGAGCATCATAAACCCCTGTCCGGCGTAAAATAATGCCGCTGAATCTTGTTTAGACTTCCTTGCCAAGCTATCAAATATCGAAACCGCTTCGCGATTCTGTTTAATTCGGATTAAAGAAATTCCATAAAAGTAAGCCAGCTCCGCATCCCCGGGAAGACCACTTTCCATTGGTCGAAGAGTTTCAACCGATTTCGAAAAGTTTTTCACGAAGTAATAGCTTGAACCAAGCATTTTTCTTATCAACGCATCTTTTGGATTTGCTTTCAGATGAAATTCAAGCGGGGCAATTGCCTTTTCAAAAACCCCGGCTCGAAATCTAACGATTCCTAAATTCCGACTCAGGGTCGGAAGTTCAGGCTTCCATTCAAAGGCCTCGGAAAAATTCTCAAGCGCTTCGGGTGTCTGATTATTCTGTATCGCGATTACTCCCAAATTATTAAGAGCCTGCGCGATTACATCGATCAAAAAGGCTTTAACTTTCGCCAGCTGCTGGGTTCGCTCAGGTGTTAGTTTCACATCAACTTTCGTTACAATCTGAACATCCTCTTTTGACCTGATATCAGCATCCGCGGATGCTCCGAGAATTCGGTCAAGTTGCGATCGGGATGAATCCAATGATTCCTGTTGTAACTCACCGGCGATCTTAAGTTCTTTCTGCCCTTCTTCTCTATTCCCCAATTTTAATAGAAGGCGTCCTAACATAAAATGAGTTCGCCGAGCTTGAGTGTTTTTCTTACCCTCGGATTCAAGCGCAATCGCACGCCGCAAATTCGCCTCAGCATTTCCCAAATCATCAAGCTCTATCTGAGACTGGGCTAAGAACATATGCGCTTCGCCACTTTCCGGGTTTATTTCAATCGCCTTCGTTAGGAATTTGATCGCTTTTTGATGATAATTCTCGCCGGACGCCGCCACACCGGCAAAGAAATTCGAATAAAAATCGTTCGGGGAATATACCAGTTCTTGCTCAAACGCTGCAACTGCTTCCTTCAATCTCTCGCTTCCACCATTTTGAAGAAGCAAAAATCCGAGGAAAAAGTGTGCCCGGGGTTCTTTGGGATCAATGGCAATTGCACGCAACAATTCGCGTTCGGCATCGGTAGGATAGTTTGTGCGTTCATAAAACTTGGCAAAAAGAATGTGTAAACCCGCCCGTTTTTTTCCAACCAACGATTCGATCTTAATAAAAAGTTTCTGCGCCCGCTCGATCTGCTTTAGGTTTAGATATGTAAAACCAAGAGCCCGACCAATTTCGAAATCCGGTGCTTCGGCAAACACCTTTTCCAGAACGGGGAGAGCCTCATCATAACTTTCCTTTCGGTACAAAACGTTTCCAAGAATATAATTCGCGCCTATGTGATTTGGGTCAATAGAAATCGCTACTTGTGCCTCCCGTAGTGCATCATCAAGCAGATTCTGCCGCAAATACGCAACGGCTAAATTTGTCCTTTCCGAAGCACCATCCTTGAATTTTACGGATTCGCTTAGTACCTTTTCGGCTTCCGAATATCTCCCTTCTTCAATAGCAGAATTCCCAAATCTTTGAAGAGCAATGCCCAAAACTGCGCGATTTTCGATTGCGGCATTCGTAAGATCTCCCGATCTTTGGTGCGCTTCGGCGGCTGTTAAGTGTTTGAGTAGTTCGTCCGGTGGTTGAGTTGGGGACGTAGATAAGCTTGTCGAACCAGGATTCTGAGCCAAAACACCAATCGAGAAGAAGCACAAAACCAAAATCAAAATTCTTCCCGTCATAAAGCTGGAATCCCGCTAAAACCGATTCTTGGAGTTTTGTAAAATTATATCACAAAGAAAAAATGGCAAGAAAACATATGCTAGAAAGCAAATATTTTCTTGCCGCACTTAGATTAAACGAGTCTAGAAATAAAACTTAAACGCATACTGAATTTCACGACCGCCGCGCGTAAAATTTGCTACTCCAAAGTTTCCATTGGTTCCGGTAAAACTGGTGATCGTATTATTGGTCGCGCTACAAGGATTCGCACCGCACGAAACTTGCCCGTCGTAGAATATCGTCGGAAGTGCGCCACCAAACTGCGGTGTGTTTAACGCATTGAAGAACTCCAATCGGAACTGAAGTCTTGCAGCTTCCCCAAACATTCCGTTGGTTAGCCATGATGGTGCAAAGTTCTTGTACAACGAGAAATCGACGTTTTTGGTCATCGGTCCATTACACGTCGTCTTACGTGGAGCTGTTTCACCAATCTTATATCCGACCAGCGTCCAGGCTTTCGGATTAAGGAAGCTTCCCTTTATCCCCTCGAGGAAACATGGTTCGCTCTCAACCCGAATCGGTCGCTGATTTGCTACACCTGATCCAAATCCTGCGATGCCACCTTGAAGCGAAGTAGTAGCTCCCGACGCTTGAATACTTGTAGCATTCAAATTCGGTGTTAGCGATGTACCGCTCGTAACTTGTACGATGGCCGCAGCTTCCCACCCCCCAAGAAGGGTCCGAACAGCCGGGTTCGAGTCCTTAAACGAAGGCATATGGTAGATCATGTTTGCCACAAAAATATGCGGACGATTTATATCGGACTCTGCAAAATCAAGACTTCGGTTATTTCTATCGAGTACGGCGAAAGCGCTGCTGCCGCCACTAGAATCGTTCAAACCAAAATCCGCCTGAGATTTTGAGAAAGTGTAAGCAAACTGCAGCGACGATTTTTCGGTGAACCTTGTCCTAAACAAGACCTGCATTGAATCGTAATCGCCTCTGCCATTTCGCTCGAATTGATAGATCGAACCATAATTTTTGTATGGTCGAAGCGCGTTAACCGCGTTCCCATCGGCAGCAAAAGCCGCCGCCTTTCGATTGGTCTCAAGAACCTGATTAACATCATTATGTGTCAACTGTTTTCGCGAACGGTTACCGACGTAACCGACCTCCACAACTGTATCCTTCCAAAGCTGCCGACCGACGGAAACGTTGAACTGAATTGAATACGGTGTTGCTGCTTCAGGGCTAAGTCCAAACCTTGGAGATCCGTTCGAAGCTGCCGACAAACCGACGAACTGCGAACCATTCAAAGTTCGTTGACCACCAATTGTTGCGGAAAATGGAGAATTCTGTGTCAACGACGCAAAATATGGACTCGTTCGTTCTCTAAGGAAGAATTGTCCGAAGCCGCCTCTAACCGCCGTCTTACCATCCGAGAAAACATCCCAGGCAAAACCCAAACGCGGCGCAAAATTCAAATAACTATTTTCGCGCAGCGAACGATTTGAAAACTGAGTCGGAGTGCTTGCACCCGCAATACCGGCACAAGGATTTGTGCCAACGGGTACGACTAAACCATTACAAGGATCGGTCGCCGGTCTCGCAGGATTATATTCTGACGGCAAAAATCCGCTGATACGATTACGTTCATCATAGGGTTCGAAAAGCAATGAATAACGCACACCTAACTCCAACGTCAGATTTGGTTTTACTTTCCAGCTGTCACCCATATAAAACTCAAGATTCTTGTAACGGTTTTGGCCAACCGCCATCGTATTAGTTTCACCAAAACCAAACAACGTGCCATCCGTCAAAAGGTCCTGGAGCATACCATTTCCCCAGTTCCCTGAGAACGCTCCGCAACATCCCGAGGGTCCCCAGAATTGCACAGCTTCGTTGTTCGGACCGGAATCCTCATTTTTAGCCGCAGAATCATAGAGTCCGCCAAATTTAAGCGTATGATTTCCTGCAACCAGTGAAAAATCATCCCTGATTGAATAGATGTCCAGTGAATTCCTAAATGGAGCCTGGGTCCACAGGTCGGACCCGGAGCTCGAATAATATGGTGCGATTCCACCCCAAAAAACAGGGTGCGGACGATTAACACCGTTCACCTTGACCGAATCCGGATAGAACCCTGGTATCGCAGCATTGATTTCAGCATTAAGTCCGCCGCCCGCACCGGGATCAACATTAATGCGGTTAGCCGAATATGAGAACTGAACTTCGTTTACCGCATTCGAGCCAAGTTGCGTCGTTAATTTAAATGCCGCCTGCTTTGATGGCTGTGCCCATGTGCTCTCAATTGTCGGAAATGCATCGTCACCCCATAAGTTTCCAGTCAAGATCGGCGTCGCGTTCGTCCAGGTATCCTGCGTATATCGCGCGAAAAATTTATTCTTACTATTAATAATCGCGTCAATGCGGATATTCTCTTCGCGAAAATCAATTGGAGAGTTTGCTGATTGAGCCCAATTTGTACAATTCGTTGGATTTGCAATGTTCGGCTCAGGAAATATCTTAACCAAAGCTAATCCAGCCTTACTCAAATTAGCGGCAGGAATAATCTGTGTGGCAAACCCCGGATGGGTCGGTTCTTGAATCCGATCGGGTGAACAGCGTTGTCCGTTTGCAATTCTCGGCTGGCTGAAATTTCCTTGCCTTTCGAGCACTGTCGGTACGCTACCAAATCTTGATGCTCCGCGGATTTCCTTATTCCACTCCTGCGAATAAAAGAAATATAAACGGTCTTTACCGCTATGAAACACTGGTCCGCCTTCGCCAAAATTAAAGAACGGAAGAGGTCCTCCAATCGAAAAACCAAAATCGTTCCGACGCAAAACGTTTTTGCCGGTGCCGTTTTTGTTAGCAAAAAACTCAGTCGCGTTTAACGCATCGTTTCGCCCAAAATAAAACAAGCTGCCATGGAAATCATTTGTTCCACCCTTGGTAACAATTGAAATAACCGCGCCGGCTGCTTGCCCATATTCAGGACCATAGCTATTTCGGAGAGACTTAAATTCTGCTATTGCTTCGATTGAAGGAAACAACAAAATCGTTCGATTCGATCCTGTATCATTGTTGTTTGCGCCGTCCGTCAAAAACAAATTACTCTGCCCGGAGTTTCCATTTACGGAGAAATCAACGCCGCCGAAAAGACCTTTACTTTTACTATCAAAATTATTTGCCGCTGAAACGCCCGGTTGAAGCTGAGTCAATTGCACGAAACTACGACCGTTTAATGGCAACTCACGAACTTGATCGCCGCTTACGATTTCACCTACTGCGCCAGTTTGTGTTTCAATCCGAACCACATCAGCTGTAATTTCTACAACCTCAGAAATCTGCCCAACTTCTAAATTAATGTTCTGATTGGTAACGCTTGCAACGTTTACCACAACGTTGCCGACAGAAGTTTCCTTAAACCCGTCTTTATTCACTCTCATCCGGTAGGTTCCAACCGGCAGATTGTTAAAGGAATAACTGCCATTGTCGCTAGCCGTGACACTTCGGGTAAAGTTTTTCGCAGGTTGGCTTATGGTTACTGTTGCACCAGGCACCGCGCCGCCGCTTTGGTCAACCACGTTTCCAGTAATTCTTCCGGAGGAATCCGTCTGTGTAAATCCGTAACCGGATAACATAACCAGGCAAAATAATAGTGTCACCACCGATCCAGCCTTTTTTAATAGAGCTACACCCGAATTAAGTGCAACTACAAATTTGATTCGATTTTGATAGTGTCTGTTCATTAAATCCTCCTGAAGGTACTTGGTATTATTATTGCTGTCTATGTCTCAAAAATTCATCGATTACTCTTTCAAATGCTTAGTGCAGATGATTGCACTCTGCAGGATACTCTTCCAAGATGCGATGCGAACTTTCTCTAGAATTAACAGGCTGAAAACCTGGGCTTCTTGTCGAGCACTTTAGTTTCATAGCCCGGCAAACGTTCCTAATTTGAAAACTAAATTTCAAACCAACGTTGAAATTTAGCTGTGTAACGAATTTTTTACTTTGTTGTATGACCAAGCAAAAGTTATTACAAATTAGTTAAGTTGTCAAGATTTATGGGCAGAAAATCCGAGATCAGAATTCTATAGAAGGATTCTTCTTATTCTTGCCCATTCGAAATTCTTCGATCAGAGACCGAAGAGCAAGTTTTGGCTTGCCATGACGGTCAAAAAGTAATGGATAATTTGTTCGGCCGCGAACCGGAAAATCGTTTAGCCAGGAATCTCCGTCGGTCACGTTCCAAAATGTAATTCGTTGGACAGTTGCCCTATGCTTTTTATAAATTCGGAAAAGATCGACATAGCGCTTTGCAAGTCTACGGCCAACGTCACCCGGTAAGCCGGACCTGTAAGGATCAAGCCGCTTTTTCATTTCAAAACTGGTCGAGACTTCAGCACCCGCAAACCCTTCAGGGTCAGGCAATACACTCACATCGAGTTCGGTGATCATTACCTTGATCCCAAGTTTCGCAAACTCTTCGATGGTCTTTTCCTGCTGCGCCAACGTAGGAAAGGAAAAATTGTTGTGACCTTGTAACCCGATCGCGTTTACCGGAATGCCTTTCGCCAAAAGCTTTTCGATCAAGGCGATAGCACCGCGGCGTTTGGGTTCATTTTCAATCGAATAATCGTTGTAATAAAGTTCGGCTTCCGGGTCAGCTTCGTGTGCAAATTCAAACGCCTTCGCAATATAATCTTCGCCGATGATACTTAGCCATGGAGTTTTGCGCAGCGTACCGTCTTCTTCTAAGGCTTCATTTACAACATCCCATCCGCCAATTCTTCCTTTGTAGCGACCGACGACAGCTCTGATATGACTGCGCATTCGATCGAGCAATGTTTTCCTCGAAACGGGTTTTCCGTTCGCATCTTCAAAGACGGACTTAGGTACTTGGTTGTGCCAAATTAAGGCGTGTCCAACAATAAACATTTTGCGCCGCTCGCCAAAATCGACGTATTTATCAGCATCGTCAAATTCATATACTTCATTTGATGGATGCAGCGATTCCCATTTCAGGGCGTTCTCCGGAGTTATGGTATTGAAATGCCGATCTACTATATTTGAAGCTATTTTATCCCTATCATAAAACTGCGTTTTGTTTAATGAAGCTCCGATCAGAAAATCTTCAGCAAATAGTTGTTTTAGCGATTCCTGACCAAAGCTCGACTCTGTCAAGAAAACCGACAGCACCAAGATATTTATCAGATATTTACTGATTAAACTCACGAAAATGTTACCGTTCCGAATTTTGAAGCTAAAAAAAGTGCCATCGCGCCCATCGCGCTTTCGTCATCGCCAAATTTCGAAATTGTCAGATTTGTCGAATGATATTCGCGGCAGATACAGTTTTCGATCGCGTGTCGCAGATCTTCGTATATCAATGGCCAAGCGTTTGTGATTTCGCCGGCAAGTATTATTGATTCTGGTCCCATTGCCTGAATAATGTTTGCAATTCCGATCGCCAAATAACGTGCGGTCTCTTTGATCGCCTTTTGAGCATCCGGAACTCCGCTATTCGCCAGGCGTACCAAGCCTTCCATATTTTTTACCGCTTTTGCCGCTGCCTCTGACGTGAGATTCCGGTATCTCGCCATTGTTGCTCGGTCTGATGCCAGTGCTTCCCAGCAGTCACGGCTTCCAGTCGCGCATTTCACAGGGGCTTCTTTTCCAATAGTCATATGCCCAAACTCACCCGCTGTGCCGTTCTTTCCCTGATAAACCTCACCGTCAATCACTATCCCGGTTCCAATTCCTTCTTTAACCAAGATAGCAATAAAGTTGCGGTCTTCATCAATTTCCGATTCCTGCCCAAACCATAATTCTGCCAGAGCTACAGCATTTGCATCGTTGTCCGCTTTTACCGGTAAATCTAAAGCGTCCTCAAGTAATTCGCCTATTTTTACATCGTTCCATTTGAAATGCGGTACAAAGAAGGCAACTCTACTTTCAACATCAACGACACCAGGAACGCTGACACCTATTCCCTCGATGCTACCTTCGTTCTTTGCGATCAGGCGCTTGGAACATTTTATAATTCTCGAAAGAGTAACCTCGAAATCCGGATCGGTTTCAAATTCCTCACGATCGATAATTCTACCGGAAAGATCACCGGTGACCACCTGCGTGATATCTGTCATCACAGCGATTCCCAGTGCAATAGGTTTTAAGGTTTGGAGCGTCAAGAGGACGGGAGGACGTCCACCGCTGGACTCACCGTGAATTTCGTTTATCAACGCGAGATCCTTGAGTTCCTGAACAATGAGCGAAACAGTAGAGCGTTGAAGAGCTGTTTTCTTTGCTATTTCCGAACGCGATATAGGAGCGTTTTCGCGGACATAATTCAACACAATTCTTCTATTAATATCTCGAACCGTATTTGAGCGTGCTACGTTCGTGTGTTTTAAATCGAGTCGTTTCACGATTACCCTTGTCTAATTAATTCAAAAACGAAGTTTCCGGCAGTTCACCACGTGAGATGAACTACCAATCCTTTGGCGAGTTAAGACTTCTGCCCGACCATATCGATCCCGACGGCAGCGACTAAAATCGACCCTTTGATCAGCTCTTGAGTATAATCCGCGTAGTTTAAAAGCGACATTCCGTTATCGAGGCTTGCCATGATCAATGCACCTAAACATGCTCCGAAAACGGTTCCGCGCCCACCCATAAGAGATGTTCCGCCGATCACACAAGCGGCAATTGCATCAAGCTCAAGCAAGGTTCCGGCATCCGGAGTTCCGCTCGCAACTCGCGCCGTATAAATCACAGCCGCGATCCCCGTAAAAGCTCCGAGTAAACCAAAGACCTTTAGCACAACCATTTTGTTGTTGATACCGGAAAGCCGGGCTGCTTCAGCATTTCCGCCGATTGCATATATGTAGCGTCCAAAGGTAGTGTTATTTGTAATGAAGAAGCCAAATAGAGCAATCGCAAGAAATATCAAAACCGGAATCGGAATACCTGCATAGGAGTTCATAACAAATATGAACACGACAATTCCAATAGCCGGTGCAATGGCTTGAATTAATTCTTTACCCAGACTGCCGTCTCCGACTCCATATTCCTTTTGTGCCTTTGCATTACGAAACGCGAAGAAGAATATTGCCAAAATACCGATAGCCGCCAAAACCCAGCCGATATTAGGATCAACATATTGTTGTCCAATCGCTTTAAAACTATCATCCGTGATCGGGATGGTCTCACTCTGTGAGATTCCTTTTATCGCTCCCCGCCACGCAAGCAAGCCTCCGAGCGTCACAATAAATGCCGGGATATTCCCGTAAGTGGTTAGGATACCCTGAAAAAGACCGATCAAAACACCGACCGCGACAGCCGCCAAAACAGCCGGAACCAATCCATACCCCAGCTTTGTCAAAACAATTGCCGATATCCCGCCTGCCAGCGCAAGAAGCGAACCGACGGAGAGATCAATGTTTCCGGATATTATTACCATCAGCATACCGACTGCGATAATTCCCGTTACGGACGTCTGAAGCATTAAATTGGAAAGATTTCTCGGCGTTAGAAATATTGAACCGGTTTGCCAATGGAAGAAGAGCCAGATTACAACTAAAGCCGCTAGCATCGTGTAAGCCCTTAGTGAACTTGCGCGCAAATTTAATTTATTTGATGTACTGGTTTCCGACATAAGTTTTCCTCAATAAAATATCAAGAATTGATCTTCTCTCTAAAGGGTCGCCGTTGCCGCAGCCATAACCTTTTCCGGCGTTGCATTTGCTTTTGTAAACTCTCCCGTTAGGTGTCCCTCATGGAGGACCAGGATCCGGTCTGACAGACCCAAAACTTCTGGCAATTCAGATGAAACCATTACGATTGCCAATCCTTGCTTGGCAAGCTCATTGATCTCGGCGTATATCTCCTGCTTCGCCCCGACATCGATCCCGCGCGTCGGTTCGTCCAAAAAGAGCACTTTTGGCTTGGTCAATAGCCATTTTCCAAGAACGACCTTTTGTTGATTTCCGCCGGATAGGGTGCCTGTAACGGTAATCGGCGAATTCGCCTTCACACGCAGCGATTCCATAACCTCTTTTGTCGCTATTAGTTCGCGGGAACGATGGGTTATAAAATTTCCCGAAATTTGTTTTAATCCGGCGAGCGTCGAATTATCCATAATTGTCTGATCTAAGATCAAACCGTAGCGCTTGCGGTCCTCGGTTACAAAACCAATTCCGTGCTTTATTGCATCACGAGGCGAATTAATTAATGCCATTTCGCCATCTACCAAAACTTCGCCCGAATGATTTCCACGCCACGCGCCAAAGATTGCTGACAGAAGCTCGCTTCTGCCTGCTCCCATCAAACCGGCAATTCCCAAAACTTCGCCTTCGCGTACTTCAAACGAAACATCGTCAACCAATTTTTTATTTGCAACATCCGGATCAAAAGCACTTATATGCTTAGCTTCCAAGACCACCTTGCCGAAATCGTGGGTAGATTTGGGAAAAATATTACCCACATCACGACCAACCATCAAAGAAATTACTTTGTCTTTATCGAGCGTCAGCGCGGTTTCGGTTGCAACTGTGTTTCCATCCCGCAATACGGTAATACGGTCACTCATCGCAAACACTTCATCGAGTTTGTGCGAGATGTAAATCATTCCGACACCGCGTTTTTTCAAATCCCTGACGATATCAAAAAGTATCTCAACCTCGCTTTCCGTCAAAGCCGCCGTCGGTTCATCCAGAACGAGAATCTTCGCATTTTGTGAAAGTGCTTTGGCAATTTCGACCAATTGCTGCTGTCCGATTCCAAGGCTTCCTACTTTAGTTTTTGGGTTGATATTGAGATTTAATTCTTTGAGAAGTTTGGCGGATTTCTGGTAAATTTCAGTCCAGTTGATGATGCCGAATTTTGCAGGTTCGCGTCCAAGAAAAATATTTTCTCCGACCGTTAATTCCTTAACTAAGGAAAGCTCTTGAAAGATGATCGCAATTCCCGCTTCTTCAGCTTCTCGAATTGATGTAAATCGTTTTTCCTTTCCATCGACAAGAATTTTGCCTTCGAATGTGCCGTAAGGATAAACACCCGAAAGCACTTTCATCAATGTCGATTTTCCCGCACCATTCTCACCGACGAGTGAGTGGAATTCCCCTTCGAACAGATCCAAATTAACATCATCCAAGGCTTTTACGCCCGGAAATTCCTTGGTGATGTTTTTCATTTCCAAGATGGGGTTCATATAAGTTGGCTGAGTTGACTGGCTTAACTGAGTTGACCGAGTTCACTTTAAAATTCGGTCAACTCGGCAAACTCGCTAAACTATTCTTTTTTCGGTCTCTTATCCGCGGGAACATTTGCATAAACCTCGTCAAAAGTAATCCAGCCATCTTTAATAACCGTTTCCTGCAAATTGTCTTTATCAACCACAATAACTTCAAGCAATATTGCCGGAATGTCTTTGGCCATCGTATCACTCTTAAAAGGTTCGAAATCAAGTTTTTCTCCCTTCGCAAGCTTAATCGCAGCTTCGACAGCGCCCTGAGCTAACGGCTCAATTGGTTTATATACCGTCATAGTCTGAGTTCCCTCAGCAATCCTCTGCAGCGCCGCCTTTTCAGCATCTTGACCGGTTACGAGAACCTTTCCGGCTAAACCTTTTGTTTCAAGCGCCGAGATCGCACCGCCAGCCGTGCCGTCGTTTGAAGCAATTACTGCATCAATTTTATCGGCATTTTGTGTTAATGCATTCTCGACAATCTTCAGAGCTTCTTCCGGTTTCCAGTCTTTCGCGTGCTGATCAGCAACGATCTTTATGTCGCCCCGATCAACGGCTGGTTTTAATACGGCATTTTGCTCTTGTTTTAGGATCATTCCGTTATTGTCGGTTGATGCACCGTAAACCATTACGTAATTTCCTTTCGGAACCTTCGCAAGAGCATATTCCGCCATTTTGCGACCTATTACCGGTACCTGATGCGAAATATACAGGTCAATTTTCTCGGAATTTATCAGACGATCATAACTAATGACAGGAACATTTTGTGCCTTCGCTTTATCAACCATCGAAGCGGCTTGTGTTGAATCGTGCGGGGCAATTACAAGTACATCAACCCCTTGAGTTAGAAGGTTATCGACATCATTGGCCTGCTGCTGAGCGTCTGCATTGGCGACAGTTATCACACATTTAACCTTCATTTTCTCGCAATGGGCCTCGAAAGCCACTTTGTCTTTTTGCCATCGCTCTTCTTTGAGAGTCGCCATTGAGAAACCGATCTTAATTTCTCCATCGGGCCTATTTCCCGCCGGCGAATTGCCGCTCTGCTCGGTTGGTGCTTTGACGCAAGCTGCGGCCAACACTAAAGCCGAAACCAATAATGAAAAGAAAATAATTTTTGCTTTTGACATATGTATCTACTGCTCCTGGATGAACCTTAATTTTTAGGTTTTCGCGATCTATTCAATGACCTCTAGTTTCTGACTCATCAAATCCTTAGAATTTCCACCAACCATAATAATAAACATTCCGGGTTCCACAACCCTTTTCATCTCGCGATTGAAAAACTGCAATTTCTCGGGATTGATCTCAAAAGTTACTGTCTTTGTTTCGCCGGGATTTAGAGTGATTCGCTCGAATCCTTTTAGCTCTTTTATCGGTCGTGTTACTGAGCTAACCTCATCTCGAATGTACAATTGAGCGACTTCATCGCCTAAGCGGCTGCCGGTATTTTTTATATCAACCGTAACCGTTGTTTTTCCATCGGCTTTAATTTTAGGACTTGAAATCTTTAGATTCGAATATTCGAAGGTAGTGTAACTCAAACCGTAGCCAAAATGATAGAGCGGCTCAATTGTCGAAAATAAATATCCACGTCTGGCCGTCGGTTTGTAGTTATAATAGATCGGTAATTGCCCGACCGAACGCGGAAATGAAACGGTTAATCTACCGCCCGGATTGTAATCGCCGAACAAGACATCAGCGGCGGCAGTTCCGGTTTCTTCACCGAGATAAAAGCCTTCTAGAATCGCCGGAACATTTTCGGCAACATAGTTTATCGCCAGCGGTCCTGAATTTGTTAAAAACACAACCGTCGGTTTTCCGGTCGCTAACACAGCTTTGACGAGATCGTTTTGTCGCCCAACTAATTCGAGCGAATCGCGGTCGCCTAGATGATTTTCCGCCCAACCTTCTTTATTCGTGTTCTCGTTTCCGCCGATGTTCAAAATGACAACGTCGGATATTTTCGCGGTTTTGACAGCTTCGTTAATTAATTTCTGATCGCTTGCCGCATCATTCAACGTTGCCGCATCGCCAAACCAATTTCCCTCTTCTTTTGTGATCTTCACGCCTTCCGCATAATTTACTTTGACTGAAGTTCCGACCTTATTTTTCACGCCTTCCAAAAGGCTGACGGCTCGTGGATGTCCCGGATCGGTATAGCCGCCAAGATGAGCGCGATTCGCATTCGGTCCGATGACCGCCACGGATTTTAGTTTCGTTCGATCTAGCGGCAGAGTGTTATTTTGATTTTTTAGCAAAATGATTGATTTTCTTGCAGTTTCCGCAGCCAACGCTCTATCTTCTGCCGTGTCCATCATTTGCACGGCTTTGTTGACATCAACATACGGATTTTCAAAAAGTCCGAGCTGGAATTTTTGATAAAGGATTCGCGAAACCGCCTGATCAATCAAAGCAATGGGAATCTTTCCGTTTTTTACCTGTTCAACCAAAGTTTTATTCACTCCGGGTTCGGGCAATTCCACATCCAAGCCGGCTTCGAGCGATTGCTTCGCGGCATCAGCTTCATCGGCGGCAACTTTATGACGTTTCATAAGTTCGGTCATCGCGTAATAATCGGAAACGATCGTGCCTTTAAATCCCCATTCTTTTCGCAAAAGTGTGTCGAGCATCCATTTATTAGCGTGAACCGGAATGCCGTCAACTTCATGATACGCGGGCATAATGCTCATCAAACTAGCTTCTTTAACCGCTACTTCAAACGGGCGGAAATGCGTTTCGCGTAACAATCTTTCCGACAAATTTACCGGACCGATGTTTGTTCCATTTTCAGGTTGCCCGTGTCCGGCGAAATGTTTCCCTGTGGCGATAACGTGCATATCGTCAATCTTCGGGTTCTCATAAGTCGCATTTCCCTGAATCGCTTTAACGATCGAAACGATCATCCGCGAAGTCATATAAGGATCTTCGCCATAAGTTTCTTCGGTGCGTCCCCAACGGGCTTCGCGTGCCATATCTAAATTCGGTCCGAGAACCTGATGCGTTCCGCGAATTCGTGTCTGTCTTGCTCCAACGGTGAAAACTCTCGAAATCAGATCCGTGTCCCAAGTCGAAGCCATCGCAATCGGCACGGGAAAAACGGTCGCTCCGCTCAACATGCTGCCGTGCAGAATCTCATCGTGAAACATTACGGGAATTCCCAAACGCGTGTTTTCGATCAACCATTTTTGCGTCGTATTTGCATATTCCGCCGAGCTTTTCGGATCCAGATTTTCACGTTGCCGTCCAAATTGTCCCATTCCGAGCGGCATTCTTTGTTTAGCGAGTTCAGGTGAAAATATTCCGCCTAAAGGTAGATTTTCTTTCGGAACTTTGGAATTATCGTTCGGCTTCTCCATCCACATTCCCGCCATCTGAGCAACTTTCTCCTCCAAAGTCATCCTACCAAGTAAATCTTTAACCCGCATATCAATTGATAATTTCGGATTTTTATAAGCTATTTGCTCTTTTTGTGCGAAGCCTCGTATAGGCAACATCGCAGTAAAAATCAAACTACATAAAGTAACTGCCAAAACGTTCTGAAACAATTTTCCATTTAGTTTGTTCATATTCTTGCTTATTCTTCCTTTGCGACTTTGCGGGAAATAGCGTCTTATGCAACACCAAACAAAATATCCATCGTCAATTGATCGAGTTTCTCGTATTGCAAACCTTTTGAAGCCAGCTCATTACGGTCGAATTCCATCGAAAGAAGTTTTTCTGAACCTTCCCCGCTGAATTTTCCGACCAAATTATTTTTATTTGTCTCTTCGATATTGGCTAAGATTGATTGAATTTCTTCGTGCTTGTTAAATTGCTCGGCTTTGTCTTTGAAGATCAAATAAGTTCGCATACATCCACGCGCAAAATCTTTTACGCCGTCGTAATCTTCGGTGCGATATGCGTGAGCATCGAAATGCCGCATTCCCCGATAATCGTTATCTTCCAAAAATTTGACGAGCCAAAATGATTGCTTGGGCGAAACCGAACCAAAACGAAGGTCTTGATCGTAACGCCCCGGATATTGGTCATTGAGATCAATGTGGAAAAGTTTTCCGGCTTCAAATGCCTGTGCCACGGCGTGCATCATATTGAGTCCGGGCATTTGTTCGTGAGCGACTTCCGGATTAACGCCGACCATTTCTTTATTTTCTAGTGTTTCGATAAATGCCAAATATGCTGCCGTTGTCGAAAAATAAATGTCGGCTCGCGGTTCATTCGGCTTGGCTTCTAGTGCAAATTTATAACCGTAGTTCTGCGATTTACTATACTCACACAAGTAGTCAAGCGACTCACGAAAACGCTTGATCGCGTCCATCGTTCCACGGCAAGCATCTGTTTCGACACCTTCGCGTCCGCCCCAGAGAACAAAAGTTTCCGCGCCGAATTCCGATCCCAAATCCATCGCACGCATCGTTTTCTGCACGGCATAAGCACGAACTTTTGCGTCATTAGCTGTAAACGCCCCATCGCGAAAAACAGGTTCGTAAAAAAGATTGACCGTCGCCATCGGGACTTTAATATTGTTATCCTCGCAAGCCTGTTTGAAGTCTTTAACGATCTTGTCTTGTTCGTTTGCCGTCGCGTCAATCGGCACGAGATCGTTGTCGTGAAAGTTCACTCCATAAGCACCAACTTCCGCCAGCATTTCAACTATTTCCGTCGGACTAAGTTTGCGTCGAACCTGCGTGCCGAACGGATCGGCTCCACGATTTCCGACCGTCCACAAACCAAATGTGAATTTATGCTCCGGCATCGGTTCATATTTGTTGTCAGCCATAATTTGTTTGACTCCTAATTTCTAGTAAGAAAAGCTTGAAATCACAAATTATTAAAGACAATTCGTGGATAAAGCTATCTGTGCTTGAATGAGTTAGTTAAAGATTGAAGTTATACTATAATACTTTTGTTCGGTAGTGCAACTAAGTCCTGAAAAAATCAAAATTGTCTGCAATATGGTTATGAAATTTCTCGGAATTGATGTCGGTACGGGTGGCTCAAGGGCCATATTAATTGATGAAAATGGGAAGATCGCTGCATCCGAAACGGTTGAACATGTTCCGTTTGCGTCTCCGGAAATCGGTTGGGCAGAACAAAACCCTGAGGACTGGTGGCGTGCATCTGCGCAAGCGATCCGTAAAGTGTTAGTAAATGAAAAACCCGAAAACATTTCCGCTATCGGGCTTTCAGGACAAATGCACGGAGCGGTTCTGCTTGATGAGAACGATAAAGTCCAGCGACCTGCATTGATTTGGTGCGACCAAAGAACACAAAAACAATGCGATGCGTTGACGCAAAAAGTCGGCAGAGAACAACTTATCGAACTTGTCAGCAATCCGGCTTTGACAAATTTTACGCTTCCAAAATTGCTTTGGATTCGTGAAAACGAACCGGAAATCTGGGCGAAGGTTAAAACTGTAATGCTCCCAAAAGATTACGTTCGCCTTTGTTTAACGGGTGAAAAAGCAACGGATGTCGCAGATGGTTCGGGAACGCTGCTGCTCGATGTGCAAAACCGAAAATGGTCGCGCGAACTCCTTTCGATCGTCGAAATGGACGAAAGCATTTTACCAAAACTTTATGAGTCGCAGGAAATAACAGGAAAAGTTTCAAACAAATGTGCGGAAGAAACGAGCTTGAAAGTTGGAACGCCGGTTGTCGCAGGTGCTGGCGATAATGCCGCCGGAGCGATCGGAATGGGGATCGCTAGATCCGGTGCGGTCGGTGTGACAATCGGAACGTCCGGCGTAGTTTTTGCCGTAACGGACAATCCTTCGATCGATCTTAAGGGACGAATCCACACATTTTGCCACGCCATTCCGGGACGCTGGCACGTAACGGGCGTAACGCAAGCCGCCGGGCTTTCATTTAAATGGTTTCGCGATAATTTTGCCCAGAATGAAAATTTTTATGAACTCGCGGAAAAAGCCTCGCTAATTCCCGCTGGTGCTGACGGTGTTATTTGGACACCATATTTAATGGGAGAGCGCACGCCGCATATTGACGCCGAGGCAAAAGCCTCGCTCACCGGCCTTACTGCAAATCACAACAGATCTCACGTCATCCGTGCAATTTTGGAGGGTGTCGCATTTAGTTTGCGGGATTGTCTGGAAGTTTATAAAGAATTGGGAATTCCGCTCGACACGATCAGATTAGGCGGTGGCGGTGCAAAATCGAAGCTTTGGCGGCAAATACAAGCCGATATTTTCGGACAAACGGTCGAGACGATTGAAGCTCAAGAAGGAGCAGCATTTGGTGCAGCTCTACTCGCCGGAGTTGGCGTGAAAAATTGGAATTCGGTTGACGAAGCCTGCGAATCAACGGTAAAAGTACAACAAAAAATTGATCCGATTGCGAAAAACTCAGAAGTTCTAAATGATCAATACCAAGTCTATCGCAAAATCTATCCGGCGCTAAAAACACTGTAGAATCCTCATATTCCGCGGAAAAGTTGCCTTAAGCTGATCTTTGCATCGACTTCACGCCGGCAAAATAATAAAATTCTATAAAGAAAGTTTTCAGGGGAGCTAATTTCTAGCTGAGAGTTGTTCAAGAGGTTTTGGACATTACCCTAAAAACCTGATGCGGTTAATTCCGACGTAGGGAGAAAAACAATGAGTAAAAAAAATGTCAGTAGCCCGCACGTGAGTAACGGCTCATCCGATAAGGAAACGCAGAAACCCGCACGAAGTGAGGGTGAAATAGAAATAAAAGAAAAACTCGCAAGCGAAGTTAAATTGCCGGCATCGCGCAAAGTTTATGTTGAGACGAATGGGAATACGGTCAACGAAAATGGGCACAGTTTGAGAATTCCGTTTCGGGAGATTGCTTTGTCGCCGTCGAAGAATATGGATGGCGAATTGGAGGAGAATCCGCCGGTCCGGGTTTATGATACGAGCGGAGTTTGGGCTGATCCGGAGGTGAAATGCGATGTGCGGGAAGGTTTGCCGGCGCTTCGAAGGGATTGGATCTTGGCTCGCGGCGACGTAGAAGAATATGAAGGACGCGAAGTCCTGCCTCAGGATAATGGATATCTAACAAAAGGTGCAGAAGAATTCGCACGCGTCCGCAGCCCGGGTGTCAGTAGCCCCCGTGTCAGTAGCCCGCACGTAAGTAAGGGCTCCGCCAAAGTAAGCAGCCCCGACGATAGCGAGGGCTCCATCGGTTTACTCGAATCGTTTCCGGCATTAAAACGTCCGCCGCTAAGAGCAAAATCCGGTAAGAATGTTTCTCAGATGCACTATGCAAAGAAAGGGATCATCACGCCTGAGATGGAATATGTGGCGATTCGTGAGAATTTGGGAAGGCAGATCGCGTTTGAGGCGATGCAGGAAGTGCAGGGCGATGGACGCGATTCGCTTTATCATCAACACAAAGGTGAATCTTTTGGCGCGAGCGTTCCCGACTTTGTAACGCCGGAATTTGTGCGTGATGAGGTGGCGAGAGGAAGGGCGATAATTCCGGCAAATATCAATCATCCCGAAACCGAACCGATGGCGATCGGGCGAAATTTTCTTGTCAAGATCAACGCAAATATCGGGAATTCGGCGATAGCTTCTTCGATCGAAGAAGAGGTCGAAAAGATGCGTTGGGCGACGCTTTGGGGTGCGGATACGGTGATGGATCTGTCAACGGGCAAGAACATTCACGCGACGAGAGAATGGATTTTGAGGAATTCGCCCGTGCCGATTGGGACTGTGCCGATCTATCAGGCACTCGAAAAAGTAAACGGCAAAGCGGAAGATCTGACGTGGGAAATATACCGCGACACGCTTATCGAACAAGCCGAGCAGGGCGTTGATTATTTTACGATTCATGCAGGCGTTCGCTTGCCGTATATTCCGATGACGGCGAAACGCACCACCGGAATTGTTTCCCGTGGCGGTTCGATCATGGCGAAATGGTGTCTGGCTCATCATGAAGAGAGTTTTCTATACACAAGGTTTAGAGAGATTTGCGAGATAATGCAGACGTATGACGTTTCGTTTTCTCTAGGTGATGGTTTGCGTCCGGGTTCGATTGCCGATGCGAATGATGAGGCACAATTTGCCGAATTAGATACGCTTGGGGAACTCACGAAAATCGCCTGGGAAATGGATTGTCAGACGATGGTCGAAGGTCCCGGACACGTCCCGATGCACCTGATAAAAGAGAATATGGACAAGCAATTGGAAGTTTGCGACGAAGCACCTTTTTACACGCTTGGACCTTTAACCACCGACATCGCACCGGGTTATGACCACATCACAAGCGGAATCGGTGCGGCAATGATCGGCTGGTTCGGCTGTGCGATGCTCTGCTACGTTACGCCAAAAGAACACCTCGGTTTGCCGAACAAAAAAGACGTAAAAGAAGGCGTTATCACATACAAACTCGCGGCACACGCGGCTGATCTTGCAAAAGGTCATCCGGCGGCACAATACCGCGACAACGCACTCTCGAAAGCACGTTTTGAATTCCGTTGGGAAGATCAGTTTAATTTAGGTTTAGATCCAGAAAAGGCAAAGGAATTCCACGACGAAACGCTTCCGGCCGAAGGAGCAAAACTCGCGCACTTCTGCTCAATGTGCGGACCGCATTTCTGTTCGATGAAGATCACGCAAGATGTCCGCGAATATGCGAGAGATAAAGATGTCGAAGCAGAAAAAGCGTTAGCAGTCGGAATGGCTGAGAAAGCAAAAGAATTTACCGAAAAAGGTTCGGAGATTTACCACGGGAATATTCCCGAAGGTGCGGACGGTCATCATTAATTTATGGATGCAGAAGTAGAAATAGAAAATTTTGCTAAAAACAAAGTTTATGAAGGCATTTTCAATATTTTTGAGCTAGAACTCGAAGAAATAAGTCGTTTTGTTGCTTTTACAGGTGGCAATATGAATGCTTATTCAAACAAAATTCACGAACTACATCTTCGAGTTTGTAGCGAAATTGAAAACATCCTCAAAATTGTCATTCATAAACACTTCGTAGCAGCAGAGGAAGTTAAAAATCTGTGGGATATGAAGAAATCTGAATTTTTAGGAGAGAAAGAGCTCAAAAATAAATATGAAGAGTTAAAAAATGAATTGAACAAACAAGAGAAAGGAAAGTTAGATAAGTTTTTATTTGGCTTTCCTGATTTTTTGTTTTATTTCAAAATTGCCTGTGAAAAATTCAATCTTCAAAAAAAAGTCACCAAATTTACAGGAATAGTTTCTCATAATATTGATTGGGAAATAATTCAGCCCTTTGAATTGGAAGAAGGTCGAGATGTTCCGATTTGGTGGACGAATTATAACAAACTGAAACACGATAAAATTAAAAATTTCAATGTTTGCACGCTTGGAGACTTAATTTATTCGATGTCAGGACTCTTTATCTTGATGAATTATCTTTTGAAATATCAAGAAAATAACGCTCCCATTCCAAATAGACCTTTGCATTAGACAAATTGAAAGGCATCATATTGAATCCTCAATTTTGTGCTTTTGAATCGAAGTTTTTTGTAGCTTCAAATAATTGCCAAACCCTTGATTTTTCAATAATTTTGCCAAACATAATTCTTGAAAATGAATTTCAAAATATTACTGTTTTAGATTTGGAATCACGCACCAGAAAATTAAGAAATCTTGCTGAGATTGAGAGTCATAAGTTAAAAGACATAGATTTAGGGGCGTTTGATTTCGCAGTTGAATGGATAGATTTGAATGGAAAAAGTAATAAATTTAACAATTTAGAACACAGCTTATTTTACACATATTTAGATTATGAAAAATTTGAAGGTTTCAATAAAGAGCATTTTAGAAAATTGCAACAATTTGGAAAATTTATTAACTAGCGGAATTTAACGAATGACGAAAAAGGGTTGGCTGGATGAAATAAAAACTTACCGTTAGAATGGCTGAAAAGGCTAAGGAATTTACCGAAAAAGGAAGCGAGATTTATCACGCCAAATTGTTCGTAGATGCGAAGAAGCATCAATTAAACTGCTAAATGGAAAAACTAAACGGATTGCAAATAGCCGAAAGAAACAAAGACAATTATCTGAAAGCAAAAAAATTATTTAATCAAAATATGGTTGATGAATGTGTTCTTTATTATGCCGAAGATCACGAAGTGAAATCGAAACAAAGCGAGAAAGGACGCGACGGCATAAAGGCGTTTTTGGATGGTTTGCACGAGAGTTGGACGGATATAAACATAACGGTCGAACACGCTGTGGCAGAGGAAAATTGGGTAATGGGTAGAAGTGTTGCAACTGCTACTCACGCGAAAACGGTTTTGG
>JBBKXN010000002.1:0-61300 GCA_037969475.1 Pyrinomonadaceae bacterium | reverse complement strand
TCGATCGCCGTTTTGCCGTTCACAAATATGAGTGCGGATGAGGACAACGAATATTTCTGCGAGGGTCTGGCGGAAGAACTCCTCAATGCGTTGTCGAAGATCGAAGATCTGAAAGTGGCGGCAAGGACATCGGCGTTTTCTTTCAAAGGTAAAAATGCAACTATCAGCGAGATCGGCGAGAAGTTGAGTGTTAAGAATGTCTTGGAAGGAAGCGTCAGAAAATCGGGTGATAAGGTGCGAATTTCGGTTCGGCTTGAGAATGTGGAAGACGGCTATCAGCTTTGGGCGGAAAGTTACGACCGCGAGATGGAAGATATTTTTGATATTCAAGACGAAATTTCGCTGGCGGTGGTTGATGCACTCAAATTAAAACTGTTCGGTGATGAAAAGGCGGATGTTTTAAAACGCGGAACGCAGAATACGGAGGCATATCAACTATATCTGAAAGGTCGCTATCATTTTGCCCGACGGACAATTGACGATATGCAGAAAGGCTTAGATTATTTTGAGAAGGCAATAAAACTCGACCCTCACTATGCTCTCGCCTTTGTCGGCATTGCAGACATTTACAATTCGTGGACGAAATCTCTGTTTTTACCAGCCGTCGATGTAATACCGAAAGCTAAAACTGCCGCGAGAAAAGCATTAGAAATTGATCCGTCGCTTGCCGAAGCACACGCTTCGCTCGGCGATTCGCTGGCAATCTTTGACTGGAATTGGGAAGAAGCAGGAAAAGAATTTAAGCGTGCCATCGAACTTAATCCGAGAGTATCTATAATACATTTTACACACGGCATCAGCTATCTCGTTCCGTTGGGACGAATGGAAGAAGCAATTGCGGAGCTGGAAAGAGCCTTGGAACTCGAACCGCTGTCGCTGATCGCCAACATAATTCTGGCGGAAGTCTATTTGTATGCACGTGAATATGAAAAGGCTCTCGATCAAGCCCGAAAAGCGTATGATCTGAACCCGAACTTTACAACTTCCGCGTATTGGCTTGGTCAAGCCTATCTCGCCAACGGTATGTATGAAGAAGCAATCGCGCTTTGCGAAAGCAGTCTGCAAAAGGTGCCCGGATTCCCTGTTTTCCTGTATCTCGCCGGCCTAACGTATGCCAAAGCGGGACAAAGGAGTGACGCCGGGCAAATCATCGAAGAGCTTCGCGAAATCTCAGAGACAAAATATGTTCAGCCATACAGCATTGCCCGAATCTACGCCGCCCTTGATGAGAAAGACAAAGCCTTCGCCGAACTGGAGCTGGCCTTCGAACAACGCGACTGGTGGCTGCCCCGGTTAAAAACCGACCCATTGATGGATTCTTTACGCGACGATCCGCGATGCAATGATTTGCTCGGTCGCATGGGATTCACAACCCAGCCGATCAAGCAAACCAACGAATCGCTCGAAGCCAAAACCGTGGTCTTGTCAGAACCGGGAGCGATAGCGACCGGGTTCCGCGATGATATTGAACCGGCAACAGCGATATTTGCTTATGTCGACGTGACCGGCGACGTACCGACAAGGTCACAGACCGAAACGTCCGAGGATACGGCAATCTTGCCCGCCGGTTTGGAGGCGGAGCCTCAAGATGGTTTAGATGGATCGTCGGAAAGGCAGAGCATTCCCGCACGTCGGGAGGCGAAGCCGCGAAGGTTGGACAAGCGGCTCTTAGTGATTCCCCTTCTGTTAGCGGTTATTGTATTCGGCGGATTTCTTGGTTACCGGTATTTTTATTCCGGTGCAAAACAAATTGAATCTATCGCGGTGATGCCGTTTGTCAATGAAAGTGGAAATGAAGATGTTGAATATTTGAGTGATGGAATGACTGAAACGCTTATCAGCAGTTTATCGAATCTTCCGAATCTGAATGTTAAACCGCGGTCATCGGTCTTTCGTTACAAAGGCAAGAAAACCGATTCACAAACTATCGCAAAAGAATTGGATGTTCAGGCTATTTTGAATGGAAGAGTTGTTAAGCGTGGCGAAGACATTTCGCTTTTTGTTGAGTTGACAGATATTTCGCTTGATAAAGTCATTTGGAGTGAAACCTACAACCGCAAGAAAACCGATCTTGTAACGCTGCAGAGCGAAATTGCCCGCGATGTTTTGGGAAAAATTAAAACTAAACTCTCCCGCGAAGATGTTGCGAAAGTGACTAAAACCTACACCACCGATCCCGAGGCCTATCAGCTCTATCTGCAGGGCAATTTCTATACGACGAAATATACCGAAGATGGTTACAAAAAGGGTATCGAATACTACAGACAAGCTATCGAGATAGATCCGAAATATGCGCTGCCCTATCACGGGATTGCCGTTGCGTATGACTTTTCAAATGGATTTTATTTAGCTCCCCGGGAGTCAGAACCAAAGGCGAAAGCAGCTGCCCTGAAAGCATTGGAATTAGACGAAACGCTTGCCGAAACTCACTATTTACTAGGTAAAATTCTGTACTGGTACGAATGGGATTGGGTGGCGGCAGAAAAAGAATGGAAGCGGGCCAACCAACTTGATCCGTCTTATCCCGCTAATTATCCGGTCTATCTCGCGGCGACCGGCAGATATGAAGAAGCGATCAAAATGCAGATGGCGGTGCAAAAACAAATGCCTCTTGATCTCAACGCGAATTTGGATCTGGCAAGCTTATTGTTGTCGACGGGGAGAGTTAACGAATCAATTGAACAAACCCGAAGAGCACTCGAACTCGACCCGAATTTCTGGTGGTCCTATCAAATTTTAGGTCGAGCATATGAACGAAAGAAACAATACCCCAAAGCGATTGAGGCACTCGAAAAAGCACGACGAGTAGATGTAAACCCAACTAGTCTGGGATACCTCGGCTATGTTTATGCGGCAGCAGGCAAAAAGGCAGAAGCCGAAAAAGTGCTGGAAGAATTGAAGGAATTATCAAAAAAGCAATATGTATCTCCATACAGTATGGTTTGTATTTACGCCGGACTGGGCGACAAAGACCAGGCTTTTGAGTGGCTGGAACGCACTTATCAGGAACGCTCTTTTTTTATGACGCTCTTAAAACTTGAGACTGTCCTGGATAATCTGCGGCCGGACCCTCGCTTCGGGCAATTATTGAAAAGGATGAATCTGCCTGAATGAACCGAAAAGAGTATTGAGCGCTGAGTTCTGAGCAATGAATCTGCAAACGTAAATATTTGAACGAAATATCAGTACTCGATACCCAGAACTCAGCACTTTTTGTATGAAACTTGAAAAAGACACGACAATTTCTCATTACCAAGTCCGTTCGCTCATCGGCAATGGCCGAATGGGTAAGGTGTATATTGCGGAGGATAAAGCTGGACAGAAAAGTGGCGATCAAGTTTCTCTCCGCCGAATTCAGTAGGGATTCGTACAAACTCAATAGATTCGCTCAGGAGGCAAAGGCGGAATGGGTTAAATCCCTTCTTGCCCGGTTATTGGCAAAGAAGGGACAACGAGACAGTCAAACTGCTATATGAATTAAAGTCGCAGATCAAGCCTCCACGTAGCTGGAAAAGACATTGAAATTCCCTTAATTGTATTAGTATATTATTCAACGGGTCGGTATTTTGACGAACTGCGAAGCGATCCGATATTTACAGAAAATACTTAAACGGCTGAATCTGCCTAATAAGACATGAAACTCGAAAAAGGTACAACAATTTCTCATTACAAGATCCTCTCCGAGATCGGCAAAGGGGGAATGGGCGAAGTTTATCTGGCTACGGATACAAAACTGAACCGAAAAGTCGCGATTAAATTTCTATCTGAGAAGGTCTCCAACGATAGTACCCGTCTTGCCCGATTCGGGCAGGAGGCGCAAACTGCTTCTGCTCTCAACCACCCGAACATCCTGACCATTTTCGAGATAGGACTTTCAGATTCTCTGAATTTCATGGTCACGGAGTACATAGACGGTCCCACACTGCGTGAGGTAATCCAGACTGGTAACCTACCTTTTGAATATATCCTTGATATCGCGATTCAGATCGCTTCAGCGCTGTCTGCGGCTCACGATGCAGGTATCGTCCACAGGGATATAAAGCCTGAGAATGTGATAATTCGCAAAGATAAGCTGGTAAAAGTTCTTGATTTCGGCATCGCGAAGCTTGAAGCGGTCAGCTTACAAGTCGATCCCGAAGGTGAGACACGCGCGCAATTGAATACAGAACCAGGAATGATAATGGGCACGGTACTGTATATGTCTCCCGAACAAACCAGGGGCATGCAAGCGGATTCGCGATCTGATATTTGGGGTCTCGGTTGTGTTCTCTACGAGATGATATCCGGGAGTCCTCCATTCTCCGGAGAAACGACCGCGGACATTATCGCTGAAGTCGTAAAAACAAATGCCCTTCCATTAATTCGTAGAAGGCCGGAAACACCGGACTACTTGAACGAAATAGTTTTGAAGGCCCTTGAGAAAAACCCGGATGAGCGCTATCAAAATGTGAAGGATCTGGGCATCGATCTCCGACGTGTAAAGAAAAAACTGGAAATGGAGGAGGAAATCGACCGGTCACATCCTCCAGCGGACCTGAACGATTTTGCTGCAAATGAGCCGGCGTCTGAGCAGCTCACGTTGACAGTAGGTGCCGAGACTGAGAGGCATCCGGTTAGCAACCGACAAACGCTCTCGGGACCTCAGGTATTGTCGTCTGAAATGCGGCGTCACAAGGGATGGACGGCGGTCATAGCTATCGCACTACTCGTAATGATAACCGGATTCGGTTATGGACTATATCGGCTGCTAGCCGCCGATCCGAAGACGGGCGATAACCACAGCTGGGCAATAGAGACCAAAAGGTTGACAGGCGACGGCAAAACCCGAAGCGCCGAAATCTCACCGGATGGAAAATTTCTTGCCTATTCAAGACTTGATGGCGACAAGGAGTCTCTTTGGATCAAACAGGTCGAAACGAATAGCAATATTCAGGTCGTGGAAGCCGGTACGTTCGATCGTTTTACGGGCGTGACGTTTTCTCGTGACGGAAATTTTGTTTATTTTGATGGGCGTAATACCACCAATGAAGCGCCGGCGATCTACCGGGTTCCAACACTTGGCGGCACGCCTGAAAAATTCTTTGAGAATGGTCAGAATCTTCAGTTTTCGCCAGACGGGAGACGAATAAGTTTTAGCAGATTCGGTTTTTTAACAACCGAGACCATGGTGATGGTGGCAAACTCCGACGGATCGGGCGAACGAAAAATCGCGTCCCTCACGGGCGAACAGTTTTTCAGTACGAAGGCGGTCTGGTCACCGGATGGAAATGAACTTGCGGTCGCAAAAGGCGACGATAGTATTTTGCCAAATCCGGATGAAAGTATAGTGCTGGTCTCAGTAAATGATGGGAAGATCAGAAAGCTCGGAGATACAAAATGGGGAGCAGTAAACGATCTTGAATGGCATCCGTCGGGCGATTCTTTAATAATCATCGCGTCGGAATATGACCGTGTTCCCGGCCAGCTTTGGGCGATTTCGTATCCTTCGGCTTCGGCCCGCCGACTGACTAATAACCTTAACGGGCACTCCGGAGTTTCGATCACGTCTGACGGCTCATCGATCGTTACTATGGAATCCTATGCGAGGTCGGCAATTTGGGTGTCACCAAATCTAGACCCGAATGCGGCCAAGTCCGTAATGCCATCGACCGGCGACACCTGGGGATTTAGCTGGACTCCCGAGAATCGACTGGTCTACGTCTCAGACCAAAGCGGTGCCACAGAGGTCTGGATCATGGATTCTGATGGCTCGGGTGCCAAGCAAGTTACGAGGGACGGGGTCTTAAAACTCGTTCCGGTTGTTTCGCCGGATGGCCGCTTTATCGTTTATGTATCCTCGGAGGGCGGCGGCCAACTTATAAGAATCGATATTGACGGCGGGAACCGGGTCGTGCTCGGAAAAAGTATCGACCCTGACAATCCGGACTTCTCGCGGGACGGCAAATGGATAATTTATTCGGCATGGATGAACGGGAAGCAGGGGGTATTCCGGGTACTGATCGATGGGACTAAAGTCGAACGCCTGACCAATTACGTCGCCGACGAACCGAGATATTCGCCGGACGGAACCACATTCGCATGCTTCGTTTTAGACGAAAAAGGCCAGAAATGGAATCGTATTGCCATCGTCCCTTCGGCAGGCGGCGACCCGGTAAAATACTTAGATGTGCCTGTCGAAACCAGTATCAGGCGGGGTCCGATCTGGACGCCTGATGGAAAGAGTATTACTGTCATCGTTTCACCTGGAGAGGAGCAGCATCTCTATCGATTGCCGCTCGATGGAGGCACACCGAAACAACTAACGAATTTCGGTGCGAACGGTGTCGCAAGGCGCGATTATTCACGCGACGGCAAACAGATCGCGATCGTCCGCGGGGAAGGTATTTCAAATGCTTTGATGATAAAAGGATTTCGATGATTGCCGAGAGATTATAAGGCGGGATCTTTCTTGATGCCTAACGCTCACTACTTATCCCTGAGTCCTTGTATTTTATGAAGATCAAACAAAACACAACCATCTTTCATTCCAAAATTCTTTCCCAGATCGGGAAAGGCGGAATGGGAGAGGTTTATCTTGCCGAGGATACCAGGCTCGACCGGAAGTAGCGATCAAGTTCCTTTCTGAAGCATTTCTCAAAGAAGCACGTATATCGGCGCACATTTTTGATTGTGCGCCGTTTCTGTTTATGAGGTCGGAAACGCGAACTGAATACCCGCGTTACCCGTGGTAATCATCGATTAATATATTCTGTTAGACTCTTTGTTTGCTATCTACGAATCAAATCAACGATGAACGACAAAGTATTCATAGAAGAATTCAGAGGAATCGACGACCCAATTCTCGATGTACGGAGCCCCGTTGAATTCGAACAAGGGAACATTCCCGGGTCGGTTAACTTTCCTCTCTTTAGTAATGAAGAACGGGCAAAAATCGGTATCTGTTACAAAGAAAAGGGCCGTGAAGCAGCAATTGAGCTGGGTTTCGATCTTGTCGGCCCGCGACTGGGAGACATGATCCGCCGAGCATTTGAGATCGCGCCGGAGAAGGCCGTCCGAGTCCACTGCTGGCGAGGTGGAATGCGGAGCGAAAGCGTTGCATGGCTTTTAGAATCAACCGGGTTCCGGACCGTCATTCTTGACGGCGGCTATAAGTCTTACCGACGTTGGGTCCGGCAGGTCTTAGCTTCACCGCGTCAGATCAATATTCTAGGCGGGCTGACGGGCACCGGTAAAACCCACATTCTCAAAGCTTTACGGGACAATGGCGTACAGGTACTGGATCTCGAAGGGCTCGCCAACCATCGCGGCAGCAGTTTCGGAGGTCTTGGGATGCCGCCTCAACCAAGTACACAGTATTTCGAAAACCTTATCGGCGAAGAGCTTGCGGCGTTTGATCCCGACCGCGACGTTTGGATCGAAGCTGAGAGCGGAAGAATTGGAAAATGCCGGGTTCCCGAAGAACTATTTCGTCAGATGAGATCCGCGTCGATGGTCGGAATCACGCGCCCAATTGAAGAAAGGTTGAGAATCTTAACGGAGATGTATGGAGAAGCAGACTTTTCGGATTTGATCGAGGCGACGAAACGCATCACCAAACAACTTGGAGGCGAAAGAACCCGGACGGCGGTCGATCTTATATCTAAGAATAAAATTCGTGAAGCCTGCCGCGTGATTCTCGAATATTACGACCGGAGTTATGAGGTGAGCAGCAAACGCCGTCCAGCAACGATCTTCGAGATAAACGTCGGTGGAATGTCAGCCGCGGATGCCGCGGCGCATTTGATCAGAAATACTCCTGCCTAATTAAGTCTGTCCCGCTTTTTTATCCAAAGACCTTTTCGACAACAGGATGCGTATCACTTTACAATATGGTCTGACCAGCGATAATTTCTCGTGGATTTTTTTGTTAAAGCATTTTCCAATAACCCGATAGTAAAATGAGTCTCAAACCGGACACGAAAATTTCCCACTACAATATTCTTTCCATGATCGGAAAGGGCGGAATGGGCGAAGTCTATCTTGCGCAAGACACCGAGCTTGATCGAAAAGTTGCGCTCAAAATGCTCACCGATGAATGTTGCGAAGATTTGGAAAGACTCCAAAGATTTGTACAAGAAGCCAAGGCCGCGTCATCTCTGAATCACCCGAATATAATCACGATCTTTGAATTTGGAGATCACGATGGCACACCTTTTCTTGCGAGTGAATTTATTGATGGGAAAGAGCTGACAGAAATCTTAGCCATAAAACCACTTTCCTTGCAGAAAACCTTGGAAATTTCGATACAAGTCGTTTCAGCACTCCATTCGGCTCATGAGGCCGGTATAATTCACCGCGATATAAAACCAAACAATGTGATGATCCGACGAGACGGGATCGTAAAGCTTCTCGATTTCGGACTGGCAAAGATCACTAATCGGCCGGGAAAAGGCGAGGTCGATGATCAGGCTGCAACAGTAACAAAGTTAG
Organism: Pyrinomonadaceae bacterium; assembly: GCA_037969475.1. GTDB lineage: Bacteria > Acidobacteriota > Blastocatellia > Pyrinomonadales > Pyrinomonadaceae > Aridibacter. The sequence goes on along the minus strand of JBBKXN010000002.1, from coordinate 52,831 downwards.
ATACGATCCCGGGATTGGTCATGGGAACGCCCAATTACATGTCGCCCGAGCAAGCCAGAGGCAGGGATATCGACCACCAAACGGACATTTTTAGTTTTGGCGTATTGTTTTACGAAATGTTGACTAAAACAAGGCCTTTCGATGGCGAAACGACGAGTGATGTAATTGCATCGGTTCTGACAAAAACCCCTCGTCCGCTATGTGAAGTCAATAGCGAATTACCGCTCGAGGCGCAAACGATCAGCGAAAAATCGATTAATAAAGACAAGCGAGAGCGTTATGCGACCGCGCTCGAACTTTTGACCGATTTGAAGGAGCTCGAACAGGAACTTCAAATACAAAAACGATTGACACAGACCGGAGAGGTCAGCTCCAGCATTCAAAGCTTGCTTAGCGTAAGCGGTCAAGCTCTCGTCCCGGTTTTTGAACAGAACTCGATCGCAGTGCTGCCATTTGTAAACATGAGTGTGGAAGAACGTCGCGATTATTTTAGCGCAGGACTAACCGAAGAAATCGTGGTTAATCTTTCGAAATTGGAAATGCTAAGGGTGGTACCGCGCGGGTCGACCCCGGCTTCATTGATCGAAGGAAAAAGTCATAAAGAAATTGCTGAAACCCTCGGCGTTCGTTATCTGCTGGAAGGAAGCGTTCGCAGACACGAGGACGCCCTGAGGATTTCCGCACAGCTTGTCGATAGCAAAAATCAAGCATATCTTTGGTCGGAAACATATCGCGGAACGATTCGCGATGTATTCAAAATTCAGGAAAAGGTCGCGACGGAAATCGCCAGCGCGCTTGAGGTTACGCTTTCTCCAAGCGATGAAGAGAATCTCAGAAAACGTTTTACCGAAAACACGGAAGCTTACCAGCTCTATCTGCAGGGACGCTTTTTCTGGAACAAACGGAGCATTGCGGGGCTCAATACGGCGATAGAATATTTTGAAAAGGCGATCGAAATTGATTCGGAATATGCGGTTGCGTGGGCGGGAATAGCCGATTCTTATAGTCTTCTCGCAGAATTCGGAAGGATTCCGCATAGCGAGTTATATCCAAAAGCCGAGGCGGCGGTAAAGAAGGCTCTTGAAATTGATGACAATCTAGCTGAAGTCCATACTTCATACGCAAGCCTTCTTCTTTTTAGCCAATGGAATTGGGAGGCTTCGAAGATTGAATTTGAGCGTTCGCTTGAGTTAAACCCGAATTATGCGACCGCATATCATTGGTATTCGTTTTGGTATTTGGGAATGGGTGATCTCAACGAGGCGATTCGCCTAACTTCAATAGGCGCCGAGCTCGATCCGGTTTCACAGGCGATCCTCAAGGACAAGGGAATGATGTTTTATTACGATCGGCAATACGATAGAGCAATCGAAACAGCCAAGAAGACATTGAAATTAGACCCGGATTATCCCGCCGCACATCGGCTTTTGTCGCTTTGTTATCAAGGAGAGGGGCTTTATGAAAAAGCTTTGAACGAAAACGATCGTTGGGGCGCGCTCACCGGCAACGAACTGGAAGCGGATTTTTGCCGTGCTCAGATCTACGCTGCCGCGGGTCGGGAAAAAGAAGCCAGAAAGCTGATCGAATCAATTGAAAAACACCCTTCAAAAATTGACAACGTTTACCGCGGATTGGCCTTGGTCTATTCGGCTCTTGGGGAAATTGATCCTGCGTTGGATTTACTCGAAAAAAGCTGCGATGCTCGTGAAATTGCTTTATTGGCCGTCAAGGTCGATCCGAAACTCGATGCCGTTCGTGGCCATCAACGATTCGAAAACCTACTTAAAAAACTTGGTGTGGCGTAAAACCCTTCAAACGTTGCAAACAATACTTTCCCCAACCAACATTTTGTTAAAATTACTTTCGGCTTTATAGTAAGAGTCGAAGCGTCCTTTTCTCCTATTCACACTTCCTTGTTCGCAAAAAGTGCCGATAACAAAAAAAAAGAATGTAAAACCAATCATCAATTCGATGCTTATTTGCCTCGAAGAAGGAGATTACTATGGATGCATTGCGCTCCTTCACAAAAAGATCCTAGTAAAGAAAACGAATTTTCCAATACTTGAATACATCACGCGCGCGATTTTCGATAAAATCCCGGAAACCTGCCAGATCGCATTCTGTGACAAGATCACAAATTTAAATGAAACGGGATCAAGCGTAATAACGGGAACCGTACTTCAAATGCGCCTTGAGAATCATCTCGAAGAATCGCTAGTAAAGTCTATTGAGTACATTCGGAAAGGCAATGATACGTTCCACTGCGACCACCTTAGCGAGCGGGTTTTGGGTTTCGCGCTCTTGAATTATCCGGAAATTATCTTGCCGGTTTTGCCCTCGCTGCTAAAGGAAAATGACAGGTGGATCGTCAGGATGGTTGGGGTTGGCGGACAATACGCGGTGCAAAAAGGACTCAAACGAATCTACGTCGAAGAACTTTTCGCGCTGTTGATCGGCAACGCAAACAGAACGGACGATGACGAACAATGTGGAATTGGATGGGCGGCAAAAACGACGGCAAAATTCCATCCCGATATCGTTGCGAAATTTGTCGGGCACATGGAAAGCCCGTCAGTCGGACAATGGTTTCGGACAAAAGTAGAAATGGGTCTTTCGCGATCGAAGAAATATCAGGATCGTTATGTAGAATAAAATTCTAGACTTGCAATCGGATATGCTCGAATGCCCGCGAGGATTTTATAACTTATGAAATTATTACTAAAGACGTTTTTATTTTTATTACTTGTCATTTCGGCAAACGCACAGATCCGCTCGGACAATGACCGCTGGATGAATGGACCCGCCGACCCCTTTAAGGTTATCGGAAACATTTATTACGTTGGCGCATCGGATGTTACGTCCTATTTGATCACTACGCCGAAAGGGCACATTTTGATCGATGGCGGTTTTGAGGAAACCGCTCCAAGAATTGAGCAAAACATCGAAAAATTGGGTTTCAAACTTGGCGATGTAAAGATACTTCTCAATAATCACGAACATTACGACCACGCGGGCGGCTTGGCGTATTTGAAAGAAAAATCAGGTGCGAAACTTCTCGCGGTTAAACAACAAGCAGCAGGTCTTGAAGTCGGTGACAGAAATAATTTCCGTTTTGGCGAAGAAATTTCGTTCATGCCGGTTAAGGTAGACGAAATAATTCGGGATGGACAAACAATAAGTTTTGGAGGTGCGAAACTTAAAACGATTCTCACTCCCGGACACACAAAGGGCTGTACAACCTGGACGATGAAGGTCAAAGACGCGGGACGAAATTACGCGGTAGTTTTTCAATGCAGTCTTTCGACTCTCGACTACAATTTGATCGACAATCCGCTCTATCCAGCTCAAGCAAGGGATTACGAAGATACCTTTGCAAAACTTAAGAAGCTTAGAGCGGACGTTTTCCTTGGATCCCACGCTCAGTTTTTCAATATGGAAGAGAAGCTAAAGCTTTGGAAAGAAAATCCTTTGCTAAATCCCTTTATCGATGCACAGAGTCACGGAAAATTTGTCGAGCGGAGTGAACGAGCTTTTAAGGATTTTCTTAAGAAACAGCAAAAGGAAATGTCTAAGCCTTCAAATTAGGCCCTCTGCGCCGAACCCAGTAAGGCAACACAAACATATAAATTCCGGTAAGCCATAGAAGCAGCAATACGATTCCTGCAGGAAGGAAAACCCAAAGTTTTACGGCGTCGTGAAAAAACGAGCCATCATGAATAGATTCGATAATGTCCGAACGACGATAGGCAGTTTGCAGAACTTCTCCGGTTTCCAGATCGATTTGGATTTCCCAATTATTGTTTGCACGCACTTTAACCATTCCCTTTGACGGACGCACATCAAGGCGATCTATATCGTCCCAGCCTTTGATATTTGCTTCAGAAACGACCATTGAGGCTTCCAGGATCTGCGCCATCGAAATACCCGGAGATTTGCCAACACCGCGTATTTCCGCAGGTTGGATCCATGAAAACTGCTTCTTATTTTGAAGAAAAAGCCCACTCGCGATTATCACAAGAATTGGCAGAGCTACAATAAATGACGCCCAATAATGAATCTTTCGGTTTAGTAAATTAAATTTCACGATTATATATTCTAAGTATAAAAAGAAATCGAATTTTCGCCTACTGTATTCAAGCTGTTTTATCCCGCGCGGAAACAGTTCGTTTATTGTCGATTCGCCCCGCGCCAGTCGTCTAACACTAGAAGAACGAAAAAAGGAAATTACAAATGAATCAGAAAACGAAGATCGCAAGACAATATTTTGACGCCTTTCACAATGGCCGTATAGACTAGGTTCTTGGCTACTTCGAGCATTGCGGCACGGTTCAGTACGGAACCGTGCCTGCGAAAAAGGCAACAGAATTCTTCGTCGAAACAAAGGAGATGATTTCTCAACTTACCTTTTTAACACACGGGTACTATTCTTTGCCGCAAACCAGCTTCGTGATAATTCACTTTTCTTTTGAAATGCCAAACGAAGGTGGAGGCTCCGACAAGATTGAGGCAATTGATCTGATCGAGTTTAGTGAAGCAAACAAGATTATGAAAATTAAGGAAATTACGAACACCTACGACGATCGCAAGTTTCGTTTACGCATCATTGACTAAAACCCTTGAAAGAATTAACTTGTAGCCATCCCCAAAATTTAATACAAGAAACTTTTAGAGAGGAATTTAAATCATGTTGAATGACTTTAAGGCGTTTATTGCGCGTGGGAATCTATTGGAATTGGCAATTGGTTTTATTATGGGTGCGGCATTTAGTTCGGTCGTAAAAACTTTTACCGAGGGCATTATTATGCCGATTGTTGGACTCGCTTCCGGGGTATCGATTTTTCCAGCAAATGCTACAACCTTACCGACAAAGCCTTTGCCAGCTGCTCCGAAGCGGTTGAAAAGGGTATTGCCGTGATCCAGTACGGGCAGTTTATTACCGACATTGTCACGTTCGTAATCGTTGGACTTGTGATGTTTTTTATAGCGCGGTGGGCCATGAAATTATTTGCAGGATTGGAAACAGAAAAAGGTCCAAGTGCAGAAGATTTGCTGACCGAAATTCGCGATACGCTGCAGAAAAAATAGCGCAAATAAATGCGGAAGCCCGGACGCAGTAAGGTTGGCATTTGTTTGGCTTATCTCTCCGTCTGGGTCTCCGCACTTATTTAAATTTCCATATCTTCGCAGGCGTAATACAATAATCGAGTCTTATGTCATGAGGTTTTATAACCTCAATCTCTTCAACCGGCTCAAACATACTCAAACCGATCTTCACACAATCTTTGCGGCAGAGGCTGAGAAACTTATCGTAATATCCTTTCCCGTGCCCGACCCGAAACCCCCGCTCATCAAAACACAGCATCGGCACAAGAACCATGTCGATCTTCCGCTCATCGATCAGTTCATTTCCCGTCGGCTCAGGAATCCCCCAGCTGCTTACGCGCAGAGTGCTTTGAGAGCTAAATTCTAAATGTTGAAGTTGATCAGTTTCGAAATTCACCCGCGGCACACAGGTTTTGATATTGATATGATTTCCCCACAGTTCGTTTATGAAAGGCGATGTATCGATCTCATTTTGTTCGTCGACAGAAAGAAAAACGTGAAGTAATCGAACTTCTGAAAGATCGAAATTCTCGAAAAATATTTCGCTCACCCGAAAACTTTTCTCGCGCCTTTCGGCATCGCTAAGCAATTTTTGCCTGGCGAGATAAATTTTGCGGAGCATTGACTTAATCAACTTGCTAGCCTCTTTTTTTGTTCGGTCTTGCTTTGTGAGCTTTTTTATTTTGAAACGACGGAGTGTTCGGAGTAAAAGCCGGATCCGGTTTTGCTCCGCTAATCGTTTTCGAATTATCCAAAAGTTTTGATTCTTCTAAAACTTTCAGCGCCTCTTTTGCTTTCTTACTCAGCTTCTTTTTTACTTTCGCCATTGTGTTATTTTCCTAAATTTATAGAACTCTATTCTTGCTTTTCTATCCAGCCGCCACCTACTACTTCTTCGCCGTCATAGAAAACGGTTGTTTGACCTGGAGTGATTGCGGATGTTGGTTGATCGAAAACTATTTTAGCGCGATTATCAGGTAGAGCGTAAATTGTCGCCGGTTCGGGATCGTGGCGATAACGGATTCTCACATCGGCGCGGACGGGTTCACCCGGCTCGTCAAAGGCAACCCAATTCACACCCTTAGCCGTGAATTCAATCGAGTTTAATTCATCTTTTTCACCAACGACAATTTGATTTTTTGCACGTTCGATCTGCAAAACGTACAAGGGTTTTTCGTGCGCGATGCCCAAACCGCGGCGTTGTCCGATCGTATAACGATGAATTCCCGAGTGTTCGTTCAAGACTTCGCCTTTGGTATTTACGATCTCGCCCTTTTCCGGAATATCATCTTCGCGTCCTTCGTGCTCGAGATAGCGATCGATAAACTCAGAGTATTTTCCATCGGGGACAAAACAAATCTCTTGTGATTCTGGTTTTTCGGAAGTGTAGAGATTTGCACCGCGCGCAAGATCTCGAACTTCGCTCTTGAGCATTTCACCTAACGGAAAATAGGCACGTGAGAGCTGGTCCTGATTGAGCTCCCATAGGAAATAGCTTTGGTCCTTCCAATGATTTTTGCCGCGAAATAATCGATAACGATCCGCTTCTTCGTCAAATTCAACGCGTGCGAAATGCCCTGTCGCGACCTTATCACAACCCAAGCTCATTGCCATTTTATCAAGCGAAGCGAATTTTAAACGCGAATTACACGCAACGCAGGGAATCGGTGTCTCGCCGCTTAAATAACTGTCAATGAAAGGATTAACAACATCCCGCTCAAAATCTTTCTCGAGATTTAGAACATAAAACGGAAAACCCAACCCTTCCGCGACACGCCGGGCGTCATAAACATCATCGAGCGAACAGCAGCGAGATGGCAACGAATCGCCGTTTTCGTCAACGTTAATATTGCGCCGCTGATTCCAAAGCTGCATTGTAAAGCCGACAAGCTCGTGGCCTTCTTCTTTTAATAATGCGGCTGCTGCTGAAGAATCCACACCGCCGCTCATTGCTACCGCTATTTTCATTTCACATTCCGCCGCCACTCGGACAGCTTAAAACTAAATACTATTTTCGCATTAAAGAATCTCTGATAACATCGGAGTATATCAAATCGGCGAAAAAGATTAGAGTTTAGCAAAAGATGAAGAGATGCCCTAAATGCAATACGGTATTTGAAGACCAGAAGCGCTTTTGCGGGAACGATGGGTCAGCGCTCGTTATTGAAAATCCGGCTCCACCGACCCACGAAACGTCGGACGATTTTGATGACGAACACGTAACGGTCATCCGCACCGAGCCGGTCAATGTAAATTTTGCGTTTCCCGAAGAAATTCCGGAAGCGCCGCCGCTCGAAGAAGACAGTGGACCGCTAATTAGTTTGCCTGAATCCATTGACGATTCCATACCTCTTCCACCCAAACCCAAAAGCAAGGTCCTGAAATATGCTTTGATATTGACGAGCGGTTTATTTTTTGGCGGAGCGTTAGTGTTAGGCGCGGTCGGGCTGGGTTATTTTTATGTAGTCAGTCAGCCGACGAGAAATTCCTCTGAAGCTAATCGGAACAAAGCTCAAGAAAACATCGCTCCAAAAACAGCAAATAAAACCAGCGATATTAAAATCGAGGTAGATCATTCGAAGAAAAATCCAAACGCCGATGAATCCAAATTAAACGGAAGTGTAATAAAAGCAAAGGTTTTCGTTCGTTCATTACCGGACCGGACGTCGGCAAAGACAGGACTTGTACCTCAAAATGATCGTATTGAGATAATTAAACGTGAGAACCCGACAAGCCCCTGGTATGAGATCAAATGCGAACACGGCGTCCGCGGTTGGATGCACGGAAATACGATCCGTTTTATAAAATAGCCGCAAGTTATCTCGGCACTTCGACCGTTTTAATGATCTCGGAAATAATTGCATCTGTCGTTGCACCATCCAATTCGGCTTCGGCTCGAAGCGATAAACGATGGCGCAAAACCGGCATCGACACATCCCTTACGTCGTCGGGAGTAGGAAAATCCCGCCCTCGAATTGCGGCCAGCGCCTTCGAACACAAAAGCATCGCAACCGAAGCACGCGGACTCGCGCCGTAAAGAATCGATGAATGATTTCTCGTCTTGTGCACGATCTCTACGATGTAATTTTTGATTCCGTCTTCCATACGCATTTGTTTAACTTCATTTCGGCATTGCGCAATTACCTCGCGATTCGAAAGCGGAGTAATTTCGATTTCCTCGAGATGCCGCGAATTGAATCCTTCATCCCAACGCGAAACAACATCGAGCTCTTCTTCCCTGCTTGGATAATTGATCAGAATTTTTAGCATAAAACGATCAAGCTGAGCTTCGGGAAGCGGATATGTGCCCTCATATTCGATAGGGTTTTCCGTCGCCAGAACGGTAAAGATCGGCGAGAGTTTATATCGTTTTCCGTCAATCGTCGCCTGGCGTTCTTCCATCGCTTCGAGAAGTGCTGATTGCGTTTTGGGCGGTGTGCGATTGATCTCATCACCAAGCAGAATGTCGGTAAATATTGGACCCGGTCGGAGAGTAAATTCCGACGTCTGCATATTGAAAACGTTTGTCCCGGTGATATCAGACGGCATTAGATCAGGCGTAAACTGTATGCGCGAAAATTTCGCTCCGATTATCCTGGCAAGCGTTTTAACTAGCAGCGTTTTCGCAGTGCCGGGAACACCTTCCAGAAGCACATGCCCCTCCGCTAAAACTGCGACAAGAATTTGTTCAATAACTTCATCCTGGCCAACAATGATCTTTGCAAGCTCTCGGCGGATATGTTCAACAGTTTTTGGTGTGTGATCAAGCATATTATTTCTGAAAATTACATTGCGTAGTCTAGTAAAGTCTTTATCGCCAACAAACACACGGTGACTATAAAAATTCGTTTTAACCAGATTTCGCTAAATTTTGTTACAAACTTGGCTCCAAGAAACGCTGCCGAAAACATTGTAACGGCTAGAATAATGCCGAGTCTGTAATCAATCAAACCCTGCCATGCAAAAATTACCGTTGCGATTCCGGAAGAAAAAATGTTGATAAACTTTGTGCCCGCAATCGCTTCCGTAAAGCTCATCCCAAAAAATGCTACCAGGACGGTCGTTAAGATCGTGACATACCCGCCGCTGTAAAGTCCTCCGTATATGCCGAGCAGAAATGCGAGAATAAAAGTGATATTTCGATACTTGTCGTTATGTGTTTCGCTTGAAAGCTTTTGAGGATCACGTCGAAAAAGGATAAAAATGACGACCAAGAACATCGCAGCTGAAACCATCAGAGGGATTGCGCGTGTGCTGATTATACCAACCAAAAACGCTCCTAATGCCGAAGCCACGAGCGTTATTAAAACCAATGGTTTCAGGCGTTTGAAGTCGATACCATCGCCTTTTAGAAATGGAAGCGTGGCGCCGATGTTCATGAATGTGAGTCCAAACATGTTGGTCGCTATCGCGACTTTTGGATCGATGCCAAACTGAAACATTACCGGAACGGTGATGAGAGAATTACTTCCTGTAACAACGCCGACGACGCTCGTTAGAAAAAAAATTACAATTAATATGACGAGTTCGGGATTCGACATCGGCAATTAGTGTTTTCTCCCGCGCCGTCTGAGGCCGAGGCGCTTTTCTACTTCGCGCAGTTTTCCTGTCAACTCAATAACTTCCTTTTTTCTTGTCGGTTCGCCTATCATTATTTCCTCACACTTAAACAAAAGCTCATCTATTTCCCCGGCGCTATATTCCGTTCGATCTGCGACGAGTTTTGCCAAATCCGGGCGAGATGTCGTGTGATTATCGACACCGACCAGTCGCGAAACGCGGCGTCTGAAATCCGAATAAATATTTTCAATCGCGAGATCAAATGCTTTGGTACGTCGTTGGAGCTGAGCCATCGCGGAAACGTATTCGAGCTTCGAGAGTCTGTCTGGTTCCTTTAATGGCAACGCGCGCGCAAATCGACGGCTTTGCGAATATAAAATTACTGCGGCCAGCGCCAGCAACTGGAGAAAAATCGCGACCATCGGTGTGCCGGCAAAATACGCCAGCATCATATTTTCGTTTCGGCTGTAACCTTGATGAAACTCATCAAACGCAATTATACCGCCGCGCGAGGCGGCAATATTGGCAGCGAGCTGAACATTGTCGGCGAGATTAATTCCACCATTGGCGACTATGTAAGGGTCTGTCAAAAAAATCACCCGCCCGGCATCAAACGGGAAATCAGCAAGGATCGTTTTCGAGTCGCTACCGATATGCGCAACCGGGGCCGAAAGCGAACCTTTTCTCCGTACTTCATCTTCAGCGCTTTGGGCGGAATCCAAATCATTGGGTACATCCTCGGCTTTTGAGTTTGCAGCCGTTGGAGACGAGACTCCAGAATCCTCGACCGTGTTCGAATTGTCGTCGATAGTTTTCAAGGTTTCGCTCGATTTGTTATCAGTTTCGGAAACCCTGATGCGGGTGAATTTTAAGAACGAAGAAAATTTTGAAGGCTGGACTGCGTTCACATTCAATGTCAGAGACGAAGGAAGCAAGACTCGCGCCGCCTTTGTATCAGCCGTCATTTGCTCCTTGCTTGCAGGGTCAACACTGAGGATCATCGTATCCTTTTCCATTTCGGACATCGATTTTTCGCCGCCGCTAATTTCGAAGGCATAGTAAGAGGTTGAAGAAATTAGATCTCGCGGCGGATCGCGATCAATAATAACAAGTGTGCCGCCGGACGAAACCCAGTTCATTAGTTTCGTAATTTCCTCGTCGGTAAATTCCCTTTTGACTTTTCCGATAATTACAAAGGTCGAAACGACTGCCGCATCAAAATTTTTTAGATCCGAAACCGGATCGCGCCAACGCCTGACCTTATAACCCGATTCAACGAGAAAATCGTAGAACGCCCGTGTGCCGGTTGCACCGACGTTAAATGTTGAACGATTGGGATTTAGCTCGCTGTCAGGATCTTTTGCTTTTTGAACATACGAAGCCGTATTCAGCCCGATCAATACAAAGGCTAGAATGATTGCACCTCCGAAGATTAGAAATTTCTGTTTCACGATCTTGTCAAATTCGCGGTTAGCGAACTGTTCCAAGCGCCTCCTTATAACGATTTCTAAATTCTTCCCAATCCTTAAATTCGACCGCGTCAAAACCATAACAATGACGCTCATAATTTGAGGTCAGGCCATTCATATTTTCGTATAGCTCTCGTCGTTTTTTAACATCGCGCAGGTAATCCCGGTTTGTCTTGTGCTTGGCAAGACCCAAAACCTTTCTCTCGCTCAATTCAAAAAGCAGCGCAATATAACCCTTTCGTATTGCGGCTTTCAAATTCCCTTCCGCTGCCAGGCGTTCGGCTTCGCTGAAAAGAGTTTTCGGGGTTTCGTTTGCCGAGAGTTTTTCGCCCAGGATAATTTTTTCCCCTTCGTCTTTTTTTGATCTGGAAGCAAAATGATGAATAATGATCGGAGCAAATTTGTAGACCAAAAATCCGACAATTCCAATAAAAACAGCGTAAAGAGCGATTTGCAGGTAATACGCAAGTCCCTGAAATGCTCCGGGCTCGGTTTCAGGCATTTCCGGCTTCGGAAATAATTTGTAGATCCATTCTCTTATCGTCCGGATAAGCTTTTGAATTAAACTCTCTTCCTCCGAAGGTTTTTGATATTCCTCGCGTTTTAGTATCGCGGAAATGTTTTGTTTATTTTCGTCTTTGCTGTTTCCCAAAGATTTCTCAAGATTTTCGAGTTCCGCCAACTTTTGCTCAATAGCCTCAAGCCGCTCGTAGATTTCGGTCGCGATCAGCTTCTTATTCTCCGTTTTTACAACCTCAGTTTTATAGTTACGGACTCTTTCATCCAGCCAATAGTTGTTGACCTCGACGGTCGTTCCATCAATTTCCACAAAATCTGTCTTCGGAAAAAGTTTGTCGACCTCGTCAAAAACCGACCGCTCAAAACTTTCCTTTTGACTTGCCGAATCCCAGTCGTCAGACGCTATATTCGCAAAGTCTTCCTTAATGTGGATAACGTTTTCCTTGTATTCATTAAGAGTTTTTCCAAATCCGGAGGCACACCCAAACGCGACGATTATTATTACGATACCCGCGGCATTAGCTCCGCAGCGTGTCGTTAGCTTGAATTTTTTTCGCGTTTTTCCCACGTTTCGTTTTTTATTTAAGCCCAAAAATCGATCCGTCCGCCTTTTTTGTAGTCGGAGATGCGGCGATTTTCTGGTTTCCCGGAGCCGCATTTTTTGACAGCGCCGGTTGAAGCGGATTGATGTATTCCTGAGGAACTACCGGAATATCACCCAGACGCTTTGCCGCCAAAAGTTCAATATCGTAGCCCTCTTTTCGCACCCTCTCGTCAATATAAAGAAGACAAAATCCAATCATCCAAATCGGAGTGAGCAATATTAAACTGACCTGAGAAATCAGCTGGCTTGAAATTTCGTACCAGGCTGGAAGCGGGTTTCCCGAAAAGGAAAAGATCTCAACGCCTTCAAACCAAGCGTACCACCCTAGCGGAACATAGAGAATTGCAAGGGCCAGATACGTAGCGAAAAACGTAAACACAAATAGCATCGCCACGCGCTCAACATTCTTTCCGGCAAGGCTGAAACTTCTCGACACTGCAGCAAAAGCTCCTTGTCCTTCGACAAGCATTATCTGTGGAACGTAAACAAAACGGGAGATCATAAGGAACATGACCCACAGCGTCCCGAAAATGATCGCGATTGCTGCAACGATCCCGACGATAAACGCCATAATCGGAAAAGATTGAAAGAGCAGGGCTATGGCAATAATGCCAAGTGTAATAACGATAAAACCGAGATAAAACACGAAAAAACCAAAAATCCCGCAGATAATCGAGATCAAGGTTGAGATTCCTACTAATCCCCAAAGCCTGTTGACCGAATTCCGATAGGTTTCCCGAAATGTGATTGGCTCGCCGTAGAGCAGATGCCGGACGAAGTTTCTTGAGGCGCCGCCCATGATCACAAGTGTCGCGATCATTTGGATCAACCAAATAATAAGATTCCCCAAAGCCGCAAAGACACGGTAGATTCCCACTTCCATCCCGGATGTCGATCCCAGTGAAAAAATACTGCGCCCAAGTGTCGTCCAAGCCACTAAAAATATCGTGCCAACGATAACCGGTGGAGATGATATCAAAACAAAGGTCCAAAAATTTTTACGGTAAAACCTTACCGCACGATCTATCAAATCGCCCGCTCCAAGAGGAGCAAGAGACATATGAGCGTGTGCATTTTCGATTGAATTCATTGGCTAAAGCTTCGAAGAATTATAACGTTTTTGAAACGCATCTCAACGAAGCTGTTAAAACCTTGGAATAATATTGTAACTCTTAATCTTCGAATTGAGTGTCGTAGCGTTTAACCCCAAAAGGCGTGCCGCGCGTGACTGGTGACCGCCTGTTTGTTCGAGAGCCCGTTGAATCAGATCGATCTCAAAATTCTTCACCTCGTCATAGAAAGTCACACCTTGAGCGATGTCGATTTGGGAAGAAGCTCCTTCGCTATCTGCTATCATCTCCTGGGCAAGCGAGGGATCTAACACTTCAGGACGCAGACAGGTCTCCGTTATTTCATCGGTTGGCGCGATAACGACTGCGCGTTCGATAATATTCTCGAGTTCCCTGACATTTCCGGGATAATAATAGTTTTCTAAAAGTGACAAAACTCTGGGAGAAAGATTTGTTGAAATTTCCCTTCCATTTTCCACATTGTATTTTTCAATGAAATGTTTCGCGAGCGGCAGAATGTCCTCTTTACGATCACGAAGAGGTGGAAGCTCCATCGGCACGACCGACAAACGATAGTAAAGATCTTCGCGAAATACGCCATTTTTTACTGCTTCCTTCAGGTCGATATTTGTGGCTGCGATTATTCTCACATCAACGCTTACGACCGCGGTTTCGCCGAGGGGCGTAAATTCCCGTTCCTGGATCACCCGTAAAAGTCTTACTTGAGTCTCCGGTCTCAAGTCACCAATTTCGTCCAGAAATATTGATCCGCCGTCAGCTACTTCGAAAAGCCCCTTTTTTGCAGCGACGGCTCCGGTAAACGCTCCCTTCGTGTGCCCAAAGAGTTCGCTTTCAAGGAGCTCGGACGGAATGTTTGAGCAATTAACGGCGACAAACTGTTCATCAGCTCGTGGGCTCGACTGATGAATTGCTTTCGCCATGATCTCTTTTCCCGTACCGCTTTCGCCTGAGATCAAAACGGTCGAACGCGCCGGCGCGATCCGCTCAACCAACCGGAAGATTTCTTCCATCTTTTCCGAACGCCCGATTATCGAATCGCGTTTTACTGAACGCGCCATGACCTGCCGCAACACTACGCGTTCTTCTTCGTTTCTCCGTTTGCGAATTCCGCGAGCGGTAAGAGCGAGAATCTGCTCGTTTTGAAAAGGTTTTCTAATACAACCGGATGCGCCCTTTTCCCAAGCAGAGACCGCGGTTTCAAACGTAGCAAAAGCTGTGACAATCAAAACGACGGCGTCTTCATCCATTTTTATCAATTCTTCGAGCGCGGTTAAGCCTCCCATTCCGGGCATCGAAACGTCCATTAGCACGACGTCATACGTGGATTCGGAATACGCTTCGAGCGCTTCTTCGCCGGTTTTCGCAAGATCGACTTTATAACCCGCACCAGATAGAACCGTCTCCAGCACATCGCGCATTATTTCTTCGTCGTCGCAAACTAAAATTGAACCTTTCTTTGCCATAAACTATGAATATATCAGACTTTAACAAAAATAATTAACCGCTTTTACGGCTTGAATCGTTTCCGGTTTCGACGTGGTTGGGTTACAATCCAGCCCGTGATTTATGATCTTTTTGCAAAGGGTTACGATAAGTTTCTTGCCCCATTGGAAAAACGCTTTTTGGCGGAATGGCGTAGAGAGACTCTCTCGTATCTTCCAAGCAACGCCAGGATTATTGAAATCGGAGCCGGAACAGGAGCAAATTTCGCGTTTTATCCGAAATGTAAGCATTCGATTGCCTGCGAGCTTTCTTTTGAAATGCTCAAAATTGCACAAAAGAAAACTGAAACCGCTTTGCTGATTCAAACCGACGGCGAGTCGCTTCCCTTTTCCGATCGATCATTTGATGCCGCGCTTGCGACTCTTGTTTTCTGTTCCATATCGAATCCGGGAAAAGCTTTCGCCGAGCTAATTCGTGTTCTGAAAGCAAACGACCGGATCATACTCCTTGAGCATGTCCGTCCAAATGGTTTTTTAGGTTATTTGTTTGACGTCTTTAGCTTATTTACGGTTGCTTTTTTCGACGACCATTTCAATCGGGAAACAGCAAAACTTGCCGAAGCATCCGGTCTCCGAATTATTGAAGTCAAAAAAAAGGCATTTGGTATCGTTAACCTAATTATCTGCGAAGTGGTAAAATAGGTATTTCTTCACGCACAAACCTTTTGACCATTGCAAACGTAATAAATGTGACTTCTCACAAGAAGCTCGGAAAATTGGAGTTAGAATAAAATTTATGGCCATGTCTAAAACAGCAAAAACACTGCTTATTGTAAGCGGAATAATTCTCGCGCTAATAATGGTTTCCGTCATAGGAATTGTGCTTATTGCCGAATCGTTTGGAAAACCTACCGTCGCGGAAAATAGTGTATTGGTTCTGCAGATTTCCGGACCATTACCGGATTACGCGCCGGAAGATCCAATGGCGGAACTCGTCGGCCTTCATCAGCCTCAATCTTTTTCGAGTTTGATGACCCAGCTCCGAAAAGCGGCTTCAGATTCCCGAATTGGCGCTGTAATGCTCGATATTAAATTTCCTCAAACAGGCTGGGGAAAGGCAGACGAACTTCGCGATGCTATAAAAGCCGTAAGGCAAACCGGAAAACCCGTCTATGCCTATATGGAATTGGGAATGAACCAAGAATATTACATTGCATCGGCGGCAGATAAAATATTTGTTCCTCCGGCGGGCGACATTTATGTAAATGGATTTGCAGCAAATGCTGTATTTTACAGGGGTTCGCTCGATAAACTTGGTATCGAACCCGACGTCATCCAAATCGGAAAATATAAAAGCGCACCCGAACGATTTACCAGAAAAGATATGTCCGAAGGGCAGCGTGAGGTATTAAACGCGATCGTCGATGAATACTACGGGCGTCTGGTAGCCGCGATAGCGGAATCCCGGAAAAAATCACCTGAAGACGTTAAAGCTTTGATTGACAACGCACCATACCATGGCACGCAAGCAAAAGAGCTAGGACTTACGGACGGAGCACTTTACCGCGATCAGGTTTACGACGTGCTAAAAAAACAGCTCGGTTATAAAGAGACCGATGATCTGCGAACAGTTTCAAATGCCGCATATAAAAATGTACCGCTTGAGTCGCTAGGGTTAAATAAAGGTGAGAGAGTCGCAATAATTTACGCGTCAGGCGCCATAAATATCGGCAATTCTGGCACTAGCCCCATAATGGGTGAAACAGTCGGTTCGGATACCATCGTCGAAGCGGTCAACCGTGTAGCGGATGATCCCTCGATTAAGGCTATAGTGCTTAGGGTTGACAGCCCCGGCGGCTCTGCATTGGCTTCGGATTTGATGTGGAATGCTCTCGAAAATGCCAAAGCGAAAAAACCTCTGGTCGTTTCGATGTCCGATATGGCAGCTTCGGGCGGATATTATATTTCGTGCAATGCGCACAAGATTGTTGCCGAACCGACTACTCTAACCGGATCAATCGGTGTTTTTATGGGCAAACCGGTCATGAAAGGCTTTTATGATTGGGTCGGCAGAACAAACGAAGTGGTATTACGCGGAAAGAACGCAGGACTCTTTCGAGAAGATGAAAAATGGAATGACGACGAACGCGCAAAAATGCAGGATCAAGCAAATAAGGTCTATTATGCAGACTTCGTGCCGAAGGTAGCTGCCGGAAGAAAAATGAATTCGGAAAAGGTTGATTCGCTTGGTCAGGGCCATGTTTGGACAGGAACCCAAGCGAAAGCAAACGGTTTAATTGACGAAATAGGCGGGCTCGAAAAGGCGATCCAAATCGCCAAAGAACTTGCAAAACTCCCTGCGGATAAAGATGTCACGCGTATTGAATACCCTGCACCACAAACACTCTTTGCCCGTTACTTTGGAAACGACGACAGCTCATCGATTCGAGCAAAACAGCAAGAAGCTTTCATGAGTTCGCTTCCTGAAGACATCCGAAGGGTATTTCGCTACGCGAGTCTTTTCGACCAAATGAAAAAAGGTGATGCTATGCTGATGCTACCGTTTGAACTCGAAATAAAATAGCATTGAAAAACTAAGCGAAACTTTCCCCGATGGATATTGTTATAAAGATCGTTGATTGTTTGGATCAAATGCCGCTAAAAGCACCTTAGCTTTTAGTAGTATCACGACATTTTAGTGCTCAACCATTTCCGTATATGTCCCACCACATCGTTTGCAAAATCATCCTTTCCCCGCATCCATCACCGAACTAAGTCATTCATAAGAAGGTGGTTACCTCATTTTATCTGCCTTGGCACGCTCATTGCTTCTATAGTCAGTAGCAGTGGCGAAACGCGTCTGGAATTAGCCAAGAGGCGCCGCCGCAGGACAAACGAATAAGGAGCAACAACATGCGTCGTTATAATAAAATACTTTCTTTCTTTGCATTGGCGGTAATGATGATGGGCTTAACAGTAATCGCATCTGCGCAGGGGCGCAACAATCGCCGGAATAATGGTTCATACGGAAATACATCGTATTACAATCTGGATTCAACAATAAAAAATCTTCGAAATAATAGCCGAAGCTTTAGGGACAATCTTGACCGCGAGTTGGACAACAGTCGTTATGACGGAAGCCGTCGCGAAGATCAGCTGAATGATCTCGCCAAGCGATTCGAAAAGGCAGCAAAAGATCTTGATGGTGCTTACGACAACAACCGCGACTTTAATCGTAGCCGTGACGAAGCTCAAAGAGTAATAGGCTACGGTTCGCAGCTTGATCAAGCACTTTCCGTTTCTCGCGCAAATAGAAATTCAAACCTGCGTGGACAGTGGGACAGTATTGAATCGGATCTCAGAACAATTTCGCAGGCCTACGGCGTGAGCTATAATGGCCGCCGCGGAAACAATGGCGGAATCTGGGACAACGATCGTAATGATCGCGACGATCGTAATGATCGAAATCGGGGAAATAACCGATATCCAAACGGCAACGGCAATCGGGGTTATAATGCGAATCTTCGTTCTACGATCGTAAATCTAAGAAATAAAAGCAGGCGGTTCGAAGATCGGTTAGATCGTGAAAGAAATAATCGCTCCGGCAATCGATACTCGGGCAATCTTGAAAATCTAAGTGATAGATTTAACGATGCTGTAAAGAAACTCGAAGATGAATATCGCAATGATCGAGATTACAATGACAGCCGAAATGAAGTTCAGCGCGTATTGAGCATAGGCGAACAAATTGACCGCGAGATTTCGCGTGCTTCAATAGACCGAAGCTTGAGAAACGATTGGGACAGCATTGAACGGGATCTCCGCACTCTCGCCGATGCGTTCAATATGAACTACAACGGTCGAAACGGTGGCGGTCGATTAGGAGACATTCTAAGGAATTTGCCATTCTAAGCACAAATCCACTGAAAACGGTGCGGTTTCGACCAAAACAACGCCGTTAGAAAAAAAGCCCGACATGAATCGGGCTTTTTTCTTTTATTAAAATTTATCCCTTACTGATATTTTGCCAATCTGACGTTTCGTTTTAACATCTAAGAATGCTCGGAAACCTTTACCTTGTCGCAACGCCCATCGGAAATCTAAAGGATATTTCCCTGCGCGCCATCGAAATTCTAAGAACTGTAGATATTGTCGCGTGCGAGGATACCCGGCATACGGGAAAACTCCTAAAACATTTGGAGATCTCCAAGAAGATGATCAGCTACCACGAGCATAACGAGCATAAACGAGCAGATGAACTGATCGAACTTCTTAAGCAAGGCAAATCTGTCGCTGTCGTCTCCGATGCAGGAACTCCAGGAATCTCCGACCCAAGTTACCGTATAGTTCAGAAAGCTCACGAGATCGGCGCAAATGTTAGGCCAATCCCCGGTGCGACCGCGTTTGTCAACGCCTTAATTGTATCGGGTTTGCCGACCGACTCTTGCTTTTATGGAGGTTTTCTTCCCTCAAAGAAAGGAGAGCGGCGGAATAAGCTTAAAGAGTTGGAAGCAATTCCGGCAACATTGTGTTTTTACGAAAGCCCCCGTCGAATTGCCAAGAGCCTCGAAGATTGTGCCGCGATACTGGGAAACCGAAAAGCGGCGGTCGTTCGTGAGATCACGAAAATCCACGAAGAGATAGTGCGTGGAGACCTTGTAAATCTCGCGGAGTTGTTTGCGAAATCAGAAATAAAAGGCGAAATCGTTATTGTAGTCGATCGTGAAAGGCCAAAAGCTCCCGATAACCCAAAAACAAAAACAATCACCGAAAGAATTGCTGAGCTCGAAGGAGAAGGGCTCGATCAAAAGAAAGCACTCAAAAAGGCTGCAAAAGAATTTGGTCTAGGCAAATCCGAAGCTTACCGAATGTTTCAGTACGAGAAAGAAGACTAGGGCATTATAACGAGCACATCCGTAAGTTTTTCAACCAGAAATAAAAGCTCCCTTCCAGAATCGTTTAACTGCCCTGCGGCCGCGAGATTTTCTGCTTTAGCGCTTTCGATATAAACACCTTCGATAGACGCTGAGTAAGGTTGCAGCGCGGGTTTCGCCCGAAAATCGACTTCTAATTTCATCAGACCTGCGCGCAATGCACGAATGCTTCGGATCACATTATCCTTAAACTCCGCGTTTTTATTCTTCAGCTCGGTCGATGCTTTTCCAGCCTTGATTTCTCTATCGATATCTTCTATTCCGGTTGCAATGCCGCCCAAGACAAAGACAAACTTTGAAATGTTTTTTATTTGAATTCCAACGTCCTGGGCACCTTTTCGACGATCGCCAACCAGAATAGTATCGGTATTCGGAGTGACCGTTCGTGGTCGTTTTGCTTTTCGCTGTGCCTCAGCTTCGACGCTCAGCCCCACCAAAAGAACAAAAGCAAAGATAAATAAGATTAAGCTCGTCCAATTTTTATTTCGTATCATTTTTCCCTCGTTGCTTGATTGCTAAGGTAATTTTACAATCTATATAGCAAAGATGAAAGAAAGGGCATTAAAAGTTCGCCGTATGGGACGTTTCGACTATGGAGAGGCTTTAGTTCTGCAAAAGCAGCTCGAAATGGAGGTGATCGACGCACGCAAAGAAGATTACCTTCTCCTCCTCGAACATCCTCATACATTCACAAAGGGGCGAAGATCAATTAACAGCGGCATATTGGCAACCGAAATGGATTTAGAAAACATCGGTGCGCAAGTTTTTGAGATAAACCGGGGCGGAAAGGTTACTTACCATGGCATCGGTCAAATCGTCGGATATCCGATTATCTCATTGAGCCCGGACAGGAAGGACGTCCATAAATTCGTTAGGGATTTGGAGGAAGTATTAATTCGAACGCTTAAAGATTTTGATATCGAAGCTTTTAGAATTGAGGGTTTAACCGGAGTCCACACAGACGATGGAAAGGTGGCGGCGATCGGCGTTCATATAAAGCGTTGGGTCACGACGCACGGTTTCGCGTTAAATGTGAACACAGATTTAGATTATTACCGTTGGATAATTTCCTGCGAAGGCGAACCCGTCACTTCGATGGAGAAAATTCTAGGTAACGAAATTAAACTGTCGGAAGTTGAGGATTGTTTAGTCAAACGCTTTGCCGATGTTTTCGGAATAGAAATCGTAAACGAACAGGTTGCCAGTATAAATCAAGCTGTTTAAGCGTAATTTACAACGATTGCAAAATACGTTCAGGGTTCAAACTTTCGTTTGAAGCTGATCGAGCGAAAGGCAAGCTAAAGCTTGAACTCTGAACGCGTAGGCTAAACATTTAGATTTAGACGAGAAAATTAAGCTATGAAAAACACAAAATTAGTTATCTTGCTTGCAGTATTTATTTTTGCCGGTTGCGAAACAACGACTGAAAAAACCGGAAACTCTTCAAATTCAAACACGGCAAAACCCGCACAAGAAATAACCGTCGTTGAAAGACCCGATTCGATTAAAGCGTTGATGAAACAGCGGGGTGAGCAGGATACTGCACAACCGGAGTTATCGGTCGAAATGCCAAAAGATGGCGAAACAATCAATAGCTCTACTGTCAGGATAAAGGTGAAGGTAGTTGGCGATATAAAAATGGGAAAAGACGACAAAGGGACGGGTAATCACGTCCACGTAATTTTAGATAATCAGCCCTATGCCGCTCATTACATGTGGAATGAGGGATTCGAGCTTCGCAATGTTTCCGACGGCGAACACATTTTGCGAATGTTTGCATCACGCCCTTGGCACGAAAGCTATAAGAACGAAGAGGCGTTTAAGACTGTGAAATTTAAAGTGCAAGGCGGGAATGCCGATGAAACAAAACCAACTACCGATGACAACGGTAACAAAATGGCTGACGCGAAATCCGACACGCAAAAAGCCGAAGGTGCGGACGTTTTGGAAAGCACAGCGGGCGACGTCGATTTTTCAAAACCGCTTCTCACCTATAGCCGCCCGAAAGGGGAATATAAAGGGGCAGATGCCGACGCGATCATGTTAGATTTTTGGCTTTCAAACGCCAAACTTCTGGGCGATGGCGGAGAATTTAAGGTCCGATACACCGTCAATGGTGGAGAACCGCAGCTTATGGAAAATTGGGAACCGATCTGGCTGAAAGGCTGGAAAGAGGGCAAAAATACGGTCAAACTCGAGTTGATTGCCAAAGATGGAAATGCAATCGAAAACGGTGCCTACAATTCCACGGAGAGAGAAATCACGGTTTTGAAATAATTTCGCGGTTTCAAAATCAAGCGACTCTTTATTTTTCCGCGATGGTTCTTGGTCGCGAAAGGAAATATGCCGAATGCATTGACCTTCTCAAGCCTTATTATTTTGGCTTGAAATTGGGAGTATTTTCTTTTACTCTCAACGTTTCTTTTGATCAGAGTTTTGGAGTTTTTTTATGCGACGAGATATTACATCGTGGTTTAGCCATAATCTTGGTATGGAAATGCCACTTGTGGCTTACGGTCATTCCGGTTATCCTCTTCTGATGTTTCCGACGGCGGCGGCGGATTATTTGGAATATGAGCGTTTTTATTTGGTGGATGCGATCAAAGATTTTATCGATGCCGGGTTAATACGTGCGTATTCGATTAATTCCGTAAACAAATATAGTCTTCTAAATCGTGAATCACATCCGGGTTGGAAGGTTGAAATGTTAACCCGTTATGACCGCTACATTATAGAGGAAGTTTTGCCGCTAATTCGCAACGAGTGCGGTGCTGGCGCGACGCCTCTCACGACCGGAGCTAGTTTGGGAGCGTTTCTTGCCGCAAACACCTATTTCAAACATTCTGACGATTTCCGGGGAACTATTGCGATGAGTGGAAGCTATGACATTTATAATTATCTGGACAAAGGTTATTACGATGATAATGTCTATTTCAACAACCCCGATATGTATCTCAGAAAACTAAACGATAGTCATCACCTGCCGCGTCTTCAAAAAGCAGATTCGATCGTTATTTCAACCGGGCAGGGTGCCTATGAAGCACCGGATAGAAGCCGTGAATTTTCAGGCTTGCTCCATTCGAAAGGGATCCCCCATCTTTTGGATGTTTGGGGTCACGATGTAAATCACGATTGGGTCTGGTGGCGTAAGATGTTGCCGTACTATCTCGGCAAATTTTGCGATTAACTTTCTGATTCAGATTTTATCAATTCCTGCGAAAGGATATTCAAGTTTTCGCTTTTAATTTTCCATCACTTTTTAGCTTTTGGTAAACCCGGTGAAGGTTCTCTCACAAAGTCATTTTTCCTGACGTGCGTGCAAAATACGGTCTCCTTAAAGTCTTTTCCATTCTTTCTAACTGTCGCCGTCTCCTTTCTTCCCTTTCCGCTTGGTTCCCTCCGGCGGAGTCGGTTTTGCAGCCGGTGTTCGCTTAGGCGTTGGATCTACCGCGGGTTTCGGAGTTGACGCAGGTGTGACCGGATTGATAACTATCACTTTCGTCTTTTCACCATCCGTTTTCGTCTCACCGGTTCCTCCATCAGGATTTTCCTCGTCAACGTTCGAATTTTCATCGGTTTTCTCTTCTGTCTTCTTCTTCGTTGACGAATATGTCGAACCCAGCTGTCGCGTTTCATCTAGCTTTTCTAGCTTTTCTAGCTGTTCCCGTTTACGCTGCTCTACAAGACTCTTTATCTCCGGTGGTAAGGCCGGGGGGCTCGGGAACTTATCTCTCGGCTTATCCTTCATAAATTGCCCCATGAAGGCGTTGAAATACGGCAATGCACCTCCACCGCCCGTCATTCCATGCCCTAGGTTTGCCTTGCGATCGGGATTTCCCATCCAAACACCCGTAACGTATGTCGGTGTATAACCAATAAACCAAACATCCGTTTGGTCATTTACTGTTCCCGTTTTACCAGCAAGCTGTTGTCCTGCTGCATTTGCGCCAGGGGCCGTACCGCCTGCACTGGTCACACCGCGCATCAGTTCAACCATCGTTAAGGCAACATATTCGCTCATCACCTTGCTGCTCGTCTTCTTCCATTCTTCCAGGACCTTACCGTCCCGATCAAGAACCTTTCTGATCAGATGAGGCTGCATCCGAATTCCCTTGTTTGGAAAAGTCGAATAAGCCGACACCATCTCAATCAAAGAAGCTTCACTCGCACCAAGGGCTGAAGGCAAACTCGGAGCCATCGGCTGAGTAATTCCTAAACGCCGAACCATTTGTGCGCCCTTTTGAATTCCTACCTGCTGCAGCAAATGCACCGCAGCAAGATTGTAAGACTTCGCCAGAGCCGTCTTCAACGGAACATTTGGATGACTAATCGTCCCATTATAATTATGCGGCTGCCAACCGCCGCGTTTGATCGGCGCGCCGCTAACTATGGTTTCCGGAGTAAAACCATCTTCAACTGCTGCAGCATATACGAATGGTTTATAACAGGATCCCGTTTGCCGCAGTCCTTGAGTAGCGTTGTTAAACTTGCTCGTATGAAAATCGTATCCGCCAACCATAGCTGCAATCTCACCGGTGTGAGCATTTATGGTGGTTATTGCGGCTTGAACTTCGGGCGTTTGTGTCAATTTGACCTTTAGTGTCTGATTCTCATTGTCTACTTCTAGAACCTCGAACTCAGATAGATATCCAGCCTTCAATTCTTTCTTTGGCGTGCTGCGGCTCCGTCCCATATCTTTGTCCGTCAATGTCGCCGTATATCTCCCAAACCTGACTTTCGCAATATCAGTCGTTGAATTTACCCGCATGACGATCCCTTTTATAAATTCACCTTTCGCGTATTCATCGCCATACCAGTCTGCGTGTTTATAAGAGTTTAGTTTTTGCTCGATATCTTTCGGGTCTGTCAGCGGGTTATTATTCTCATCGGTTAAGACATTAAGGTAATCAGAGCGCCACGCTTTTCCGTTATCATAGGAGCGAAGTCTGCTCCTTACAACGCTGGTCGCCTCCTTCTGAGCTTCAACGTTTATAGTTGTGTAAACCTGAAGACCGCCCTGCGCTACACGCGTGGTATATTGCTGTTCCAAATATTTGCGAACTTCTTCAACCGGGTAATCCCAGGCTGTAGATTTAGGCAAAGACTGGTAGTATGCCGAATCTGCAAGCTTGATCGGTTTGGCTTTCGCTCTGTCGGCTTCGGCTTGGGAAATATGACCGTATTTTGCCATCTGATCCAAAACGATATTTCTCCTCAACAACGCTTTCTGCATGTTGCGCGTCGGAGAATATTCTGGAGATTTAGGAATCGCTGCAAGCAATGCTGCTTCCTCTAAATTTAAATCTTTTAATGTCTTTCCGAAATATGTCCTTGCACCTGCTTCAAAACCGTACGCACCGGCACCCAGGAATACATAGTTCATATACATCTCAAGTATCTGGCGTTTTGTATAGAAGCGCTCGATCTCAAGAGCCATCATCCATTCATTAAATTTTCGGGTATAGGTTTGGTCGCTGGAAAGAAATAAATTTTTGGTCAATTGCTGAGTAATAGTCGAAGCACCCTCTCGGCTCCCGGTCGTAATATTTTTTATTACGGCGCCGGCGAGTCGGTACGGATCTACTCCCATATGATCGTAGAATCTGACGTCTTCGACAGATAAAAGCGCATTCTCAACCATCGGCGGAATGTCTTTTTCTTTGATCGGTATACGTTTTTCAATCGCAAATTCAGCTAAAACCGTCTCGCCATCATCTGCAAAAATTTTTGTAACCTGAGGTGGTCTATATGTCGCTAAAGCAGAAACCTCGCTGGCGTATCGGGAGTTATTCAAATAATAAGAACCAAGTACTCCTGTTAAACCTCCGGCCGATAGTGCCAATAAAAGTGCCGCTGGAAACCAAACGATCGTCCAGAGGTTGCGCTTTTTGCTTGATACCGATCCAATTTCCTTAGATTTGAATATATTTGCGTCTTTTGCCATACCTAAATACTACTCCTAGTTCACAAAACGTCTCATTTTAACACTTATTACAAACCCGATCGCAATAAACGTTGAGAGAACTGCCGAAAGACCGGCACTCATAAGCGGCAGCGGCACCCCAATTACCGGGAGAAATCCGAGCACCATTCCGATATTCATGAAGATTTGAAAGGTCATGCCTCCGGCAATCGCCATAATCACAAGCATCCCAACCCGGTCAGGAGATTCTTTCGCTCCAACTATTAGCCGTGATAAAAGCAAAGCGTACGCCAAAAGCAGCGAGATACAGCCGACAAAACCGGTGTTTTCAGCCGTCACGGCGAAAATAAAATCGGTATGCGGCTCGGGTAAGAATTTTAGTTCGCTTTGGGAAACTCCCTTGTCGCCCTTTATTCCCGTCAACTTTCCTTTCCCAACGGTAATGATGGATTGAAATGTATGATAACCGTAGCCGCGCGGATCAGCGTTTTCCGGATCGAGAATAACCTCGATTCGTTCCCGTTGGTAGTTTTTGATAAATCCCGTCTGGACACCGACAACATAGGATGCCGGAATGAAAATAGCCGACGCCACGATTACTATCAATACCCAACGCATCTTGACTGAGGATAAGAATAAAACGACTGCTAAGATCGGAAGATATGTAATGGACTGCCCGGCATCCGGCTCGAGCATGATCAAACCGACCGGCGCCGCCAAAATCGCCGTGCCAACTAGGAGTTCTTTGAACCGCAATGAGCCAAGTCTCCGGTTACCGAAGTATCGCGCAAGCATTAAAACCACCGGAATTTTTACAAACTCCGACGGTTGAAAACGACCAATTAGGGGGATCTGAAGCCACGCGGTCTGCCCATTCACCTTAACGCCTAAACCCGGGATCAATACCGCTACAAGCAGCAAAAGTCCTAGCCCGTAAAAAAACGGAGCGGCATCGATAACGCGACGGTAATCGGAAAGTGCCACAACAAACATCGCCACCAGGGCAATTCCAATACCATAAATTTGTTTTGACCAATAGGTCTCCTGTGGTTGTGCATTATAAATCTGCCAGACACCAAAAGACACGATGGCCAAGGCCAAAAACAATGTCAGCCAATCAAAATCCTTAAACTGTCTTTTTTCTATTACTGTTACCACTTGTTAGTTTCGTTTTACCGCAAGCTTTGTATCTTTCAATTCTTCGTCTGGTTCGCCTTCTGTTTTCGGTTTGCCCAAATTTAAATACGCCTCAAAAACGTGTTTTACTGCCGGAGCGGCATGTGTTCCCCCAAATCCCGAGTTTTCAATTATTGCAATTACGGCGATCCTCGGATCGTATGCCGGTGCAAAACCCACAAACCATGCGTGGTCTTTTAGATGTCCTTTATCCTTTCCTAGTTCCGTGACCTGCGCCGTTCCGGTTTTACCCGCTATGGGGAACTCTGCCCCCATAGAAATCCTGCTCGCGGTTCCACCACCATTGACGACGCCGTACATTCCATCAAGTACAAGCTTATTTTGCTCCGGAGTCATTTCAACAATTTTTAGCTTTCCTTGTTTGTAGAACATAGCTGGTCTTCCCTCGACGTAGTTAGCCGACTCTTTTGAGCCAACCGGGCCGATTTCCTTAAATTCTTTGAGCAAATGCGGCACGTACATCTTGCCCCCGACGCCAATACTCGAAATAGCTCTAAGCATTGAAATGGGAGTAACAATCACGGTTGATTGTCCGATCGATGCATAAACCGTTTCGATATCTATCCATTTTCCGCCATGCCGCTTTTCAACGGTTTCACGATAATATTTTGGAGTTCTGCTAGTCTTTTCGTTTGGTAGATCGACCCCTGTTGGCTTATCGTATTCGAAATCTTCGACCATCTTGATAATGCCATCGATGCCCAATTTCAATCCGAGTCGGTAATAATAGCCGTCGCAAGATTTTGTAATGGCATATTGCAGACCCGGCGTGCCATGGTTTCCCATACATCGGGTAAACTTGTTTCCGATTTGGATACCGCCTCCGCAAACCAAATTCGAGCTGGCGACGGTTATCACGCCCTGTTTCAGGCCGGCAACCGATTCTGGAATTTTCCAGGTCGAACCCGGAGGATAGCGCCCCTGAATCGCCCGATTGTAAAGTGGGCGTTCCTCGTTATTCCAATATTCCGAAATCTGCTTTCGGCCCTCTTTTGTAGCACTTCCCTGAACAAAAACATTTGGGTCAAAGGAAGGTGCCGAAGCCATAACTAATAATTCCCCGTTTTGGGGATTGGTGGCAATTATTGCACCGCGCTTTGTCGGCGTTGCCGCAAGTTCGGCCTCGGCCGCCCTTTGAAGTTCGAGATCAATTGTCAGGTAAAGGTCTTGTCCGGCCTGCGGTGGCACTGATTCGATCTCGCTTTGAACTCTACCCCGGCTATCAACAATTACTTTTCGATAACCATTTCTACCGCGCAGATTAGTATCGTAATACTGCTCAACGCCTCCTTTCCCAATTATATCCCCGGGACGAAATCCTTTTTCCTGATACTCAGGTTTTTCAAGCTGCTTCGGACTTATTTCACCCACGTAACCTAAAACGTGGGCCAGACTTTCACCAAGCGGATAAAATCTCTGCGGCTGAAGTTCGATCTTAAGTTCCGGATATTCGAGCGAATGAGTCTCAACCCAGGTAATATCTTCGAGTGTGGCGTTTTCTTTCAAAACCATCGCCTCAAATTCAGGTCTCGATCTAATAAGTTCGAGGCGTTCTTTGACAAAAGTATCATCGACGCCCAAGCCGGACGCATAAATATCAATGCGGTCCATGACGTTGATATCTTTAATCGGTTCGTGATTTAAAGTGACATTATATGTCGAGCGCGAATCGACCAAGAGCTTGCCGTTGCGGTCAAATATGGCTCCGCGCGGCGCAGGAATTCTGATTATCCGAATCCTCTGATTTTGCGCCCGCTCCGCATAATAGTCGCCTTTGTTTACCTGAAGATAATAAAGGCGAACACCGAGAAGCCCAAGGAAAATGAATCCAATAATCTGGATCGTTCCAAGCCTAACAGCTAAATTTTGCGAATAATCGTGCAGCTTCATTTTTAGGGTTTTCGTCCCAGACGAATCGGGTTTCTGCGGCGGGTTTCACGACGGGGAGCAAAAAAGTCGCGCTTCCTGCGTTTAAGAACATCCGATGAAAAGCTATCCAAAAATAAGTAAATGAATGTACCAGCGATGGTGGTTCCGATAAGTGTGTACGCCATTGTTACAAACAACGGGCTATACAGGTCCTGCCCAAGCAAGCGGTGCATCCCGTAATAAACCAAGTCGTCCAACAAACAAGCTCCCGCTATGATGGGAATTCTCAATAACAGGTTGTCCAAATACACTCGACGCGCAATCTCAGAAATTACAAATGCGACAAGCGTCTTCGAGAATCCATTAGCTCCTAAAAGCCCCCCGCTTAGTGCATCAACGGAGATTCCCGCAAGTGTACCGTAAACAAGAGCCTTAATAGAATTTCTCTGAAGTGCCGCGTATGCAACGATAATCAAAGGAAAATCGATATAGGTCAATGGCTCAGCAATATTTCTGAGTGTCCACTGAAGCACGATTGCAACTATCAAAGCTATAAGGATTTTCAGATTTTCCATTAGGCAGCTTTCGTTTTCTTAGTTCTTCTCTTTCTCTTTAAGTTTATCCGATTTCTCTTCGTCGTCTACGGCATTCGGGAGAGCATCCTCATATTTTGGCCTCGGCGGCGGCTCAAAAAGCAAAACCGCGACCTCCTGCATCGAATGCAAATTAGCGCCCGGGCGTATAAAAATCTGATGCGGTACAGTTGCTGATCCAGTACGAACCTCTTCAACTTCCCCTAATCTTAACCCCGGAGGGTAAACCCCTCCTTGCCCGGTCGTATAAACTACGTCACCAACTTTTACCGGCTCATATCCGGGAACGTAGTTCATCTCAAGGCGATTCTTATTGCCGGAACCTCTGACGACGCCAAGCGCGTTTGATGTCCCAAGTTCTCCAACGATCGCCCCCAAGCCCGATTTATCACGTGTTATTAAATCTATTTGCGCCGTAACCGGACTAACGGCCGTTACACGACCGACCAAACCGCCGTTGACGACAACCGGCATATTGATCTTAACCCCATCAAGACTGCCGCGATTGATAACGGCAGAATTAAACCAAGCTGAGGTGTCTCTGCCGATAACTTGTGCCGTTAAAATCTTATATTGCGAGTTTTGCTTTAGGTCGAGCAGCGATTTGAGGCGTTTATTCTCTACCGAAAGTTCTTTATCTTCTTGAACTGCGACTTCGAGTTCCTGGATCTTTTGTTTTAGTTTATCGTTGTCTGTCTGCGCGGAACGAAGATTTACAAGTTGCTCGAAATACCCGGTCGCACTACTTGTGATAGTTGTTACAGGAGACTGGATAAATTGTGCGGCAGCCTGAGTCCAAACGCGTATTACGCGTTCGTCATCATCCGCCCGCGCGTCATAAGCCATCAAAACAAAGTTGCCGAGCAGCAAAATGAGCAGCAACCAGGGCGTCAGCCTCCAAACTTCTTTTTGACTTCTTTCTACTGCCATTATCGGTGGGCCGTTAACAACGAGTAGTGCGCAGTTGCCTTTAGCAGCTACCTGAACACCAACTATTGATTACGGATTCTTAGCTTCCGGTCATCAGAGAGTTATCCCACTTGACCCGTTTGAGAAGCTCAATATCGGAAAGCATTTTTCCTGTGCCGAGAACAACCGACGACAGGGGATCATCGGAAACAACCACGGGCAATCCCGTTTCGACCATAAGGCGCTTATCAAGATTTTTGAGCAATGCACCGCCGCCGGTCAAAACAATTCCACGCTCGACGATGTCAGCG
Organism: Pyrinomonadaceae bacterium; assembly: GCA_037969475.1. Lineage (GTDB taxonomy): Bacteria > Acidobacteriota > Blastocatellia > Pyrinomonadales > Pyrinomonadaceae > Aridibacter. The sequence goes on along the minus strand of JBBKXN010000002.1, from coordinate 22,307 downwards.
GATAGCTCGGGGGGAGTGCGTTCGAGCGCAACGCGTACAGCATTGATAATTGTCGATACAGAATCAGAAAGTGCCTCGCGAATTTCTTCATCCGTGATCGTAATGGTCTTCGGGATACCCTCGATCAAATTTCTTCCGCGCACTTCCATTGAAAGCGGCTCTTCCAGCGGAAATCCCGATCCCAGCGCAATCTTAATCGCCTCTGCCGTGCGCTCACCAATCAACAAATTGTATTTCCGCTTGATATATTGGGTGATCGATTCATCCATTTCGTTACCGGCTATTCTTACAGCCCGCGAATAAACGATTCCTGAAAGCGAAATGACTGCAATGTCCGTTGTGCCGCCACCGATATCCACGACCATATTTCCGTGAGGCTCTGTAATTGGGAGTCCGGCACCGATCGCGGCTGCCATTGCTTCTTCCACCAAATAAACTTCACTCGCTTTCGCACGATAGGCTGAATCTTCAACCGCACGGCGCTCAACCTGCGTAATTTCCGACGGTATACCGATCACGACTCTTGGTCGCACCCAGGATTTTCCGTTGTGGGCTTTTCGTATAAAATGCTGAAGCATCTTTTCAGTTACTTCAAAATTCGCGATAACCCCGTCTTTCATCGGGCGAATCGCCACGATGTTTCCCGGAGTTCGGCCGAGCATTTCTTTCGCATCGCGTCCGACCGCCTCGACCTGATTCGTAACCTTGTTGATAGCCACAATCGATGGCTCGCTGACAACGATCCCACGACCGCGTGCGTACACGAGCGTATTTGCTGTTCCCAAATCAATCGCCAGGTCACTTGAAAATAAACTAAATAAAGACTTAAATGCCATTCTGATTTATAAATTCCGTTACTAAATTTTACCAATATGCCCGTTTTTAAAAACTGAAAAACCTGGCTTAAAAACCGTTATAGTGTCGCTTCCTGCCGAGACTTTCATACAAAACACTTAACCATCAAGCATACACAAACGCGCGATAATTTTCCATTGATGCGCACTTAATAATTGGTTTTTTTGTAAAAAACCTCATACCTAATTTCACCAAATAAAATCGAATCAGCAAAATGCTGTGGCATATCGCCAATCTGCGGATGCCGTCATTGTCCCAACACGGAGATTTCCCGCAAAATGAACTTCAGAAATCGACTCACGACCGGATCTACTTCCGCAAACGCGTTTCCAGATCGTTGTCCTTTAAGGAGTTACCCGTGGCTCTTTGTAATTCGGCGATGGCTTTGTTTAGTTCGGTTCTGGATTGAAGTTCGATACTTCTCGCCGTCACCAGGGCGGTCTGTCGTTCCAAAACTTTGTAAATGTCAGACAATCCGCTATCGAGCTTCCGTTTCTCGGATTCGTATTGTTTTTCGCTATTCTCGCGGGAAATCGAAGCCGATCTGAGTTTTGCATCCGCAGTTTTCAAAGATTGGAGCGCGTTTCTAACGTCAACTTGAATTGCCTGCTCCAACTGCTGCCGCTGCACCTCGATCCGCTCCCCCTGAACCAGACTTTTCCCAAGCAAAGCCTTTTGAGCGGTATTGTCAGTAGAGATCGTAAAGGTCAGACCAAATCTGAAAGTCGGATAACGATTTGCAAAAATGTCTGTAACTGAGCTTGTGTAACCACCTGTAAGCACTGGCGAAACGGTTTGCGGCGGCGTGATCGGCAGGGGATCTATTGTTGGAAGATTTGGATTTGTACTATTTACCCGTGCAATTACTTCATTCAGTTTTGTGCTGCTTGAAGAATTAGAAAAGAAATTTCCCGCGCCCGGATTCGCAGTACCCGAGATTCCGTTGGAGGTGAAGCTCGCGGTAAGATTGACATCGGGTTCGAGCCGTTCTTTGTAGAAATTCTTGTCATATTCATTGATTTTTTTCGAAACGTCAAGAATTTCTATTTCGATACGATTTTCGAGCGCGAGTTCGAGCGCATCGATAAGCGTCGTATTGGGTTGAACTAGTTCGACAGAGTCAGTCGGAACGAGCGCATCATTCCAGATCGGATCATTGCGGTCCTCAGCGATAAGCCCTTTCAACGCGTTTTCCGCACGATTAACGTTTTCCAGCGCGCTATAGACATTTTGCTCAAGGTTCGCGACCTGAGTTTGCGTCGCCAGAATATCGACGGGTGCTAAAAGTCCTTCCTTCACAAGTCGCCGATTATGTTCAAGCTGCTCTTTCGCATCGCGCACTCCGTCACGTTGTACCTGGAGGTTTCGCAGCATAAAGGTTAGATCCCAATAAGCACGTTGGACAGCAACTGTTATCTCGATTGCCATTTGGCGAAATTGTTTGTCACTCAAGGAAAGATTTTGCTTTGCGATTTCGATACCTCGCCTCGCTTCATCGGTTTTTCTTCCTCGAAAAAGCGGCTGGGTGATCTGAAACTGAATACCTGATTCGTATTGAGGACTTAAAATCGAAACGGGACTATCCGTTGTCGATCGGCGGTTTTTGAAACTAGCCTGATAAGTCGTTCCATATTTCTTGATAAATCCCTGGTATGTAATATCGGAAACGAGCGCGGTCGACGTCGTTGTCGGATTCGTATTGAAAATGCTTACATTTGGCGAAGCCGCGCGTTCATAGTAATTGTTCCCGACGATCCTCGCCGTGAAAGGAAGCTCTGCCGCTTGAAAATCAAACTCGGCAATTTTTACATTTTTACGCGAAACCTCGATATCCTTATTATTCTCCAAAGCTTTGACAATTGCTTCGCGCAATGCGAGGGTTTGCTGCGACAACATGTCTACGCCGACACGACCAAGCTCCGGGAGCGTTTGATCGTCGCTTTGATAACCGGGTGCGATCTGAGGAACTCCTTTCAAGTTTTCGGGCTTCACATCTTGCGAATCATCTATATTCTTCGGCGTAGGTGTTGTACTTGGCGCTAAAATCTGCCCGAGAGAAGAACTCACGCCGATGAGCGAAAATAAACAGATAAATATGTATCGTTTCATCCTAAACTGCTTCATAATCAAAACTTTCCGCCTTACCGCCACAAAGCTTTACCGATTTCCCTTACCTTCCAAAGATGCTTAAGATCGAGCTCGCCGTCTCCGCGGTTTTCCGCCTAACAACCTGCATCCCCTTAGACAATCCCTGGAAAATCTTCAAATTTCCCAAATCGTCAAAATATGAATAAAAAACCGGCACTGCGAGAAGTGTTAGAAGCAAACAAAGCGCTTGTCCGCCTACTATCAAAACACCGACCGAACGGTTTGTTCCCGCACCCGCGCCGCGGGCAACTACGAGCGGCATCATTCCTGCGATCAATGCGATTGTTGTCATCAGGATCGGTCTCAAACGATCGCGATTTCCTTTCATGATCGCATCATGACGATTTAAACCTTGCTCACGCAGATTGTTTATATGGTCGATAACCAGAATCGCGTTTTTCTTTACAACTCCGAATAGAAGTAGAAGCCCGAGGCCGGAAAAGATATTTACGGTTTGCCCGGCTATAAGGATCGACAATATTCCGAATGGAATTGCGATCGGCAGTGTCAGCAATATCGTGATCGGATGAATAAAGGATTCAAATTGAGCTGCCAAGACGATGTACATAAATACAAAGGAGAGCACGATCGCCAGGAGAAAATACATTGCAGCCTTTCCGAGTTCTTTAGATTGCCCTACGTAACCCGCTTGATACGTTGACGGAATATTTAATTCCTTTGCGGTCTTATCTATATCCGCCTGAATTTTGGTTGCCGAACCACCGGGCTTTGTGTTTGCCAGAATCGTAACCTGACGTTGCCGGTTAATATGATCGATTGCCGCTGGTCCGGTTCCACTTTTTCGAATTACTACATCGCTGAGCGAAACCGCACCGAGTTTCGAAGAAGGAACTATCAGCCGATCGAGACCTTCGAGATCACTCCGAAAATCCCGTTTCGCGCGAACGCGAACTTCGTATTGTTCTTTACCTTCATTAAACGAGGTCGCCTGCTGCCCTGCAACAAGAATATTCAAAGCCTGCGAAATATCCCCTACACGAACGCCTAGATCAGCAGCTCTCTCGCGATCGATCGTGAATTGCACTTCGGGTTTGCCGCTTATTAGTGTTGTATCTACATCGACCGCGTCAGAATTTTTCTTCAACACCTCAACAAACCTCGTCGAATATATTTCTAGTTGTTTTAGATCCGGTCCCCCAATAAAAAATTGTACGTTGGCATTTCTAAAACCGCCTCCCGAGAATGCCTGAACCTGCTGAACCGCCGTCCGCAATTCCTTCGGATATTTGGTCATTAGCCCTCGCGCGTCGCTCATTAGCTGCTCCTGCGATTTGGAGCGCCCGCTCAGATCGGACAATTTTACGTAGATCGAACCGGCATTTACAGCACTCGCTTGTCCGCCGCCAACTGTTATAAGTGTGTCGGTCACGCCGTCAAGCTTGCGTATATCGTTTGCTATTCGTTCCATCAATAGGGTAGTTGCCTGAAGCGATGTACCTTCATCGGTTCTAACCGACACTTCAAACTGTGATTGGTCATCTACCGGTAGGAAGTTTTTACCGACTAACATAAACAGCGGCACGATACTCAGCATAACCAACACACAAGCTGCGACGATGATCCAACGATGCGACATTGAAAACTCAAGCATCTTCGTATAAACGTCGTCGATGATTTTGTAAAACCAAGAATCTTTTGAAGTTTTGTGACGCTTTTGATTCGAATTTTGGTTTTCTGCGAGGAGCGGTGACTCATCCATTCCCGGTCCATCGTTTGCGATCTGGAGGTCAGCATCCGCAGTTTCGTCAGGGACGTTTGAATCATTGAACACCAAACTTTTCTGATCTTCGTGAGCGTTCTCATCTGTAAATCCAGAATCCTCGGCATATTCGGAATCCGAACTTTCGTTTTTTGATGGCGGCTTCCATTTGATCAAACGCGCGGCGAGCATAGGCGTAAGTGTGAACGAAACGATAAGCGAAACCCCGATCGCAAACGCTGACGTGAGTCCAAACGACGACATAAAACGCCCAACGATTCCGCCCATAAAACCAATCGGAACAAAAACCGCCATAAGTGAAAGCGTTGTCGCCAATACGGCTAAACCTATTTCCCTTGTGCCCTCGATCGCAGCTCTATAGGGCGACATTCCTTTTTCTTCAATAAACCGATAGATGTTTTCGAGTACAACGATTGCATCGTCAACAACGATTCCGACCATCAGTGTCAACGAAAGCATTGTGATGTTGTTTAGCGTGTATCCCATCGCGTACATCAGCGCAAATGTTGAAATAATGGAGGTCGGGATCGCAATTGCCGCAATAAGAGTCGAGCGGAAATTCCATAAAAACAGGAAAATGACGATCGTCGCCAGAATACTTCCAACAATCAAATGTTCCTTGATCGAACTCAGCGAAGCCTCGATAAAAACAGAATTATCACCGATAATTTCGAGTTTGTAGTCTTTCGGTAAAGCAGTTCCAACTTCTTTTAAGACATCTTTTACTTCGTGTGCAACAGCGACCGTGTTTTCACCCGATTGTTTCGAAATGATCAAAGTTACGGCAGGTTTTCCGTTCAAAAATGACTGGGAACGAAGCTCTTCGGCACCGTCTTCAACCGTTCCAATATCTTTGACCTTAACTTCATATTTTGCGCGAGTCGCTACTACAACATTCTCAAAATCCTCTACCTTTTTAACTTTCCCAAGTGTACGGATATTTATCTCTCGCGCGCCTTCATCAATACGTCCACCGGGAAATTCAAGGTTCTGAACACGCAGCGCTGCTGTAACTTCAACGGGAGTGATATTAAACGAGCGCATTTTGTCGGGATCGACCCAGACATTTATCTGCCTTTCGCGTCCGCCAACAATCCGCACTTGACCAACGCCATTTACCGATTCAATTCGCTCTTTAACCTTGGTCTTTGCAATTTCCGTTACTTCGCGCAACGAATCAGGTGCCGAAACAACGACCCTCAAAACAGGCGTCGCATCCGAATCTAGTTTTTGTACGGTGGGCTGCTCGGCCGTTTCCGGCAGGTTTGGAATCGCCTGCTGCACGCGATTTTCAACTTCTTGCGCAGCGATGTTTACATCTTTCTCGAGAATAAACTGAACAAAAACTTGGCTTACACCTTCCAGCGAAGTCGAACGCAATTCATCAATTCCACTAACCGTGTTTACGACTTCCTCAATTTTTTCCGTTACTTCGGTTTCGATCTCAACAGGCGAAGCTCCCGGATTCACCGTCGTAATTGTGATCGTCGGAAAATCAACCTTCGGAAATAGATCAACCCCCAAAGAGAAAAACGAAAATGCTCCGACCACGACCAGTGATAAAATCAACATCGTCGCAAATACCGGACGTTTAACACAAATTTCTGCTAACCACTGCATAATTCTTAATAGTTCAGAGTTTGGAGCTTAGAGTTCAGAGTTGTTTAATTGTTCTCAAACTTGCTACCTGTAAAATCTGATTTTCGTAAATATCTAATAAAACCGACGCTGAGCCCTGACCGCTAAACTCTGAACCGTTATTGCGAAACAATAACCCCATCGGCGAGCTTATCGACATTCGTCGTTGCGACTACTTCGTTTTCCATCACGCCACGCTTTATTTCGATCATATCGTTCTCCAGAAGGCCGGTTTGCACCACGCGTTCGTTTGCAATGCCGTCTTTTACCACAAAAACGATATTTTGGTCTCCCTCGGATCTTACGGCTTTTGCCGGAATCATTACCGCGGGTTCGGGTTTCGACTGTGTAATTCTTACGGTTGCAAATTGTCCCGGTTTTAGCATCCCGCCGATATTTTCGATCTCCGCTTCAACCGTCAACGTTCTCGATTGCGGATTTAAGCTCGGCAAAATCCGGACGATCGTTCCTGCAAACTTTCGATCAGGATATGCCGAAACCTGTGCTGAAACTCCCTGCCCGACCGCAACCTTTCCTATAGATTGCTCGGGCACATCAATTTTCAAGCGTAAAACAGCCGTTCTAACAATCGTTGCTATTTTTGCGTTTGGTTGGTTTGGCGTAATAAATTCGCCCGGATCTGCATTTCGTTCCGAAATGTAACCGCTGATCGGTGCGTAAATTGTGTTGTCGGTGATTCCTTTCCGGGCCTGGTCAACCTGTGTCAGAGCGGTGGCAAGTGCCGCCTGGGCATTTCCCACCTGTGTTCGAGCAGATCCGACGGCACTCTCCGCAGTTTGAATTGCTTTTATCGCAACAGCGGCATTTGACCGTGCTTCCTCAAGTTGGCCCAAAAGCTGATCCCGCTGAGCTTTTTTCTGATCATATGCCGATCGCGAAACATCGCCGGATTCTATTAACTTCTCATATCGGTTCAATTCTTTTTCAGCCAATCGAAGCTGCGCCGTTACGGAAATTACCTGCGAAAATTTGTTTATATCGAAATTGCTTCCGCTCGTCAGACCGAGTCGCGCCTGATTTTGACGTAAATTCGCGATCGCCTGATCCACTCCCGCTTCTGCTTGTTTTATTGCTTTACGCGATTGATCCGCCTGCGCTTGGGCCTGTCTGAGCCGAATTTGCGCGTCCCCTGCGTCTAGTTGTACCAACGCATCACCTTTTTTAACGTAGCTTCCGACGTCAAAATTTACACGTAGAACTTTTCCGCCGATTGTTGGCGCAACATTTGATTCCGCATCGCTCGAAAGAGATCCGGTAGCCTCCAAATAAGTTGGAATTTGCTGAACCTTTGCGAGGGTGGTCTCAATGCTTATTATCGGCGTCTCCGTGTTGCTGTTTGCATTTTCCGCACCCGAGTTTCTGCAGGATGAAACGGCAAAAACCGCAGCCATGAATAAAAATAAGGTTTTGAATAAACGCATAAAACTTTTTCTACTTCTTAATTCCATTTAGTAAAATATTGGCGAATTCGCGTGCCGCCTGTTCGTCAGAAACCTTCAGTATTTTCTGCTCGGGATCCCAGAGTGTATTGCTCATCGAATGATGGATCATCATACCTACAAATGCCCGAACGATAATTTTCGGTTCGACATCAAGAAAAACACCGTCTTTCTGTCGCTGATTGATGTATCCACTTAAGAAATCGTATATTTCCGAAACATAGCTATCGAAGAATGTTTTCGACAGTTCATGATTCTCGAGTGCTGAATGAAGCAAAAGCCGGATAAAATCTTTATCCTCCTCATGATGGCGGAGAGCATTGAGAGCCATTCCGTAAAAAATACCAAAATCATCCTTATTCTTAAGCTCTTCGGATATTTCGGCAAATGGATCCTCGAGCCCGTGATTGCAAGCTTTGTAATCAATAATGTCGGCATAAAGTTTGTCTTTATTTGCGAAATGTTTAAACACCATGGCTTCCGAAACACCGGCCTCTTGAGCGATTTTCTTCGTTGTAGTTCCGCTAAAACCTTGCTTTGCAAATAGGCGAATAGCGACCTCAAGGATCTGTATCCTTCTCTTTTCGCCGCTCATACGCGTCACTATGTGTTCGGTTTTATTGACCAATTATCGTTCTTCTCCATGTAAGTAAGTGCTTACTAACTTGCAAGATTCGCATTTTCCGATCGTTTTTGTCAAGTAAAGATCCTGTATTTTTTGAACTTTTTTTCTCGCGAATTCGTTACAACTTTCTATGCACAAAGCTCATCCGAAAAATCTATGTGGGTGAAAGATCTGCGCAAAGTCGAAGGTTTTCAGAAACTTTTTATTGTAAGGAGAAGAAATTAACATGTCAGAATTTGAAAAAGAGGTAGAAAAAGCTGAGAAGGAATTAGAACAAAGTCTTATACCGGTGACGGATGAGAAATCGGGTAAGTTAGACGACGAATATTTAGGAGATTTAAAGATGCAAGCACAAGAATACGGTCAAAAGATTCAGGACGCGGCAGAGAAGGCTAAGGTTTTCGCCAATGAAAAATTGACTCAAGCCGGTGAAAAATTCAACGAGCTGAAAGACAAGGATCCAAAAGAGCTGGTCGAAGATGCCAAAGAATATGCCCGTCAGAAACCCGGACAAACGATTCTGATTTCCGCGGCGATCGGTCTGGTATTAGGTTTTCTATTAAAACGAAAGTAAATTGCTTAGCAATCCCCCGAGCAAAAAGGCTTCGATTCGGTTCGAGGCCTTTTTGTTATAAATTATTCGGATTGGTCTTCAAGTATTCCGCCCGAAGCAAAAAACTTCCGTCTGTTACAACCTTATCACCGACGAAAATTCCTTCAATAACAGGATAAGCATTTTGCTTTTCCTGTCCGAGTTTTACAGGTCTTAAAACGAAAATTTTAGGATCGTCCGTCGCTTGAAAAACGATCTTTTGATCGCCGATAGTTTGAACTGCTTCTTTCGGCACTAGCGGAGCGGTTTTTTCCGAACCGCCTAAAGAAGCGTAAGCAATCGTCACATACTGACCAAGTTTTAGTTTCTGATTGGGGTTTGGAATCTCTATACGGACTTGAGCCGTTCTCGTATTCGTATCTAAATTTGGATCGATGTAAGAAATTTGTCCACGAAAAAGTTCGCCGGGATATGAATCTGAAGTAATACTCGCCCCGCTTCCCATCCTCAATTTACCGAGATCTTTTTCGTATACTTGCCCGATCACCCAAACTGTTGAAAGATCTGTCACTTGCGCCAATTTCCCGTTCATCGAAATAACTTCATTTTGGTTGGCAATTCGCTCGGTAATTGTTCCGGAGATCGGCGAAGGTATTGGCAGATCTGCATTTATCTGACTAGGCGAACGAAGCGAATTTACTCGTTGTTTCGACAGTCCCAAAACCAATAATTTCTCACGCACCGAGGCAATGTCGGCCTGCTGATTTCGCACCTTCGTTAAAAATTGATCAACTTCATTTTTTCGGGCGGGGTTAATCTTCAAAAGTTCCCTTGCTCTATCAAATCTATTTTTCGCCTCTCGCACCTCAGCCTCGGCAACTTTTAGATCGGTTGTTACAACCTCAAGCTGACGCCGGCTTATCGCACCGATCTCCACTAATTTTCTCGAGCGTTCGTAATTGCTTTTTGTTTCGGTTAGCTTAGCTTCCGCCGCTTTTAGATTGGCAGTTGTTTTGTCTAATTCATTACGGCTTTCTTCGCTGATTTCAGATAAACTCAAGGCTCTCCTGTAACGCTTCTCCGATTCATCAAGCTCAGCTTTCATCGAAAGATACTTCGACTGCGTTTCTGCAAGCTCTTGACTTGCAACAATTGCGATCGTTTGTCCTTTTCTCACAAATTGCCCGAGATCAGCATTGATAACTTTTACAACTCCGCTAACCTGCGAGATAACCGGTGTTTGTTTATATTCGTTTGCTTTGACAACTCCCGTTGTTGTTTCATTCATTGCTACTGCATCAATCGTTTCCCCGACCTCGACAATTTTCAACCCCGCCGCTTCTAATTGTTCATCGGTCAAAGTGATTTTTTGCTCCCCGGCAGGTAGTTTTTCACCAGAACCCGAATCATCTCCAAATGCAGTATTTCTCGGTGCAGGCACCGGCTTGCCCCCTTCTTCCCTGAACAAGAAGATCCAGGCGGCAAACGCGATAATGATCAAAGCAATACCCAAAACAGCGGGAATCAGAAATTTTCCGGTTGAGGTTTTAGGCTTATCTGCCGGTTCTAGTAATTCGACAACCTCGTAATCTTCAGCAGATTCTTGTGTCTGAGAATTTTTCTCTTCAGAAATATCTTCGATATTTTCCAATTTGTCTTTTTCGTTGTTCATTTTGTAATCAATTCGGGCGCATTCATCGCCCGATAAATTTCGATCCTTGCCTGATAGACTTCCAACTGGGCATCGATTAATGCGTTCTCAAGCTCTAAATACCTTCGCTCTTCGCCGATATAATCAAGTAAATCTTTGTCACCGAATTCATATGTCTGCCATATTACATTTAGGTTTTGCTTTGCCTGATTTCTCACCCCAACCTGGTAAATTGCCAATGCACGCGCCGCACCTTCGAACCTCGCGTAAGCGGCCGCGACCTCTCGCCGCACCGTCAATTCGCCAAATTCAAGACGCTTTTCTGTCGCACTAATTTCGAGAGAAGAAGATTCTATGTTTCCTTGGTTTTTATTTCGAACCGGAAGCATTAATTCAACTCCGAAAGTTATAAAACTTTCGCCAACTACCCTAGAATCAAGCTCAACCGGATTTTGATTTACAACCTGAGGCATCATTCTTGTCATTCGTTGATAACCGAGGGAAACTCCCGCATCAATTCGTCCTTCAGAACGTGCTTGTTCCAACATTGCGTTTCCAAGGCCAAGTGATAAACGAAGCGATTCCAAATCAGGGCGTCGCAAAAGCGCCTGTTCATTTGCCGCGCCAAGCGGCGGAAGTCTATCAAAAAGGTTTTCAAAATCTCCTTGAAGGCGCAATGGTTCGATTGCTTCAAGTCCCAACACATTTCGCAATTCGAGCAGTTTTATCTCAACATTCGCAACTGCCATTTCACGCATCGAACGAACCCGGTTGAATTCGACCAAACTCATGTTTTGCTCAAGCGGCGCATTACTTCCTTCAACGACTTTTGCGGAAATCAATTTATACCCTTGCTCAACATTCGCTACCAATTCCTCAAGAAATTTCAGCTTTTCGATCAAAGCCAGAGATTCACCAAATTTCAAACGAACTTCCGCGGCGAGTTGGCGTTCACTGTTTGAAAGTGTCGCTTCACGCACCTTAAATTGATTTTTCGCGACATCAATTCTCGCTCTGCGTCTTCCGCCGAGCTCAAGCGGCAAAGTCAATTGAGCCATCTCACCGTTCATACTCCCAAACGGTTGAATGCTTCCTCCGATCATCAGGCGCGGATTCGCTTTGAGTTCGGCTTGTTTGATCTGTGCCCTTGTTGCTTCTAAATCATCACGCAAAGCCCGAATTTCACCATTATTTTCAAGTGCGATACGAACGGCTTCGTCCGCAGTTGTTCCATTTGTTAAATTAAGATATCGCCCGATCGTTAGCTTAACGTCCGGCATGATCTGTTCCGGCTCGACCTTTTCAACTACCGGCTCAATGACAATTTGAGCAAATAAGTTTGGCATTAAAAACAATGAAACCAAGAAAACTAAACACAGATGCACACAGATAGACACAGATATAGTTGTCAGAGATGAAGAGGGTTTTTTAAAAAGCTGATATATACGTAATGACTTACAACCGATTCTATTCTGAAATCTGCTTTTGCCCATCCCATTAATCCGCTTCTCCGTCGTTAAAATTTCCTTTATAGTTCTATTCATCAATTTCACCCACATAAGCATCTTCGTCAATTGCCCGAGCGTTTTCCTTGTCCAATCTGTGTCCATGAATCCAATAAAAGATCACAGGCGTAATTATCAATACGTGCAAGAGGCTCGAAACCATCCCACCGAGAACAGGCGTAGCAAGCGGCTTCATAACTTCTGCTCCCGTGGAAGAACTCCACATGATGGGCAAAAGTCCGGCGACGACTGTAGTTACGGTCATCACCTTGGGACGGAGGCGCAGAAGCGCACCCTCTACAATGGCGTCAAATAAATCTCCCCGGGTCAAAGCCCCAAGTTTTTTCCGCTTTTTATCAACTGCTTCTTCCAGATAAATGACCATTACGACGCCCGTCTGAACCGCCGTACCAAAAAGCGCGATGAATCCGACCCAAACCGCTACTGAGAAGTTGTAGCCAAGAAGCCACTGAAGATAAACCCCGCCTGTTAGCGCAAACGGCACAGCGAGAAGAACGTGTGCCGCTTCGACGGCGGAGTTATATGTCATATAAAGCAAGCCGAAAATTACTATGAGGACGATCGGAACTACCAACAATAGACGCTGTTTTGCTCGCTGTTGATTTTCGAATTGCCCGCTCCAAGAAATGTAATAACCGGCCGGTAATTGCACCTTTTGTTTAACAATTGCGTCAGCCTCCGCCACAAACGAACCGATGTCTCTCCCGCGAACATTCAGTAAAACAGTTCCTTTGAGAAGCCCGTTTTCGCTTTGGATCATGGACGCGCCGTCGGTCGTGCGAATGTCAGCGACCTGCGACAATGGAATCGTCATTCCGTCAGCCAGCACGAGCGGAATCTGCCCAATATTTTCGACTTTGTCTCGGAACTCGGGCGCGTAACGAACGCGTATCGGAAAGCGCTGCCGTCCTTCGATCGTCGTCGAAAGATTTGTTTCACCGATGCCCTTTTCGATGGCGTCGTTAATCATCCCGACATCAATTCCATAGCGTGCTGCCGCTTGCCTATTGATGTCGATGTCAATATACGGCGTACCGATAACCTTTTCAGGATAGACATCTTTTGCGCCATCAACAGTGCTGACGGCCGCCGCGACTTCGTTGGAAAGTTTTTCGAGGATTTTCAAATCATTGCCGAAAATTTTTACTCCGATCTCTGAGCGAATCCCCGTTGCGAGCATCTCGATTCGGTTGATGATCGGCTGTGTCCAGATGTTTGTAACACCCGGCATTTTCAGTTTTGAATCCATTTCGGAAATCAAAGATTCGCGTGTAACACCTGCACGCCATTCTTCCTTGGGTTTTAAGTGAATGATCGTTTCATTCATATTCACGGGAGCAGGATCGGTCGAAGAATCCGCCCGTCCGATCTTTCCGACGGCGTGTTCGACTTCCGGAAAGGAAGCGATTATTTCGTCTTGTTTTTTTATCAATTTCAACGCTTCGCCCATCGAAATCGCCGGATCCGTAACGGGCATAAACATCAGATCGCCCTCGTTCAAATTCGGCATAAATTCCGAGCCGATCCCGACCGCCAGAAAAACTGCACCGCTAAACAATGCGAGTGCGATCAAGACGGCAACAAAACGATTCTTTAGCGCGGCGATGAGTGCAGGTTTATAGAGCTTTTGCAGGAAACGCATCACAGGATTTGAGTCTTCCGAGTGCATTTTTCCGCGGAGTAGGAATGTACACAAAACAGGAACAAGCGTAACCGCAATAATTGTCGCGGCAATCATTGCAAAAGTTTTTGTAAAGGCAAGCGGATGGAAGAGTTTTCCTTCGCGTCCTTCGAGTGCAAATACGGGAATGAATGCCAATATGATTATCGCCATCGAAAAGAATACGGGCCGCCCGACGAGTTTTGTGGATTCTAATACCGCATGCCAAATTGCTTGTTTATCATTTGTATCAACCTCATTTTTCTCTATATACCGAAAGGCATTTTCGGTGACTACAATACCCGCATCAACCAATACCCCAATTGCAATTGCAATGCCCGAAAGCGACATAATGTTGGACGAAATTCCCATGAAATACATAAACAGGAATGACATCAAGACGGCGAGAGGAAGCGGAATCGAAACGATCAAGATAGAACGAAAGTGGAAAAGAAAAAGTATGTGAACGAGTGTGACGAGAATTAATTCCTCGATCAAAGTGCGTGTCAACGTGGAGGTTGCGCGATTGATAAGCTGCGTGCGATCGTAAAACGGAACGACTTTAACGCCTTCAGGTAAGCCAACTTCGATCTCTTTTATTTTCTTCTTTGTTGCTTCGATAACATCAAGCGTATTTACACCATATCTCGCGATAACAACCCCGCCGACTGCTTCCTTGCCGTTTTTGTCCAAAGCACCGACGCGAAAGGAATCGCCAATTTTCACATTTGCAACATTCTTGACATAGACGGGCGTTCCATTGCTTGAGCCGATGACAATGTTTTCAACATCCGCCGTCGATTCGATCAAACCGATGCCGCGAACAACAGCCCACTGCCCCGATTGTTCGACAACATTTCCGCCGACGTTATTATTTGATTTCTGAACCGCTTCGATGATCTTTGAGATCGGCATCCCGTAACTGCGTAGCAGATTTGGGTCAACATCGATCTGATATTGCTGTACATACCCGCCGACCGAAGCAACTTCCGCCACGCCTTTTACCGAATTTAGCTGGTAACGAACAAACCAATCCTGCATTGTCCGCAGTTCGCGCAAAGAGTATTTATCCGATTCGAGCGTGTACCAAAAAACCTGCCCTACCCCCGTCGCATCAGGTCCAAGCGTCGGCGTGACGTCTGCCGGAAGCTGACCGCGAACGACATTTAAGCGTTCCAAGATGCGAGTCCTCGCCCAATACAGTTCGACATTCTCCTCGAAGATGATATTGATCATCGAAAAGCTAAACGCCGAACTCGCACGGACGACCTTTACACCGGGGAGCCCCTGCAAATTCGTTACAAGCGGATATGTAATCTGGTCTTCGACTTCCTGCGGCGAACGCCCTGCCCAATCGGTGAAAACGATCACCTGATTTTCCGAAACATCGGGAATCGCATCAATTGGTGTGTGAACCAACGCCCAATACCCGAAACCAGCTATGCCTAAAAACAAAGCGAGAACGATACCCCGATTTTTCAGCGCCCATTCGATAATTTTGTGAATCATATTTTTGCAGTTGGCGGAATTTAGCGATCCGATTTTTCCAGAAGGCGTTTCATCAAAGCGATTTCTTTTTCCTGCGCTTTGATGATCTCATCTGCCAATTCTTTAACTTCGGGATCACTCAGATCGGCTTCCGAACTTGTCAGTATTGCCGACGAATGGTGTGGAATCATTGCGCGCATCCATTGCTTATCGCCGATAAATGCTTGAGTCCGGACAAAATAAAATGTAAATGCAAAGACAAGAATACTTCCGGCCAAAATTCCCGCGTTTATCTTCTGATTCTTGTACATTCCCTTCATAAAAAGGAGCATCGTGATTGCCATCGGACAGATCATCAAGATCGTCATATAAATCCGCATCAGGCTCATATAAACGTGGTCAAATTTGTCCGCATTCAAGAACATCACGATATACATTGTAAAAAATGAAACTAAAATCATGAGAGCAAACTTCCGATAACTCCCTGAATTCATTCCGCCATGTTCCATTTCATCTACTTTTATTTCTTTTGGTTGATGCATTGGCATTTCACTGTCATGAGCTGAAGTTTCATTTTTCGTAATTTCCTCTTTTTCCTTTTCCATATTTCCCCCGTATATGAGTATTTTGAAATCCGGTTATCAGTCGAACATCGCCGACTGATAACCGCTCCTTCGTCTGGTCTATTCGGCTTTTGTTGAAATTTTCGTTTCGCCTGTTTCCGCTCCGTCGTATGAGATCTTTGCGGTCCAATCGCCTGCCATTTCCATATTGACGTTCACCTTAAATTGCCCGGGTGTCGATGTCGTCGTCAGAGTACCAGAATTATTCATTTCGGCCATTGAACCCATTGCCGGCATATGAAAGTTCAAAGTTGCCGCATTTATTTCAGTAGGTTTTCCAGAGCCGTCCGTAAAGCTAAGTAACAACTCTTGCTGACCCGTTTTTAGTTTGCCGTCAGCACTCGATAGTTTTACGGTCAGTTTATCGTTGACCTTTTTGTCCGCGATCGTCTTCATATCTGACGCGGTCGAGGTTCCAGCCCCTCCGCAAGCCGCTGCTAAAGCTATTACCGAAAGAAGTATTGTTAATCCGATTATTATTTTTGTTTTATTCATTTTTTCTGTTTCTCCTATAAGTTTAAATTTACAAATTCGTTAAGATCCACCCTCGATTCCTCTGATCCAATCTTTCAGCAATTTTTTCTGTTTATTCGAAAGTTTTGCGTCCCAATGTATATAAGTGTAAGAAGGAAGCGGCATCTCATCTGCTTCGATCTGGCTGATGATGGATTTCAATTTGGTTTTTTGTCGTCGTTCAGAATAGGTTCCAAATTCGCTAAAATTCAATTCCTTTTTCCCGTCCGTAATGTGTCCTTCCATAAACCAATCGACGGGTTGGATCTTGTGGTACCAGGGGTAATTCGTATTGTTGCTATGGCAATCGTAACAGGAGGTCTTCAGCACATTTTTAACGTCATTAGGTACATTAAAAGTCTTCGTTACGTCCGATTCCCGTACGGCATTACTCCGATTGCGTGTCGACGACGGAATAAATTGCATTCCGACAAAGACTGCAAACAAAATAAGTGCCGTTACTTTTGCAATCTTTTTAAAGTTGAATCGCTTTTTCACGTCCGATCTCCATTACATTCAATTTGCAAATTTCCCCGTAAAAAGCCAATTTCCTCGTTAAAAGCTTGATTCCCGTTCAAAGCGTTTGGAAATCAAAAGATCTAACTTTCCTTACCTCCCTTATTGATCAATGAGAAAAGGTCTTTCAAATCCTTGGTTAACGATTCGAAATGTTCTTTTTGATGCGGGATTTCGCTTTTTACTATATGCTCGGCATGTTCTTTTGCACTTTCAACAATTTCTGCAAATTCTTTGCGCTTGTCTTCGGGCAACTTCGTCGCATCTAACTTGGCAAACGCAGCGATCAGCACTTTTGCTCCTTCGGCAGTTATAACGCCGTCATTTGCATCTAGCCCTTTTTTTGTTTGGTCGAAGGCATCGATGATTGCTGCGGTTTGACCGTTTCTTTGATCTGAAAAGTTGGCTGATATTTCTTTACTTTCAGCTGACTCACCGTGATCCATGTCATCCATATCACCCGTCATTCCATCTTTATGATCCATCATTTTATTGCTCTCAGATGGATCTTTTTCTGCCGAAGCGGTCTGCTGATCGCTATTGCTGCACGCCGAAAAAGCAGAAACCGTTATGATTACCAGCGCGGCAATTAAAAAGCCGTAGATCGTTTTACTCATTTTCTATCCCCTCTTTTATCTAATTAATTAATTTGAATTCTTCTATTAATCCCATGTTTAACAATCGGTTGTTGAATTCAAAACTCATGTCTGTGCTTGCAATACATCACACGTAAACATTTACTTTAAATACAAAAATGCCTCTTTCCAGACACACTTTGGCCTGAAAAAGACACACTTCTACATAAAAACTAGATCAAGATTCTTTGATGTCGGATAAACTTCGGAAGGTTTTTCTGAGGCGTGCTGAGTGCAAAAGTTTTCTTGCTATCATCTTTCGGCGTCGTTGAAAAAAGGATTTCAAAAAAAGAAATTCTCTCCGACGCAATAAAAATCGGCGCGAGATTTATCTGTACATTCGACGGCGCGTTTGTCGGAACCGTATCCGAACAAACGAGGACGCGGCAGAGGGATTTCGCATTTGCGTCCTTAGGCTTTTGTGATTTCGCTGAATTCTTCTTACAGCATTTCATCGGACACACGTTTTCTTTCATATTCGTATCGCCAAGCGGTGTGCCTGAAAATACGCTCACGCTGAGCACAAGAATGAAGAATAGTGTTTTTAGCCGAACGATCATCTCTTTGAATATATGCTATCCCGAAAATTGATGTCAATAAGATAATCCAGATGCGCCACGCATTTATTCCGTTATCCTAACCATGTTTCTCTCTAACCCATTCTTTCGCAACATCTTTCGGTTGCCGATTATTGCCGTCAACTTCATAGTTTAGCTTACGCATTTCTTCGGTTGAAATGCTATTTTCCAGCTCTTTCAGGGTTACAAGCAAAATTTTAGATTTTTTAATAGCATCTTTTCGAACGATGAAAACCGCTTGATATGGCGGAAAATATTGCCTGTCGTCCTTCAATTGAAACAGGTCAAGAGCCGAGATCAAACCGTCAGTAGAATTTCCCGCGATGATGTCGAGTTCGCCAGAAGCCAATGCCCGGTAGGTCAAGGCAAGGTCCATTTCGCGCGGTTGTCGAACAAAATTAAAACCATACGCTTTGCGGAATCCTTCATAGCCATCCGCGCGCGACATAAAATCCTGACCAAACCCTGCTTGCCAATTTTTTGCGATACTTACGGCATCAGAAATAGTTTTTAAATTATTCTTCATCGCCACGTCGCCACGCACCAGAATCGCAAAATCATTTGCAAACCCAAGCGGCGGGCTTACACTTAGGTCAAGCTTCTCTTCATATTCAAGTTTTGTTTGATCATAAACTTTCTTTGGATCGGTGATCGGTGGGTGTTTTAGGATCGCGGTAAATGCTGTTCCTGTATACTCCGGATAAACGTCTATCTGATTTGAAGTTAGCCCATCGTGCGCGAGGTTTCCGCCAAGTTCCAATTTTCGTTCGACCGCAACTCCCTTTTTCTCGAGTGTCTGCGCAAGGATCTCGGCCAAGATCAAAGATTCCGTAAAATCCTTTGATCCGACACGGATCTTAGTCGTCACATTTGCTACTGAATTCGACACAAATGGTTTGAAATTTGAGATCACACTAAAACCAACAAGCGCTCCGATCAACCCGATAGATGTAAATGCGGCTACCTTTCGACGTATACCTGAAGTTTGATTCTCCGAACTTTTCGGCTCATAAAGCTTCGCAATTTGCCCCAAACCAAAATCTGCTACAAGGGCGAGCAACGCGGAAAACATCGCACCAGCGAGTATTAAATTGTTATCGTTTTGACGAAGCCCGCGAAATATATATGTTCCAAGACCGCCTGCCCCGATCGCCGCCGCAATGGTCGCAACGCCGACGGAAATCACCACCGCAACACGAATTCCAGTCAGAATTACAGGCATTGCCAACGGCAGTTCGACTTGGCGTAAGATCTGCCAATCGGTCATCCCCATCGCCGTCGCCGCTTCCTTTATCTTCGCGTCGATACCGGAAATTCCGGTTACCGTATTCCTGATCACGGGCAGAAGCGCATAAAGTGTAAGCGCGATTATCGCCGGTTTTGAACCGATCCCAATAAACGAAATCGGGATGAGAAGGCCAAATAGCGCGAGCGATGGAACGGTCTGCATTATGTTTGCGAATCCAAGGATCGGAGTTTGGAGAGATTTTTTTCGTGTCAATACGATTCCCAACGGAACGCCTACAAGAACCGCAAACGCCGTAGAAACAAACACAAGAAAAACGTGCTCGCGGGTTAGCGCGAAAAGTTCTGACCAGTTTTGTTGTATGAATTCAAAAAGATTCATAAAAGTTTTTTACCGCAGAGAACGCGGAGCACGAAGAGATTTTTTTGAAGTTTTTTTAACAAGGATAAAGGCGCTATACAGGGATTTTATAGGATTGAGCCAAAGAAATTGCCTTTCATCCTCTTCATTCCTGTTAAAATTTCTCTGCGTTCTCTGCGTTTAGATTTCTTCATGACACCAAAGTATCCAGATATTCCCGCACAAGCGGCAATTCGGATTTCCTAAAATTCTCAGGCGTTTCAACCAAAGCGATCTCGCCTTTATCCATCAGACAAATTCTCGTTCCAAGCGCAAAAGCCTCCTGAAGGTCGTGTGTTACAAAAACCGCCGTTTTCCCAATGTCTTTTACCAGTTTCGCAAATTCCTTTTGTAAATGCCTTCGCGTGATCGCATCGAGCGCGCCAAAAGGCTCGTCCAGTAATAGAAGATCAGGGTCCGCCGCCAAAGCTCTTGCGACACCAACTCTCTGTCTTTGACCGCCGGAAAGCTCGCTTGGAAAGCGATCTGCAAATCGCTTTGGTTCGAGCCCGACCAGGGAAAGCATCTCATCAGTCCGTTTGCGCACTAGTCTTGAATCCCAATTCTCCAATACAGGCACGAGCGCAACGTTTCGCTTAACATCAAAATGCGGAAAAAGTCCCGCCTCCTGCAAAACATAACCGATCCGTCGCCGAAGTTTTATTGAGTCCCAAGCCGTAGTGACTTTTCCTTCTACCAAAACTTCCCCGCTCGTTGGCTCGATCAAACGGTTAATAAGCTTCAGCGTCGTGGTTTTCCCGCAGCCCGATTCACCCAAAAGCACAAAAACCTCGCCCTCGTTTATTACGAGATCAAGGTTTTTTAGAATTTGGTAACTTCCGACCGAGAAATTTACATTTCGAAATTCGACGATCGGTCTTAATGTTTCAGTCACAAACCCAAGTATGCGGATTTGTTCAGTCGATGCCAAGCGGCAAAAAGAAGCGAAAGTTTGTAAATTATCAACACTTTCGCTTTTGTGACTTATCTGGCTCGGAGTGACCTTCCCGATCTACGCCGTCCGTATCGTCCTTGGGGCTTCTTATGGGAATTTGGAATAAACGCGGTTCCGCCAAATTCAGGCATCAGAACTCGTTCGACCTTTTGCTTCGTGAGTCTTTCGATATCTCTCATCGACATTTCTTCAACAGGTGAAACAAAAGTGATCGCTTTCCCGGAATTCCCGGCACGGCCGGTTCGACCAACGCGATGAACGTAATCCTCCGGAGCCTCCGGCACGTCATAATTTATTACGTGCGAAACCGCATCGACATCAATTCCACGCGACGCAATATCGGTCGCAACCATTATTTTTGCCCTTCCATGCTTGAAATCTCTAAGCGCAGTTTCTCGCTGCGATTGCGAGCGATTTGAATGAATTCGATTCGCACGCATTTCGCGCTGTGTCAAAATATGTGCGATGCGGTCGGCACCCCGTTTAGTACGAGTGAAAACGATTACGCGCTCGTAGCTGTCCGCTTCGAGTAAATTTAGCAGCAGCGCAGTTTTTGAGTTTGCTGCGACGGGATAGGCTTTTTGGTCAACTGTTCTTGCAGTCAAATTTTCTCTGCTTACTTCGATAACCTTTGGCTCATCCATAATTGAATAGGCCAGACTTTTGATCGAATCCGAAACCGTTGCCGAAAAAAGAAGCGTCTGTCGCTGCTTTGGAACCAAATTCAAAATGTCGCGGATCGCCGGTAAAAATCCCATATCGAGCATTCGATCCGCTTCGTCGAGGATCAATGTTTCAACCTGTGAAAGGTTGATAGTTCCACGTTTTACGTGATCGAGAAGACGTCCGGGCGTTGCAATAATTACGTTTACACCTCGGCGAAGTGTGCTGATCTGCTTGTTCATACTCGCGCCGCCGATGATGCTCGCACAACGCAGATTGTTATTCGCAAATTTTATATATTCTTGCGAGATTTGCGAAACGAGTTCGCGGGTAGGAGCAACGATCAAAACACGGACACCGCGGGCATTTTGTGCCGCAAGTTTTTGAATCGTCGGCAAAAGAAATGCCGCCGTTTTTCCCGTGCCTGTTTCGGCACATCCAATAAGATCCTCGCCTTTTAGAATAACAGGAATTGCCTGTTTTTGAATTGGCGTAGGTTCTGTAAAATCAAGGGACTCGCATTTTCGCACAAGCGACGCGGTCAATCCCAAATCTGAAAAAGTCATAAATATCCTTAATAATTTCTAAAATTCAAAATCGTTAAGACCATGGTTTTTACCACTTTATGAACTTGTCTCAGACAATAACGGCAGGTTGCCGGTTTCCTAACGAAAATAATTTTTAATTGTTGTAATTGTGAAGTCCTTCAATATGAGGACAATAAAGAAAAAGTGCCTTACGGCTAAAACAAGGCGAAAGGCACTTAGTAATAGTAATTGTTGTTGTGAGCTTGTAGCTAGTTACCAGCGATTGCCGCGTCCACCGCCGCCACCG
>JBBKXN010000001.1:0-2520 GCA_037969475.1 Pyrinomonadaceae bacterium | reverse complement strand
CGCTATAAAAGGCGAAAAAATTTTTATCAATTTAGACCTCTACCTGGACAAATCGTTAACATGCAGCGTCAGACGCGATTTGTAGCGGGCCGCCGTGTTTTTGTGCAAGATTCCTTTATTAACAGACTTATCGATTAGACCTATCGTCGCATTAAGCAGCCCCTGACTCTGTTCTTTATCGTGGCTAGCTAATGCAGATCGCAGTTTCTTGATCTGTGAACGTAAACCGCTGCGATTTGCGCGATTAACCGCATTACGTCTTGCGGTTTGCCGAACTCGTTTTTCGGCTGACTTATGATTTGGCATCCAATATCTCCGTAAACTCTTATTAATAAATACTTGAAAAATTCTCCATTCAGAGAATTGAAAAGTATAAATGCTGCAAAAATTGATGTCAAGGTACGCGGCTAGTTTTCGAGTCGCGCAGCAAGAGTGTGCATTAGATCAACACAAAGCACAAAAATCGGGGGATAAACGACAAATTCCGGTTTTAAGGTTGGCGAAAACATTGCAGGGATTGACGCATTTATAATGAATTCAAAGTAGTTTCCGATAACCAAACCAATTCCAAGGCTGACCAGGAGCCCGACCACTAAGAATGAAATCGCGGTAAACTTTGTATATGGTTTTGCTGCGTTTTCAGATTCTTCCAATATCGAATCGTGGATATTTTCGTAACCGTAGGTGTAACGTTTGAATCCCGCCTTAAGGCGCTTAAACAAATGGATGCAACCAATTATGAAAAGGGAAAAGATCACAATTTTTCCGATCGTGGGGGAATTTGTCCAAATCGCCGGCTTGAATATCGCGACAAACGCGGTCGAAACAAAAAGCGCAACTGTCGGGAAAATTACGCGCTGCAACGCCATCGACTCGCGGCGTTCTTCAGCGATCATGCGATCAATTATCTCATTATATCTGCGCTCATAAACCATTTGGCGCCAACGTTTTGCATGCGCGTTTTCCGAAGAAAGTACAGAACCGTTTTCGCGGTCATATTTATCCTGAAGTAATTGACGGTCGTAATCAGCTCGTTTCTGAGGGTTCAGAAGTGTCTTATATGCTTTTGTAATTTGCGCGAACTCTTGGCTGGAAGAATCCGTCGTTTCATTTATATCCGGATGGACTTTTCGAGCGAGACGGCGATACGCCGACTTAATCTCTTTTTTAGAAGCCTTGGGTGAAACTTTCAGGGCTTTGTAGTAATTCACCATTTCGAAATAAAGGGAGAGTAGAATTTGTAGAAATCGTCCAAAAAGACATCCGAATTATACCACAAAACTTATCGAAAATTGAAAAACTTCACATTTTTTCGGATCTCTCATTCGGTTTACTCATTCAAGATCATCGATCTGCAAACTAATCGGATCGGCACCAGATATCTTAACCGCATCAATCACCTTGGCGACACTTCCATAATTAATCGATCGTGGGGCTTTAATAAAGACTGTCTTTTCAACTTTTTGGTCATAAGTCAGATCATTCCGTGCGAATAAGGTCTGTGACATAACTCCGTTTTCTGTTCTTTGTCTGAAAATGTCCGAAAGACGCTTTACCAAATCTTCGGAATTCTGGACGTTTCCATATCCGCCTTCGTTATTGAGCAGCAATTTTGAATCCGAACGGAGAGTAACCACCAATGTATTAATATGGGGATCGGCCGGATTGCTTGGTTTTGGTTCGGCCGGGATCTTCGCCTTAAAATCGGTCGGCTTGAGCGGTGTGATAACCATGAAAATGATCAACAAAACTAACAAGACATCGATCAAAGGCGTAACATTTATCGTCGGTTTAGCATGCATATTTATTCCCCCAAAGAATTGAATTTGAAGGATTAGACACCATCGAGGAGGATTTGTTCCAAAGTTCTTTCGCTATTCAAAATGCGCATTGAGCGAATTAAACAAAGCTTTCGCTTTTAATAAAGATTCTTCATATTCGTCTTTTGGATCGCTATCAATAACAATTCCTCCGCCAACATTGAATATCGCGTTGTTTTGCCGGATAACCATCGTCCTAATCGCGACGTTCAGTTCAAAAACACCGTTCAAATCAAAACCGGTTTTCGGGATGTGACATCCGATCGCGCCCATTGAAAGACCGCGGTTTGCCGTTTCGAGTTCATCGATTATCTTCATCGTCCTGATCTTTGGCGCACCCGTGATCGACCCGCAAGGGAAGACCGCCTTGATAATGTCTGCCTGACTGATTTCGTCACGAACCTTTCCACTGATCGTTGAAACAAGGTGAAAAAGCGTCGGATGAATTTCGAGATCGCAGAGTTTTTCGACTTTTACTGATCCGAACTCGCAAACTTTGCCGATGTCGTTCCGCATAAGGTCAACAATCATCACATTCTCCGACCGATCTTTTTTACTTGTAATCAGATCGTTTCGTAAACGCGTGTCATCGGCTGGATCTATTCCGCGTTTTCGGGTTCCTTTGATCGGGGACGCGCTGATGTTTTGAGACTCATAATCTAATCGAACAAGCCGTTCAGGCGAAATTGACAGGACAAAA